>JAPKBH010000051.1 GCA_028823445.1 Acidimicrobiales bacterium | reverse complement strand
GCCCCCAACGTGGTGGTGGTGTTGCTCGACGATGTGGGCTTCGGGTCGTTTTCTACTTTTGGTGGCCCCATAACTACTCCAGCGTGTGACCGTGTTGCTGATCAAGGTTTGCGCTACAACCAGTTCCACACCACGGCACTTTGTGCCCCCACCCGTGCCTCGCTGCTTACCGGCCGTAATCACCACACCGTGCACATGGGGTGCATCACTGAGGTAGCGAACTCGTTCCCTGGTTACGACTCAATAATCCCTGCCGAAGCAGCCACAGTGGCTGAGGTACTTCGCTCTAACGGGTACGCCACCGGGATGTTTGGCAAAGGCCACCTCACCCCTCGGTGGGAGTTAGGCCCGGCCGGTCCTTTTGATCGTTGGCCCACCGGTTTGGGTTTTGATCGCTTCTATGGTTTTCCGGGTGCAGAAACCTCGCAGTTTGAACCGGCTCTTTATGATCAAACGACCCCCATTGAGCCTTATGTGGGGCGTGATGATTATCACCTCACCGAAGATTTGGCTGAGCAGTCCATTAAGTGGATGCAACAAGTAAAAGCGCACCGACCGGATCGGCCGTTTTTTTGTTATTTTGCTCCCGGTGCGGTGCATACCCCCTTGCAGGTTCCGGCCGATTGGCTCGACCAATTTGCGGGCCAGTTCGATGAAGGCTGGGATGCTCTCCGACAACAAATTTTTGAGAAACAATTAGCTTTAGGGGTTATCCCGGCCGGCACGGTGAACACGCCTCGTCCAGAAGAAATACCCAGTTGGGATGAATACCCCGATCGGTACAAGCCGGTGGCTCGACGTTTGATGGAAGTATTTGCGGCGTTTTTGGCCCACACCGACGCTCAAGTCGGAAAGTTGATCGATGCCTTAGAAACCATGGGTGAATGGGAAAATACTCTTTTTGTTTATGTCACGGGCGACAACGGGGCGTCGGCCGAGGGAACCATTCATGGGGCCTGGTCGGCTCCTTCGTTTCAAAACGGGGTACACGAAGACCCGGAGTGGCTCTTAGAACACATGGCCGACTTTGGTACCGCAGCGTGTGAATGTCATTACAACGTGGGGTGGGCGTGGGCTCAGGATGCACCGTTTCAATGGATGAAACAGGTGGCTTCGCATTTGGGAGGCACCCGTAACGCCATGGCTTTGTCATGGCCTAAGCGCATTACCGATGCCGGTGGTTTGCGTACCCAGTTCCATCATGTGGTTGACTTGGCGCCCACCATTTACGAAGCCGCCGGGGTGGAACCGCCAGAAGTAGTGAACGGGGTAAAGCAGATGCCTATTGAGGGAACCTCCATGGGGTACTCCTTTGACGAGGCCTCAGCGGCGAGCAAAAGGACTACCCAATATTTTGAGATTTTAGGCAATCGAGCTATTTACCACGAGGGTTATATCGCTTCGTGTTTTCATGGCCGGGTGCCGTGGATTCGTATGGCCAGTCAACCCTTTGATGGTCCGCAAGAAAAATGGGAACTCTACGACATCACCACCGACTTTTCTCAAAGCCATAATCTGGCCCAAGAACAGCCCGAGCGTTTGGCCGAGATGAAAGAGTTATTTGATGCGGAGGCCCGCCGTAATGGGGTTTACCCGCTTCGCGACCCGGGGGACCGTCTCGACGAGAGCACTCGGCCGCCTTCACCGTTGCAGGGGGCAAAACAGGCCACCTACACCTCGGCCCATGTGCGCATGCCAGAAGGCAGCGTGATTGATATTAAAAACCGGTCCTTTGATTTGGTGGCTCGGCTAGAGGTGGGCGCTTCAGACGTTGAAGGGGTCATCGTGTGCCAGGGGGGGAACCTCAACGGGTGGACGCTTTATTTGCAAGAGGGGCGACCGGTTTATCATTACAACTTGTTTGGGCACCAGCGAACGACCATAGAAGCTTCAGAACCTTTAACTCCTGGGCCTCATGAGGTGCGCATGCTTTTTGATTACGACGGTGGTTTCGGCAAAGGGGGAACCGCTCACCTCTTTGTTGATCAAGAAATGGTGGCCTCAGGCCGTATAGAAGCCACCGTGCCGGTGGTTTTTTCAATGAGTGGAGAAACCTTCGACGTGGGGGTAGATACCGGTGCTCCGGTGGGCCAGTACCCACATTTGTTTCCTTGCACGGCCACCATTAATGATGTCACCATCACCTTGTTAGACGAAATCGACGCCGAAACTCAGCAAGCGATTAACGAGGGCGTGTTTAACGCCGCTTTGGCTGCGCAGTAAAACTCAGCCGAAATTGATGGCCATGATGCGGGGGCCGCGTACTTGACCGCCGGCCCAGGTGACCTCATCGGGGTTGGCCAAGGTGAACTCGGGGATGCGAGCGAACCAGGTTTTGAGGGCTACTTCCATTTCCATGCGGGCCAGGTTGGACCCAGCACAGCGGTGGATGCCGGAGCCGAAGGCGATGTGGCGGTTGCGTTGGCGATCCAAAATTACTTGGTCGGGGTTTTCGAATACCTCGGGGTCGTGGTTAGCGCCCGGGAAGTTCATCAACACCTTGTCGCCCACCTGCAGGCTGGCGCCGTTGATCTCTACGGGTTCCATGACGGTGCGGGCCATGGTGACCGGCGAGTAGGCCCGCAAGAGTTCTTCAATGGCGGAGTCCCAGAGGGGGTCGTTGTGGTCGGTGGCGGCCATACGGCGGCGGTCTTCTTCGTGGGTAGCGAAATGCCAGAGCGCAGACCCAATAGATGACCAGGTGGTGTCAATGCCAGCTACTAGTTGAAGGTTGCACATGCCCACGATGACGTGGTCGGGTAGCATTTGGCCATCGACCTCGGTGGTGCAGAGGGCAGTTATGAGGTCGTCTTTGGGGTTTTGGCGGCGCTTAGCCACCTCAACGGCGAAGAAGCCGTGGATCATGTCGCCGTATTTGAGCCGCAACTCAGGTTGGGTGAGACCGAGTTCTAAAACGTTGCGCACCCAGATAATGAATTCGTCAACCATGCTTTCATCTACGCCGAGTTTGTGGGCAATGACCCGAGGCGGAATTTGCTGGGCGTAGTTGACGGCACCGTCGCAACCCCCGTTGTCGATGAACCCGTCAATGAGTTCATGGCAGAGGGTTTCGGAGTAGGTGCGTTGGGGGGCAATGGCTTTGGGGGTGAAATGGGGTAGCAGTGCCTTGCGGGTCCAGGTTTGTTCGGGAGGGTCAGCGCTAATGGGGGCCGCTCCGTTGTGGCCCTCGCGTTCAGGCCGGCGGAACTCTTCAGGAACGTTGACCACGATGGGCCCTGGGTTGGCGCTGGAAAGTTCGGGCACCATTTTGGCCAAGTCTTGGACGTCTTCGTAACGGGTGGGTAGCCAAGACCCGCCCCAGCGTTCGGTGTGGGCAATGGGGCATTGGCCTTCACGTATTTCTGTCCAAGCGGGTACCGGGTCTTTGATGTAATCCGGGTCAAAGATGTCGTAATCGGTGGCGATGTTTTCTACGGGGCAGCGTTCGGCGTCGGCCATGGTCAGCCCTCCTGGATTTCGATAGCGAACTCAGGGCAATTGTCGACAATGAGTTGGGCTCGTTCTTCCATGCCTTCGGGCACCTGACCTTCGTTGAGGACAAAGGCGTTGCCGTAGTCATCTACGTCTACTAACTCAGGGGCCAGCGAGTAACAACGGCTATGGCCTTCGCATTTATCAGCGTCAACGGTGATTTTCATGGTTCCTCCGAAATTAGTGGAAAAGGTGAGAAGTTAGCCACTTGGCTAACTCGTTGATTACATATTACCGATAACGAGCGTTATTGGCAAGCCCGGGCTAGCCAGCGGGCAGGTTTATTTGCTTGGCCTCTAAGAATTCTTCCATCCCGTGGCGGCCCAACTCACGGCCGTTCCCAGATTTTTTGTAGCCGCCAAAAGGAGCATCGGTGTTCAAAATAGAACCGTTCATGTCTACCTGGCCGGTGCGTAAACGCTGAGCCACCGACAAAGCACGGTCGGGGTCGGTTCCCCACACCCCACCAGAAAGGCCGTAGTCCGAATCGTTGGCAATAGCTATCGCATCGTCGTCGTCGGAGTAACCAATAATGGAAAGCACCGGGCCAAAGATTTCTTGACGGGCAATAGCCATGTCGTTGGTGACGTTAGCGAACACCGTCGGTTGGGTGTGATAACCCACATCGAGCCCCTCGGGTTTGCCGGTTCCCCCGGTTACCAAAGTGGCGCCTTCATCTATGCCAGTTTGGATAAGGCCTTGTACCCGATCCCATTGGGCTTGAGAAACAAGTGGTCCTAAGCGGGTACCTTCACCGTCGGCGGCCCCTGGAGTGAATCCGGCAGCAATTTGGCCGGCCAATTCGGCGGCTTCGTCCATGCGGTCTGCTGGCACCAACAAACGAGTAAGCGCGCTACAGGTTTGGCCCGAGTTCAAAAAGCAAGCGTTGACGGCACCCGGAATAGCGGCCGAGAAATCGGCGTCACTCAAAACAATGTTGGCCGACTTACCGCCGAGTTCTTGATGCACCCGGGTCACGTTGGGGGCAGCTACCTCGGCTACCCGTGTACCGGCTCGGGTAGAACCAGTAAAGGAAATCATGTCGATGTCGGGGTGAGCCGCCATGGCTTCGCCGACCTCGGGGCCCAGCCCAGAAACCAAGTTGAAGACGCCGGGAGGGAAACCCAAGCCATCGATAATTTCCGCCAACAAAAAGGCGTTCAGTGGGGCAACCTCGCTGGGCTTGAGCACCACCGTGCAACCCACGGCCATGGCCGGAGCTATCTTGGCCATAATTTGATGCAACGGGTAGTTCCACGGGGTAATACAAGCCACCACCCCTACTGGGTCACGGGTGACCAAGGTGCGACCGAGGTCTTCTTCAAAAGCAAAGGCCCGAGCGGTACCAGGCACACTGCCCGTGGTAGCGGTAGGTAAACCGGCTTGAATCATGTTGGCCAACATGGTCGGCATGCCCATTTCGGAAGAAATAAGCGCGCCCATTTCTTCCATGCGGGCCCCTAATTGCCCGGCCAAGCCTTCTATGTAGCCCAAGCGTTCTTCCAAACTCAGCGCAGCCCAAGGACCAAACGCTGCTTTAGCGGCGGCCACGGCCGTGTCTACATCGGCGGCCACCCCACGTGGTGTCGAGCCAATGACTTCTTCAGTGGAAGGGTTGATTACCTCAATGCTGGTGTCGCCGCCCGAAGGAACCCAAGCGCCGTTGATGTAAATGTTTTTATGAAAAGTCATGGTTCACCTCGTCGTGGTTTAGAGGTTGATCATGCCTTAAAAACTTGGGCCGCGCAAAGGCAAGCAGATTAAACCAGCAAAGCTTTTTGAAATCGAGAAAATTGAGCGTCGTCAATACCTAACCCATCTCGGCGAAAAACTTCCCAAGAAGACCACTTATGTTCTACCGCAGCAAAGACAGCCTCAATAAAAGAAGCTTGGGTCAGCAACAAAGTGCGAAGGGGAGCCAACACGTCATCGCTTAAACTTTCTGGCGCTACCCCTGCCTCTTGCGCTAGACGGTCACGAAACTCTGCAAAGCGTTGGTCAATCCACACCCGACGCACCTCGTTGCTTAAAAGGAAATCGTCAACCACCACGGACTCTGCTACCCCCAATAAACGCAACACAATGGCGGCCACGAAGCCGGTGCGGTCTTTGCCTGCGGTGCAATTAAACAGCAACGGGTAGTGATCAGGGTTAGTAACAAACTGAAAAACCGGGCGGTAACGATCCAGTCGATGAGTGATATTGCCGGCAAAATATTGGGCAATCATTTCTGGCGCTTGTTGTGACAAACCCGGTTCACCCAACCGATTGGCGATAACCGCGAACTCGTTGTCGTCTTCAGAAACTGAAAAAGCATGGATCTGGCAATCCATCAGCTTGGGATGAGGCCGCTCCTGGCTTTCCGTGGGGCGGCGTAAATCCACCATATTGCGTAACTCTAAACCTTGGAGAAGAGTAAAAGAGTCACCGGAAAGGTCGCTGAGATAGCCACTCCGAAACAACAAACCGGTGTCCACAAAACGGCCATCTTCGGTCGAGACTCCGCCAACATGGCGCAAGTTGGCTTCTGAAAGAAGGACACGCGAGTTAATGGTCATCAGAAAACATTAGGCCACCAAAAGCAACAAAGCCCACCGGGAGGTGGGCTTTGTCTGGTGGTCGGGACCGGCGTCGATCCGGTGACCTTCCGCTTTTCAGGCGGACGCTC
>JAPKBH010000050.1 GCA_028823445.1 Acidimicrobiales bacterium | reverse complement strand
CCACCCCGTATGAGAGTGAAGTTTGGTGGCATCGCCGCGTAAATCCGGTAAATCAACCGGGCGCAACAAAGATGGGTCTACTACCAAGTTCATCGGGTGGCGAGCCAAAGCCAGCAACTGCTCAGCCACGCTTTGCACACTCACCGACACCCCAGAACACACGTTGTAGGCCTGGCCCGGATGGCCCTCGACGGCTAACAAACGATACGCCCTCACCACATCACGCACATCGGTAAAATCACGTTTGGCCGACAAATCACCCACCTTCAACTCAAGCGAACCATTCTGTTCGTTACGAGCAATACGGGCCGCCAATGCGGAACACACAAACTGCTCGCGTTGCCCCGGCCCCAAATGGTTAAAAGCTCGCACCCGAATAACTTCTTGGCCATGACCTAAAAAGGCTTGCTGAGCCAGCAAATCCGCCGCCGTTTTTGAGGCCGCATAAGGAGACACCGGCTGTAGTGGCGCCTGCTCAGAAAGAGGAAGATCCTCAGGACTTACCCGCCCATAAACATCTGCACTAGTCACCGTGACCACCCGGCGTACCCCCGCATCGCGAGCCGCAGCCAACACATTCAACGTGCCTTCCGCATTGGCCCGAAAAGTAGCCAACGGCTCCTGCCAAGAACGACCCACATCGGCCTGACCCGCCAAATGATAAACAACCTCCGGCCGCTCGGCAGCAAACAAGGCGGTTAAAGCCGCAGAATCCAACAAATCTGGACCACCAGTCGCTCGGTCAGTGGCCACCGTTTCATCGCCTGAATCTGCCAAATGCGCCAACAAATAATGGCCCACAAAACCCGCCGCCCCCGTAACCAGCGCTTTCACGAAGCCACCAACACCCAGAAAATATGCACACCGCAACACTAGACGGTGCTTGATCACTTCGGCACCCTCGGCGACGCTAGGGTCAAACTACCGTGGACTCCCCAAACCCACCGGAACAGCCGGACGAAACAACCACAACTGCCTCGGCTGACCCAATACCCGCCTCTGCCTCGGCACCCGAACCCAGCCCCGAACCAACCCCACAAGTAAACGTAATCCTCGTCGCCCGCAAACCAGGAGAGTGGTTCGGCGAAGTACTCACCGCTCTGGCCGCCCAAGATCACCCCAGCTACCAAGTCACCGTGGTCGACGCCAGCCGCCGCAGCACGCTGAGCGAACAAGTCAACGAAATACTGCCCGGCACCGAAATAATCCAAACCAAAAGCACCACCACCTACGGAGCCGCCACCGCCCTGGTGGCCGACCGTCCCACCAAACACCAATACCACCTGTTCCTCCAAGACGACCTGGTACTCGACGCCACCGCCCTCCGACGCATGGTCGAAGCAGCTCGCGACACCAACGCCGGCATCACCGGGCTCAAAACCCTCAACGGCCACAACATTGACCTCCTCGCCGACATAGGCGCCACCATCGACCGCTACGGCACCACCGTGCCCCGCCACGAACCCGGCGAAATAGACCAAGGCCAATACGACGCCGACCGTGAAGTATTCGTGGCCGCTGCCCCCGCATTACTGGTACGCACCGATCTCTACACGGCAGTTGGAGGGTTCGATCCCGCCCTAAAGCCCGCCGACGCCCCCACCGACCTGTGCTGGCGCGCCCGTCTACTCGGAGCCATCGTCGCCACCGCCCCCAACGCCGTAGGCCGCCAAATAGTAGTAAAAAAACAAGAAGAAAAAAAACGACACCGCAGCAACAACCCCGAACGCTACGGCCCCCGCCACCGCCTCCGCCTCACCTGGGCCAACCAACCCGCCTCCCGAGCTTTCCTGCTCACCCTGGAACTCCTTGCCGCCACCCTGATCGGCGTGGCTTACGGGCTACTACGCGGCCGTTTTCGCTACGTACAAGCACTCTTATCTGCTTGGCTCTGGAACATCGGCCATTTTGGAAGCCTGCGCACCCGCCGCGCCCTGCTGCGCTCCCACCAAGGCGGCGGACACCTCGCCATGCTGGCCTGGGCCAACACCCCCCGGCACTCGTTTCGCCGCGCCGCAACCGGCCGTGCCCCCCTGGGCACCGGCAGCGAAGCCCCCACCCGGCAACGCCTACAAAGCCTTTGGGCCGCCCTTCTGGGCCCCGGCGGGCTCGCCCTCATGGCCGGCGCCGTCATCTTCGGCTTCGGCTCACGGCACCTAATCACCCGTGGCCTCCCCGCCATCGGGCGCTACCAACCCCTCCCTGCCGACCCACTCGACCTCATCAACGCCTGGCGAACCACCTGGCGAACCACCGCCGCCGGACTCCACGAAACCACCCCCGACGCCCTGGCCTTTCTGGGTGGCCTGAGTTGGCTACTACCTCTTGACTCCAGCCAAATATTGGCCCTCGCCGTGCTGGCCATGTTCCCCCTCGGCGCCCTCGGCGTCTGGCGCATGGTGCAACCCGTCGGCGGCGGAAGATCCCGCGCCGTCGCCGTCATTTTGTACCTCGCCCTACCTATACCCTGGAACGCCCTCGCCGAAGGCCAATGGGCGCCCCTCGCCATCTACGCCACCCTGCCCTGGATAAGCCAACACCTGGCCCGTGCCCAAGGCGTCGTACCGTACGGCCAACGCGGCGGCCAACCCGGCCCCGGCGGCGGACTACGCAGCCTCTGGGCCGAAACCACCGCCACCGGCATGGTGTTAGTCCTCGCCGTCGCCTTCGAACCCACCGTGGTGATCCCCGCTGCCCTCGTAGTCGCCGCGCTTTTTTTAGGCAGCATGGTAGCCGGCAGCATCGCCGGCCTCTGGAGGCTCCTGCTCGTAACCATCGGCGCCACCCTGCTGGCCGCCCTGATACACCTGCCCGCCACACTCGAAATACTCGACGGACGATCATGGGAAACCTGGTTCGGCCCCCAAACATGGACCACCGCCCAACACGGCCCCCAAAACCTGTTGCTCTTCAACACCGGAACCTACGGCTACCCGTTGCTCGCTGCCGCCTTCCTCATCATCCCCGGCGTAGCGCTCGTCACCACCAAAAGATGGTACCTCGCCATCGCCGTACGCTCCTGGTTTTTGATAGCCGGCGGATTCGCCACCGCCTACATCGTCGACCAAGGATGGTGGAGCCACGCCGCCCCCAGCGCCGAATTCCTGCTAGTGCCCGCCGGACTGGGCATCGCCTGGGCCGCCGCCGCAGGCACCGCCAGCCTCGGAGAACTCCTGGCCAACCGCACCGCCCGCCTGCGCTACCTCGGCTCAGCCACCATTGGCCTCGCCCTCATGTTGGCCATCACCCCAATAATCCTCGCCTCATTCGACGGCCATTGGGCGCTACCCGCCAAAGACTTCACGAGCACCATCCCCACCCTCATCGGCACCCAAGAACTCGACGGAACCCCCACCTCAGACCCAACCCAACGAGTGCTCTGGATAGGCGACCCCCAGTTGCTGCCCGCCGTCGGAGTAATGCTCGACCAACAAAACGCCCTCGCCCTCACCGATGGCTACCCCACACTGCTCGACCAAGCACCATTTACCCTCGAAGCAGATAGCGCCCTCAACGAAATACGAAACTCGTTAACCACCGCCCTAACCGGTGGCACCAGCCGACTCGGCGAACAACTCGGCCAATGGTCCGTCGGACACATCGTGCTTGTGGAACGCTCCGCCCCCGCCCCCTACGGCAACACCGGAACGCCACTCGACCCTAATTTCTTCGCCACCATGACCCGCCAACTCGACCTGCAACGCATAGAAGGACTCAACCGATCAGTCAACATCTTTACCAACACCGCAAACCAACCCATCCACGGCGTAGTGCGCGACGGCCGCGGACGCACCGTACCCGCCCGCACCGAACCACTTAACTACACAAAAATCGCCATCGAATCACCGGTAGACGGCGCCTACCGCTGGCGACTCCAACCCGAAGAAAACTGGCAATTCACCCCCGGCCAAAACGCCGCCACAGAAACCCAACCCGGCCCCCGCGGCGAACCCACCATACGCATGGCCCGCTCCGCCACCGGCCAACTCGCCCTAAACACCAGCCAAAGCACCGCCCGCCGGACATTACAACTCGTCGCCCTGGCCGCCGTAGCCCTCGTCACCAGTTGGGCCCACGCCGGCCGCCGAGGAAAACGCCGATGAACGCCGTACGCCTCCCCGCCCTCGCCATCTTGCTGGCCCTCGCCGTCGGCGCTTTCGTCTTTGCCGAAACACCCGAAACAACAACCATCGAAACCACCGCCCCCACCGCCTACACCGAATATTCACCCACCGGCGACTCCGGCGACGTGTGGTTCTGCGTCGGACCAACCAGTCGCCTTGAAGGAATCGAAAACCGCACCATCATCATCACCAACCTGGCCGACCAAGCCAACGAAGGCCTGGTCACCGTGGTCGACAACCTCGGCATGTGGAGCGAACGATCAATACAACTCGAAACCGGGGACCGCCTTGAGTTGCGCACCGACCAACTGGTCGCCGAAGCTCAATACGCCGGCATCACCATCGAAGCCCCCCACGGCGGCCTCCTTGTAGAACAACACATCACCGCCAGCAACACCGCTGGCCAAGACCGACAACACTGCACCACCGCCACCGCCCCCACCGGACAAATACCCTGGGGAACCACCGAACGCCCCGGCACCCGCCAAACAATACTGTTCCACAATCCATTCCAAGCCACCGCCGTAGTAGACCTCACCCTGCTCGGCGACCTCGACACCCGCCAAACCCTCGAAGCCCAAGGACTGGTCATACCCGGGCGCTCCGTGGTGGCCTACGAACTCACCGAAAAACTCCCTAACTCACTCATCGTGTCAGCCTCCGCCACGGTACGCAGCGGCCAACTCGTCATGACCGGACTACAAATAGCCGACGGCACCACCCCCTCCGGGCTACAAGGACTCGCCCTCACCACCAGCTCGCTGACCCTCAGCGGCGACCTGTTTCTACCCGGAGCCGCAGAAGGACAAATCCACCCCACGGTGGTAGTGCAAAACCCCGGCGACACCACCGTCGAACTAGAAATCGTTATCCGCACCAACGACCAAGAAAACACCGTAGAACCCTTCGGCATCATGCTGCGCCCCGGCCAACGCCAAGCCATAGACCTTCACGCCGACGGGCGACTCGCAGAAATAGGTGCTTACAGTATTTACGTACGGAGCCTCGACGCCCCAACCCTGGCCGCCGTAGCCGTAAACCGCCAAAGAGAAACCGCCGCCGAAGACACGCCCTCCGGGCCCGGCCTCACCGGCCTACCAGCCATCAACTACGGCGCCACCCAATGGTGGGTAGACGCCATCGGATCAACAATAACCCCAACCACCGTTCTCATCTTCAACCCCGGGCTCGACAGCATCGCCACTGTCACCCTCACCACCGCCGCCGACTACCCCCTCCCCGAAGCATTCGAACTCGACCCCGGCGACCAAGTAGAACTCACTGTCGACGCCGACGTAATAATCGGCATCGGCTCAACTGCCCCCATCATCGTGACCCGCCAACAACACAGCCCCCTCGGCTGGACCACCAGTTACGCCACCACCCTAGAAAACACCACCACCGCCATAACCCGCTAACCCGCTCCGTGTGGCGGGGCGCAGCAAGCGGCGAAGGGAAGGGTGAGATGTAGGGGCGCCGCTTGCTGCGCCCGGTAGTTAAAACGTGTGGGCGCAACAACCGGCGTTGCTGCGGGAAATGGGACTGCGCCCGAGATACGGTGACCAATACCTCCCCCCGGACGAAAAACATCGGGGAAATAAGAATGAATAAAAGGCAGACACCTCAGCACAATAACCGGAAACCATTGCGGCTCGCCGGGTACGACTACACCAAACCAGGTGCCTATTTCGTCACCGTATGCACCCAAAACCGAGCGTGCATTCTTGGCGAGGCATTCGGTGACAAAATAATACTTAGCAACGCAGGAGATCTCGTAGAAAAAAACTGGCAAGACCTAACCAACCGCTACCCCACGGTTGAGTTGGACATATTCGTAGTCATGCCAAACCATATTCACGGAGTGTTATTCCTGTCGGGGAAAACCAAACTCGGGCAAATCATGCGAGCCTTTAAATCGTTATCGGCGATCGCTATACGGTCAGAAGGATGGGCGCAGCAAGCGGCGAAGGGAAGGGCGCAGCAAGCGGCGCCCCTACGGGGGGTGTGGCAGCGGGGGTATTACGACCATGTTGTTCGTAACGAAGCAGCGCTTAGTGAAATTCGAAAGTACGTTCAAAACAATCCAGTAAATTGGAGCCAAGACGCAGAAAACCCTCACCGCAGCAAACCGCTGTAGGGGCACAGGGATGGGAGCGGCAAGCAGCTCCCCTACGGGG
>JAPKBH010000006.1 GCA_028823445.1 Acidimicrobiales bacterium | reverse complement strand
ACAACCTCGGAATCCGGAAGTGCGACCTGAGTCAACAGGTGCTTTGAGAGTCCACTCGACTTCCGTGTAGGAACTAACAGGTGCTTTGAAGCTGGTCCCACCCTTGAAGTCGGAATAGTGTGGGCTTGCTGAAGCGACTCCCATGGAGCCAATGAGTAGGCCTATTCCTACCGCTAGGGTCACTGTGATCTTTGTTCGTGTTTTCATGTTTGCCTCCTAGGCTGTTTGTTTGTACTAGGTAGACAACTAACAGGCTCTTTTCTTACACCCCTAGAGATATAAATCGAAAAACAACTGTTATACAACTGTTAAACAACTGTTAAACAACTGTTAAACAACGAAAATACAACGAAAATACAACGAAAATACAACGAGGATGTCCCTTCCACCACGGAAGGGATTTTCTGCGTTTTCCAGACACGAGTTCAGGGATTTCGTCGGGAAGTAATAGACGTAAAGAAACCCACCTCCAAACAAACATACAAATTGCTAAGAGAGATGGGCTTCCGATTCCTAGCCTACTTCAAGATCTTCCTCTCCTTTCACGGAGGGGATTTTTTCCGTTTTACCCAGCAAGCCCAAAAAGAAATTTTCTCGATTTGGGACCAGAAAATCCTGACCGATGGAAAAGCCTTTATTAGAAGAAACATTTTCTAAACAACTAAGGTCGCCAGAAGCAATCACCCAAATGGTGGCGGTCATCGCTACCTTTGGTTTTCTGAACCGGTGGAACGACACCATGGCCACCACGCTTGAAGAAGAACCTAAAATCTTCGCCACTCAACACCTCGCCCCAATCGGATGGGAAGCCGGCAAACACCACTGAGACCCCGTGATGTGGGAACAGAGTCACCATAACGAAATGATCACTTGCACAGGAGGAAAAGTTGTGACACTATCTTTCCTCGGACCAGTTGAGGGACTTCAACGTTGTCGTTGAAGGCGGCTGTCCGGTGGATGAAGGAGCGGAGATGGAAATCTCTCTTACGGTAAATGGGGACACCCAAAGCGCTGACGTAGAACCACGTACCTTGTTGGTGCACTTTCTGCGAGACCAACTGGGCTTAACCGGAACCAACATTGGCTGCGACACCAGTTCTTGTGGAGCATGCACTATTTTAGTTGACGGCCAGTCGGCAAAGTCGTGCAACCTGCTGGCCGTTCAAGCCGACGGAGCTGAAATAACAACCATCGAAGGGCTAGCCGGCGCAGACGGCCTGCACCCTATGCAACAAGCCTTCCACGAAAGCCACGCCCTGCAATGCGGGTATTGCACCCCCGGCATGGTCATGGCCTCCATTTCTCTCGTTGAGGAATACCCCAACCTCGACGCAGATGGAGTACGAGAAGGCCTCGAAGGCAACCTGTGTCGCTGCACCGGGTACCAAAACATTGTCAAGGCCGTTTTGTCGGTCAAGAAATAAGGAAGGAACACTATGACCGTTACCGACAACCCCACCGGCGGCATCATCGGCCAGGCTCGTCTCCGCAAAGAAGACCCGGCCCTCTTGACCGGCGAAGCAAAATTTATGGACGACCTGGTGCTCCCGGGCGCGCTTTGGGTGAACTGCGTGCGTAGCCCCCATGCCCACGCCACCATTGACAATATTGATACCACAGCGGCCCTAGCTGTCGAAGGCGTTACTGCGGTGTACACCGGTGCCGACTTAGCCGAAGATTGGGCTGGCCCCCTTCCTTGTGCGTGGCCAGTAACCGACGATATGAAGAGCCCTGACTACTGGCCAGTAGCCCAAGGCAAAGTTTGCCATGTCGGCGACATCGTGGCTGTTGTGGTGGCTGACTCACGCTACGTCGCCGCTGATGGTGCCGAAGGGGTCGTGGTTGATTACAGCCTTTTACCTGCGGTAATTTCAATAGAAGACGCAGAATCTGACCAAGTAGTAATCCACGAAGGCCTTGGGACCAACGTTTCTTATGAGTGGCCATTGATCCCCGACCCCGAAGGGGTAGAAGCAGCATTCGCTAATGCGACGCATCACGTGACCGAGACCTATGTGCATCAACGGTTGATTCCCGCCCCAATGGAACCTCGCGGGGTGGCTGCTGTGCCAGCCCCCCACAACGGCGACATGATCCTGTATTCCTCGACGCAAATCCCGCACATTTTAAAGGTAATGGCTGCACTCACTGTGGGTATTCCCGAACACAAAATGAGAGTCATTGCTCCCGCGGTAGGTGGAGGGTTTGGATGCAAGCTAGGGGTTTATCCCGAAGAAATTTTGTGCCTCGCCTTAGCAGTGCGCCACGGAGTGCCGGTGCGCTGGACTGAAGGCCGAACCGAAGCCGCAACCGCCACGATCCAAGGGCGCGCCCAGAGGCAAACCATTGAGTTGGCTGCCGACGAAAACGGAAAACTCCTCGCAGTGCGAGCCACTTTGTTGGCCGATATGGGGGCCTACTTCCAACTCATTACTCCCGGGGTGCCTCTGCTTGGAGCCTTCCTTTTTCACGGCCTCTACGATGTTCCGCTTTACTCGTTTACCTGTAAAAGCGTGTTCACCAACCTGACACCCACCGATGCTTACCGCGGTGCCGGACGGCCTGAAGCCACCTACGCCATTGAACGAGCCATGGACGTGCTCGCTCTTGCCGTCGGGGTAGAACCCGATGAAATCCGGTCCCTTAATTTTATTCCTACCGAAAAATTCCCTTACGATTCACCAGCCGGTTTAGTGTTTGATTCAGGCGATTACCAACCAGCATTAGACCGAGCGAAAGAACTTATTAATTGGGAGGAGCGCCGAGCCGAACAAGCGGAACGCCAAGCCGCAGGGTCAAAAATGCATCTTGGCCTCGGTATTTCTACTTACGTTGAAATGTGCGGTTTGGCTCCAAGCCGAGTACTGGCTTCGCTGAACTACGGTGCCGGCGGTTGGGAATCAGCCACCGTGCGCATACTTCCTACCTGCAAGATTCAGGTGGTCACTGGCGCCACCCCCCACGGCCAAGGACACGAGACCGCATGGTCCATGATTGTCGCTGACCGCTTGGGGGTGGACCCGGATGACGTTGAGGTTCTGCACTCTGATACGGCAATTTCTCCCTTAGGGCTAGATACCTACGGGTCGCGCTCACTTTCAGTCGGTGGTACTGCTATCTGGATGGCCACTGAACGAGTGGTCGAAAAAGCATCACTTATAGCGGCTCACATGCTTGAAGCTAATGCCGATGACCTTGAACTCACCAACGGTGTATTTAACGTTAAAGGCACGCCTGGCGCCGAGGTTCCGTTGGCTGAAGTGGCTTTTGCAGCCTTCACCGCACATGATTTGCCCGAGGGGTTGGAACCCAACCTGCAAGCAGAAGTCACTTGGGACCCACCCAACTTCACCTTCCCCTTTGGAGCACATATTGCTCTAGTGGAGATTGATGAAGAAACCGGTGAGGTTGAGATCATTGATTATGCGGCGGTCGACGACTGTGGTAACCAAGTTAACCCCATGATTGTTGAAGGCCAGGTACACGGTGGCATTGTGCAAGGAATTGGCCAGGCCTTGTGGGAAGAAGCGATTTATGACGAAGACGGCCAATGCCGATCAACCAACTTGGGTGACTATTTGGTGCCCTCCGCAGCCGAAACTATAGACATGAAACTTGACTACACCGTGACTCCTTCGCCAACGAACCCACTGGGGGTAAAGGGCATCGGTGAGGCCGGAACCATTGCCTCAACACCCGCAGTGATGAATGCCGTAGTAGATGCTCTCCGTCATTTAGGAGTAACCGAAATGGCAATGCCCGCTTCGCCGATGCGGGTGCGTCGAAGTATCGAAAACGCCCAAGGGGGTGCAGTATGATCCCCGCACCAGTTGGTTATATCCGGGTGGATTCGACCGAGGCAGCGTTAGCGGCGTTAGGCGAACACGGTGATGAGGCCAAGATTCTCGCCGGGGGCCAGTCGTTGATTCCGTTGATGCGTTTCCGGTTGGCAGCGCCATCCATGCTGGTAGATATAGCAGGCATTACCGAACTTTCTGGTATTTCGGTGGTTGGCGACACGGTGTCGATAGGCGCTATGACTACGCACAGTGCGCTTGAACATTCGGGAGAACTCGCAGAGGCCTGCCCGCTTTTAGCTCATGTGGCATCAGTGGTAGGCGACCCTGCTATTCGCCATCGCGGCACACTCGGAGGGTCGTTGGCTCATGCCGATCCGGCTTCAGATCTGCCTGCGGCTGTTTTAGCGTTGGGCGGTACGTTGGTCGCTTCGGGCTCAAATGGTTCTCGTGAGATTGCTGCGACAGAGTTCTTTACTGGCTTTTTAGAGTCGGCTTTAGGCGCCGATGAAATGTTGACCGGAATTAAGGTGCCGGTTTCAACTGGCGGCTGGTCGTACCAAAAGTTTAATCGTCGTGCTCAAGATTGGGCCATAGTGGGGGCCATGGTTGCTGAAGGTGGCGCTGGGGTGGCTTTGGTCAATATGGGGGCAACTCCTTTGCGGGCGAGTGCGGTGGAATCTGCGTTGGCTGGCGGTGCTTCGTCTGTTGAAGCAGCGGCATCAGCGGCAGAAGGCACGGAGCCTTCGTCGGATAACAACGGTGATGCTGCTTACCGCAAGCACTTAGCCCAAGTGCTTACTGGTCGGGCCTTACGTGATGCCGGCATGGAGTGATACGAAATGTAATGCTTGCCCTCATGGTTTTTGCAGGGGCATGTTCAACTCAGGGCAATGTTTTTTCTCTCGGCGTGGGTCAGTGTTTTGCCGGCATGGTTACCGTCGAAGAAGAAGTTTCAGAAGTGTCGACCGTTGATTGCGTAGAACCGCATATAAACGAGATCTATGCTTTACCGCTCTTACCAGACGGAGATTTTCCGTTGGTCTTTGTCGACGACGACTCGGCTGACCTCTGCTTGGCGGCCTTTGAATCTTATGTAGGGATCGCCTACGAATATTCCATCTACGACATTGGATGGCTGCGCCCGTCGCAAGAGACATGGGACAAATTGGACGATCGTGAAGTCGTTTGCTATCTCTATGACCTGAACGGTGAAACCAAAACTGGTACCGCTCGCTCTTCTGGCCGTTAAGGCCCACCGGGTAGCGACTCGCAGGGCTCACCGTCACCATCGCCATCAAGGCGAGCCACATCCCCATACCAAGGAGCGTAAGTTTCGTACCACGCTAAAGCCTCCTGATAGTTGGCAAAGTCGCTGCAGTTCATGGCGTTGCCCGGGTCGGCCGGTTGATCGCCAGAAGGAGGAACGGTAGTGGGGGTCGGTTCGATGGGGTCACCCAAGTCAATAGGTGGCCCCAAGTCAATGACGGCCGGAGTTTCAACGATGCTGACCGGTTCTGCGCTGCAGGTGGCCAGCATTTCTTCTAGAGCCAGTATCTCGTTGGCCGTCACAGTGAGCGCCCAACGGATTTTGATGCCGGCCCAAGTATCGGCATACGTGCACCAATAACTGGTATCAGGAGGCCGCCATTGGTCGGGCCCCCGGGCACCTTTAGACCGGTTAGCCGAAGAGGAAACAGCAATCAGGTGCCGAGGGTCGGTGAGGTCGTTGTAGTAGCGCCGTTTGGTAGCGGAGTCCCATGCCCAGCCGCCCGATTGGTGGGCGTTGGCCACCGGTACAAAATGGTCGATATCAAGGGCACCGGGGTCGGTAAACCACCCCCCGGTGAAGGCCCCAAACCAACTGCCGCCAGCGATCAAACATCCGCTGTCAGAAAGAAACACCGAGTCGGCGGATTCCAACATGAGTACTTCGTGGCGGGTAGAGAGGCAATCCCCGTCATCGTCGCTCCACCCGGAACCCCAGTCGCTGCGAACGTAATCAAGGCCAGGGTTGGGGCTGGCTACCACCAACTGACTTAAGAGGGTGACCGGCCAAGGTTCGCCGGGCACGGTTGAAGAAACGGGGGCTGAAGTAGAGGGCGCCGATGTAGTGGCCGGGGGGTTGGCTAAATATTCGGTGGTGGTTGAAGCAACGGTGGTGGTCGATGGGGGAATTGTGGTGGCTAATGCTGTGGTGTTCGGTGGAGGTTCCGGGACATTGTTGGTTGACGGGGTGCCGAAGGGCGCAGATGTGCTGGTGGCTTGGGGTGCTGCTTCTTGGCGTGTGGGGGTAGCGGGGTCACTGCAGGCTGCTCCAAGAACAAACAGAGCGGCCACAAAAACCCGCAGGGGAAGTGCGGTCATATCTCTATGATGACCGATTTTTCTGAGTAATTCAGCCCAAGAGGGCATTCATGGCTTTGGTATGCCAAGTGACCCGTCCGGTACGGGCCTCGGCTCGGTCGCCCCGGTTGGCTAAAGCAATACCGGCGTTCATGCCTAACCAGCGCAAAGGCTCGGGTTCCCAAGGCCGTGACTGGTGGCCCACCCAAGGTAAATCGGTGCGCTCGGTAGTTTCGCCTACAATCAGTTCAGCCAGGGTTTGGCCAGCCAACTTTGATGCGGCCACGCCGTCCCCCACGTACCCACCGGCCGAAGCCAGGCCGCTGTCTCGGTCGAAACGCACCGAAGGCGCCCAGTCGCGGGGAATACCCAGCACCCCGCCCCAGCGGTGGGTGATGGCTGTGTTGACTAGTACGGGGAAAAGTTCTCGCAAGGTAACGGTAATTGCATCATGTACCGTCGAAGATTGCTCGGTGGCCGGGTCAATCCGTGAACCGTAACGGTAAGGGGCACCACGGCCGCCAAAAGCCAAACGCCCGTCGGCAGTGCGTTGACCGTAGATAGTCATATGGCGAGAATCTGCGAAAGTAGGACGAGTGGCTAAACCAATTTCGTCCCACTGGGTTTTATTCAACGGTTCGGTGGCCACCATAAGCGAGTACATGGGCACGATATTGCGGCGAAGGCCGGCCAAACTCCGGGTATAACCTTCGGTGGCTCGTACCACGACTTCAGAACGCACGGTGCCGAGGTCGGTGGTCACCACCCCGGGTTGAATGGACTGCACCGTGGTGTTTTCGTAAATGGTGACCCCCCGGCGTTCGCAGGCCTCGGCTAAACCTCGCACCAGACGAGCCGGATGCAGGGCAGCTACCGGTGCTAAAAATCGCCCACCTAACACGTTGGTGGCGTTACCTAAGGATCGGGCTTCATCGGCGCCGACCATACGGACTTCGGCTTCAGTCAAGCCCAACTGGTGGCGTGCCGCTACCGCGGCCTGCTGGCGCTCCAGTTGCGCCGGGTTGCGAGCCCAAGAAATAGACCCTCCTTTAGTGTAATGACAGTCAATGTTTTCAATAGCGGCTACGTCCCCGATGTCATCTACGGCTTGGTAGAGGGCTCGCATCTGCCGAAGTGCAGCATCTGTTGAAGAGGCGGCGGCAATGCTCATGGGGCTTATAGGGAACTCTCCTAAGGCCCAACCACCGTTTCGCCCCGAAGCCCCAAACCCGGCTTGGTTTTTTTCTAGCACCTTGATGCGTAACGACGGGTCTAAGCAAATCAAATGCCATGCTGTCCAGAGCCCGGTGAAGCCTGCGCCCACGATGGCTATGTCGGCATCGGTATTGCCCGACAGGGCGGCTCGTGGGGTGATGTTACCCGGTAAGGAGTCATGCCAAAAAGAAAGTTGGCGAAAGTTTTGGACCATAGGCAGACCTTAACTGTCGAATCCGATGCCGAACTTATCCAGAGTTTTCAGCCAGAGCCCGCGCCGCCCTTGTCGTTTATCAGAGCGTTTAAGGGCAGCACGAGTGGCTTGTACGCCAATCCATTTGGCGGGCTCCGGGGGAAAGGGAAATGGCCGTTTGCGCACCATCTCAAGTTCGGTGCGTTCAGTGGTTCGCCCGTCGGCTAAATCTAAAGCTACTTGGGCGCCGAAGCGACTGGCTCCCACTCCGACCCCGGTGTAACCGGCGGCCCACGAAACGCGCCCCCGGTGGCTGGTTCCCCAGGCGCAGGTGAACCGACTGGTGGTGCCGATGGGCCCACCCCATTGGTGGGTGAAGTTTAAGCCTTCCAGTTGCGGGAAGGTAGTAAAAAAGTGCTCAGCTAAAATGTTGCTGGTAGCGGGGTTGTGCTCAGCGCGGGGTCCCATACCGTTGTTGAAGTGGTACAGAGCGTCGTAGCCACCCCATAAAATTCGGTTGTCGCTGGTTAGGCGGTAGTAGTGAAACTGGTTGCCGACGTCGGCCATGCCTTGTCGGCCTTCCCAACCGATAGCTGTTTTTTGTACTGCGGAGAGCGGTTCGGTCATCAAGACATGGTCGTAAACCGGAATGATAGAACGTCGAGCGTTACGCACCGGGTTGGGGAAAGCATTGGTGGCCATCACCGCGCGGCCAGCGGTTACTTGGCCTCGCGGGGTAGCGGCGGTTATCCCGTTGGAGGATTTCGTGAGCTGTTTAACTGGAGAGTTTTCGTAAAGGGCGACCCCCAAGTTTTGCACGGCAGTGCGTAACCCCCAGGCCAGTTTTGCGGGGTCAACCATCACCGTGTCGTGGCGTCTCCAGAGGCCACCAAGGTAGGTGGGGGAGTTGACCTGTTGGCGTACCTGGTTTTGGTCGAAGAGGTCTACGTTGACACCAAGTTTCGCCCAAGTTTCGGCTTCTTCGGCTAAGGAGTCAACTTGCCAGGGGGCCACCGCTACCGCCATTTCTCCGGTGGCTTCCAGATGACAGTCAATGCTGTGGCGGGTGACAGCATCTCGAAGGCCGGCTAGGTTTTCGTCACCCAAACGCACCAGATCAACCATCTCGTTGGGCCAGTGAGCGTAACCATTATCGAGGCCATGGGTAATGGAGGCATCACAGAAACCGCCATTCCGGCCCGAAGCACCGATGGCTGCCGTGCGGGCCTCAAGCATGACGATGCGCCGACCGGGGTTGGCTTCGGCGGCCAGCAAGGCGGTCCACAAACCGGTGAACCCGGCGCCGATGATCAAGAGGTCGGTGGTGAGTGCTTGGGTTAAGGTTGGGTTGGCGGCTGGGGCATCGGGTCGGTCAAGCCAAAACGCTTTGTGCTGAGCGGCGGCCAACGAATGGTGCTGTGGTGATTTTGATGCCATTGGGTCTCCTGCTTCATATTTCGTATCAAATTAGTCGCTAGTTGTGCTTTGGGCAACGGTATTAGTTGCTTAACTGGAATTTTGGTAATGGAATCGCTAGTGTGTCGATGGTCACGGTAAACCTATCTTCTCAGGAGCACTCCTTATCACCATGAATGAATCTGCCAACGCAGTAGAACTGCATGGGGTGGTAAAAAAGTTCGGCGATGTAATAGCGGTCAACAGCATTGACCTGGTCATTGCCGACGGCGAGTTCTTCTCTCTGCTGGGCCCCTCGGGCTGCGGAAAGACCACTATTTTGCGCATGATTGCTGGGTTTGAATTTCCGACGGCCGGCCACCTCGCAGTGGATGGACAAAAGATGGGGCTAACCCCACCGGATCAACGACCGGTAAACACGGTGTTCCAAAATTACGCTTTGTTTCCCCACATGACGGTCCTCGAAAACGTGATGTTTGGCCTGCTGATGAAGAAAGTACCCAAGGACGAAGCCCGTGAAACAGCAAAAAAAGTCCTGGATCAAGTACGTCTCGGTGCACTTGGGGAGCGTAAGTCCAGTCAACTCTCTGGAGGTCAACAGCAACGGGTGGCTTTGGCTCGCGCTTTGGTAAACAAGCCCAAAGTATTACTGCTCGACGAACCGTTGGGTGCCCTCGACCTCAAACTTCGTCAAGAAATGCAAAGCGAACTCAAATCTTTACACACCGAGGTGGGCATTACCTTTGTTTACGTCACCCACGACCAAGAAGAAGCGCTCACCATGTCGGATCGCATCGGTGTGATGAGCGAAGGCAACCTTTTGCAAGTTGATACCCCTGACCGCATCTATGAACACCCAACGAAACGGTTCGTAGCGGACTTCATTGGTGAAATCAACATGCTGGCCGCCACGGTGGCGGATGACGGCACCGTTCAGTTGGGCTCAGAGCAAATTAAACTTGATGGCCCATCTCCAGAAATGGGGCAGTCATTTACTTTAGCTATTCGCCCCGAAAGCATTGACCTTACCGGGCCCGACCAAGGCGTTGAACTAGGGCTAAACCAAATTTCGGGCACGGTTACCCACCGCACTTACTTCGGCGATGCGTACTCCTATGACGTAGAAACAGGCGGCGGGGTTCTTTCGGTGCGCTGCGACAATCGGCCCGACCACCAACGCTTCAACGAAGGCGATGCAGTGAAAGTTTCCTGGCGCCCCGACTCGTCGAGTGTGCTCAAGGATTAATTGATGGCCGCCCTCGATCAATCTGCCGCCCAAGCAGATTCCCGAAAGGGACGCCTTATCGCCACACCGGCGGCCCTGTACCTCTTGCTTTTTTTCATGATCCCGCTTGGGGTCATTGTTACCTATTCGTTCGCGACCCGCACCGCTACCGGTCGAACGGTGCTCACCGGGTGGAACCTCAGTTCATACGACAAGTTATTTAGCGAACTTGTTTTACGTATTGTTTGGCGGTCTTTTTGGATGGCCTCGGTCACCACCATCTTGTGCCTCCTAGTGGCTTACCCCTTCGCCTACTACTTAGCCACTCGGGCACCCAAGGTACGAAACATTTTATTGGTTCTGGTCATGATTCCTTTTTGGACCAACGGGCTTATTCGCATTTTTGCTATCCGTTTCTTGTTGGGCTCAGATGGACCAGCCTCGCAACTTAGCGAAAATTTGGGTTTTGGAACCTTTCGTATTTTGTTTACCCCTGCTGCCGTGGTGATCGGCATGGTTTACAGCTTCTTGACCTTTATGGTGCTTCCGCTTTACGTAGCCATTGAGCGCATGGATTGGAAATTAGTTGAAGCGGCCCGAGACCTTTACGCCGGAGGAACAGTGGCCTTCCGTAAGGTCACGTGGCCATTAACTCGGTCCGGAGTTATTGCCGGATCAATCTTGGTGTTTGTCCCCAGTTTTGGGTCCTACGTGGTGCCAGAAATTTTAGGTGGTGCCAAAACCATGTTATTGGGTTCCTACGTAGCTCGCCAGTTTGGGGCGGCCCGCAACTTTCCCTTTGGTGCCGCTCTTTCGGTGGTGCTCATTGCAGTGATGTTGATCGCCGTGGTCATAAACCAGCGAGCAGAGGCCAATAGAGCATGAGTACCACCATGCGTCCCACCAAATGGGCCAGCAGGCTCTTGGCCCTTAATGCCTGGTTGGTCTTTGCTTTTTTCTACATCCCCATCATTGTCTTGGTAGTTTTTTCGTTCAATGGGTCGAGGCGAGTCAACATTTGGGGCGGGCTCTCTACCCGCTGGTATCCCGAGGTTCTCCAAAACGAAGTCATTCTTGATGCCTTAAAAAACTCACTTATGGTGGCCAGTATTTCCACGATTGTTGCCACCATTTTAGGCACCAGCTTGGCCCTAGCGCTTGACCGCTACCGGTTTCGAGGCCGCAAAACTTTAGACGGGGCTGTTTTCTTGCCGGTGATTATCCCCGATGTCACCATGGCGGTCATGATGCTGGTCTTTTTTGCCCAAGTATTTCGCTTCATCGATTCTTTCGGCCCCCGGTTTCAACTCGGCATCTACACCATCGTCATTAGCCATATCGCCTTCAATATTTCCTTCGTAGCGGTGGTGGTGCGCGCTCGATTAGGGCAACTCGACCCCTCGCTAGAAGAAGCAGCCCGCGATCTCTACGCCAGCGGATGGCGGGCCTTTCAAAAAGTAACCTTGCCGCTTATTTTGCCTGGTGTCTTGGCCGGGGCACTCCTCGCATTAGCGCTCTCCCTTGACGATGTGGTAATCTCAGCATTCGTAACCGGGCCAGGAAGTACCACCCTCCCGGTTTACGTGTTCAGTGCTATTCGTCGGGGGGTTACCCCAGAACTAAACGCTATTTCAAGTTTGATGTTGCTGGCCTCTACCGTGCTGGTGCTGGGCTCTCTTTTCTTGCAGCGTGAACCTAAATCAAAAACCAATAACCAAGGAGAATAAAATGAAACTGAAATTGACAGGAGCGTTGCTGCTGTTGGCGCTCGTCGCCGCAGCCTGCGGTTCCGACGGAGACAGCGGCGCAGCAGCCAGTTGCGCAGTGGGAGAAACCGACGGGGATCTGTCCTTCTACAACTGGGCCGACTACATCGACGAGGAATCAATCCCTCGCTTCGAAGAAGAGTACGGCATCAAGGTTGAGTACACCATGTACGAATCAAACGAACAAATGTTGGCTCAGGTAGATGCCGGGGCTGCCAACTATGACCTCATCGTTCCTTCGGACTACATGGTCGACACCATGATTGCCGAAGGCCTCTTGATGGAGTTGGACTTTGATGCTATTCCCAACGCCACGAATATTTCGGCAGAGTTCCAATCGCCACCGTTTGACCCGGACCACAAATACCATGTGGCCTACCAGTGGGGAACCACCGGTATCGGTATCAGTTATGACGCTCTTGAAGAGTTGGGCAACGTTGAACCCACTTGGGGTTTCATCTTTGACCCGGCATTGAGCGGTATGGTTTCTGGTGGTATTTCTATGCTGGACGATGCACCAGAGTCTTTCTCTGCGGCACTCAAGTACTTGGGTTACAGCATTGATGAAGTATTGGTCGGCGGCAATGAAGAAGCTATCCGCGAGGCCGGCGAGCTTTTGAAGGCCACCAACGCAAACCTGCTAAAATACGATTCAGTTTCTTACTCTGATGACTTGATGAACGGTGAACTTGCTGTAGCTCATGGCTGGAGCGGTTCGTTTGCGGCAGCTATCTTTGAAGCGGATGCTTACGAAACCCATGTTTACGTGATCCCCAAAGAGGGTGGCGTGCGTTGGGTAGATGGCATGGCTATCCCAGCTTCTGCCGAGCACCCTTGTTCAGCCCACGCCATGATTAACTTCATGACCGACGCACAAAATGGTGCGGCGTTGACCAACTATGTGTACTACGCCAGCCCCAACGAGGCAGCTACCGAATTCATTTTGGATGAAATCCTTGAAGATGAAGGGATCTACCCCAATGCGGAAACTTCAGCTCAATTGGAGTTCATTCCTCAAGCCGGTGAGTTGGGCCTGTTAATGCAGGACCTCTTCGTCGAAGCGAAGGGTTAACCCTCGAAAACTACTTGTCCGTCTGTCAGGGTCATCTCGACCCTGACAGACGCCAAGTCGTTTGTTTCTAGCGGGTCTTGGTCAACGATTATCAAGTCTGCTGCCTTGCCCGCAGTGATTGAACCGCTGCGGGTTTCTTCATGATTTACCCAGGCTGCCCCCGTGGTGAACCCCTGCAGGGCTTCTTCTCTGGTGATGGCTTGCTCTTTTTGAAAAGGTACCTCCATGCCCGGCATGAGGCGGCTGACCGCTACCTCCATTTGAGGGAACGGGTTGGCCGTAGACACTGACCAGTCGGAGCCGCAAGCAAAGATGGCTCCCGCATCAATGAGGCTACGAAAGGGAAACTGCCAGCGGCTACGGTGGTCGCCCAGCCGAGGCGTGGTGAGGTCCACCATGGTGTCATCGTGGCAAGCCCACAACATTTGAACATTGGCGGCCACATGGAGTTGAGCAAAACGAGGAATATCGGCCGGGTCTACTACCTGAACGTGTGCGATTTGCGGACGTACTACTCGGGCATGTTCGGGGCGGCCGGCCGCCACCGCATCTAACGCGTCACGGATAGCTTGGTCGCCTATGGCATGAAAATGTGGTTGCAAACCGGCGGCCATAGCGGCCGGGACTGCTTCTAAAAGCATTTCTCGAGGAATAAACACCAAACCGCGGTCATCGTGGGTACCGAGGTAAGGGTGCACCATGGAGGCGGTGCCGTTTTCACAAACCCCATCCACCATGAACTTGATGGACCCGGGACGGTAACGACGACCGACTTCTTTAGCGCGCTCGATGAGTTCAGGTAGTTGTTCCATGCCGCGGTCGCGCTCCCACCATAACGACCCGGTCGCCATGGCCAAAAGACGACCGGAGGCATCTAACGCTTGGTAAGCGTGGTGGGTGGTTTTTTCTACCCAAGCATCTTGCCAAGTAGTGATGCCCAAGGAAAGAAGCATTTCTTGGGCTGCGACAATGCCTTGTTCGACTTCAGATTGTTGGGTCGGGGGCAGTACTTTTTCTACTAAATGAGCGGCGCCTTCTTGCAGGGTGCCCAGCGGAGTGCCGTCGGGGTGACGTTCAATACGCCCATCAACGGGGTCCGGGGTGTGACGGTCTATGCCCGCTAATTCTAGGGCTTTACTGTTAACCCAAGCGGCGTGGCCCTCGCTGCTTCCTAGGTAGACCGGCCGGTCGGGCACCACTGCGTCCAACCACTCAGCGCGGGCGAGGCCGTTGGGAAGATCTTCCATGGCCCAACCGCCGCCCAAAATCCATGTGGCCTCAGGTCGGGCTTGGGCATAGGCGGCGATCTGAGCCTGGAAATCCTTTAGGTTTGAAAGGTCATGCAGGTTGCAGCGAATAAGTGCTAACCCGCCCAGCGATGGATGCACATGAGCATCATGGAAACCCGGCAACAAGGTGCGTCCGGCCAAATCTAAATGGTTTCCAGAGGGCCGTTTCCCTTGTCCGGTACGGACGATGCGCCCCTCAACTATTTCTACCCAGTCGGGGTTGGCTAGAGCGGTATCCATGGAGTGGATAGTTCCGTTGCTCAAAATGGTTGATTCTTTACTCATGGGCAGAACACCTCACTGCTCTTAGTGACAACAGAATAACTTGTCCAGTGCAGTGAATGTTGCGCATTCCGTTGCCAAACTGGCATGTTGGCAACGGAATCAGTAGTATCGGGCATAACGAAGACTAACCCATTCCGGCTTGGACACCAAAAGAAGGAAACCTCATGACCCTGTCACACCAAGAACTAGTTGAAAAAGCAGAAGCCCACTTGTGGGGGCATTTCACGGTGCTCAACAATTCTGTAGACAGCATGCGAGTTATTGAACGCGGTGAAGGGTGTTACCTCTGGGACACCGAAGGGAACCGTTTCTTTGATGGACTTTCCGGGCTTTTCTTAAGTCAATTAGGCCACGGACGCACCGAGTTGGCTCGAGCAGCCGGTGACCAGGCGGCCACTTTGGGGTACTTTCCCATCTGGACTTACGGCCACCCCACCGCTATTGAGTTAGCCGCCAAACTGGCCGACCTGGCCCCTGGTGATCTGAACCGCGTGTTCTTTACCACCGGCGGTTCAGAAGCAGTCGAATCAGCATGGAAGTTGGCCCGACAATATTTTAAGATTAAAGGCCAACCAGACCGCATCAAGGTCATTAGCCGCAACATGGCCTATCACGGCACCACCATGGGGGCCTTGTCGATCACCGGGTTGGATTCCATTAAAACCATGTTTGAACCGTTGGTTCCCGGGGCGGTCAAGGTGCCCGAAACCAACCACTACCGGTGCCCCACCTGTCAAGATGATCCGTATTGTTCGTTGCATGCCGCCGATGCCATCGAAGAAGCTATTTTGGCTGAAGGACCCGAAACCGTAGCGGCAGTATTTTTGGAACCAGTGCAAAATGCTGGCGGGTGCTTTGAACCTCCGCCCGGTTACTTTGCCCGGGTGCGAGAAATCTGCGACAAGTACGGGGTGTTGTTGGTGTCCGATGAAGTGATTTGTGCCTTTGGTCGTATTGGCTACATGTTCGGCTGCGAACGCTACGACTACCTCCCCGACATGATCACCACCGCCAAAGGCCTCACCTCGGGGTATGCGCCTCTGGGTGCTTTGTTGGTCAGCGACAAAGTTTCCGAGCCTTTTGTCGGCACCGGCGAAGTGTTTCTCCATGGCATCACCTTTGCTGGCCACCCCGTAAGTTGCGCCGTAGCTTTAGCCAACCTAGAGATTTTCGAAAAAGAAGATATTTGCGGCCACGTACGCAACAACGAAGATGCTTTTCGAGAGTCTCTAGAAGCCCTCACCGACTTACCCATCGTGGGCGATGTGCGTGGAGCCGGGTACTTCTACGCCATTGAACTGGTGAAAGACCGAGCCACCCGAGCATCGTTCAGTGATGCAGAACGCGAACATTTACTGCGCGGCTTTTTCTCCAACCGACTGTTGGAACTCGGTCTTATTTGCCGAGCCGACGATCGTGGCGAACCGGTAATTCAGTTGTCGCCGCCACTGATTGCTGGCCCCGACGAGTTTGATTTTATTAGTAACACTTTGCGCCAGGCTCTGACCGAAGCCATGGCCGAAATGGAACGTTGGTCAAATGCCTGATAAACGAGGCGAAGTTTTTTCGCTCGATGACATAGATAAAGCCATCATTAATGAACTCCAAGTCGATGGGCGCATGGCTTTCTCTCAACTGGGCCCCAAGGTAGGACTTTCTCAAGCAGCGGTACGGCAACGAGTAAACCGGCTCACCGAGCGGGGGGTTATTCAGATAGTGGCCGTCACCGACCCCTTGAGTTTGGGGCTCACCACCCAAGCCATGGTGGGGGTCACTGTTTCGGGCGACGTACGCCAAGTTGCGGCAGCAATCGGCGCCATGGAAGAAGCCGAATATGTGCTGGTCACCACCGGCCGTTACGACGTGTTAGCCGAAGTGTTGTGTAAAAACAACGAAAGCCTGCTGAAGCTAGTCAACGATAAAATTCTTGGCCTCAGTGGGGTCACCGGGACCGAAGTTTTTTCTATTCTCCGGATGGAAAAAATGACCTTCAGTTGGGGAACCGGCTGAGCTCTTTGTGAAAAACCGTTAAACAGTTTTTGCTGCTTCGGCCAAGGCATCGATCATCTTGCCGATTTCCTCGTCGGTGATAATCAGCGGCGGGCAGATAGCCAAGCAAGTGCCCATAGGGCGCATAATGACGCCATTGGCCATCATGGCGTTACGCAAAGGCACAGTATCTCGGTTGAGTTCGGCGGCGTAGACCGCACCCATGCCTCGCCAGGAATCAATAAGCCCGTCGCTGGCCAATGCAGCCAACCCTTCTTGAAGTTTTGCCCCAATATGGTCGGCCCGGTCAACAAGACCTTCACGTTCCATAATGTTGATGTTGGCTACACCAGCGGCACAAGCAGCGTTGTGGCCCGAGTAGGTGTAGCCGGTGCGCAGCAGATAGCCCGGTTCTGAGAGTTCTTCCGAGAGTTCTTGAGAAACAATGACCCCAGAAAGGGGCAAGTAACCCGAGGTTACGCCCTTAGCGAAAGTCATCAAGTCTGGCGTGACGCCAAAGGTTTGTGCCCCAAACCAAGAGCCGGTCCGACCAAAGCCACAGATTACCTCATCAAAAATGAGCAAGGCCCCATGCTGATCGCACAAACGACGTAAGCCCTCGAGGTAGCCGTCAACTGGCGGATACACCCCGCCGGCCCCTTGCACCGGTTCAGTCAAAACGGCAGCGATGCGGTCACCGTGTTCGGCAAACAACGAGGCCGCCGCTTCAAGATCGTCATGAGGGACTTCCATGAAATGAGGAACCAAATCTCCCCAGCCCTCACGGTTGGCGGCAATACCTTGCGCCGAGGTGCCACCCCAGTTGGTGCCGTGGTATCCGTTGGTGCGCTTAACAATTATTTGTCGGTCGCTTTGCCCGCGGTTTTGCATAATAACTCGAGCAATCTTGAGTACAGTGTCTACTGCTTCTGAACCAGAACTACCCAAAAATACGCGTCCATCAGGGTGGGGGGAACGTTCGGCGATCATGTCAGCTACCTGGCGAGCCGGGCCGTTAGTAAATGGAGCAAAAGTGTTGTACCCGTGGATTTGGTTCATTTGCTGGGTGACGGCATCCACAATTTCGGTGCGGCCATAACCCACCTGACACAACCACAGGTTGGCAATGCCATCGATGTAACCGTTGCCGGCCTCGTCGTAAACAGTAGAGCCCTCACCGCGGACGATGTTGATGTAGTCGCTTTCGTCTTGGCCTGCTGGGGAAAAGGGGTGAAGTAGTGCGCCGCTCATTCGAATGGTCTCCTCAGTAGTTCGGAAGGCACGCCAGGGCGTACCCGTTGATGATCTTCGGGTTGGGTTAACACCGTACCGATTGTTAGCAACACAGCCATAGTAATACCCGTGACAGTCCACGCAAGGGTGTCGCTGCTTATTCCATAAATAAAGGCAATGGTTAACGAAGAAATGGCTCCCGCGGCCACCTCAACGGCACCGAGTAAGCCCTGGGCCGCGGCTTGACGCTCTTGGGGGACGGCGGCTGAAGCCAACATGGGGATAGTCGGGAAGCCAAAGCCTTCAATGGCAGAAGTAATGGTGGTGACGGCAACTAGCCACCACACCCCAGGCACCAGTCCATAGAAAAACACGATGATTACCATGCAAAACATGGTGCCCACCGCCCAACGGCGAGCACCGTAGCGCTGGGCCAATACTCCGCCGATAGGCGAAAGAAGCGGCATGGGCAGAGCGGCCAGGGTCAAAGCAATGCCAATGGTGGTTTGGTCTGCTCCCCGAAAGTCCATTTCTAGGATCCACACCGATTCAAACGCCCCAATGAAAACAAAGTAAGCGGCGGCAAGGACCAACGCCCCAACGAGTCGTCGAATACGTAAAAGCCCAGAGAGACCGAGACGTTCGGTGTCTTGGGGAGCGGTATCCGTTTGCGCCTTAAAAGCTACCGGAAGCAGCAGAAACAAAAATGCTGCGCTGGCCCAAAAAGAAGCTCGGAAACCGGCGTAATGGGTGATAGCGGTAACGATGAGAGGGGCCACCATAAAGCCCGCGACATCAAAGGCCCCTAAGCGGCCCAGATTGCGGCCCAAGTTTTCCGGGTCGGCCACAATAACGGTACGTCGCACCGCCGGTCCACCGGTACCCAGAGCAAATCCGTAGAGAGAGCGCCCCACCACATAGTGCCAGAGTTGGTCACCCACGGCCAAAACAACCATAGAGAGGCCACCGACGATGAGCGCCGTACGGAGCATCATGGGGGACTTCCCACGATCCGCTTGAGGAGCCATAATCAAACTAGCCACAAACGCTGAGGCAAACCCCGAAGAAATAGCTAACCCCACGCCGAAGTTTGAGAAACCTAACTCATTTTTGAGTTCGGCTAGCAGAACAACTACCCCGCCCAGACCTGCTGTGAGCCCAAACAAGATCAGATAGTAAGGAGCCAAACGGGGCCCAGAACGTTCGGCGGTGGCCATGGTTAGTCTCGGTAAACCACACCGGGCATGACGCAAAGCATTTCGTACAACAAGTTGGCGCCCGTCAAACTCGTTAAGCCCGAAGTGTCATAAATAGGAGCCACCTCCACCAAGTCACAACCCACCACGTTCAAGCCCCGACAACCCCGCACAATTTCTAACGCTTGGGGCATGGTCAGGCCGCCCACCTCAGGAGTACCGGTGCCCGGAGCAAACGCTGGGTCCAGTCCATCAATATCGAAACTTATATAAACCGGGCCGTCGCCAACCTGCTCTCGCACCTCGGCCATGAGGGGAGTCAAACTTTTATGCCAACACTCTTCGGCCTGCACCACCCGAAAGCCCTGTTGGCGAGACCAGTCAAAATCTTCAGCGGTGTAACCGGTGCCTCGCATGCCGATTTGCACCACCCGAGAACAATCCAACAGGCCTTCTTCTACCGCCCGGCGAAACGGGGTGCCGTGAGCAATTTTGGCCCCGAACATGGTGTCGCTTATGTCGGTATGAGCATCAATGTGTATCAACCCAACCGGTCCATGTTTTTTTGCCATAGCTCGCAAAATAGGCAAAACGATGGTGTGGTCGCCACCCATGGTGGCAGTAATTAAGTCGTGAGTTAGCAACTGGTTGAAGCGTTCTTCAATAGCGGCGATGGCTGCTAAAAGGTCAAAAGGGCTCGACGCTACATCGCCGATGTCGTCAATGCGTAAAGAGTCAAAGGGAGCCGCTCGAGTGCCCATGTTGTAAGGCCGCAAGAGTACGGACTCATCACGGATGCCCCGTGGGCCAAAACGAGCCCCCGGCCGGTTAGAGGTACCGATATCAAAAGGCACCCCCACTACAGCAATATCAAGATCTTTTGGTTCGCTTCGGCCAGGTAAACGCATGAAGGTAGCGATGCCCCCGTAACGAGGCATTTCGTTTCCACCTAAAGGTTGTGGTTTGGTGTTATCAGCCATGGCTCCTCCAACGGATTATTAAAGGGCAGTCTGCCACAGGGATACGGTAATGCGGACATCAGATTCCTATGGCAGACTGCGAACTCAAGTGAGAGGGTTCTGGTGAGCGACAAATTTAAAGAAGCGACAAAAAAGCCCAAGCAGTAACCGAAAAGGGCGCCGAACGTTTAGCTCGTGATGCCAAACTGCACGCCACCGAAGCAGCCGTCACCGCCACCCGAGAAGCCACCCAAATTTTCGGCGGTTACGGCTTTATAGACGAAACCCCCGTAGCGCGCTATTATCGTGACGGTAAGATCTTAGAGATCGGCGAAGGAACTAGCGAGATGCAACGCATGGTTATAAGTCGAGATTTAGGCCTTGGTGAATCCGCCTCAAAGTAATGAGATGGTGTAGAGAAAAGATATTCCAAGTGAATAAGAGTGAACACGGGCTGGCGGCCCAACTTCGCGAGGCCTACACGCTGGGCGCTCTTTCCCCACTGCGTGACCGTATGCCTGAAGTTTCCGTGGAAGCGGCTTACCGCATCCAAAACCTCAACACCGTGTGGTGGCAAGAACAAGGCCGCGTGCCCGTAGGGCGAAAAATTGGTCTCACCTCACCTGCTGTGCAACAACAACTCGGGGTAGATCAACCCGACATGGGAGTGCTGTTTGACGACACTCAAGTTGCCGACGGCGGCACCGTCAACCTCAGTGAATATTTGCAACCCAAAATCGAAGCCGAAGTGGCCATCGTGTTAGCCCACGATCTAGAAAACCCGGCGCCTACGGTGGCCGAAATAGAAAAAGCCGTGGACTATGTGGTGTCGGCCATCGAAATAGTAGATAGCCGCATCGCCAACTGGGACATCAAAATTTACGACACGGTGGCCGACAACGGATCATCAGCCGCATTCGTTCTCGGGGCCACCCCCCAAGCGCTGGACGAAGTTGACCTACTGCTCTGCGGCATGAAAATTACCTGCGGTGGAGAAGTGGTGTCATCGGGAGCCGGCGCAGCCTGCTTGGGCCACCCCCTAAACGCCGCAGCATGGTTGGCCCAATATCAAGCCAGCACTGGTGCCCCGTTGCGGTCCGGAGAGATTATTTTGACCGGCGCCTTAGGCCCCATGGTCACCGCCGCCGCCGGCCAAACCTACGACGTAGACATCAATAGTGTCGGGAAGGTAAGTGTGAGCTTTCAATGAGCGACCAAACAACCAAAGTAGCCATTATCGGGTCGGGCAACATCGCTTCGGACCTGATGATCAAAATCAAACGACTCTCTGAATCTTTAGAGATTTCGGCCATGGCTGGCATCGACCCTGAATCGGACGGCTTAGCCCGAGCAAAACGTATGGGAGTAGCCACCACCAGCGAAGGCATCGACGGCCTGGTGGCCTTACCAGAATTCGCCGAGATCGCCCTCGTTTTTGATGCCACCTCAGCGGGAGCGCACGCCCACCACGCCGAAGTGTTGGCCGCTCACGGCAAACAAGTTATTGACCTCACCCCAGCGGCCATAGGCCCTTACGTGGTGCCCCCAGTCAACCTCAACATCAACTTGGCCGCCCCCAACCTCAACATGGTGACCTGCGGCGGCCAAGCCACCATCCCCATGGTGGCCGCCTTGTCGGCCCACGCCGAAGTGCACTACGCCGAAATCGTGGCCTCCATAGCTTCACGCTCCGCCGGCCCCGGCACCCGTGCCAACATTGACGAGTTCACCGAAACCACCGCCCGCGCCATTGAGCAAATCGGCGGCGCTACCCACGGTAAAGCCATCATCGTGCTCAACCCCGCCGAACCCCCCTTAACCATGCGCGACACCGTGTTTTGCCTTACCGGTCCCGGAGACCAAGCGGCTATGCGACAATCCGTTGAAGCCATGGTGGCCGAAGTACGGGCTTACGTGCCGGGCTACCGCCTAAAACAAGACGTGCAGTTTGAAGCAATTGAAGAACCTCTGGCCCTGCCCGGATTAGGCACCTGGAGCGAGGGTTGGAAAGTCACGGTGTTCCTCGAAGTAGAAGGGGCGGCCCACTACCTACCTTCTTACGCTGGCAACCTCGACATCATGACCTCGGCCGCTCTACGAACCGGCGAACAAGTAGCAGCGGCCCGAAACGGAGCAACAGCATGACCGTCGTTGACCGCCTCTACATTTCTGACGTCACCTTGCGAGATGGCATGCACGCCATCAAGCACCAGTACGACCTCGACACGGTACGTACCATCGCCGCAGCCCTTGACGCTGCTGGAGTGGACTCCATAGAAATTTCTCATGGCGATGGTCTCGCCGGGTCAAGTTTCAACTATGGCTTTGGCTTGCACACCGATGCAGAGTGGATTACCGCGGTAGCTGAAGTAGTAAAAAACGCTCGCATCACCGTGCTGTTGCTGCCTGGTATTGGCACCATTGATGACCTGCGTCAAGCCCACGACTTGGGGGCCAGTTCGGTTCGGGTGGCTACCCACTGCACCGAGGCCGACGTAGCTCAACAGCACCTTGCCGAAGCCCGCCGCTTAGGTATGGACACTGTGGGATTTTTGATGATGTCGCACATGAATGACCCCGAACCTTTAGCCCAGCAAGCCAAGATCATGGAAGATGCCGGAGCGCAATGCGTTTATGTAGTGGACTCTGCAGGCGCCATGCACATGGGCGACATTGCTGCTCGTTTCACGGCCTTTGACGCGGTACTACAACCCGAAACCGAACGCGGTATGCATGCCCACCACAACCTGGCTCTCGGCGTGGCAAATGCCATAACGGCTGTTGAACACGGGGTTACCCGGGTTGATGCTTCGCTGGCTTCTATGGGGGCGGCCGCCGGCAACACCCCTTTAGAGGCCTTCATCGCCACCGCCGACCTGTTGGGTTGGAACCACGGTTGCGACCTTTTTGCTTTGATGGACGCCGCCGACGACCTGGTGCGCCCCCTCCAAGACCGACCGGTACGGGTCGATCGAGAGACTTTGTCCATTGGCTATGCCGGGGTGTACTCCAGCTTTTTACTACACGCCGAACGGGCCGCGGACGCCCACGGGTTAGAAACTCGCGAGGTTCTAGTAGAAGCAGGACGCCGCCGTTTGGTGGGCGGCCAGGAAGATATGTTGATGGATATCGCTTTAGACATGGCCGCTAAAAAGGAACAAACATGAACGCTTTAGCTCTCCGCCTTGATGAGGCGCAACAACGAGCTACGGCCATAGAACAACTCGCTGAGCCATTGAACATCGCCGAGGCTTACGAGGTACAAACCGCGCTGTTGGCTTTGCGTTTAGGGCGCGGCGAAGCCCTTACCGGGGTAAAGATGGGGTTCACCTCGACTGCCAAGCGCCAACAAATGGGGGTGGAGGATCTAATCTTTGGGGTGCTCACCGACGGCATGGCCGTTAGAGACGGGGGTACCACCGATCTCGCTACCTATGTTCACCCTCGGGTAGAACCTGAGGTGGCTTTTCGGTTAGGGAAAACTATTTCTGGCCAACTAACGGCAGAACAAGCACGGGACGCCGTTGATGCAGTGGCCCCGGCGCTAGAAATTATCGACTCGCGTTATCAGGACTTTAAATTTTCACTTAGCGATGTGGTGGCCGATAATTGTTCGTCGGCGGGCTACGTCATTGGGAGTTGGAACGCCGACCCAGCGGCCATCGAAAACACCAATAATCTGGGCATGGTCATGAGCTTTAACGGCCGGCAAGTGCAATCCGGCAGTAGCGCGGCCATTAGTGGTGACCCGCTGCAGTCGGTGATAGACGCTGCTCGGCTGGCCGGGGAAATCGGTCAAGAACTTCCCGCCGGAAGCATTTTGTTGGCCGGGGCGGCCACCGCGGCGGTTCCGCTTGAGCCAAATAGTGAAGTTACTCTTGAGGTGCAACATTTGGGAAGCATCTCTTTCCGAACGGAGGATTCATGAACGATCAAGCCGGAGTAATCAAAGGCAAAGCCAAACCACGCGGCAAGTACCCGCATTTTCGCCGAGCCGGGGACTTTATTTTCGTATCCGGCACCAGTTCTCGCCGACCCGACGACACCTTCGTGGGCGCAGATGTTGACGCTTTCGGACAAACCGTTTTTGATATCAAAGCCCAAACGCGAGCGGTGATTGAGAACATTGCCGACACCTTGCAGGCCGCTGGTTCTGGTTTGGCCGACGTAGTTGAGGTGTCCTCGTTTTTGGTGGACATGGAAGACTTTGCTGGTTACAACGAGGTTTACGGCGAATTTTTTGACCACCAGGGCCCAGCCCGCACCACGGTGGCCGTGCACCAGTTGCCCCACCCATTGATCCGCATTGAAATAAAAGCCGTGGCCTACCAGCCCCAAGAGAACTAGGAGCCTCCCATGCCTCAAGCAAACTCTCTGAAAGCCTTTAACTTTCAAGCCTGGATAGACGAACATCGTCACCTTTTAAAGCCACCAGTTAACAACAAGTTGATTTGGGAAAATGGGGACTTGATGGCCTTTGTGGTGGGCGGTCCCAACGTGCGCACCGACTACCACGATGACCCGGTAGACGAGTTCTTTTACCAAATTGAGGGCGACATGTTTTTACGGGTGGTCGAAGAACCAGGCCAACCTCCCGTGGATATCGAAATCAAAGAGGGGGAAGTATTTTTCTTGCCCGCTCACACTCGACACTCGCCGCAACGCCCCGACGCCAACAGTGTGGGTTTGGTTATTGAACCGGCTCGCCCCCCGGGAGCCCCCGATGCTTTTGAATGGTATTGCCCGCAGTGCTACGCCTTGGTTTACCGAGCCGAGGTGATGCTGCATTCCATCGTGGATGACTTGCCGCCGCTTTTTGCTGCTTTTTACGACTACGAAGAAGCACGAACTTGCGGCTCATGCGGACACCTGCACCCCACCCGGGACGAAGCGTGAAGATAGATATTCATGCCCATTTTTTTCCTGAAATAAGCCAGGAAGAGTCCCAAGTCTTGGGTATCGATGATGCCCCTTGGCTGCGAGTAGACAACGACCAAATCGGCATGATCATGGCCGGCAACAACGAATACCGGCCGGTGCAGGCCCCTCTCTGGAACCCCCAAGCCCGATTGGCCGAAATGGACGCCAACGGGGTGGACATTCAGGTTGTTTCGGCCACGCCGATTCTGTTTTCCTACGTGGGTGACCCCGGCCGTGCCACCCGGTGGGCTGCTCAAGTAAACGATGCGGCACTTGAAATGTGTGCGGCGGCTTCACAGCGACTTCGTCCGCTATGCCAGGTGCCGTTACAAGACATTGATCGGGCGTGCGCTGAAGTGACTCGGGCGGTAGCGGCCGGCCATGTGGGGGTCCATATCGGCAACCATGTAGATGGCCGAAACCTTGACCACCCCGACCTTTTGGCTTTCTTGCACCACTGCGCCGACCAAGGCATACCGGTGCTGGTGCACCCGTGGTCCATGATGGCCGCCGAACGTATGCCCAAATACATGCTGCAATGGTTGGTGGGCATGCCCGCCGAAACCCATCTCGCTATTTTGTCGCTGATTCTGTCGGGGGCTTTTGAACGCCTGCCCGCCGACTTGAAGATTTGCTTCGCTCACGGGGGCGGTAACTTTGCCCAACAATTAGGCCGGGTAGAGAACGCTTGGCATCGTCGGGACATTGTGCGCCAAGACTGCCCGCGTCCTCCTTCAGAATATATAGAACGCTTTAGTGTGGATTCAGCGGTGTTTGATGACACCACTTTGCGTTTCCTGCTCGATGTGATGGGGGAGTCACGGGTGCTCATGGGCTCCGACTACCCGTTTCCTTTGGGAGAAATCCACCCCGGCAAGATGATCGAAGAGTCACTATTATTTAGCGACGCAACTCGCCAAGCAGTGCTTTACGACAATGCGGCAAACTTTTTTGGAGTAGAAAATGACTGAAGTTTTTGACCTCACCGAGGCCTGCGCCCAACGCCTTGACGACCAAGACCCGATGGCTTCTTTTCGCCACGAGTTCGTGTTGCCCATCACCCCAGAAGGAGAAACCGAAACCTATTTGGTGGGCAACTCACTGGGTATACCGCCGGCCCAAACCGGTGCATATCTGCAAGCAGAGTTTGCCAAATGGGGCAAGATGGGGGTACGAGGCCACGAGGTGACCGACCAAGAGCCCGACTACCCGTGGGCCTCTTATCAAGAGTCGTTGGCTGGCCCCATGGCCGAACTGGTGGGCGCTAAACCCGAAGAGGTCACGGTAATGAACAGCCTGACCACCAACTTGCATTTGTTGATGGTCAGTTTTTACCAACCCACCGCAGAGCGTTTCAAAATCCTTATTGAAGGGCATGCCTTTCCCTCAGATCATTTCGCCGTGGAATCGCAAATACGGCAACGAGGCTTCGACCCAACCGGCGCACTGGTCACCGTGGACCCCCGGCCCGGAGAAGACTGCCTAAGAGAAGAAGACATCGCCGCGGCCATAGAACAACACGGCGATCAACTGGCTTTGGTGTTGTTCCCCGGCGTGCAGTACTACACCGGCCAAGTGTTCGACATGGCAAGTATCGCCACTCAAGGCCACGCCGTGGGAGCCATGGTGGGCTTCGACTTGGCCCATGCGGTAGGCAACATTGAGTTAGAACTGCATGATTGGGATGCCGACTTTGCCGCCTGGTGCACCTACAAATACCTCAACTCGGGGGCCGGAGCCACCGCCGGATGCTTCGTGCATCAACGCCACATCGCCCGCACCGACCTGCCGCGTTTCGAAGGCTGGTGGGGCACCAACAAGGCCACCCGTTTCGAAATGGAAAACGTATTTGACCCCATACCCACCGTTGAGGGGTGGCAAACCTCAAACCCACCAGTGTTTGCCATGGCGCCTATTCGGTCATCGCTAGAAGTCTTTACCCGAGCAGGCGGCATGGGCCCCTTGCGAGAAAAAACCGAAAAACAAATCGCTTACCTGGATTTCTTGTTGGCCCAAGAATTGCCAACAGAAATACAAAACATCACCCCGCAAGACCTTGCACAACGAGGCTGCCAGTTCTCTTTGAGGGTCATGCCTGGGCATCGGCCCGGACGAGAAGTCTTCGAAGCATTGGAAGCCGCAGGGGTGGCTTGCGACTGGCGTTACCCCGATGTGATCCGCATCGCCCCCGTGCCGCTCTACAACACGTTTCTTGATATTTATCGCTTTGTGCAAATACTTAAAGAAATGCTGCAATGAGCAAACGCCTGACCATTATTGGGGCTGGCCCAGCGGGGTCCATGCTGAGCATTTTGTTGGCTCGGCAAGGCCACACCGTCACGATCTACGAGAGCCGCCCCGACATGCGCATCACCGATATTTCGGCCGGGCGTTCCATCAACCTGGCTTTGGCCACTCGAGGCATTGAGGCCTTGAAAGCCATTGGGGTTATGGAAGAGGTGGAGCCCTCGCTGATTCCGATGTATGGGCGCATGATCCACGACGAAGACGGGCAAACATCGCTTCAAACTTATGGAAGCCGCCCCCATGAATACATCAGCTCGGTGTCCCGTACGGCGCTGAACAGTGTGTTGCTTGACGCCGCTGAAGCCACCGGCCGGGTAACCATTCATTTCGACATGCGTTGCCGGGGCGTGGACTTTGACCAGAACCTCCTCACCTTTACCAGAGGTGAAGAAACGGTGGAGGTTCCCTTTGTCATGGTATTTGGCACCGACGGTTCGGCTTCGGCAGTGCGAGAGTCGGTGTTGGAAGCCAACGGGGGTCAACTAACTTTGGAGCCTTTAGTGCACGGCTACAAAGAACTCACTTTGCCCGCCGGCCCCCACGGGGAGTTTCTTATCGAGCGAGCGGCCTTACATATTTGGCCCCATAAAGACTTTATGTTGATCGCTTTGCCCGACCCCGACGGCTCTTTTACCGTCACCATATATTTGCCCGTGGAAGGCCCGGGCAACACCTTTGAACAACTAGTTACCGACGAACAAGTAACCGATTTCTTTGCCCAGCACTTCGCAGACTTTGCGGCCCTGGCTCCCGACCTGACCGCCCAGTTTGCCGCCAACCCTTTGGGCTTGTTGGCTACCGTGCGCACCACCGGGTGGGCTTTTCAAGACCGTGCGGTCTTGCTGGGTGATGCCTCACACGGGGTGGTGCCTTTTCATGGTCAAGGCATGAATGCGGCGTTTGAATCATGTATTGAACTCGACCGTTTTCTCAAAGAGCACCCTGACGATTGGGCAACGGCCTTTGCCGCTTTTGAACAAAGCCGCAAACCAGACACCGACGCCATTGCTGACATGGCGGTCGACAATTATGTTGAGATGAGTACCAGCGTGGTTGATGAGCGCTACGTGCTGAAGCGAGCGTTGGCCCTAGAAATGGAAAAACGTTGGCCCGAAACGTTTGTGCCGCGCTACGGCATGGTCATGTTCAGCACCGTTCCGTACGCGGTGGCCCAAAGCCGGGCTCGGGCTCAGGGAAAGATTTTAGATCAACTCACGGCCGGGATTGCCACAGTGGATGAGGTGTGTTGGGAAACCGCCGCTGCCTTGGTGGCTGACCTCGAACCGCTGCCCAGTTAAGGAGAAAAGTATGGACCTCACTTACGGTGATTACCTCAAAATAGATGAACTGCTGGACCTTCAGCAGTGTCTCTCGGATGGGCCTGAACACGACGAAATGCTGTTCATCATCATCCACCAGGTGTATGAGCTTTGGTTTAAACAGGTACTCCATGAAGCCGACCAGTTGGCGGTCTACATCACCGAAGGCGAACCCGCCCGGGGCTCGCATCAACTGAAACGTATTTTGAAAATCTTTAAAACCTTGGTCGGGCAACTTGATGTGCTGGAGACCATGACTCCGCTGGAGTTTGTTTCTTTCCGGGATTTTTTAGATTCGGCCAGTGGTTTTCAGTCGGCCCAGTTTCGGGAGTTGGAGTACCTGCTGGGCTTAAAAGATCCGCAGCATCTGGCCCACTTTGCCGACCGGCCCAAAGAGTTGCGGCGCCTTGAAGACCGCTTTGGCGCCCCCAGCCTATGGGACGCCTTTTTGCGTTACCTGGCTAACGAAGGTTCGGCAGTGCCTCAAGAAATCCTGGACCGTGACGTCACCCAACCCACCGAATCTTCACCTGAGGTGCAGGCCATCTTGCTGGACGCTTACCGCAACCGGCCGGACATCGCCCAACTTTGTGAATCCCTCACCGACCTTGATGAGGGGTTACAAGAGTGGCGGTACCGGCATGTAAAGATGGTACAGCGCACCATTGGGGCCAAGATGGGCAGCGGCGGATCATTAGGGGTGGAATATTTGCAGGCCACCTTGTTTAACCCCGTCTTCCCAGACCTTTGGATTATCCGCACCGAGTTCTGAATTCGAGTTCTAGGCTGGAGGAATGGGCCATCATCAGCATGTACACGAACACGACAAAGGCTTACGGGCCAACCTGCATCGGTTGCGGCAGATCCGCAAGTTTTGGCAGTCTGATACCAACCGGGCGGTAACCGACCTGGTTGATGTGCAGGCCGGTGAAACGGTGCTGGACATCGGTGCCGGTATGGGCCCAGCCACCGTGGTAGCGGCCCGTAAGGGGGCCACGGTTATTGCGGTGGACCCTTCACCGATGATGCGAAAGATGTTGTCTTTTCGTCGATTGGGACAACGAGCCCGCAGTCGTATAACCGTGGCCGATGGGGTGGCAGAGAGTTTGCCCGCTGCCGATAGCACCATTGATGCTGCGTGGACGGTTAACGCTATTCACCATTGGGTAGATCTCGAAGCGGCTTTCGACGAACTGGCTCGGGTGCTGGCCCCTGGTGGCCGCATTATTTTACTTGATGAAGATTTCACCCACCCTGACCACCCGTTGTACGCCACCCACAGTGGGCACGAAGACGAACTCACCAACGTGGTGGTTGATGAAATCGCTGCTTCGTTGACCGCCCGAGGCATTGAAGCCACCGGCGAGTTGACCACCATGGCTGGGGTACCGGTCAAACTGATTCAGGGTGCAAAAACTCTTTAGACCACTGGGTCAATGGGGGTGATAATCCCCAGTTGCGCTTCGATGGCTCCGGCGGCATTAAGGGCCAAGTCGTCTCGCCAGCGATCAGCCACGCATTGCACCCCTTGCGCCAACCCTTCACTTACCCCTACCGGCACGCAAGCGGCCGGCAGGTTCAAAATATTGGGTGGGGTAATGCAGCGCAACAAGTTGGTCAAACCGGGGATGCCCATTGAATCCAAGTCGGCATCGTGTTCAAAAGGTTTAGTGGTCCAGGTGGGCATGATAACCACGGGGTTTTCATCAAAGAAGGTGCTCCACAAACGACTGAGGCGTACGAACTCGGCTTGCACTAAGGGCGGCGGCATGCTTTCACTGGGAAAGTTTTCGCCCATTTCGTCCAAGCTGTCGGCCAAACCTTCACTAAGCATGGGGCGAGCCATTTGCATTATCACTCCGATGTCAAGGGACAGTAGGTGGGCCCAGACTTCTTGGCAGCGTTCCATCTCCGGCGGGGTGGCATCAGTGATCTCCCAGCCGGCAGCGACCAAAGCATCGGCGGCTTTGTTGACGGCATCAGCAACCCACGGGTCACAAGGGCCCCCGGGCACTTCACGCAAAATGGCCGCTTTGCGGGGAGCCTCGAGGCTTTCCATGGCTACGGTTACTGAGCGAGGATCGCGAGAGTCCCGACCGTTGAGGATGGCCATAGCTGTCCAAAGGTCGTCAACCGAGCGAGCCATCGGACCATCGGTGCCCATGAGGTAGAAAGAAAGCGGATCATTTTGGTCGTGTTCGAAAGAACTAAAGTGGGGCAGGCGCCCGTGGGTGGGTTTTAACGAGGCGATGCCACAACAAAAGGCTGGGTTGCGCAACGAACCGCCGATGTCGTTGCCGAGGCCAATGGGGGACATGCCTGAACTAATGGCTGAGCCTTCGCCGCCGCTAGAACCACCCGCGGTCAGGTTGGGGTGCCATGGGTTGCGGGTGAGGCCTCGTAGGGGATTGTTGGTGGAAACCCTCAAGCCTAGTTCGGGCAGGTTGGTGCGACCCAAAGGCACGGCACCGGCATCACGCATGCGCTCTACCAGTGGGGCATCAACCGCGGAAACCATGTCGGCAAAGACGGGAAGTCCGCTAGTGGTGGCGGTGCCGGCCACGTCAATATTTTCTTTAATGGTGAACGGGACCCCATGGAGTGGGCCGAGGTCTTCGTCGGCGGCGATAGCCGCATCAGCAGCATCCGCCTCCGCTTGGGCGCGTTCGGTCAAGGTGACGGTCACGGCGTTGAGGTGCCCGTTTACCTCTTCGATTCTTTCGAGGTGGGCATCAATGACCTCACGGCTTGATACCTGCTTAGATGAAATAAGGTCGGCGAGTTCGCCGGCCGTCCGGTGCCACAGTTGCTCGCTCATGATACGAACGTAGCCTTAAGAGTAACTATCTCGCCACTTGGAGCAATCATGCCGCAACTTGACGCTAATAATTTGACTTTTGAATACGAAACATTCGGTGACGCTGATGCGCCACCGGTGTTGTTCATTATGGGTTTGGGGGCACAGATGACTGCTTGGCCGATTGAGCTTTGCCAGATGGTGGCTGATCAGGGCTATCGAGTTATTCGGTTTGATAACCGAGATGTTGGTTTGTCGAGCTATCTCGACCACTTGGGCGACCCGGACATGATGGAAATTTTTGGTGCGGCCATGGCCGGGGATTCGTTTGATGCTCCGTATGACTTGGCGGATATGGCGAGGGATACCGTTGGGGTACTGGATGCTCTTGGTCATGACACGGCACACATCGTGGGAGCATCCATGGGCGGCATGATTGCTCAGCGCTTGGTAATCGACCACCCGCATCGGGCGCGTTCGTTGACCTCTATTTTTTCTATGCCGCGGTTTATTCTGGGCGATGATGAGGTGTCGGCTGCTTTAATGGGTGATGCCCCAGAGACCCGTGACGAACGTATTGCTGCCGGGTTAGAAGCGGCCCGCTTGTTTTCGGGCGGCGGGTTTCCTTTTGATGATGACGAGGTTCGTGCTCGGGTGGCGGAAGGCATTGATCGGGCGTGGCATCCAGAAGGTCAGGTGCGCCAAACGGCTGCCATTATTGCTGACGGGGATCGCACCGAAGGATTGCAATCATTAGATTTGCCTGCGGTGGTTATCCACGGCACGGGCGATCGTCTGGTTATTCCCCAGGGCGGTCAAGAAACCGCCGATGCTATCCCGGGCGCCGAATTGGTATGGATCGAAGGCATGGGCCATGAATTCCCTGAACCGACCTGGCCCACCATAGTTAACGCCATGACGACCCTTTTTGCCCAAGCCGACGCCTCTTAAGCCAATAGATGGGGACAGTTCCCATCTATTGGTTGGGCTCGTTTGTGGGCTAGGCCTGCATGATGATGAGGCGTTCCTCGGTCATTTCTTTGACGGCGTAAACCGGGCCTTCCCGGGTGTTGCCGGAGTCTCGAATGCCGCCGTAAGGCATGTGGTCGGCTCGCCACGATGGGGTCTCGTTAATGGTTACCCCGGCAAAATCGAGGGCCTCGGCGGCCCGCAATGCCTTGGCCAAATTGTTGGTAAACACGCCCGCCTGCAACCCGAAAATAGTGTCGTTGGCCCACTCAAGTGCCTCTTCGTAATCGGTGTAGGTGGCGATGCCCACCACCGGGCCAAACACCTCCATGCATGACACCTTCATGTCGGGGGTGATACCGGTCAAAATAGTTGGCTCGATTATCCCGTGGTCACCCACCTGGCCGCCGCAAGCTATCTCAGCGCCGGCGGCTACCGCCTCGGCTACCCAATCCGCTACTCGCCCGGTGGAGTCACCGGTAATAAGCGCGGAAACCTCGGTGGCTTCATCCAGCGGGTCACCAACAACTACCGTGCCGGCGGCAGCTACCAAAGCCTCGGTGAACTCCTCGGCAACGTCGGCGTGCACATAAATGCGCTGAGTTGAAATACAAGTTTGACCGGCATAACCAAAGGCCGCTCCCCGGAGTTTGAGGGCCACTGCAGCCACATCCACATCCGGTTCCACGATGACCGGCGAGTTGTTGCCTAACTCTAAAGACACTTTTTTCTTGGGGGCTTTTTGACGGATGCCCCAACCGACTACCGGCGACCCAGTGAAAGTAATCATGGCGACATCGTCGTGTTCAACCAAATGGCTGGCCGTAGGGCCCATACAAGGCACCACGTTGAGCCAGCCGGCAGGCAAACCACATTCTTCTAACAACAGTTCACCCAGACGAATGGCGGTTAATGGGGTTTTATCGGCTGGTTTAAGCACTACCGGGCAACCGGCGGCAATAGCCGGGGCAATCTTGTGGCACACCAAGTTCAGCGGGAAATTAAAAGGAGTAATAGCCCCCACCACGCCGATGGGAACCCGAGCCACCCAGCCGGTTTTGCCCACCCCGGCCGAACTAGCGTCCATGGTGATGAGTTCAGAGTTCATAGTGCGAGCCACGGCGGCCGAAAAACGCACGGTATCTACCGCCCGAGCAGCCTCGCCTCGAGCAATAGTGATGGGCTTGGCCGACTCGGCCGAAAGTATCTGCGCCAATTCTTCATGATGGGCAGTCAAACTGTCAGCGAGGCGATCCAAAATAGCGGCCCGTTCAAAAACCGGGAGCGTCCCCCCAGCCAAAGTGGCTTTGGCCACGGCCACCGCTTGATCAAGATGGTCAGTAGTGGCTTCAGCCACCGTTCCCAACAGGCGGCCGTCAAAAGGCGAACGCACCTCAATGGCGGTAGCGGCGTCAAGGCGCTGGTCGCCGATGATCATGAGATGGTGAGCAGACATGGTGACCTCTTGTGTTGGGAGTTTCGGTAAATCTATCTGGTCTTCAAAATAGCCGGTCTTAAAGCCCGGCTACTTCTGCGAGAAACCAGTCCACCAAACGATCGGCTTGTCGCCGGTTCTCTTGGGCCCGCTGCTGGTTTTCGGTGCGTAGATTATCTGGGTCAAGACCCAAAGTAGCCATTTCGTCAAGCCCCTGGTTGATCCACTCGTCGAGCAGCAACGGGGTGACCTCGGGGTGAAACTGGGTGCCCAAACTGCGGCCGCTACGAAACATCTGAGAACTCACCGCGTTGCGAGCCAGCTCGGTTGCTCCCTCGGGCACCGAAAATTGGTCGTAGTGCCACTCAAACCAAGGCCCACTCCCGACCTCAGCGACGTCTGAGGTCACCGGGCACCAACCGATTTCTGGTTGTGGTGACTTTGTTACCTCGCCCCCTAAAGCGACCGACAACACTTGAGCCCCAAAACACATACCTAAAACTGGCGTTCCTTGGCTATGGGCTTCCTGCACCAAGGCGACCTCACGGTGAATCCACGAAGCAATGGGTTCGGTGTTGGCCAGCGACCAAATAGCGCCAGTGACCACTAGGAGATCAAAAGACCCAAGATCAGGGAATGGTTTATGCGAAACCGGGTCCTGCGGGTCATCAAGTACCCGAAATATTTCAAGAGCAAAACCCTGAGATTGCAAGTGTTCGCCCACCCCTTCGGCCGGGCCAAACTCATCGTGTTCAATAACCAAGGCTCGCATGCCCAGAGGTTACCTCGCGGCTAAGGTTTGCCTATGGCCGTGCCCGAACCTTCCTCAGCAGTTTTTGCCGCCCAAGAAGGCAACATTGTTGAACCGTTGGTCGATGGTGGGGTGGCTTTTGATCGGATTGCCACTGCGGTAGAAAACGCCGGCACCTCAGTAGCAGTCTGTGTGGCATTTCTCGAAATATCTGCGGTGTTTCCTAACGGGAGAGGAACATTTTTTGACCTGCTTGACCAAGCAGCGGCCCGCGGGGTGCAAGTAAAAGTGCTCATGTGGGACCCCCAAGGCCCGGCAGCCGAGGCCGAAGACACTTTATGTGCCGATGAAAAAACCGCCCAATTGCTGGCCAGCCGAGACACCCAATGGCAGATGCGTTGGGATAGCGCCGGACAGTTCTGCCAACACCAAAAAGTATGGCTTGTTGATGCCGGCACTCCGCAAGAAGCGGCTTTCGTAGGAGGCATTAATATTGGCCAAGGGTCTATGGCCGGCCCTCAACACCTTGAACAAAGTTTTGGCCAACGTAACGAGCAGTACGGCAACGTTCATGACGTGCACTGTTTGCTTAAAGGCCCAGCGGCCACCGATGTGCACGATAACTTTGTCATGCGTTGGAATGCCGCCTCAGAACAAAACCAGCCCTTTGGACAGTGGCCGCCGACCGGTACCGATGGCTTGCTGCCCCCCACCCAACGTAGTGCTGTAGCGGGCCCCACGCGAGCGCAAATTACTCGCAGCGTGTTGCCAGGCCTTTACCCATCTTTGCCCAACGGTGAAAACAGCGTGCGTCAGCAGTATCTCGAAGCGCTTAACGAGACTAAAGACTACCTATATATTGAAAACCAAATTCTGCTCAGTCGGGCTTGTTTAGAGGTGATCCATGGAGTGCTAGAGCGCGGAGTTCCGGTATTTGCTTTGGCCCCCGGAGTGCCTATGAAAGAACTCGCGGCGGCCCGTGCCCACCCGGGGATAGCCGCCGGTTTTGAGGCATTAGCGGCCTGTGGCCAGTACCCCAATTTTTGTTTAGCAGCTCCAGCGGCTTTGCGCAGTTGGGGCTACGAAGACATTTATGTGCATAGTAAAACGGCCATCATCGACGACCAGTGGGCCACCATCGGTTCAACCAACCTGATCTTTACTTCTTTCCAAGGGGACACCGAGATGAACGTGTCGTTTTGGGACGCTGCATTGGTTCGTGATTACCGGGTGCGCCTTGTGGACGAACAAGGCGGGTTTTCTTCGGTCGGACTCACGGGCCGAAAAGCCATAGAGGACCTCGCCTCGGTGGCCCGAGCCAACGCCCTGCGCAAAGAATACGGTGAGCCTTTGGTGGGCTATGTAGCAGCGCTTGACCCCGCTACGTGGGCGCGAAACTAGGCATACTCCGGCACTGTCACACCCAAGGTCTACCTTTGAGGTATGGAAATTATTACCGTCACCGCATTGTTGGTTGCTTTGGCCGCTGTGGCCTGGGCCTTACGGCAGTCTTCAAACCCCGCCACCCCTCCGTTGGACAACACTGCTTTAGCTCAACACATTGGGGCAGAAGTAAAAGCGCAAATGTCTGAGGTGGCCACGGCAGCCCTTGAAGCCAATAATAAACAGTTTCTCACCTTGGCTGACCAAAAAATGCAAGGGCTTCAAGCGCCCTTTGACGCCGAAATGAAAAAGCTTGCCGAGGAGGTTGGCCGCTTAGAAGAATCAAACAAAACCCGCAAAGGCGCGGTGGATGAGTTGATGAAACAAATGGGCACCAAGATCACCGAATTAAATACTTCTACGGTGACCCTGTCGGAAGCATTGAGGTCACCCACCTACCGAGGGTCATGGGGCGAGCAACAACTGCGCAACGTCATCGAAATGTCCGGCATGATCCCGTATTGCGACTTTGAAGAACAGACCGAGGGAGAAAACCGTGAAGGCAATCGGGTGCGCCCCGATGTGCGGGTGCGATTGCCAAACGGAGCCCACCTGGCCATTGACGCCAAAACCCCGTTCGATGCTTACGCCCGAGCCCAAGAAGCAACCGACCCCGCAGTGGTGGAGTTGGAGTTAAAGGCCCATGCGAAAGCATTGAAGAGCCACGTCGACGATCTTGCCTCAAAAAAGTATTGGGAGCACAACGATGGCCCAGCACCGGAGTACGTCATTTTGTTTGTGCCCGGCGAGTCATTTTTGGCTGATGCGGCCCGGGCCCGCCCCGAACTGCTGGCGGAAGCAATGAACAAAAAAGTATTGCTGGCTTCTCCGGTCAATTTATTGGCCTTGCTTTGGGCGGTGCATCGCGGATGGCAAGAGGCCCGCATCTCGGAAAATGCTCGAGAGATTGCCGAACTCGGAGAAGACCTTTATAACCGGGTCGGAGTGTTACTTGAACACGTTGACAAAACCGGACGAGGGTTAAATACTGCGGTGAACGCTTACAACAAGTTGGTGGGTTCGGTAGATGGCCGCCTCATGCCATCGCTGCGTAAGTTCCCTGAGCTCGGGGTCGGAAGCGATGAACTTTCCACCCCGCAATCACTTGAAGCGTTACCGCAGCAGGTGCAGGCCGCTGAGTTGCCGGCCCCAGACGACGACTAAAACTGCCAAGTACGGGTTACCTCAAGCGCCGCCTCAACGACCTGGTCGTCGCTCCAAGTTTCCATCTCGGTGGCTACTTGCGCCGTGTTGAAACCAACCAGAATCGGTCAATGCGCTGTCGGCAAAAGTTTGTTGCCTGAAAGATGCTTCTTGTCGTCTCGGTGGGGTAAAGAGTTGGTGATGACGAGAGGCTAGGCGCTGATGCGTCGTCCTCCAGAAGCCCGAGACGCTTCGGCGAGTAATTTTGCCAATTGATCGTAGTCTCCGTCTACGGTGCTCACCGTTAGCCGGAGATGGTCACTTGTTTTGCTAACGCAAAACGGGCTTCCGGGGGCGGCCCCGATGCCGTGAGAGGCCAGGCTGATAAGTGCCGTGGCCTCGTCTGCTACCTCCATCCAAAGGTTGAAACCCGATTCGCCAGGAACGCTGACCCCTTGCTCAGCGAGGGCAGCCACCAAAGATGAACGTCTTTGGGCGTAGGTTTTACTGGCCGTAGTTACTAATTGAGCAGCGGTCGGGTCAACCAGCAGGTGCAGGAGAACCCCCTGCAAGAGGCGGCTGCTCCAGGCCGGCCCGAGTTGGCGACGATGAACGAGGGCATTGACTACTTCGGCTGGGCCACCTACGGCGCCTAGTCGAAGGTCGGGCCCGTAGGCCTTGGAAAAACTATGAATGTGCACTACCTGGCTGGGCAGACGGTCTCCCAAAGAGTTGAGGTCGGACCCGGCGACTTCCCCCGAATGGTCATCTTCAATTATTAGTAAATTTCGGCCCTCAAGAAGCTCAGCCAATTGGTCGGCCCGCTGAGCAGAAAGGTTCCAGCCAGTGGGGTTGTGGGCTCGAGGTTGCAAGAGCAGAGCTTGAGGATCGAGTTTGAGGACTTCGGCAAAGGCATCAAGGTCAGGACCGCCTTCCACCATGGGCACCGGAAGAAGTTCGGCACCAGCTGATTCCAACATGTCTAAAGCCGGTGGAAACCCCGGGTCGGTAACGATGACCCGATCACCGAAATTTATGTTGCCAGAAATAATGCGATCCAAACCATCCATGGCGCCGTCTACCACGGTAATTGCCTCTGCCGAAAATGGCCATTGGCTGGTCAAAATATCGGTGAGCGCTGGGATGGTGGGATGATCAAGGTAACTAGATACCGGGGGCTCATCGCGCAGAGCGATGAGGGCACCGCCCAAAGGGGGTAACAATTTAGGGTCGGGAGTTCCGGTGCTGAGGTCCCACTGGTAAGTATCAGGGTCAACGGGTACTTGCCAAAAGCGGCCCGGATCGTCTGGCTGGCGGCGCGATCGAACAAAAGTCCCGCGGCGACCATCGGTAGTAACCAACCCCGCGTGTTGCAGGCGACGCCAAGCATCGGTCACCGTAGAAGGGCTAATACCCAAGGCCTGAGCAACGGACCGTACCGTGGGAAGCCGGTCGTTGCCGCTGACCTCTCCGGAGCTAATGAGACGCCCCACGGCGGCGGCTATTCCTGCCGGGCTTTTGTCGGTAACAGAGTTGGTAATGATGTTAAGAAGATTATGCATAATTTTTTGATTGTTACTAAATAGGCATTGTGTGTGTGTCAATTGGCACATAGTGTTTCAAAAAGAAAGCTATGACGCAAGCCCCAATTAAATCATTTGAGGAGAAACCCATGACCAACATCGTTCGCTCAGCAATGGTCCAAGCAGCCTGGACCGGCGACAAAGAATCAATGATCCAACTCCACGAACAATACGTAGCCGAGGCAGCAGCCGATGGAGTGCAGGTCATGTGCTTCCAAGAACTGTTCTACGGCCCCTACTTTTGCCAAGTACAAGACGCCGCCTTTTACGACTACGCCGAAGCCATTCCTGACGGGCCGATCACTAAACGCTTCCAGGAGTTGGCCGCTAAACACAACATGGTGTTGGTCTTGCCCATGTACGAAAAAGCCCAAGAGGGGTTCCTTTACAACACGGCAGCGGTCATCGACGCCGACGGCACCTACCTTGGCAAGTACCGCAAAACCCATATTCCTCAAGTCAAAGGCTTCTGGGAAAAGTTTTATTTCCGTCCCGGCAACTTGGGCTACCCGGTGTTTGACACCGCCGTCGGCAAGGTCGGCGTTTACATTTGCTACGACCGCCACTTCCCCGAAGGATGGCGAGCCTTGGGCCTTAACGGAGCGCAGATGGTCTTTAACCCATCAGCCACCAGCCGTGGGCTCTCTAAGTACCTCTGGCAAATCGAACAACCTGCTTCTGCGGTAGCCAATATGTACTTTGTGGGTGCTATCAACCGAGTAGGAATTGAAGAACTCGGGGAAAATGATTTCTACGGAACTACCTATTTTGTTGACCCCCGGGGTCAGTACGTCGGTGAAGTTTGTTCAGAAACCGAAAACGAACTCATCGTACGAGACCTCGACCTTGACCAAGTAGAAGAAGCCCGCAACCAATGGGCCTTCTACCGAGATCGTCGCCCTGACATGTACGACCCACTGGTCCAACCCTAGATCAAGACCTCTCGGAGAAAATTATGACTACCAACGCTGAACTCTTAGCCCGCCATAAGGCGGTGCTGCCTTCTTGGCTGGCCCAGTACTACAACCCTCCTATTTCCTTGGATAGCGGTGAGGGTCGCCACGTTTTTGATGTGGAAGGCAACCGTTACCTCGACTTCTTTGGTGGTATTTTGACCACCAGTTTGGGTTACAACATCCCTGAGGTCACTCAAGCTATTCAAGCGCAGGCCCCCAAAACCCTGCACTCGTCAACGCTTTATCTTTCGGAACCCATGATTGAGTTGGCTGAGCTCATCGCTGGTTTATCGGGTATTCCCGATGCCAAAGTATTTTTTACCACCTCGGGAACCGAAGCCAACGATGCTGCTTTGATGCTGGCCACCACCTACCGGAAGTCCAACCAAGTGTTGGCTATGCGCAACAGCTACCACGGTCGGTCGTTTACTACCATCGCCATTACTGCTCAACGGTCTTGGTCACCTACTAGCGTGAGCGGGCTCTCGGTCAACTACGTACACGGCGGCTACCGCCTGAGGAGCCCTTTTCGGGCCATGGATGATGATGCCTACACCACCGCATGCGTTGACGACCTCACTCAGGTGTTCGACATGATGACCTCCGGTGATGTAGCCGCCATGATTGCCGAGCCCATCCAAGGAGTGGGCGGCTTTGCTACCCCACCCGATGGTTTCTTTGGCGCCATGAAAAAGGAGCTTGATAATCGCGGGGTGCTCTTTATCTCTGATGAAGTACAAACCGGTTGGGGCCGCACCGGTGACCACTTCTGGGGCTATCAAGCTCACGGCATTACCCCCGACATTTTGACCTTTGCCAAAGGGGTGGGCAACGGTTTGGCTTTAGGCGGGGTAGTGGCTAGCGCCGAACTGATGGACTCATTGCCCGGTAACTCACTGTCGACCTTCGGCGGAAACCCACTGAGTAGCGTCGGTGCCTTAGCCACCATTAACTACATGTTAGACAACGACACCCAAGGCAACTCCAAACGCATGGGGGCCCGCTTGGTGGCCAAACTGCAACCAGCAGTTGATGACTCCACCGTGGTGGCCGAACTTCGTGGACGTGGCTTGATGCAGGCCATTGAGACCGTGCAGCCGGGCTCGTTAGAACCTAATGTTGAAGCCGCCGGTCAGATTATTGAACAAGCACGTGTTGCGGGCTTGTTAATTGGTAAAGGTGGGCTTTACGGCAACGTGTTGCGTATCGCTCCACCTATGACGGTGACTGAAGCAGAAATTGACGAAGCAGGCGACATTTTAGTTGACTGTATAAAAGCGTTGGATTAACTAACCAAAACGAAGAGGGGAATCATGACCAAACTCATTAAAAACGGAACCGTAGTTAGTGCTACTGGCCGTCACGCGGCAGAAGTGCTGGTAGACGGAACAACCATTGTGGCACTATTGCAACCCGGTTCAGACACTGCCTTAGCAGCCGAATCTGGTGCCGAAGAAATCATTGATGCCACTGGAAAATACGTCATACCCGGCGGTATCGACAGCCACACTCACATGGAATTGCCTTTTGGTGGTACTGCAGCATCCGATACTTTTGAAACCGGAAGCCGGGCCGCTGCTTGGGGCGGAACCACCACCATCATCGATTTTGCCGTTCAAACCTATGGCCAAAATGTGCGAGATTCGCTGGAGGCCTGGTTTGCAAAAGCCGAAGGTGAATGCGCCGTGGACTACGGATTCCACATGATTCTTGGTGACATTAACGAAGCGTCACTGAAAGAAATGGACACCCTGGTCGGCGAAGGCATCAGCAGTTTCAAACTATTTATGGCTTACCCCGGCGTCTTTTACAGCGATGATGGTCAGATCCTGCGAGCCATGCAAGTAGCGGCCAACAACGGGTCGCTTATCTCGATGCACGCTGAAAATGGCATTGCCATTGATGTATTGGCTGAACAAGCGGCTTCTCGTGGTGACACCGGACCGGTTTTCCACGGGTTGAGTCGCCCCTCTTTGCTGGAAGGTGAAGCTACTTTCCGAGCTATCCAGTTGGCCTTGGTGGCCGGCGCTCCGGTTTATTTTGTGCACTTGTCATCGAGTGAGGCACTCGAAGCAGTGGCCGCCGCTAAAGACAAAGGCCACAACGTTTTTGCTGAGACCTGCCCGCAATACCTGTATTTGAACCTTGAAGACCACCTTGGTGCCCCCGGCTTTGCCGGAGCCGGTTACGTTTGTTCAGCGCCCCTGCGCACCAAACACCACTCCCATCAAACCGACTTATGGAAAGGCCTGCGCACCAACGACCTCTCCATCGTGGCCACCGACCATTGCCCTTTCTGCATGAAAGATCAGAAAGATTTGGGCGTAGATGACTTCCGGGCTATCCCCAACGGAATCGGCGGGGTTGAACACCGCATGGACCTCATTTACCAGGGTGTGGTTATGGGCGAAATGACCCTTGAACGTTGGGTAGAAACCTGCTCTACCACCCCGGCCCGCATGTTTGGTATCTACCCGCAAAAGGGCGTTATCGCCCCCGGTTCAGACGCCGACATTGTGCTCTACGACCCGCAAGCCACCAGCACCATTTCGGTAGAGACCCATCACATGAACATGGACTACTCGGCCTATGAAGGCATAGAGATTGCCGGCAAAGTCGACACCGTCATGTCTAAAGGCAAGGTCATTATTTCTGATAACGCTTATCACGGCCGAAAAGGTGACGGCAGTTACCTTAAACGTGGTTTGTCTACTTACCTTCACTAATCGTTTTTAGGAGCACCAATGCAAGAAATTCATCATCTCGTTGATGGTCAAGCAAAACTAGGTACTTCGGGAAACACCGCACCGGTGTTTAACCCGGCAACCGGTGAACAAACCGGCCAGATCGGCTTGGCATCAATCGAAGAAGTAGACCAAGCGGTCGCTTCGTCTAAAGCAGCTTTCCAAGAGTGGGGCACCGTGTCGGTGGCTCGCCGCACCAAGTTGCTTTACAACTTTCGCAACCTGGTTGAAGCCAACGCTGACGAAATTGCTCGTCGTTTAACCGCCGAACACGGAAAAGTAGGCGACGATGCCCGTGGCGAAGTAGCACGAGGCATTGAAAACATTGAGTTTGCTTGCGGGGTAGCCGAAGCGCTGAAAGGCACCCACACCGAACATGCCTCGACGGGAGTAGATGTTTATTCAGTGCGCCAACCGTTGGGGGTCTGCGCGGGGATCACCCCGTTTAACTTCCCGGCCATGGTTCCTTTGTGGATGATCCCCAACGCCGTGGCCTGCGGAAACACTTTTATCTTGAAACCCTCAGAACGTGACCCTTCGGCCCCTCGCTTTATTGTTGAGTTAGCTCAAGAGGCCGGTTTCCCTCCAGGAGTAATCAACATGGTTAACGGCGACAAAGTAGCGGTGGATCGCCTGTTGGAGCACCCCGATGTCAAAGCAGTGAGTTTCGTAGGGTCAACCCCTATCGCCAAATACGTTTATGCCACTGGGGCGGCTCACGGCAAACGAGTACAAGCACTTGGTGGCGCCAAAAACCACATGATTGTGTTGCCTGATGCCGACATCAACTTGGCGGCTGATGCTGCAGTTTCTGCCGCCTACGGTTCGGCCGGTGAACGGTGCATGGCTATCTCGGTGGTGGTGGCGGTGGGCGGCGTAGCCAACCAACTGGTTCCCGCCATTAAAGAACGTATGTCCAAGTTGGTTATTGGCCACGGCGACGATCCGGCCTCAGAAATGGGCCCGGTAATTACCTGTGAACACCGTGACCGGGTAGCGGGTTACATTGCCGCCGGTGCAGAAGCCGGCGCTGACGTAGTGGTTGACGGCCGAGACTTCGTCTTTGAGGGCAACGGATCGTTTATTGGAGTTTCGTTACTCGACAACGTCACCACCGATATGAGTGTCTACACCGATGAGATTTTTGGTCCGGTGCTTTGTGTAGTACGGGTTGATACCTATGCCGAAGGCGTGCAAATGATTGCCGACAATGATTTCGGTAACGGTGCGGCAATCTTTACCCGAGACGGTGGAGCAGCCCGACAATTCCAGCAAGATGCCGACGCAGGCATGGTCGGCATCAACGTGCCCATCCCTGTACCGGTAGGCTACCACTCGTTCGGCGGTTGGAAAGATTCCCTGTTTGGCGACACCACCATGTACGGGCCAGAAGGATTACGTTTCTACACCCGCCCTAAGGTGGTAACCAGCCGCTGGCCAGACCCTTCAACGAGCAGCGTTGACCTGGGCTTCCCCCAAAACAACTGATTGGAGATTAGCGATGGATTTTGGTGTAGTACTTCAAACCGACCCCCCAGCCTCCCGAGTTGTTGAGTTGGCTCGCTTGGCTGAAACCTTAGGTTTCACCCACGGGTACACCTTCGACAGCCACGTGCTTTGGCAAGAGCCGTTTCCGATTTTTGGCGCCATGTTGGCCGCTACCGAAAAAATGATCGTGGGCCCGATGGTCACCAACCCCGGTACACGAGACTGGACAGTTATCGCCTCGTTGTTCGCCACGCTAAACGACATGTACGGCGAACGTACCGTTTGTGGTATCGGCCGAGGCGACTCCGCTATGCGGGTTATTGGTAAAAAGCCGTGCAACTTGGCCACTCTGGAAGAATCCATGAAGGTCATCAAAGCCTTAGCCGAAGGCGAAGAAGTCGACTATCACGGAACACCCCTCTCGTTTCCTTGGCGCCAAGGAGGGTCGCTGCCCATCTGGATGGCTGCCTATGGCCCTAAAGCCTTGGCGCTCTGTGGCCGACAAGCCGACGGGTTTGTTCTGCAGCTGGCTGACCCACAAATAGCGGCCTGGACCATCGGCGCCGTTCGGCAGTCCGCTGAAGAAGCAGGCCGCGACCCAGATTCCATCACTTTCTGTGTGGTTGCACCGGCCTATGTGGGTGACGACATCGCCCACCAGCGAGATCAAGTTCGTTGGTTTGGCGGCATGGTGGGTAATCACGTAGCGGACTTGGTGGGTCGTTATGGCGCCGACAGTTCCATGGTTCCTCAAGCCCTGACCGATTACATCGAAGGCCGCAAAGGCTACGACTACGCCGACCACGGTCGGGCGGGTGCTGAACATACCGACTTTGTACCCGACGAGATTTTGGATCGCTTCTGTATTTTGGGCAACGAGGCAGCGCACATTGAGCGTTTAGAAGAACTCCGTGCTTTGGGCGTTGACCAGTTTGCGGTGTACCTGATGCACGACCAAAAAGAAGAGACGCTAAACGCTTACGGCCAACACATTATTCCGGCTTTTCAGTGATCAACAAACGCCTCCGCATGGTGTTGACCGTGGTGGTGGCTTTGGTCGTGGTGGTAGCCCTCTGGGAGGGCTACAAGTGGATGGGCCAACAAACCGATGATCACTGGCCGGGCACCAACTTTGGTTTACCGACCGCTACCAACGACATGATCATGCCCCATGCTTCGGACATCCTCGGTGAACTTACGGTAGATATCCGCGATGGCCGCAACACTCTGCCCATGTACGTTTTTTTGCTGAAAAAAGCTTGGTTTACGTTTCAAGAAGCGGCTATTGGCTTCACTTTAGGGTTGGCTATCGGTATGGGTCTTGCCGTGTTAATGGCGCGGTGGAAGGTGGCCGAAAAAGGGCTTCTCCCTTGGATCAACGTGTCGCAAACTATCCCGCTTATTGCTTTGGCTCCTTTGGTGGTTACTTGGGGGCGCCAACAGAGCATGCCTGATCTGGTCAGCATTTCGCTGATTTCTACTTACCTCACTTTTTTCCCGGTAGCGGTGAGCGGCTTGCGGGGCTTGCAGTCTCCGGACGCCGACCATGTGGAACTTATGCGCTCTTATGCTGCTCCATGGCGGACCACCTTGTTTAAGTTGCGCCTGCCTGCTTCTCGGCCCTATCTCTTTCCGGCTCTTAAAATTGCTGGCACCCTGAGCATTGTGGGGGCCATTGTGGGGGAGATCTCCATCGGCACCAAAACGGGCTTGGGGCGAGCCATTTTGGAGTACGCCCAGCGCTACGCCGTGGCCCCGGAGCGCCTGTATGCCTCGGTAATTGGGTCTGCTTTCTTGGGCCTCACCGTATTTGGCCTAATTAGTTTGACCGAACGCTGGGTGATGCGGCGAACTAGAGAGGTTGTTTCATGAGCGACGAACTTGCTGTTTCCATAAACGGTGCCGACAAGGTGTTCAACCAAGGGGAGGCCGATGAGGTGGCTGCTTTGTCAGGTATTGATCTTGATATTCAGCCCGGCGAGTTTGTTTCGTTGATCGGACCATCGGGGTGTGGAAAGTCCACTTTGTTGCGTCTAATCGGCGATTTGCTTGAGCCCACGGCGGGCGAAGTCACCGTGTTTGGCAAATCTGCCCATGAGGCACGTATGGACCAAGACTATGGCATGGTATTTCAACATGCTGGCTTGTTTGACTGGCGCAAGGTGTCGGCCAACATAGAACTGCCCCTTGAATTGCGTGGCTGGTCTAAGGCCGACCGTTCCACCCGGTCACAAGAAATGTTGGACCTGGTGAAGTTGCCAGACTTTGGCGGCCATTATCCGCGGCAGCTTTCGGGTGGCATGCAACAACGAGTTTCTATTGCTCGGGCGCTTTCTTTTGAACCAAAGTTGTTATTGATGGATGAACCATTCGGGGCGCTGGATGAAATGACTCGTGAGCATATGCAAATCGAGTTGCTTCGTATTTGGGAAGAAACCGGCACCACGGTGGTTTTTGTCACGCACTCCATTCCCGAGTCTGCTTTTTTGTCCAACCGAGTAGTGGTGTTATCGCCTCGGCCGGGGCGGGTTCATTCAATCATTGATGTTGATCTGGGTAAGCGAACCGAAGAGACTCGTGAAGATCCAGCATTTTTTGCCACGGCAACAGAAATTCGTGAAGCCTTGCGCTCCGTAGAGGTAGGTCAATGACCCGTCCTCGCTGGGCAGCGGTCTGGCCTCCTTTGAGTGTGGGCGTTGGAGGCTTGGTTTTGTGGGAATTGGCCATCATTATTTTTGACATTAAAGAGTTTTTACTACCGAAGCCTTCGTCAATAGTTGAGGAACTTTTTGCCGAATGGGCAGTCTTGCGTCACGCCGGGTGGGAAACGGGGCGTATTGCTTTCAGCGGTTTAGTGCTCGGGGTCATTGCCGGGGTCACGCTGGCCTTCGTCACCAATCGTTTTCGCTCTTTGAACGAAGGCCTGACCCCGCTGGCCGTAGCCGTTAACGCCACCCCTATCGTCGCTTTGGCACCCATATTTAATGCCTGGTTCGGGATAACCGGGGTGGTCAGCAACCAAGCGGTGGTTATGGCCGTGGTGTTTTTCCCCGTTTTTATTAACACCGCTAAAGGGTTAACCGAAGTGCACCCAGACGAGATTGAGCTTATGCGTTCCTACGCAGCGAGCGAATGGACTATCCTCCGCGAGGTGCGTATACCTAATGCTTTGCCGTTTTTTGCCAACGCTTTACGGGTGGTGGCCCCGCTTTCGGTAATTGCCGCCATCGTGGCCGAATATTTTGGTGGCCCGCAGGACCGCATTGGCAATGTCATTACCTCAAACGCTGCTTTTGCTCGCTATGACGTAGCGTGGGCAGCCATTGCGGTGGCTTCTGCTTTCGGGCTGGCCCTCTTTGCCGGCGCAGTGCTCATAGAGCGCCTGAGCACGCCATGGCGCATGGCGACACAAGTCGAAATAATCAACAATAAACCCGGGAGGGGAAAATGAATAAGAAAAAGATAACAATGCGCATCCTCGCATTGGTGGCCGCAATGTCGCTGTTTGGCGCAGCATGTGGCTCCGATGACGTAGCGGTAGGCACCGGCGACTGTGACTCAGTTGATTCGGTGAGCTTGCAATTGCAATGGCTTACTCAAGCACAGTTTGCTGGCTACTACGCCGCAGTAGATAGCGGTATTTACGCCGACTACTGCCTTGACGTAACCATCCTTGAAGGTGGTGTAGACATCGTACCTCAGCAGCAACTTGCTTCTGGCGCCGTTGACTTCGCTATTTCATGGGTACCTAAAGCCTTAGTTTCTCGCGAAGGCGACATGGACATCGTGAATGTGGCGCAGGTCTTCCAGCGCTCCGGCACTTTGCAGGTTTCATGGGCCGATTCCGGTATCAACACCCCCGCCGACTTGGCAGGTAAGACCGTTGGTAACTGGGGTTGGGGTAACGAGTTCGAGCTCTTGGCTGGCGCACGTAGTGCCGGTCTTGACCCAGCAACCGACTTCACCTTGGTACAGCAGTCTTTTGACATGTTGGCCTTGTTGACTGGTGAAATCGATGCCTCTCAGGCCATGATCTACAACGAGTACGCACAGGTGTTGGAAGCAACTAACCCTGATACCGGCGAACTTTACACCGCTGATGACCTTTCGGTCATTGACTGGAATGACGTAGGTACGGCCATGTTGAACGATGCTATTTGGGCCGACGGCACTCGTTTGGGTGACGAGGCTTACGCCGATATCACCACTCGTTTTGTGGCTGGTTCTCTTGAAGGCTGGTCCTACTGTCGAGACAACGCTCAAGCGTGTGTTGACATTGTTCTGAATAACGGCTCCGCTTTGGGTGCTTCGCATCAGGCATGGCAAATGAATGAGATCAACGGTCTCATTTGGCCATCGGCTGGTGGCGTAGGCGTGATGGATTCTGGCCTTTGGGATCAGACCATTGACGTTGCTACTTCAGAATCCATTTTGGCTGCTGCTCCGGATTCAGGTGCTTACACCACAGAGTACGCAGAAGCTGCCGTGGCAATCTTGGAAGCCAAAGATATTGATACCAAGGGCAATGGTTGGACACGCGCCACCATCACCTTGAACGCAGGCGGCGAATAATCTTCGCTTGACGCACTAAGCGGGCGGTAGGGTCAGGTTCCTGGCTCTCCCGCCCGCTTTTGCGCGCTTACCCCCTTTAAGGAAAGGCTTAATCTTCTATGGAAAAACATCTCCCAAGGCCTAATGGGCCACTCGTAGGCCGACTCTTGTCGATGCTTGTTGGGTTGGTTCTTTTTGGTGCAGGTATTTCGCTACTTTTTCTGGCTGATTTTGGCGTGGGCCCTTGGGATGTTTTTCATGATGGTTTAGCCAATCAAATCGACCGGTCGGTGGGAACCGTAATCATTGGCGTGGGGGTGTTGATGCTGGTTCTTTTGGTGGCCTTCCGCCAGCCATTGGGGATAGCTACTTTGGCCAATGTGGTCATCATCGGGGTAGTGGTTGATGCGATGATGGATGCTTTTGCTCTGCCGTCAACGATGTGGGTTCGCTTGTTGTTGATGCTTGGTTCTCCGGTCATGGTGGGCTTTGCTTCCATGCTTTATTTAGGAGCGGGTCTGGGAGTAGGCCCACGCGACGGCATGATGACGGCATTGATGGATTCTGGGCGTAGCGCTCGTCTAGCGCGCACCAGCATTGAGTTGGGGATTCTCGTTTTAGGCATTTTTCTGGGTGGCGCTTACGGAATAGGGACGGTGGTTTTTGCTTTAGGAGTTGGCCCGTCGTACCAATTTTTTAGCCACCGAGTGTGGCCCGGGTGGGTTGAGCTCACGGGCTTCGGGGTGTATCGCCGTTAGCTCATATGGGCAACGGGGGAGCAGGTGCCCTAGCGTCTGGTTATGGGCGGAACGAAAACTCAATTAACACCGGTAGAACGGCGAGCCTGGTTGGCGCTGAGCGTGGCCACCCTTGCTGCGCTGCTTACGGTTATAGATATTTCTATTGTCAATGTGGCGTTTCCTTCTATCCGGCAAGACTTAGGGGCTACCGAAGCGGGCCTTTCTTGGGTGCTTTCGGGTTACTCGGTGGCCGTTGGGGCGTTTTTGTTGATTTCGGGCCGACTAGCCGATCAAAAAGGCCGCCGTAAACTTTTTCTTGTTGGGGTAGCGGTTTTTATGATTGGTTCTTTATTATCGGGTGTGGCGCCAACTCCCGGTTTTCTCATCGCTGCTCGGGTGTTGCAAGGCATTGGTGCTTCTATTTTGAGCCCCGCCTCGCTCTCTATGATCCTTCCAGAGTTTCCGCCGGACCGGCATTCCATGGTCATTGGTATTTGGGGTGCCTCCGCTGCTTTAGGGGCAGCGATTGGGCCGACCATGGGGGCAATTTTAATTGATGCTTTTAATTGGCGTTGGATATTTTTTGTCAACGTGCCGGTGGGTTTGTTCATTTTTATTTTGACTCCACGTTTTGTCCACGAAAGCAGCGACCCGGAAGCCGAAGGCCGTTTCGATTTGTTAGGGGTTCCTGCCGGCACCTTTGGCGTGGCGCTTTTGTTGGTGGCTGTAGTGCAGGGCGGTGAGTGGGGGTATGGCTCTCTTTCTACGTTAGTTACGGCGCTAGTGGGGCTTTTGTTGATCTTGGTTTTGATTCGCCGGTCGGCCACCCACCCGTACCCGTTGCTGGACCTCAACTTATTTCGGATCCGCGCTTTTTGGTCGGCGGCGGTGGGGCAAACATTATTCTCCACGGCGTTTATTGCCACGGTGCTGTTCAACACACTGCTTCTCCAAGAACTTTGGGGCTGGTCGGTGTTAGCGGCAGGTTTCGGCGTGGTACCTGGCCCGGCTTTAGCAGCGCTGCTGGGTGGGCCGATTGGGTCAGTCGCTGATCGGGTGGGCCACCGAACGCTGGTAGTCACCGGCAGCGCTTCGGCCGCTTGTTGCCCCCTGTGGCTTATTATCCGGGCGAACGGAGAGGGCGGGTATTTCTCTACGTTGCTTCCGGCTCACCTTATGTTGGGCATCGGGGTGGCCTGTTCGTTCGCTACTTTTTCTTCTATGGGGATGAAAAATGTTCCTCCGCAACGTTTTGCTACGGCCAGTGCAACTTTGCGCACGGGCTCGTCGATGGGCTTTGCCGCCGGGGTAGCTATCGCCGTAGCGATCTTTACTTCGCAAGCCAGCAAAGGCCCGTTGGTGGCTTTTGATCGCACCTGGCTGTTTATGGCTTTAACTTTTGCCAGCGGGGCGATTTTTTGCGCTCTTGCTTGTCCCTCTAAAAAGGAACTTATACAGGGGTCCCCAAGCTAACAGGGAAGGTTTCTCGGCCTCGCAAGATGATGCGGCCGTTCATGGTGTCTTCGCCGTTATGAGCCAATTCGGGAAAGCGACGAACCAGTCGGGTGACGGCTATCTCACCTTCCATGCGGGCTAAGGCGGCTCCCAGGCAGTGGTGGATTCCGCTGCCAAAAGCCAGATGACGGCCTGCTTCGGGACGAGTGACGTCAAGGTCGTTGGCGGTGGGTCCCCAAAAGGTTTCGTCTCGGTTGGCGCTCCCGAGGGCAGTGAGGACCATCTCGTCTGCCGCTATTTCTACTCCGCTTATTGTGGTGTCTTGGGTAAGGCGTCGGCCTGAGGTTTGGACGGGACTGTCGTAGCGAAGAAGTTCATCAACCATGTTTTCATCGACCGACGGGTCGGTGCGCACAATTTGTATTTGGTCAGGGTGGCTGAGTAAGGCGTGGGTGCCGTTACCGATCAAGTTGACGGTGGTTTCGTGGCCGGCCACAAAAAGCAGGCCGGTCATAGACAAGAGCTCTTCTTCGGTCATACGGTCGTCTTCTTCTTCGGCTTCTACTAAAGCGGTCAGAAGATCATCTTGGGGGTTTTTGCGTTTCTGGGCGATGGCATCAAGTAAGTATTCGTCCATTTTTTCACCGCCGCTAATGGCGGCGGTTACTTGTTCTGGAGTGAGGAACGGTTCCAATGTGCGGGCTAAATCTTGCGACCATTGGCGGACCATAAAAATGTCGGTATCGGGCAACCCCAGCATGCGGTGGATGACCGTAAAGGGAACAATAAAGGCGTAGTCGGTGATGAGATCTATTTGGTCAACGTCGCCCAGTTCGTCAAGAAGTTCGTCCACGATGACAGCGGTTTGGTCTCGCATGCGGGCAATGGCTCGGGGGGTAAAGGTGCGTTGTACAAGTTTGCGTAATCGGGTGTGGTCGGGTGGGTCGAGTCCCAATATTGATGGCCCGCGTTCTTCTCTTCGGTTTTGCAGGGGCTGCATGTGTTCGGGCACTACGCGGTCGGTGTCAAATCGTTGCACGGAAGTGGTGGGGTCGCGAAGCAGTTGAAAAGCATCTTCATACCTCGACAAGATGAGGATGCCCAACGGGGTGCGGTGTACCGGGTCTTCAATGCGTAAACGAGCGTAGGTTGGGTAGGGGTCAATCATGAACTCTGCATCAAAAGGATTCCACGAAGGAGGGTTGAGGGTTGTAGTCATGCCTTGACGCTACTGAAAAAGCCGCTGGGTGGCTAACCGGTTAAGTTAGTTTTTGAGTTTGGCGAGGGTTTTTAGGCGCCAGTCTTCGGTGGTGTCCACGGCATTAAAAGTAAAGCAGTGGATGTTGGTGATGTTGAGTTCGGTGGCGTGGCTAGAAAGTGGGGCTAAAAGTTTACTGGGGTTGTAGCCGCCGGGTGAAAGTAAACGAATAACTGAGGCACTGTTCTTTTTTAGGTAGCGGGCAGAGTGGCCAATGCCCAGGCGTAACGAAATGGTGACCAAACGGGTGCGGTCAATGGCACCGGGTACTCCGAGGTGGCAAGGCAAGGTGATGCCGTTGGCTCGTTGTTCGCTGAGCCAAGATTTGATTTGGTCGGGGTCGAAGCACATTTGGGTAGCTATGTACCCTTGATAGCCGGCGTCGTTAATGAGTGCTTGTTTTTCCTGGAGGGCGCTTAGAAGTGCTTCTTCGGGTATGCCACCGTGCCCGTCGGGGTAGCAGCCAATGCCGACCGTTTCGATGTTGGGGCTTAGGGCAAAAAATGATCGCATAAAACTGGCGGCATCGTAAAAGGGGCCACGTTGTTCTGCGTCGCCGCCAATGATGAAAACCTTTTTAATACCTTGTTCGTTGACTCGTTGAACAATGCGCTCCACATGCTCTTCGCTTTCCACCATGCGGGCGGCAAAGTGTGGAATGGTGGTGTGGCCTTGTGCGGCAAATGCGGCACAAAGGTCGAGGGTGTCGTCGATGGTTTTTGCTGGTGAAGAAGTAACCGACATGGTGGAGTTGGCGGGCAAGAATTCGGCCTGGTCGTGTACGTTCTTTAGCGGTATCAACTCGTAGGTCATGTTTTCTAGCAGTTGGCGTTGAACCGTCTGGTCGCCGCGGTTTTTTCGAGGGAGGGCTTTTGCGCCGCCCATCGCTAACTCAACCCTACGATTTCACCGTTTTCATCAATGTCTATGCGGGCCGCGGCGGGGCTTGAACCGAGGCCAGGCATGGTGCGCATGTCGCCACAGATGGGGTAAACAAACCCGGCGCCTACCGAGGCCCGTACTTCACGTACTGGGAGGGTCCACCCAGTGGGTGCGCCTTTAAGTGAAGCATCAGAGCTAATAGAAAGGTGGGTTTTGGCGATGCATACCGGGAGGTTGCCAAAGCCGTTGGCTTCGTAGGTGTCGATTTGTTTGTTGGCTTTGGTTGAGAAGTCCACGCCATCGGCGCCGTAGACTTTTTCGGCCACCGTGCGAATCTTGTCTCGGATAGACATTTCGTCGGGGTAAAGAACCTTAAAGTTGGAGGGTTCGTTGGCTGCTTCGGCTACTGCTTCGGCTAGTTGAGCTGCCCCTTTGCCGCCGTCGGCGAAGTGGGTGGTTACCGCTACGCGAGCGCCGTATTCGTCGGCGATTTCTTCAATAGCCTTAATGTCGGCATCGTGGTCACCGGGGAACACGTTGATGGCTACTACTGGCGAAACGCCGTGGATTTGCATGTTCTCTAGTTGCTTGCGCAGGTTGTCGCCGCCCTGATGTACTTCGTCAGGGTTTTCGGCCAAGAGGGCTTCGGGGAGTGGTTTTCCGGCCACAATTTTGTGGTTGCCGCTGTGTGCTTTGAGGCCGCGAACGGTGGCTACCAACACGGCGGCGTCGGGGGCAATGCCGGAGTAACGGCATTTGATGTTGAAGAACCTTTCGGCCCCCATGTCGGCACCAAAGCCTGCCTCGGTGAGCAAGAAGTCTCCGGTGTGGATGCCGATTTGGTCGGCCACGATAGATGAGTTGCCGGTAGCAATATTACCGAAGGGGCCACAGTGCACTAAAGCCGGGGTGCCTTCGAGGGTTTGCATCAAGTTGGGTTTGATGGCTTCTTTTAGGATTACCGTCATGGCGCCCGCTACTTCAATATCTTCGGCGGTCACCGGGGTGCCGTCTTTGTCGTAACCCACCACGATGCGACCCATGCGGACTCGAAGGTCTTGTAGTGACGTGCAGAGGGCCAGGGCGGCCATTACTTCTGAAGCTGCAGAAATGTCGAAGCCGGTTTCGCGGGGTATGCCGTCGAGGCGCCCGCCTAAGCCGATGACCACGTTGCGTAAGGCACGCTCGTTGATGTCGACTACTCGACGCCAGGTGATGTTGTGGAGGTCAAGGTTGGTCTTGTTGCCGTGAAAGAGGTGGGCGTCAAGCATGGCCGAGCACATGTTGTGGGCGGCGGTAACGGCGTGAGTGTCGCCGGTGAGGTGCAGGTTGAGAAGTTCCATAGGTACAACTTGGCTGTAGCCGCCGCCGGCGGCGCCGCCTTTGATGCCGAAGGTGGGGCCCATGGAGGGTTGGCGGATAGCGATGGTGGCTTTTTTGCCAATATGGCTGAATCCTTGGCCGAGGCCTACCACGGTGGTGGTTTTACCTTCGCCGAGTGGGGTGGGAGTAATGGCAGAGACCACAACGTAACGGGCTTTGGGCCGGTCGCTCATGGCTTCGATGGCTTCAAGTTTTATTTTGGCGGTGCCGTCGCCGTAGGGCTCTAAGTATTCGTTGGGGATTCCGGCGTCGGCGGCGACGTCGGTGAGGGGTCGCAACTTTGCGGAGCGAGCGATTTCTAGGTCAGAGGGGAACGGCATTGTTCTCAATCCAAATCTTTAAGGCCCGAAGGCGCAGGGTGGTTGTTGTGCCCTTCAGGCGTGGCCTGATTGGTTTGGTGAGTGTAGTTCTTTTTTCTGGCGGTTTCCACTGAGTGGGATGCCTATCCCACTCAGTGGAAACGCTTAAGCAAAACTGTCAGGAATCTCTTCTTTACGCCGGCCCATAAAATCTAACAAAGCCTCATCGATAGATGTATCAAGAGCGGGAGCTTCGTATTCGGCTAACTGCTTTTTCCACAGAGCGTTGGCCCGCTGAGCGGCATCCAAACTCCCATCTTCTTCCCATTGCTCATAGCTGTCGTTGTTGGCAATTTCTGACCGAGCGAAGGCTGTTTCAAAGTTGGCGTAAGTGTGCGCAGCCCCTAAGAAGTGTTGCCCCGGGCCCACTTCACGAATGGCATCCATGGCTTGGCCATTTTCGCTGAGGTCAACTCCGGCCACCAACTTAGACATCAAACCGCACTGGTCGGCATCGATGATGAATTTTTCGTACCCCATACTCAACCCGCCTTCGAGCCAACCCGCAGAATGCAACATAAAGTTTACCCCACCCAATAAGGATGGCAAAAGGGTGGCCATGCTTTCGGCCGCTGCTTGGGCATCGGGAATCTTGGACCCACAGAGGCTTCCGCCAGAACGAAATGGCACCCCGAGGCGCCGAGCTAAAGCACCGATGGTAAACAGCACCAACGCCGGTTCGGGAGTTCCAAAAGTGGGGGCACCAGTTTGCATAGACATTGACGAAGCAAAAGAACCAAAGACCACCGGGGCTCCAGGGTTCACCAATTGTACGAAAGTCATGCCCGCTAAGGCCTCGGCCAAGGTTTGGGCTGCTACGCCAGCCACGGTGACCGGGGCCATGGCGCCCGCCAAAATAAAGGGACTGATCACGGTGGCTTGCATGCTCTTGGCGTAGGCCTCGGCTGCTCCCAGCATGGTGGCGTCCCAAGACAGAGGCGACGAAGCATTGATGAGGCTAGTCATTACGGTGTTCTGGCTTACGAACTCGTCGCCAAAGACCAGCTTGGCCATGTCGATAGAATCTTGCGCTCGCTCAGCAGCGGTCACCGAACCCATGAATGGTTTATCGCCGTAACGTAAATGGGCGTAAACCATGTCGAGGTGTCGATGAGAAACTGGTATATCTACCGGTTCGCATACCGTGCCCCCTGTGGAATGCATGTGGGGGCTGAGGTAAGCCAGTTTGACGAAGTTTTGAAAATCTTCAATGGTGGCGTAGCGCCGGCCTTGGTCGAGGTCGCGCACGAAAGGCGGCCCATAAGCGGGAACGAACACCGTGGCGTCGCCACCAATTTGCACGCTTCGTGCCGGGTTGCGAGCGTGATGGGTGTACACCGCAGGTGCAGTAGCGGTAATGATTTCGCGACACATGCCCCGAGGGAAACGCACCCTTTCGCCATCTACAGAAGCACCAGCGTTTTTTAATAAAGCTAGTGCCGAGGGGTAGTCGCGAAAGTCAATACCAATTTCTTCCAAAATGGTGTCAGCGTTGTACTCAATTTGCAGCAAACCCTCTTCGGGGACTATCTCCACTGGGGCGATAGATCGAGTCAGGTACGGCTTGACCTCGGCCGTATTTTCGCTACGAGCAGCTTGGCGGGCCGAGCGGCCACCTGATCGGCGACGGGGGGTTTCACTCATGAGTGGTTCCTTTCAGCGGGTACGTCGACGACGGCGCCCTGGGGTGGTTTCGGTAATAGGTGGTTCAGGCAAGGTCATGCGGGTGGAGAGGCCGGGGTAATGGGCGGTGCGATGGGGAATAGCCATGGCATCAATAAAGTGCGCTTGAAAAGCGGGTTCGGTAGCTGTTTCAACTTTTTCTATTTCGGTAACTATGTGTTGGATGTCTTGCCGGGCGGCACCGGAAAGCAAAGCGATGACCGCGCCAGCACCGGCGGCATTGCCCACCGCACGCACTTGGTCGGGCAGGCAGTCGGGGATGAGCCCCAAAACGGTGGCCCGCAAAGTGTCAATGTGGCTCCCGAAGGCGCCGGCTAATTGAATGTGGTCCAGGTGATCTACTTCAAGGTGGTCCATGAGCAAGCGAATACCGGCATAGAGCGCAGACTTTGCTAACTGGATGGCTCGAATATCGTTTTGGGTAATAACCAAAGGCGGAGTGCCGTCTTGTGGGTCGTGCAAGACATAGCGCATGGTGCGGCCGTCGGGCTCAATGCGTGAACTCGGGCGAGTACCTGCCCCGCCAATTACCCCGTCTGAGTTCATGAGTCCGGCCAGAAATAGTTCGGCCACTACTTCGATGATTCCGGAACCGCAAATACCGGTTACCCCGGTGGCGGCTACGGCTTCGGCAAAGCCGGGTTCGTTAGACCATGGGTCAACCCCTAGTACGCGAATGCGGGGTTCGCCGGTTTCGGGGTTAATGCGTACTCGTTCAATGGCCCCCGGGGTGGCTCGTTGGCCGGCGGTGATTTGCGCCCCTTCGAAGGCTGGCCCGGTCGGGCTAGAGGCCGCCAACAAACGGCCATGGCCCGCCAAAAGGATCTCTGCGTTGGTGCCCACATCAACCACCAAGGTGATTTGATCTTTGGGGTTGTCTTGGGGGCGGGTAGACAAAATAACCGCTGCCGTGTCGGCTCCCACGTGGCCGGCGATGCAAGGCAACACATGGATGCGCCCCGCCGGATGAATATGAAGGTCAAGGTCTTGGGGGGCCCGGTCGACTGCTTTTTCGATGCCCAAAATAAACGGTGCTTGACCAAGAGGCACTGGGTCAATTCCTAAAAACAAGTGGTGCATAACTGGGTTGCCGACCAGCACCATCTCTAAAACATCTTGAGGCGTGGCGTCTACTTGTTGGCAAAGTTCGCTCACCAAGTCGTTGAGGGATTGCCGTACTGCGGTAGTCATTTCGGTCTCCCCGCCGGGGTTCATCATGACATAAGAGACCCGGCTCATGAGGTCTTCGCCAAAGCGAATTTGTGGGTTCATGGTGCCGGCGGTGGCCAGTACTTCCCCGGTAGCCAAGTCGCACAAATGGGCGGCAATGGTGGTTGAACCGACGTCTACGGCCACCCCGAGGGCGAGATCTTTCAACCCGGGCCAGAGAGCAACTATTTGCTGGTCATCTCTGATGGCCACCGTGCAAAGGTCGGAAGAAATTGTTTCTTGTTGAGTAAGCACTGAGGGGTGCATCGATAAATGGGTGAGGTCCCATTGAGTTGCCAAAGCTTCAAGGATGAGTTCTGAACTAACCACGGTTTTTTCAGTGTCAATCTCAATGAGGCGAAACACCAGTACCGGGTCAAGTTCAAGACGGCCAAGGTCGATTTCTTTGCGAATGACCTGTTGGTGTACTTGGCTTTCGGCGGGGACATCAATAATGAGATCGCCGCAGACTGAGGCGGCGCACGCCAAGTTATTTTGACTTGATAAGGGGCGACGCCCGTGGTATTCGGCTTCCATGCTGGCCGCTACCGAAAGGTTTTTTGGTTGTGCCGTGATTCCATGTTTGGAAAACTCACCAAACATGGGTTCTACCTGGCAACGTCCGCAAATGCCTCGGCCACCGCAGACCGAGTCAAGGTCTACGCCGAGTTGTCGAGCCGCATCAAGCACGGTGGTGCCGTCGGTTATTTGGCCGCGACGCCCCGAGGGGGTAAAAACAACGAGGTGGTCGTTGGCGCCGTCAGTGGCCATGTCAGGCTGAGCGACGACGCCCCCCGCGGCGTTCGCGTGCCGGGGCGTCGGGGTCGCGGTTAATGCGGATCCATGCGGCGCAGTCGGCGTCGGCGCCTGCTAAGACGTCGGCGGCCATTACCGCTGATTTAACTTCGGCGTGCAGGGGGTTCATGATGGCCGAGGTCATGCCGTGGCTCATGGCCATGGCCAAAAAGGTGCCGGTTATTATGTGCCGGTTGGGTAGTCCGAAACTGACGTTAGAAGCCCCGCAGGTGGTGTTGACCTTGAGTTCTTCACGGAGGCGCCGCACCAAAGCAAAAACTTGCTGGCCGGCGGTGCCCATGGCGCCGATTGGCATTACCAGAGGGTCAACGACCACATCACAGGCGGGGATTCCATGGTCGGCGGCCCGTTCAACAATGCGCTTGGCTACGGCAAAACGTACGTTGGGGTCTTCGGAAATACCGGTGTCGTCGTTGGAGATTGCTACCACGGCGGCCCCGTGGCGGGCTACTAAAGGCAACACACGCTCCATGACTTCTTCTTCCCCGGTCACCGAGTTCACTAAGGCTTTTCCTTGATAGACCCCCAGGCCCGCTTCGAGGGCCTCGATGATGGAGGAGTCGATGGAGATGGGCAGGTCGGTTACCGATTGTACGAGTTGAATAGCTTGGGCTAATAGGGCGGGCTCGTCGGCGAGGGGAATGCCGGCGTTGACGTCGAGCATGTGGGCGCCAGCTTCGGTTTGGGCTATAGCGTCGGCGGCCACTCGGCTGAAGTCGCCGTTTTTCATTTCTTCGGCCAACAGTTTGCGCCCGGTGGGGTTAATGCGTTCGCCAATCATGACGAATGGCCGACCGAAGCCGATAGCGACCTCTTTGCTGGCTGAACTAAGAATGGTGTCGGTCATGAGGTTTTCCTCTTAAGAGTTTTGATCTTCTGTTGGTTCAAGGCCGCCGGAGCGTACAAGTTTTTTGATTCGTTCGGCCGGGTAATCGATGTCAACACGAACCAGGGCGTCAGCGACTTCTTGGGCCAAGTCAGCACTACAAGGCTGACTTTCTCGGCGCCATTGGGTGACGTAATCGTCGGTCCCAGTAAGGCCAGCCACCATGGCCGCTTGGTCAATGGCTAGTTGAAAACGTGCGTCAAGGAGCCCTTTTTCTCGGGTGCGGCCTTTTTGTGCGGTTATCTGCGCTGGGATATCGCGCCAAAAGATAGTTACCAATGCGGTGGCCATGGTGTTAATACGCTCCTATGGGTTGCCGGTTGGGGGAACTCAGTTCAACCACGCTGGTGGCAAGTTCTCCGTAGCCGGTGGGGCAAAGTTCAAAACGTAAGCCAAGCCGTTGGGCGGCGGTTTCGGCTTGAGCCACCAAGTCTGGGTTATCGGTTTGTGCGAGGTAAACCAAACGGGTGTAGTTGCCAAAGTAATCGCTGAGCAACTCGGGGTGGGTGTCTAGCCAGAGGGCTTTGATGACCAGGCGGTCAAAGTGTTTGACTAAAAAATCGGTGAGGTAAAAGGTGCCTGGTTCGGCGTCGTGTAGTCGGGCGAAGGTTTGTTGGCCGGCAAAAAATTCGTAGCAGTGGGCACCAGGGAGGCGTTCTACGCCGAGTTCTTCGCAGACTGCGTCGAGGCGGCCGCCGGTGCCGCAATCGGCATAACCCACGTAGATGGTGTCGTAAAGTCCGGCGGCGGCACGTACTCGCTGGGCCACGGCGTCAGGAATTTTGTCTGGAGTGTTGTGATAAGAGGCGGGCAAGCACGCTATTTCTACCCCCGGCAGGTTGTTGACCTCTATCACCTGCAAGAGTTCACGCGATAAGGCCCCACAAGCCACAATGAGCGTGCGTTCGCCGGTCATGTGCCCGGCTGGGCTTTCGGAGGTCATGGCTTAGAGTTAAGCAGCGGCGCGGCGCTCGGCGATAAGGCGCTGAGCGGTTTCGGCGGCCACGGCAGCATCTCGGCAGTAAGCATCGGCTCCGATGGCTTCGCCAAATTCTTCGTTGAGGGGGGCTCCGCCTACGATGACTATGTATTCCTCGCGCAGGCTTTTCTCTTTGAGGACGTCGATAACGACCTTCATGTAGGGCATGGTGGTGGTCAACAAAGCGGACATGCCAAGGAAATCTGGCTTGTGTTCATCTAGAGCGCCGAGGAATTCTTCAACATCGGTGTTGATGCCCAGGTCGATAACTTCGAAGCCGGCACCTTCGAGCATCATGCCCACCAAGTTTTTCCCAATATCGTGGATGTCTCCCTTGACGGTACCGATAACAATTTTGCCAATCGGTTCTACACCGGTTTCGGCCAGCAGGGGGCGCAAGATGGCCATGCCGGCTTTCATGGCATTGGCCGAGAGGAGTACCTCGGGGACAAAGAGAATGCCATCGCGAAAGTCAATGCCTACGATGCGCATGCCTTCAACCAAGGCGTCGTTGAGTACTCGTCCGGGCTCCCAGCCGCGGGCTAACAAAATATTCGTGCCTTCGGCTATTTCGTCGGCCAACCCGTCGTACAGGTCATCGTGCATCTGGGCGGTGAGGTCGTCGTCGGACAGATCAGCCAAGATAATTTCTTCTTCGGGTTGTTCTTCGACCATGGTTCCTCCGTAGGTAAGGGACGTGCCCCGTTGGCCACCTTATGGGGTGAACCCACAACGTGGTGAATTTTACAATATTCCCATAATGCGGGAAGTGCCTGTATGGTGGGAACTCTACCCATCTTTTCGCTAAGCGTCCACCATCATCTTCATGCTTCCCGGATGGTGGCAAGAATCTAACAATCTACCCAAAAGGCAAAATGTGAAAACTGTACAAAGTATTGATCGTGCCTTCTCTCTTCTTGAAGAAATAGCGCGAGAGGGAGCCGGCATAAGCGACCTGGCCCGAAGTGTCAATCTGCCCACCAGCACTGTGGCTCGGCTGCTTTACACCTTGGAAGACTTAGGGGCAATCGTGCGCACAATCGACGACACCACTTACCAAATTGGCCCGGCCCTCTTGACCATGGCCACCACCGTGGACCCCACACAAAGCCTCTTGGCCGTTGCTCAACCGCATTTGCTTGACCTCGTAGAGGCTCTGGGCGAAACGGTTGGCTTGTCTATACCCGCCGGTTATGACGTGCATTATATCGGTGAGGCAGATTCTCCCCATCCGGTTCAGATAAGAGATTGGACCGGGGTGAGTTTACCCATGCATGTGGTGCCTGCCGGCTTGGTCATTTTATCTCAATGGCCAAACGATGCAGTAGACAGATTCCTGGATCGGCCGCTTGATCGCTTTACCTCAAAAACGGTGATCGACCCTGAGCAGATTCGTTCACGCCTGGAAGTTGCTCGCCGTCAGGGCTACCTATGGGCCCACGAAGAATTCTCTGAAGGCATTAACTCGGTGGCTGCCCCGCTCTACAACAACACTGGCGTGGTGATGGGTGCATTGCATAGTCACGGGCCGGCCTATCGCTTTCCCGACGAAACCATGGAAGAAATCATTGGCCAGCGGTTAGTTCAAGTAGCAGCCAGTATCTCTGAAGCCTTGGGATACCACCCTTAAAAAACATGAAAAGGCCGGGTTGAACATGTCGGCGATTTATGGAGTAGCAGCAGCACTAGGGGTCGGGGTGGGCGATCATTTCACCCGCAACTCCTCAGACCGTGCCACCATCAGTCAGTCGTTAGGGGCGTTCCTTTTTGGCGGTTTTTTTCTTGCTCTCACCGCAGCAGCGGTAGCGGGTAGCGAGTGGCGAACCGTTGACTTGTTGATCGGAGCGGCCAGCGGGTTTATCGGAGTGGCTGCGTTGGGCGCGCTTTACTTGGGTTACCAGTCGGCCAACGTGGCAGTCGTGGGCCCTCCGGCTGCTGTTCTCTCAGTGGCCTTACCTACGGTGTTTTCTTTACTTTGGGGAAACGCTCCGTCATCAGCAGTATTAGGTGGCATTGCTTTGGGAGTGCTTTCTGTACTACTCATTACCTTTGATCCGAATTTTACGGGCGACTTAAAAAAGGGCGTACTTTTTAGTGCTCTCTCCGGAGTCAGTTACGCCGCTCTTTTCGTGGTGCTTGACCTGGCCTCTCCAGAGAGCGGGCATTGGCCGATGGTTTCGCAAAGGTTGGTGGGTTTTGTAGTTTTTGCTTTTTTGAGCAAACGGGCCACGGTTTCGATATTTCCAGATCGACGAGCGATTGGGCTAGCCAGCCTGGGCGCTTTTTGGGGGGGGCTAGGCGCATTGTCTTTTCTTTACGGCTTGCAACATGGCGACCTCGCCCCAGTTGCTGCCGCCGGTACGCAGTACGCCGCCGTCACCGTGGCCTGTGGTTGGCTTTTTCGGGGAGAAACTCTACGCCTCTGGCAATGGCTAGGGCTGTTGGGCACTATGGGTTCGCTGACCCTCATTGTCTTTGGCTAAGGACGCCATCTTTTTAGGATCAACGGTCTTGGATCCAAGCAGGGAATAGGATTCATCTATGACGAGAGTGAACAAAGATTCTGCTGAGAGTTCAACTACTGGACAGCAAAGGGTATTGATTACGGCAGGAGCCTCAGGTATTGGCGCGGCCATGGTGACTGCTTTTTTAGACGATGAGGCTCAAGTGCATGTTGCTGACTTGCCGGGGCAACTCCACGACCTTCCTCCCGGAGTTACGGCCACCGCCGCAGACGTGTCGGACCCTGACCAGGTAGATCAACTTTTTGACGAAGCGGTGCAGGTCATGGGTGGGGTAGATGTGTTGTGCAACAACGTGGGCATCGCTGGGCCAACCGGGGCGCTAGAGGAACTTGAGGTATCCGAGTGGGACCGAACGATGGCCGTCAACGTGCGCTCCATGTTTCTTTGCTGTCGCCGGGCCATCCCTTTGATGCGGGCTCAAGAATCCGGGGTCATTTTAAATACCGCTTCCACGGCGGGCTTAGTGGGCTACCCCTTGCGGAGTCCTTACGCCGCTTCAAAATGGGCGGTGGTGGGGCTAAGCGCCACCTTGGCCATGGAGTTGGGCGAGTTCAATATTCGGGTAAATACCTTGTGCCCGGGGTCGGTGGGTGGTGACCGCATGGACCAAGTGATCGCGGCCGAAGCCGTAGCGCTGGGTCTCTCTGAAACAATTATTCGTGAGCGTTACCAGGACCAAGTGTCCATGCGGTCGTTTATCGAAGGAGCGGATGTGGCTGCTATGGCAGTTTTTCTAGCTTCACCGGCGGCGCGTTTTGTTAACGGGCAGGTCATCTCGGTTGATGGTGGTTTGGAAACCCTGCGTACCGTTTTCCGACGATAAAAAAGTTTCCCGCTAGGTGGTGAGGCTTCCCATTATGTGGTTGACTTTTACTTTTGTTGGATTAAGATCCCCGCAGGACACCGGATATGTGCTCACGTGCCCTATCTTGCAAATAACCTAACCAGAGTCGCCTCTCACAGTCGGTCTCTGCTGCCTACTGGAGTATTTCAATGAGCGAATTTCCCACTAACGCCAAAGTCGTGGTTATCGGGGCCGGCATCGTCGGCAACTGTTTAGTAGGTCACTTGGCCCGCTTGGGTTGGACCGACCTTGTTCTCATAGAAAAAGGGCCTCTTCCTAACCCCGGCGGCTCCACCGGCCACGCCTCAAACTTCATTTTTCCGGTTGACCACAATAAAGAAATGGCCCTGCTAGGCGAGCAAAGCGCCGACCAATACCGAGACATGGACCTCTCAGTAGATTCTGGCGGCATCGAAGTCGCCCGTACCCAAGAACGCATGGATGAACTTGACCGCCGCATGACCTCCGCTAAAGCCTGGGGTATCGAAGCCCACCTACTCAGCCCATCCGAAGTAAAAGAACTCGTTCCCTTCATCAACGAAGAGGTCATCTTGGGCGGTTTCTACTGCCCAACCGTTTCGGTCGTTGACTCGCTAGAAACCGGCACCGTAATGCGCAAAGAAGCCATCGAAACCGCCGGCTGTCAAGTATTCGCCAACACCGAAGTTCTGGACATCGAAACCACCCAAGGCGAAGGCGGCGTCACCACGGTGAGCGCCGTAGTCACCGACAAAGGCCGTATCGAAGCCGAGTACGTGGTCGTGGCCTGCGGCGTGTGGTCAAACCGCATCGCCAACATGGCCGGAGCCACCATCCCCTTGGTGCCCACCGTGCACCAAATGGCCGACGTGGGCCCCATGGACATCTTGGCCGAAACCAACAACGAAATCGGCTACCCCATCGTGCGCGACATGGACACCTTCTGTTACGAGCGCCAATCCTCAGGCTCCATGGAAGTCGGCTCTTACGGCCACCGGGCCATCTTGCATCACCCCGATGAAATCCCCTCCAACCAAGAAGCCGCTTTGTCGCCCACCGAAATGCCCTTCACCCCCGACGATTTCGATGACCAAATGGAAACAGCCATCGAACTCATGGACATGCTCGGCGACGCCGAGATAAAATACGCCATCAACGGTTTGCTGTCTTTAACCCCCGACGGCATGCCCTGCCTCGGTGAAACTATCGAGGTACGTAACCTTTGGTCAGCGGCCGCCGTTTGGGTAAAAGAAGGCCCCGGCATGGCTCAAGTAGTCGCCGAATGGATGACCTACGGCTACCCCCGAGTTATCGACGCCCACGGCGCAGACCTGGCTCGGTTTTACGAAGGCGAGCGCTCCGACGAACATATTTGGTCACGAGCCGACGAAAGCTTTATCAAGACCTACGGCATCGTGCACCCCGCCGAGCAATGGGAAGGGCGCCGCAACATCGACGTCGGCCCCTATTTCTCACGCCAACAAGACCTTGACGCCATGTTTTTCCAAGCCCGCACCTGGGAACGCCCCCAGTGGTACGGCGCCAACGCTGACCTTGTCGAGCGCTACGACCTTTCGGAACGCACCGTGGAATGGGACAACCGGTGGTGGAGCCCCATCACCGTTGGCGAACACCTCAACCTGCGAGAAAACTGCGGCCTAGTAGACCTCAGCGCCTTCCAAATTTACGAACTCGAAGGCCCGGGGGCCGTCCAGTACGCCGACTACCTCGCCGTAAATAAAGTAGACGTCGCCGTAGGCCGCTCTATCTACACCCCGTGGCTAACCCCCGACGGCGGTTTCCACTCTGACCTCACCATGATGCGCACCGCCCAAGACAAGGTACGCATCGTCACCGGGGTATTCGACGGCGGCCGTGACTCTTTCTGGGTCAACCGCCACATGCCCCTCGACGGTTCGGTGAAGTTCACCAACATCACCAAACAGGTCACCACCTTAGGTTTATGGGGCCCCAACGCCCCGACCGTGTTAGGCCAACTCACCGACGCTGACCTTTCACAAAACGGATCACCTTACGGCTCGGTCATAGACGTAGAAATTGCTGGCCTGCCCTGCACCCTCTTTAGAGTTTCTTACGTGGGCGATACCGGTTGGGAAATCTACACCAACTGGGCCAACGGGCCCGCTTTGTGGGATGCCCTCATGGCCGCTGGCGCCGACCAAGGTATTCGCCCCACCGGTGGTGGCGTATATGGAACATCAGGCCGCTTAGAAAAGGGCTACCGCCTGATGGGTGCCGAATTGGAAAGCGAATACAACCCGTTAGAAGCTGGTTTGGCTCGCCCCAAGGTAAAAGCCGCTGACTTCATTGGTAAAGAGGCCTACCTGGCCGCTCGAGAAGGCACCACCGAAGTAGCGATGTGTACCCTGACCGTAGAAGACCAAACAGATAGCCAAGGGCGCCAACGCTTTATGCAAGGCGGTAACGAACCCATCTTGACGTTAGACGGCGGTCGCATCGTGGACTCCCACGGTCGGGCCAGTCGGGTAACTACTGCTGGCTTTGGCCCCACAGTTGGCAAGCACCTGTTGATGTCCTACTTGCCCACCGAACTTGCGGTACCCGGTACCGACCTGCAGGTCATGTACATGAACGAACTCTTCCCGGTCAAGGTGGGCTCTACCGGCGCCATCTTTGATCCGGAAAACACTCGTCTCAAGTCCTAGGAGCCATCATGCGACTTTTGGTTTGCGTTAAGCGAGTGCCGGCTCCCGGCGCCCGCATCAACATCACCGCCGATGAACAAGCAGTGGACTCCGCTCATTTGGGGTTCACCACGAGCCCCCACGAAGAATGTGCGCTGGAAGAGGCAGTACAAATTGCTGAAGCCCACGAAGGCCAGGTCACGGTGCTTACCTTGGGCCCCGCCGAAGCCGAAGAGCAGTTGCGATACGCAGCCAGCGTAGGAGGCAACCATTTTGTCTTGTTGCCCATCACCGAAGTGGATTGGGATGCCCAACGAACCGCCGCGGCTTTAACCCAAGCCATCAGCGACCTTGAAGAGGCCGAAGGGCCGTTCGACTTGGTGCTTTTTGGTAACGAATCTGCCGACGCCGGTGGGTTCCAAGTAGGGGTACGGGTCGCTCATGCTTTGGGCCGCCCCATTGTCAACGGTATTAAAGGCATAGATGTAGCCGAAGGCACGGTTACCGCTCGCCGTGAAATAGACGGCGGTTTTGAAGTTTATGAAATACCCACCCCGGCCGTTTTGGGTATTAAAGAAGGCATCAACTTGCCTCGTTACCCAACCATGAAGGGGCGCTTAGCTTCGAAAAAAGCGGTAATAGAAGCCACCGAACCTACCGCTGAACCGGGTGGCCAAAAGCGCCGCCGCTTGCACCGCCCCGAAGAAGCGGCCTCTACCACAGTAATTCTTGGCGAAGGCCCCGAGGCGGCCCCGGCCGTTGTCGACTTATTAGAAGAACTTGGGGTGCTGTCATGACTCTGTTAATTCTTTGCGATCACGATCGCGGCACTTTGGCCGAGGCCTCCCTAGAGGCCTTGACTTTCGGCCGCCAACTAGCGACCGACGCCGGAATAGCCTGCCACGCCGTAGTTATTGGCCAAGGAGCACAAGAAGCCAGCGCACAGTTGGCGGCCTACGGCGCCGAAACCATCCACGTGATTAACCACGAGATCTTGACCGATTTTGGCCCCGAAGCTTGGGGCGAAGCACTCACCCAATTGGTTCGATCCGTCGATGCCTCCGCAGCGATGGCTTGCGGCACCGACCGAGGCAACGAGGTAATGGCCCAGGTAGCCGCCCGTTTAAACGTGCCTTTTGTCGCTAACTGTTTAGACGTCACCCCGAACTCCGAGCAATGGGAAATGACCCGGGTGCAGTGGGGTGGTTCGTTGCTCGAAGACGCCACCTTAGAAACCGACGGCGCCAAAATCGTTTCGGTGACCCACCACAGTTGCGAAGCCACCCCGGCCGCTGCTCCCGCCGCCGGGACAACGACTGTTTTCTCACCAGAACTAGAGAGCGCACTATCTCGCACCGTAGTAACCGACCGGGTGGTGCTCACCCAAGGTATTACTTTGGCTACCGCTCCGGTAGTGGTAGGTGGCGGTCGTGGGGTGGGTTCTGCCGAAGCTTTCGCCCCTCTCGAAGAATTGGCCGCCGCATTAGGTGGGGTAGTGGGGTGCTCGCGAGCGGTTACCAATAACGGATGGCGCCCCCACTCCGACCAAGTCGGACAAACCGGTACCCGTATTGCTCCACAAATTTATATCGCTAACGGTATTTCAGGGGCTATCCAGCATTGGGTAGGCGCCATGGCGGCCAAAAATATTTTGGCCATCAATACCGACGCCGAAGCCAACATGGTGACCAAAGCAGGTCATGCCGTGATTGGCGATTTACATAAAGTAATACCGGCCATATTGGAAGAGATTGAACGCCGCAAAGGCTAAATAGTTCAGATTTGCCGAGAGGGTTTTTTAACGTTCTCTTCGGACTGAGAAGAAAAATCAAAAACCATCGGCACCCAATGGCGTACCGAGTTAATCATCCATGCTTTTGTCTCTGTGGTCACTTGAGTACGCAAAACCGGTGCTTCGCTTATGGCCCCTTGGGCCAGTAAATGCGCCCGAAAAGTACCAGGCAGCAGCCCACAAGAGACCGGGGGAGTCACCAACTGCCCGTCAATCTCAATTACTAAGTTGCCGGTCGTGGTTTCGGTAAGTTCACCGCGTTCGTTCCAGAGCACCACATCAGGGGCTTGTGGAAACCGTTCTCGGGCTTGAGTAAACACATCTCGATAAGTGGTTTTGTGAAAAAGGTATTCGTTTTCGCTAAGCACCGGATGGGTGTTAAAGGGCACCAGCCACGGCCCAGTTTCAGCCAATGGAAGGTCTAAAACTTGAAGCTCGACCGCTCCGTCAGGAGCCACCAGTAAACGCAAGCGACGTGGCCCCTCAGCGGCCACTGCATCTAAAGCATGGTTGACCGATCCAAGATCTAAGTCAAAACTAAAATGCTGTGCCGAAGTAACCAATCGCTCAAGATGCAATGAGCGTAAATCAACGCCCTGGTTGGGGTCCCAGCGCATGGTCTCTAACAAGCGAAAATCAGGTCGAGCTCGGTTCAGGACACGAGTTTTCTGTTCAACCTCTCGCCACTCTTCATCGGGGTCGGAATCCCAGACAATGCCTCCCCCTACCCCGTATTCCGCCCGACCTTGGGCTAAATCTACCCACACGGTGCGGATGGCAATGTTGAACTCGAAGTTACCGTCAGGGCCTAAAACCCCGATAGCCCCGGTGTAAACCCCGCGGCCGTCGCCTTCGAGGGCTTCAATAATCTCGGTAGTGCGTACTTTGGGGGCACCGGTAATGGAAGCCGGAGGAAACAGGGCAGCAAATACTTCAGCCACTGAGGCATCAGATTCAGCAGTCACCGTTGAGGTCATGGTGTGCACCGTGGGGTAACTCTCCACCGTGTGCAAAGCCGGTACTTTGACGGAGCCGAGATCGGCGATGCGGCTCAAATCGTTGCGCACCATGTCGACAATCATGGTGTTTTCGGCTAAATCTTTTTCTGAACGAGCGAGGTGCTCAGCGGCCAAGGCATCCCACGTGGGGTCAGGGTGGCGGCCAATGGTTCCTTTCATGGGCCGGGCGGTGAGTTGGCGCCCTCGGCGAGAAACAAAGAGTTCTGGTGAGACCGAACACACGGCACGGTCACCAAGATCCAGATAAGCCGCATGGTCGGCTTGTTGAGCACGCACTAGGTCGCCGAACAGTCCTCTCGGATCGCCAGAAAATGGCGACCGCAAGCGCACCGTGTGGTTGACTTGGTAAGTTTCGCCAGCTCCGATGAGCTCTCGGATAGTACGAATGGTGGTCAAATAAGCCGGTTGAGACCGGTTGGCCACCCACGGGCCAACTTGGTAGCCCCCGCTTTGAGTGGGTGCATCTACTCTCTGCGGTGCAGAAAAAACGCCAAAAGAAACCAGCGGCACCCGACGCATTCGTGCAGACCGAACGGCTTGGTCAAAGGCTGGCCCGGCGTCGTAAGAAACCATGCCTACCACCCAGTTGCCTTGAGCAACGGCCTGTTCAGCGGCTGCTAATGCTGAAGGAACCTCGTGGAGTTCGTCGGCTCCGATGACATAAAGCGGTTGGGTAAAAGACAACCATTGCCGTACCCCGTCAAGCGGGTATTGCAACAACGCTTGCCGGACGGCCGCTTGGCTCATCCGTAGGGGGCTTCCCACCCCGGTTCACGATCCAAGCAACGAATGAAAACCCCTGACTGAGGTTTGGGTTCAAAGTAAGAGGATTTTGGCGGCATGCGTTCGCCAGCATCGGCCACCGCCATTAATTCGGCGACCGAGGTGGGGTGCATGACAAACCCAGTGGCGTTGTCATCTAAGCAACGGGTCTCTAAAGCAAACAAACCAACCGGTTCGGGGAGGTAATCAATGGAGGGGTCATTCCCGGGGTCCTCGATGTCATACACCGGGTTTAATACGCCGTGTTGCAAACGGGATACGTCGAGTTGGTCAACAGCCAAAACTCCGTGGGCTGCCGGAAGGTCCATGCAAAACCATGAGCCATTGATGAATATCCCAACCTGGCCGTGTTCTGGGCGAGCCTGTTCAGCATTTTCTTTCGGGGTAAGGGTGCCGATGGTTTCAAGATCAGCGAAAAGTTGCTGGGCGGTGCGTTCTTGACGATCATGGATACGTCGGTGGAACGGCAGCACCAGCATTTCGGAATCAGGAAACAAAACCACCTGGGTCCAATCCAACGGGCCACCTGCTCCGTCAAAAAGTTCGCGGGCGGTAGCGGCGGCCGCCAAACGATGGTGCCCATCGGTGACGTAGAGCGTACGGTCCCCAACCAGGTCGGCGAGGTTTTGGGCCACCGAGCCCGAAACGACCCACACCTCTTGATCAACGCCGCCACTGGTTGAAACAAGGTCAGGTTCGCTGCCGCACAAACGTTGAACTTCTTTTTCTAGCGCTGAATCGCTGCGGTAAGTCAACGAAACCGGGCTTGATGAAGACCCGACTTCAACAAGGTGGCGGGCCAGTAAATCGGTGCGGCCCGGGCGCACTGCTTCGTGACGCAAAATCCTTCGGTCGTCGTCTTCGGTTACCGGAACCAAACCCATGATGCCGGTTTGTTGATGGCCGTCAATGGTCATGCGATAAAGGAACAACGAAAGTTCGTCGTAACAGCGGTAAGCCTCAGCGTCATGCAACCGTTGCATGGCTTCGGCGCAACTGGTCAACAGGTTGCCAATGTCGTCACGCTGTTCCAACGGGAGGTCTTCTCGGGAGCGGGTCACGTAAAGAAAACTGTAAGGGTTGTCGGCGATGATGGCCACCCGTTCAGCGGGGGAGTAGGCGTCGTAGGGGCCGGTAGTTACTCGGTCGGCCCACTCGGGTTTTATGAGAAGCCCGGGGAAGGGGCGAAGTACGCTCATGTTTATCGCTTGCGAATCTGAACTTGAATAACATTGTCAAGTTCGTTGAGTTCTTGGGAAATTTCGTCGGTAATCTCACCGCCCACATCTATTAAAGCCACCGCAGCGTTCGAACCAAGAAACACTTTGTTTTGCATGGTTTGTACGTTTACCCGGGCGTTCCTCAGCACTCGTAAGGCTTCGGCTAGTACGCCAACCTGGTCAAAGTGGCGAATGGTGATGGTGTAAGTACCAACCCGAGCATCAGTCATGTTGACGCAGTTCATCAGTTCACCGCTGCGGTAAGCCTCAATAACATCAACGGTGCCCGCTGAGGTGGCATCTTGGGCTTGTTGAGTGGAAGCCCCAATATGGTGGGTGCCAATAACCTTGGGGTGAGCAGCAATGGTCGAAGTAAAGGTGCCAGTGCCTGAACCCGGTTCGTTGCAGAAGACATCGAGACCAGTGCGTAAGCCGGTGGTTTCTAGCGCATGAAGTAGAGCTTCTTCATCCACGACCTCTCCTCGGCTGGTGTTGAGCAAAATAGCGTCGTCTTTCATGCGGCCCAAAAAGTCGGCGTCGACCAACCCTTGGGTGGCTTGCCCTCCGGGGACATGGAGCGAAACAATGTCAGATTCGTCAAGTAACGCTGGAAGGTCATCAACGAGCCGAATGCCGAGAGAACGAATACGCATTTCCACGTCGGCGCCTCGGCCGGTTTTTCGTTCTGCTACCACAGTGATGCCAAAGGCTCGGGCCCGTTCGGCCACGGCAAGGCCGATTTCTCCGAGACCGATAATGCCCATGGTTTTGCCGAGTAGGCCATCGGCTTTACTGTAAGACTTCTTGTTCCATTGCCCATTGCGAAGGTCTGCGGTGGCTTGAGCAATATGGCGATCGATGGCTACTAGTAACCCCATGGTGAGTTCTGCTACGGCCACCGAGTTAGTGCCCGGTACGTTGCAGACGTACACCCCGGCATCGGCTGCCGCTTGACAATCAATGGTGTTGGTGCCCGCACCGGCCCGCACAATAAGCGCCAACTGGTTGGCGCTGTCAATGGCGGCTGCCGTAACTTTGGTGCTACGAACCACTAAGACATCCACGCCGTCGAGTGCGCCGGAAAGGTCATCAGCGCCCAAGTCTGCGCTGACAAGGCAACTGTCCCCCCTTTGCTTGAGGGCATCAATGTAGGATTCTGGAAGAGCGTCTGCGAAAAGAATTTTCATAAGGTTCCTCTAACACGCCACTCCCGGCACACGTGATGCGGGGGGCAGGGTAGTCTCTGCGGATCGGGTTAGGGAAACTCTAGACACTCGAGCGAACAAAGACAAGAGGAATGGGTTTCGCTTCGGTGAAAGCCCCTAAAGTGAGGAGTTCTGATGGGTCGGTCCATGAACCGGAAAGTCATTATTTCATGTGCGGTAACTGGGTCGGGAGACACCACGGGTAAAAGCCTTCACGTGCCGGTAACCCCCGAAGCCATTGCCGATTCGGCTTTAGCGGCAGCCGCTGCCGGAGCAGCCATTGTGCATTGCCACGTACGAAATCTCGAAACAGGCCAAGGTGCCCGCACGGTTGCTTATTACCAAGAGGTGGTAGAGCGCATCCGAGCCGAGAACCAAGAAGTGGTGGTCAACTTGACTGCCGGTATGGGTGGAGACCTCAACGTAGGCCCCGACCATGACCCCATGGATTGGCAACCCGGGACCGATTTGGTGGGTGGGGCCGAGCGGTTAGCTCATGTGGAAGCTATACGCCCAGATATTTGCTCGTTGGATTGCGGTTCGCTCAACTTTGGTGACGGGAATGCGGTTTATGTTTCAACACCCGACATGTTGCGCATTATGGCCGAACGAGTGCGTGAACTCGGGGTAAAACCGGAGCTTGAAGTATTTGACACAGGGAACTTGTGGTTCGCTGAAACCATGATTGACGAGGGCCTGGTTGATGCGCCGTACTGGCTGCAACTTTGCTTGTCCATTCCTTACGGCACCCCAATGGATGTAGGTATTTTGCAAGCCATGGTAAACCGTTTACCCGAGCAAGCCGAGTTCACCTCTTTCGGTCTGGGGGCGATGCAAATGCCTATGGTGGCTCAGTCCATCATGTTGGGCGGCCACGTAAGGGTGGGCCTCGAAGACAACCTTTACCTAGAGCGTGGCGTGTTGGCCACCAACGAACAGTTGGTAGCTAAGGCGGTGAAAATCATTGAGCTCATGGGGGCCCGGGTGCAAACAGCGGCCGAGGCTCGTGAAACGTTGCAACTAAACCGATGAACAATCAACCTTCGTCAACCGTGGCCTGCATTGGCATGGGGGTTATTGGGTGTGGTTGGGCGGCCCATTTTTTAGGCCAGGGCTACGGCGTGCAGGCTTGGGACCCCGCCCCCGGAGGCGAGCAGCGCCTCCAAGAGTTTTTAGATTTAGCGTGGCCGGCCATGGAACAACTGGGTCTGGCTGCGGGTGCTGACCGCAGCAGGGTAACTTTTTGTGCCACCACGGAAGAGGCGGTAAGCGGAGCCCTGCTGGTGCAAGAGAACGCTCCCGAACGCTTGGAGTTGAAGCAAGGCTTGCTGGCTGAACTCGACCAGTTATGCGACCCGGAAGTAATAATTGCTTCATCCACCTCGGGGTATCTGATTAGCGATATGACGACACAATGCGGGCATGCCCCGGAACGCGTGGTGGTGGGGCATCCCTTTAACCCGGTGTATTTGTTGCCACTGGTAGAGGTGGTGGCGGGCCCGCAAACCTCCAGTGCCGCTATGGACCGAGCGGTAAAAATTTATGAATCCACCGGAAAAACGGTGATGCGCTTAGATAAAGAAGTCGAAGGGTTTGTTTCGGACCGCCTGCAAGAAGCGATGTGGCGTGAGGCGCTCCACATGGTGGCCAACGGTGAAGCCACGGTCGAACAATTGGATTTAGCGATTACTGCTGGCCCGGGACTGCGGTGGGCATTGATGGGACCCATGTTGACTTTTCATTTGGCGGGCGGCGAAGGCGGTATGGCTCACATGCTGGACCATTTTGGGCCGTCCCTGCAGTCGCCGTGGACCAGGTTGGTGGCTCCGGAACTTACGACTGAACTTCGTGACGCAGTAGTTGAAGGCTGCCTTGATGAGGCGGCAGGGCGGACGGTGGCCGACTTGGTTGAGGAAAGAGACCGTGGTTTGGTCAAAATTTTGCAAGCCTTAAGAGAAGGTGATTAGGAGAACGCATGGAACCAGAAGACCGGGCCGCCTTGCCATCGCCCCATAACCTGCCCACCGGGGACTTTTCGCTTTATCCCATGGAACACCAGATAACCGAGGCGGTAGTGGTTGGCCGCAAAGTAACGCTGCAGTGGAGCGACGGCCGGGTCAGCGAGTTTCATGCATTGTGGCTACGCGACAACTGCCCGTGTTGTGTGCACCACTACACCTTGGAACAAACCTACGAAGTTTCTCAGGCCCCAGATGATTTACACCCGGCTTCGGTGAGGTTAAACAAAGAAGGCGCTTTGGTAGTGGACTGGGCGCCTGAAGAACATCAAAGCATTTTCCATCCGGGATGGTTGCGGGCCTATTGCTCCTCAGCGCAGAGTCGAACTGACCGTTGGGTTGCCCCCACCTTGTGGGATGCCTCAACCCGCGAGAGGCCAGACGGGTTTGCTTGGTCAGAGGTGTGCGTTGACAAAACTGTTGAATTGGCGTGGTTAAAGGCTATTCGAGACGATGCTTGTGCTTTGCTACACGGGGTGCCCACAAATACCGAGGCGGTAGGAGAAGTAGCGGATCGCATTGGGGTGGTGCGCCACACCAACTTTGGTGGATTCTTCGATGTGATGATAGAAGGCGACCCGGTGAGCAACTCCAACACTGGCATTGGGCTTCCTCCGCATACGGATCTCCCAACACGGGAATATCAACCAGGGTTGCAGTTGTTGCATTGCATGGCCAACAGCGTGGAGGGTGGGTTCAGTTTTTTGGTAGATGGGTTTCGGGTGGCGGAAGAAATTCGCCAAGTAGACCCCCGGGCGTTTGCTTTGCTAACCACCGTGCCCTGGGATTTTGCCAACCGCAGTCGCAGCAGCGATTATCGGTGGCGAGCCCCCATGATTGGCTTGGATGCTGATGGTCATCTTTTTGAGATTCGGGCCGGAAATTGGTTGCGAGGCCCGTTGAATGCCCCGTTTGATTTGGTAGAAGAAATGTATGCCGCTTACCAGTTGTTTGAAAAAACCAGCCACCACGAACGTTTTCAAATTCATTTTCGTCTTGAGCCAGGGGATTGTTTAATTTTTGATAATCGCCGAGCTTTGCATGCCCGTACGGCTTTTGAAACGGGGAGCGGCCACCGGCATTTGCGGGGCTGCTACCTCGATCGAGACGAACTACGTTCCAGCATTCGTCTCTTGGAACGCCGTGAGAGACAAGATCAAGTTTTTTCTTCTTTCGGGAGCGAGAAAAAAGCCCCGAGGGTCTAATTCTGCGCTAGTCTTCGGCCAACATTGAAGGGCCTCGGCCCGCCGGTCAACGAAGATTGGAAGATTATGGGTAAGCGTTTAACCACCCCGATGGTGCGAGAAAACGGTGCGTTGCGTGCAGCAACATGGGACGAGGCACTAGACCGCGCTGCCGCAGGTTTTCGGTCGGTTATTGAGCAACATGGTCCCGATTCTTTTGGCGTGTTCAGTTGCTCAAAAACTATTAATGAAGTGAACTACGCCGTCCAGAAATTTGCTCGAACAGTCATTGGCACCAACAACATTGATAGTTGTAATCGAACTTGACACGCTCCTAGCGTCGTCGGTCTGGCGACAGTATTCGGAGCAGGGGGCGGGACGTCCTCTTATGAAGAAATTGAAGAAACGGAAGCCATTGTGCTGTGGGGCTCCAATGCTCGGGCCGCCCACCCTATTTTTTTCCACCACCTCTTAAAAGGCATAAAAAATGGAGCGCGTATGTGGGTCATCGACCCACGCCGTACTGCCTCGGCCAAATTCGCCGATGCCTGGCTGGGCCTAAGCGTAGGGACCGACATTGCCTTGGCCAACGGGGTGGCTCGCCAGATCATCCACGCCGGGTTAGTCAACGAGGAGTTTGTTGAACAGGCCACTGAAGGTTTTGAGGCCTTTGCTGCTTTTGTAGAACCCTGGACGCTTGAGTACACCGCTGAAGTAACCGGGGTGCCGGCCGAAGCAATTGCTGACCTTGCCCATGGTTACGCCAAAGCGGCTACCGCTCAACTCTTGTGGACGCTCGGCATCACTGAACACCACACCGGGGTCGACAATGTGCTGGCTCTGTCCAACCTGTCGCTGCTTACCGGCCACGTCGGTCGTTGGGGGTCGGGGTTGGTGCCGCTACGGGGGCAAAACAATGTGCAAGGCGGGGGAGACATGGGGGCTTTGCCCAACAAGCTCCCCGGATTCCAAGATGTTGACAATGATGCCCTACGGAAAAAATTTGAAGAGGCATGGGGCACCACGTTTACTGGCCAAGTTGGGCTAAACCTGACAGAAATGTTTGAAGCCATGGCCACCAGAGAGTTAAGAGCGGTGTGGGTCGTCGGTGAAAACCCTGCTGATTCCGAGGCAGATGCCAAACATGCGCGAGCCATGCTGGAAGGCCTTGACGTATTGGTGGTTCAAGACGTGTTCATGACCCGCACGGCGCAACTTGCAGATGTTGTTTTTCCAGCTGCTTTAGGGTGGGCCGAGTCAGACGGGACAGTAACTTCTAGCGAGCGCCGAGTGCAAAGGACGCGAGCGGCCATTAGCCCTCCGGGGCAGGCTCGCCAAGAAATTGACATTATTGCTGATTTGGCTCAACGCATGGGGGCCGCCGACTGGGGGTACCCCACAGCAGAAGAACTTTGGGATGAACTCCGTGCGTTATCACCCATGCATGGTGGTATGTCGTGGCAACGGTTAGCCGATGAAGGTGGCTTGCAGTGGCCATGCCCTGACGAAGACCACCCGGGGAGTCGTTTCTTACACGGGCGGCTTTGGGAACGGCCCATTAGTGGTCGGCGGGCTCCTTTCTCGTGCGTGGAGCATCGACCACCGATTGATGCGCTTTCCGAAGAGTTTCCTTTGCGGCTCACTACCGGCCGAGCGCTTGATTCGTTTAACACCGGGGTGCAAACCGAGAGTTTCAACTCACCCATTCGTTCGGGTGAGGCCTTGGAACTCTCTGCTTCAGATGCTTTGCACCTTGGGGTACAAGCCGGCGACCGAGTGCAGGTTTCCTCGCGACGGGGGTCAATTCAGATGACGATAAGCATTGATGCCACGCTGCAAACCGGGTTGGCTTTCACGACCTATCATTTTCCCGAACTTGCCGACATCAACCAACTGGTTAGCGATGCCTACGACAAGAAGTCAGGAACCGCCGAGTTTAAGGCGACTGCTATTCGGGTAGAAAAAATTGCGGAGACTACCCATGCCTGACCTTCGTTTTAGTACCGAGACTCCGACGGACGCTGAAAAGCAAGCGGTCGATGAGGTGGTGGCCTTAATGGGTCCGGCCACCTTGCATCTTGATGAGCGCTACGTGGTGGGCGGCCGTCAACGGGCTGACCAGCACCGCACCTTGTTGTTGCCCGCTCTGCATGCCTTGCAAAATGCTGCTGGGTGGGTGAGCCCTGGGGGGCTTGACTATGTCTGCCGGATGCTTGAAGTGCCGCCGGCTGAGGCGTACGGGGTGGCTACTTTTTACCATTTGTTGGGCCAAGAGAGCCCAGAAGACAATGATCTGATCCATGTATGCGATGACGTGGCTTGCCGGTTATTTGGCGCCACCGAGCTTATGGATGACCTTGCGGCGGGCGGCCACCAGGTAAAAGCAAGCCCATGCTTGGGCCAATGTGAACGAGGCCCGGCAGTGTTGGTGCAACGCATCGGGCAACAAGACCTCTCTGTGGTGGCAGCCACTAAGCAAAACGTAGAAGCAGCGTTGGGCGCTCAAGAGTCCGCCGCTTCGGTGATCCTTCCTCAGCAAGGTCAAGAGGGTTTGCCACTGCTGGGTCGTATTGGGTTGGTGGACCCGCAGTCTCTTGAGAGTTACCGAGAGCACGGCGGCTACCGAGCGCTCACCACAGCCTTAGAACTTGGTGGCGATCGGGTTATTGAAGAAATAACTACCGCCGGGCTTTCAGGGCGCGGCGGAGCGGCTTTTCCGACCGGGATAAAATGGCGAGCCGTAGCCGACCAGCAGGGTCGCCCGCGACATGTGGTGTGTAACGCCGATGAATCAGAACCTGGAACCTTCAAGGACCGCACGGTCATGGAGGGTGACCCGTTTGCCTTGCTCGAAGCGATGACTATTGCTGGCGTGTCAATGGGCGCCGAACAAGGGTGGATTTATTTACGGGGCGAGTACCCAGTGGCGGCACAACGCCTACAAGGAGCCATTAACCAAGCTAATACTGCTGGGCTTTTAGGTGATGATGTGGCAGGTTCTGGCCACAAATTTACGGTAACGCTGCGTCTTGGTGCAGGGGCCTATATCTGTGGTGAAGAAACGGCATTGTTTAATTCCATTGAAGGGTTCCGGGGTGAGCCGCGCAACAAGCCACCGTTTCCTACTACTCACGGCTTGTTTGGCGAACCAACAGCAATCAACAACGTAGAGACCCTGCTCAACGTGTTACCTATCGTGCGCCTTGGTGGGGCGGATTATGCCGCTTCGGGCACCCAAGGTTCTCCGGGTACCCGCTTGTTTTGCCTAAGTGGCCGGGTGGCAAACCCCGGCACGTATGAACACGAGTTTGGGGTGACCTTGCGTCAGGTCATTGAGGCCGCCGGTGGGGTGGCCGACGAGGCCAGCATCCGGGCGGTCTTGTTGGGGGGAGCGGCCGGCAGTTTTGTGGGCCCTGAGCAATTGGACTTACCCCTTACCTTGGAAGACACCCGAGCCGCCGGGGTTTCTTTGGGCTCCGGGGTAGTCATGGTCTTTACGGCCCAAGACGACTTGGTAGACACGGTGCGACGCATTGCTCAGTTCTTTCGTGATGAGTCTTGTGGCCAATGTGTGCCTTGCCGGGTTGGGACGGTGCGCCAAGAAGAGGTGTTGGTTCGCTTGGGTAAAGGCAAAGCCCTGCCCACCGATGAGGCGTTATTTGGCGACCTTGAAATGGTAATGAAAGATGCGTCTATCTGTGGTCTCGGCCAGGCCGCTGCGTCGGCCGTGCGCTCAGCCATGGCCTTGGGCTTGTTGGAGGTAACTCAATGAACGAAACACCAGTAAATGCGCCACGACCCTTGGTGTCGTGCACTATCGATGGGCAAGAGGTACGGGTTCCGGAGGGTTCAACTATTTTGGATGCTTGCACTAAAGAAGGAATCGATACCCCAACGTTGTGTTGGGCAGCCAACTTGACGCCAGTCAACGTGTGTCGGGTGTGCGTAGTTGAAGTGGAAGGTTCGCGTATTTTGGTGCCATCGTGTTCGCGTCCGGTAGAAGAAAACATGGTGGTGGCGACCGATAGTGAACGGGTGCGTACCAGTCGCCGCATGGTTTATGAGCTTTTGGCTTCATCGGTAGAAATGGACCGCTCTGAACCTGAAGTCTTGGCCTGGATGGAGCATTACGGCGCCGACCCGGACCGCATGGGTCCGGTTGGGGAAAGAGCCACGGTGGCTCAACCGGTAAAGGTAGAAGATGACCTTTATGTTCGAGATTACGAGCGATGCATTTTGTGTTACAAGTGCGTGGAAGCCTGCGGAGATGACGCCCAACAAACCTTTGCCATAGCTACGGCAGGCCGTGGTTTTGATGCGCATATTTCCACAGAGTTCGATAAAACACTGCCTGATTCGGCATGTGTCTATTGCGGAAACTGTATTGGGGTTTGCCCCACCGGCGCTTTGGTGTTCAAAACTGAACACGACATGCGCCAAGAAGGCACCTGGGATCAAGCGTCTCAAGAGGTAACCACCACGGTGTGTTCTTTCTGTGGAGTGGGCTGCAATTTGGAACTCCATGTGCAAGATGACCGTATTGTTAAGGTCACCTCGCCGGCTGATCACTCGGTTACTTCGGGTCACCTTTGCATCAAAGGTCGTTTCGGTTGGCAGCATGCTCAACCATGAGCGAAACTTTGCGGAAATTACCGTGGGGCTGTTGCTTTACCCGATAGGGTGCCGTGGGTCACATTGCTTGATGGCGAGTAGTTGAGCAAAAGAGGACGGGTTCAATGGTCCGAACAAAGAAGTTCGGTACATCTATCGGGTAGCCGGAGGGTAATAAAACAGTGACTGCTGTTCAGGAACGAAAGTCGATAAGTCGGGTTTCATTGGTTGACCGCTTTTTGATGGTCATCAAAACCTTGTTAGTGAGTTTGGTGGTTATCGGGGTAGTGGCGTTTATCGCTCAACAAATAGACCCTTCTAATGCTTTTGCGCAGTGGCGTAACCCAGGCGCTCGAGCGCTTACCGCCGACCAGTTCAAAGGTTTGGTTATCTCGGGACTCTCTCAGGGTGTGCTTTATGGTTTGATTGCGCTGGGCTACTCCATGGTTTACGGCGTTTTAGGGTTTATTAACTTCGCTCACGGCGAAGTCTTCATGGTGAGTGTTTATACCGGCTATATCGCTTCACACAAGTTCGCTGCTAACGGCATGTGGGAAAGCAACTTTTTGCTTTGCTTGGTCATTGTGTTGGTGCTGGCCACGACGGTAGCTACCGCTACGGCCATTTTGATGGAGCGCATTGCTTACCGGCCGTTGCGTAACTCGCCTCGCTTGATTCCCCTGATTACTTCAATCGGGGTGTCGTTCTTCTTGCAAAACGCCGTGTTGGGCTTCTTCGGCCCATCTACTCGGAGTTACCCGCAACTTCCTGAGTGGTTGTCGAAGCAGTATTCAATTATTACTTTTGAAATTTCTGGCACCAAACTAATGGTGTTGGCGGTGACCATGGTTTCTATGGCGGGTCTTTGGTATTTGGTGGAACGCACCAAAACCGGCAAAGCCATGCGGGCGGTGGCCGAAGACAAAGAAATCGCTTCACTTATGGGCATTAACGTAAACCGCATCATCGTGACTACCTTCGGGGTAGGTGGAGCCATGGCGGGCGTAGCGGGTATCATGTTTGGCCTGTTGTTCCGGGCGGTACACCCCATGACCGGATTCTTGCCTGGTATTAAGGCCTTCACCGCTGCAGTGGTGGGGGGTATCGGCAACCTTGGAGGGGCCATGACCGGTGGAATCGCCTTGGGTTCCGCAGAGTCGATTGCCCCGATGATGATTCTTGAACCTTTGGGGGTTCCCGGGGTGACACAGTTAAAGGACGCCGTGGCTTTCACCGTATTGGTGATGGTGCTTTTGTTTAAGCCTTCTGGGCTCTTCGGAGAGCAGCTTTCATCGGAGGACCGACCATGACGGAAATTAAGATGGCTCCCGCCGCTAAAGTGTTGGACCAAGACTGGCGAAACATATTTCGTTGGGGCGCTATTTGTGCCATTACGTTGGTCTTTATTTCGTTGGTAGGCATGCCAGCAAAACTGGATCTACGATTAATTATTAACCCAACCTTGAGCCTGGGTTACGTCTCTTTGTTCTGGATTCCTGTGATGTTTGGGTTTGTGGCTTCAACCCATATTGCGCTTGAAGGCATGGAAGTTTCTCGCCCGGGCATGCGTGACGTGTTGACTGGGTTGTTTACTGGCCTGACAGGCAGCTTCGGTTTGGTTCTGCTCATTTTGGGTATGAACAACTTCGATATCACCGACCCGTTGGTGAACTGGGGTCCGCCACTCCTTGACTTGCTGACCACAGGCCGAGGTATAGGCACCGGTATTTTGGGGTGGATGGCGGCCAGCGCATTTTTAGGCATGGCCGGCGCATCGCTTCATGTGCTTACCCCGTTGTTGCGGCGCATTGTTTCTTCAGCGATTCTGGGCATGATTTCTATTGCGATTTTAGAAGACGCCATTGACGACCTTTCTGAAGGATTCCGTTTGGAATGGTTGGTGGATTTGATTTACGCCAAGCGGGGAGGGTTGACCAATAAGTCAGCGATTATTGTCGCCATAGTGATGGCTGCGGTTTCTGTGCTCGCCCAAGGCAAAGTTAAAAAAGCTAAAGCGAATTTCTTTGCCCTTGAAGGCCCAGCACGCAAAAAATGGTCTGTCGTTCTTTTCGCTGGTACAGCTGCCGTGGTGATAATACTGCCTATGTTCGCTGGCGGTTATGTCAACTCCTTGTTGGCCAATGTTGGCATTTTTCTCCTCCTTGCTTTGGGGCTTAATATCGTGGTTGGTTTAGCAGGTATTTTGGATCTTGGCTATGTGGCTTTCTTCGCCGTTGGCGGCTACTCCACGGCGGTGCTTACCTCGCCACAGTCACCTTGGTTTGCTCCAGAAATTGGCTTTGTTCCGGCATTGCTGGTCTCGGTGGTTCTCGCTGGCATCGCTGGTTTGGCTATCGGTGCACCGGTTATTCGCATGCGCGGTGATTATTTAGCCATCGTGACGTTGGGCTTTGGTGAGATCATCCGCTTGCTTTTCATGTCCGATTTCCTGAAACCCTATTTTGGTGGGGCGCAGGGGATCGTCAACGTGCCTGGCGTGGAGTTGGGTTTCCTTACTATTTCGGGAACCGACCCCAAGGGCGTCTTCTACCTGGTTCTGGCGTTTAGTGCCTTAGCTATCTATATTTCGTGGCGCCTGCAGGCTTCCCGGTTGGGCCGTTCCTGGATGGCCATCCGCGAAGACGAACAGGTGGCCGAGGCCATGGGGATCAACACGGTGAACTCAAAGCTCATGGCTTTTGTGGTGGGAGCGGTTTTGGCTTCCTTCGCTGGTTCAATCATGGTGGCCCGGGTTGGTTCAGTTTTCCCCAACAGTTTCATGATCCTCGTTTCCATCATCATTTTGGTGGTGGTGATCGTGGGCGGCATGGGTTCGATTCCCGGGGTGATTGTCGGTTCGTTCGTGCTCATCGGAGTACTTGGTGGGCCACGGCAGCCGGGGTTGTTGCAAGAGTTCGGCCAGTTGAAACTTCTTATCTACGGGGCTTTGCTGGTCTTCATGATGTTGAAGCGCCCAGAAGGTTTGGTGCCGAGTGCTCGACGAAGCCAGGAACTTCACCAAGACGAGTTCTTGCAGGACGCATGGTTTAAGGGTGACGATGAAGCCGATGGTTCTGATGAACAGACTGCGTCGGCCGAGGGAGAGGGGGCATCTGTATGAGCCACTTACTTGAAATTAAAGACCTTCAGGTGACCTTTGGTGGCCTGAATGCATTGTCTGGATTGAACTTTCATATCGATGAAGGGGAAATAGTCAGCGTCATTGGGCCCAACGGGGCGGGCAAGACGACCTTCTTTAATACGATTTCTGGTTTGGTGGAACCCACGTCGGGCGACATTTTGTTTGAAGATGAGTCAATTCGAGGCCTTGACCCCAACCAGGTGACAGCCTTGGGCATTGCTCGTACTTTCCAAAATGTGCGACTTTTCCCCAACATGACCATTATGGAAAATGTCATGGTGGCTCAGCATTGCCGCACCTCGCAAAACGTGATTGGGGCATTGTTCCAAACCAAGGCCTTCAAAAAAGAAGAAGAAGAGATTCGCGAGAACGCTAAAGAGATTTTGAGTTTCTTTGGCTCGCGCCTTGTCGGCTATCGGCTTGATCAGCCTGCTTTTGTGTTGTCTTACGCCAACCGTCGTCGTCTGGAAATTGCTCGTGCGATGGCTACTCGCCCTCGTTTGATGCTTTTGGATGAGCCAGTAGCGGGGATGAACCCCAAAGAAACAGCAGAACTAACGGAACTCATTGGGCAGTTGCGCTCTGAGTGGGGTTTCACCATTGTCATGATTGAACACGACATGCGGGTGGTGCGTGATGTTTCTGACCGAGTGGTTGTTCTTGATCATGGGGTGCCAATTGCCCAAGGAAGTTATGACGAAGTATCCATTAACCCCGATGTGGTCGAGGCGTATCTCGGCCGCCCTGTGGAGAATAAATCATGAGCACAGAAACCGACACCTCAGCATCCCCTTCGTCTTCGGACAAAGGGCAGGCTCTTTTAGAGTTTCGTAAGGTAAATACTCATTACGGGGCTGTTCATATTCTTAAAGATGTAGATCTTGAAATTTATCCTGGTGAGTTGGTTTGTTTGCTGGGCGGAAACGCCAGTGGCAAAACCACAACGCTAAAAGCTCTTTTGGGCATGGTGAAACCAACCTCTGGTGAGGTGGTGCTTAACGGTGAAGTGGTGAATAACCAGCCGATCAGTTACCGCGTGTCTAACGGGGTGACCATGGTCCCCGAAAACCGTCGCCTTTTTAAACGCCTGTCGGTGCTGGAGAACCTTATGTTGGGGGCCTACCTGCGTAACGACAAAGCTGGGATTAAAGAAGACCTCGAATATATCTACGATCTTTTTCCTCGGGTAAAAGAGCGTTTGACGCAAAAATCGGGGACTCTTTCTGGTGGAGAACAGCAGATGGTGGCCATTGGTCGCGCTTTGATGTCTCGCCCTAAAGTGTTGTTGATGGATGAACCTTCAATGGGCTTGGCCCCGGCTTTGGTGCAACAAAACTTTGAGTTGATTGAGAAAATCAACAACGAAGGTATGGCGATCTTTATGGTGGAACAAAACGCCAACATGGCGCTATCTATCGCTGACCGTGGCTGGGTATTACAGACCGGCATGGTGGTGTTGAACGATTCTGCCGAAGCGTTGCTGGCTAATCCAGAAATGCGGGCTGCTTATCTCGGTGAGGCCTAAAGGCTGCCGAGTCTTGGCTAGTCCAGGTCTTCAAGTTTAGGAAAGTCACTAGGGGGCATAATGTCTACGGTGGCTGAGCGTTGTTGTGAGAGCATGCCGCCATCGATTTTTAGTACATCGCCGGTGATGTAGGCGGCGTCGTCGGAAGCCAAAAACAGGGCTGGGCCAGCCATGTCGTCGGGAGTACCGGGGTAGCCCAAAGGTATGTTTTCTCCGCGAAGACGGCGGGCGGCTTCATCCATGTTTTCGGTGTCTATGGAGCCCGGCATGAGAGCGCAGACGCGAATTCCGTAGGGTCCGAGGTCGAGAGCCATAGCTCGGGTGAGGGCTTCAACGCCACCTTTTGAGGCGTCGTAAGCGCAAAAAGCTCGGTGGGCTCGGGTGGCGCCACCGGAAGACATGTTGATGATGACGCCGTGGCCATTTTTGGCCATGATGCGGGCCGCTTTTTGGGAACAAAGAAAGTGGCCGGTGAGGTTGACGTCTATTATTTTGCGCCACCAGTCTTCGTCAGCGTCGAAGAAATGGCGCATGGGACCAATTAAGCCAGCGTTGTTTACTAAAACGTTGATAGTGCCAAAGGCTTCGATGCTTTGGTCAAACATGTCGGCAACCTGCTGACTGTTTGAAACGTCGGCAACAACGGCGAGGGCAGTGCCGCCGGTGGCGGTAATGCTGTCGGCGGTATTTTGGGCGGTGGTTTGGTTTACATCGTTGACGACAACGTGGGCCCCTGCTTCGCCAAAACGTTGGGCTATGGCTTGACCGATGCCGGCCCCGGCGCCGGTTACCAGAACGACTTTTCCTTGGTGGCTATAGGTCATGATGTGCTGTCCTTAATCATTGAGCGAGTTAGGTTCTTCTGCGCATGATAGGTCCAAGAAGAGAAGTAGGGGGCGCTGTTGGGCGAAAGCAACAATGGGCAGTATTTTTCACATTGTGGGAAAAGTTGTTTACCGCTTTCCATTTGGAAAAAAGTCAACTAGAGTGCCTATGGTCACACTGCTGCGATAGCTGGGTCTCGCTTTTAAGCAGATCAATTTAGCAAAGGGTGTGCGTACAAACCACTATGGAGGGTATTCCAATATGAAGAAGCGTTTAAGTCTTTTGACTGCTGTGCTGCTGGGGTTCGCGTTGATCG
>JAPKBH010000069.1 GCA_028823445.1 Acidimicrobiales bacterium | reverse complement strand
ACTGCTTCGGCGACCGAAGCCACTTCTTCTGGGATGCGTAAAGAGGCTTCCGAAATTTCGTTGAGTTTGCGCCGGTAAGAGTTGATCATCCGAAGCTGGATGGCGATTTTGGTGTCACGTTCTTCAAGGTCGGCGATGCTGTCTATGACTTCGTTTTGAGTGCGTTCCAAAGTGGTGCGCAGTTGTTCAATGGCTTGCTGATTTTCGGCCAGTTCTTCGTCGGCCAGTTTGAGCAACTGGGCTTGGTTGAGGTTGCCGCTGTTGCGTAACAAGTTGAGGGCACTGTCAAAAGCTGCGGGGGGTCGCCGGTTGGCCATAGCGGGTTGAAGGAGTAAAGCAAATTGTTCTGCTGCCGACTCCGGCGATTGAGCGACCAGTTCGCGGTCTAGGCGGCGATGCTGGTTTGGGGGATGGCTGCCAGGCAAGTAGATACGCGCTTCGCCTGCTTCGAGCCCATATTCGTGTCCGATTTGGTTGCTAAATACCGCTTCGCTGCCGTCACTTAGCACGCGTACCACCACCACCCCAGCGAGAGCATCGGCGGTGCGTTGGGCGCGTTCCATGGTGACGGCGGGCCCGTTTTGACGGTCGTGGGCAAAAACGACCACCGGGCATTCTCTTAGAGGGCTAATGATGAGGTTGACTACGTGGCTGCGAATGTTTTGTGGGGCGACAGCTATGGGCCCGTCATTTAGCCGCACCACACCTAACCGCGGGTCGCCTCCGTTGCGGTTGGCGCCATGGAGCAAGCTTCGTACCAGCCATGGCCCCGAGGGGTTGGTACGTGCCCAAAGGTCGTTGCTTACCATTTCTACATCTACCCAAAGCCATTGTTCTTGCCCGGTGGCTACCCGTAGGGTGGTGGTCCAACGGTCGGTGGCCCCTTCTTCGCGTAAAGACAGTTCAGTGGCGGCGTTACCGTCAATTCCGGTGACGGTGCGGCCACTTGCGGTAATTTTTTGACTGGCCGAGGTGGTGCAGGTAAGAGATTCGGTGGCTAAGTCAAGGCTGGGGTAACGGTCTTGTATCCAGTCGTTAAAAATCTTGGTGGCGATGATTCCAAGGTCGGATCGGTTTTCTTGCCAAATAGCTCGGTAAGTTACGGTCACCGAAGTTTTCCTTCCCTCGTAGATTCTCCCTTGACGGTAGAGGCCGTGGCGGCCTTCTCCTAACCGGGCGTAAAATTTGTTTATCTAAAAGGGGTTTGAGTATGAATTATTCAATGGTGGCTTTTCTTACCTATAGCGAAATGGCTATTTTGGTCGTTCTTTTCGGGTTGTTTATAGCGGTATTTTCGGTGACTTTTTTTAGCTTGTATAGGTCGGCCACCGAGAAGCAGTGGAAGTGGTTTGCCGCGATTCTTGCCTCGTGGCTGCTGGGTGTGGGCTGGGTCTTTGGCCTGGTGTATTTGTTGTGGTCAAGTAGGAAAATCTCCGAGGTGCTAGGGTCTGCTGGGGAGACCCAACAGGAGGTTGCCGTGTCGTATTTTGAAAGTGAATCCAACGAAGAAGCAAAACTGGCGCACACCCCGGCTCGTTACGGCCTCCGG
>JAPKBH010000023.1 GCA_028823445.1 Acidimicrobiales bacterium | reverse complement strand
TCAGCTAAAAACTCCCAGCCATACAAACCCACCTCGGCCGCCTGCTGCACTATGGGCCAAGGAAACTCTTCACGCTCATCCCACTCATGAGCCGCCGGGCGAATCACGTCAACGGCAAACTCGTGAATCCAGTCACGCAACTGGGTTTGGTCATCGGACAATTTCATAGAAAATTCAGTCATGCCAAGACCCTACGACGCAGAATTGCTTTTTACTTCAGTAGGAACCAACCCCACGGCCACCACCGCCAACAAGGCAGCCACCCAATAAGGGGCCTCCGTTGAAGCCCGACTAAACAACACGCCAGCCAACAACGGGCCCACCACCCGCCCCAAGGCCCCCGCACTTTGTTGGACCCCCAGCGCAGCACCCCGTCCGGTTTGCCCTACTGCGGTCACCGTGGCCGCCGACAACGACGGATTGAAAAGCCCTTGACCCAAAACCAGGGCCACCAAGGCCAGCGATAAGCCCACCCAAGTGCCACCCATAGCCAGCAAAGCCATACCCATAGCCATCAGACCCAGCGCCAGACGCAACACCGAAAAAGAGTCCATGCGGGCATTTATGGGGCCCACCACTCGAGTTTGCACCAACACCAAACCCAAACCAATTAAAGCGAACAAGCCATAAACCGAAGGGTCATCAAGTTGTGGGAAACGACGTTCTAAAAACAACGCAAAAGTGGCTTCAAACCCTGCGAAAGCCACCATGGCGATCAAAGCCAACAGGGCCAAACGCCGTACCTGGTCGGCGGATTCTTTTAGGCCAGCAAAAAACTTTTGTCTACTTTTAGCCGCCGCCACCGGCTTTTGGTTAGGCAAGCGAACCAACGCCACCAACGCATTGGTAGCGGCCAACCCAGAAGCAATAAAAAACGGCAACTGTCGCCCGCCCAATGCCGCGAGCGAACCCAACAATGGGCCGACCACAAACCCCACACCAAAAGCTGCCGCCAACAAGCCCAACAACCGAGGGCGATCTTGGGGCTCTGCCATGTCGGCCACCGCCGCCTGGCCCACCGCATACGACGAACCCGATGCCCCATCAAGCAAGCGACCCGCAAACAAAACCCACAGAACACCGGCCAAACCAGTTACCAAACTGCCCAACGCTGAACCAATTAGAGCGGCGATAAGCACCGGTTTACGGCCGATGCGATCCGACAAGCGCCCCCACAACGGTGCTGCCACCATTTGGGCCGCCGAAAAAGCCGCCAACAAAGCTGCCGCCAACAAAGGCGAAGCACCAAAATCTTCGGCATAAAGCGGCAACACTGGAATAACAATGCCGAAACCCACCAAGTCCATAGCCACGGTGGTCCAGATAACACCGAAGCCGGGCGGGCGTGAAGAAGAAGAGGGCATGGCACCGGAGGCTAGCCGCCGCTCCGGTAACCTCAAGGCTTCATGAACGATTACTTGCCTAACCCGTCACGGCCCGCCACCGTCCCCCCCAAGCCAACCCTCGAAGGGATTGAGCAACAATGGGACGTTACCTGGGAAAACCAAGACACTTTTCGCTTTGACCGCAGCAAAACCAGAGCCCAAGTGTTCTCCATCGACACCCCGCCACCCACGGTCAGCGGTTCGCTCCACGTGGGCCATGTTTTCTCCTACACCCACACCGACACCATTGCTCGTTACCAACGCATGCAAGGCAAAGAAGTCTTTTACCCCATGGGATGGGACGACAACGGCTTGCCCACCGAACGCCGGGTGCAAAACTATTTTGGGGTGCGCTGCGACCCCGCTTTGCCTTACGACCCCGGTTTCACTCCACCCGAAGATGCCGGTGACGCCAAAGCAATAAAAAAGCGACGGGACCACAGCATCAGTCGCCGCAACTTTGTTGAACTCTGCCATCTACTGACCGAAGAAGACGAAAAGGTCTTTGAATCTTTGTGGCGACAACTCGGGTTATCCATTGACTGGAACCTCACCTACGCCACCATTGACGACCGGTGCCAACGCATGGCCCAACGAGCATTTTTACGCAACCTTGAACGCGGCGAGGCCTACCAGATAGAAGCCCCCTCACTTTGGGACGTCACCTTCCGTACCGCCGTAGCCCAAGCCGAACTCGAAGACCGCCCCCGCCCCGGCGCCTACCACCAGTTGCTCTTCCACCTGCCCGAAGGCACCACCAGCCACGACGGCCAACCCAATCTACAAATTGCTACCACCCGGCCTGAACTCTTGGCGGCCTGCGTAGCCCTGGTGGCCAACCCCGACGACCAGCGTTACCAACCTCTGTTTGGCACCACGGTGACCACCCCAATATTTGGCGTCGACGTACCGGTGTTAGCCCACGAACTGGCCGACCCAGAAAAAGGCACCGGCATCGCCATGATCTGCACCTTTGGCGACACCACCGATGTGATCTGGTGGCGCGAACTCAACCTGCCGGTACGAGCAGTCATCAACCGAGACGGGCGCTTTTTGACCGACCCCCCACAAGGCGTGGAGAGTGCAGAGGCACAAGAGGCTTACGCCCGACTGGCAGGCAAAACCGTGTTCTCGGCGCAAAAAGAAATGGCAGAAATGCTCATTGCTTCGGGTGAAATGGTTGGCGACCCCGAGCCCATAGAGCACCCAGTGAAATTCTTCGAAAAAGGTGACAAGCCGTTAGAGATCGTGACCAGTCGTCAGTGGTACATCCGCAACGGTGGCCGCGACGCAGACTTACGGCAAAAGTTAGTCAACCGCGGCGACGAGGTGACCTGGCACCCGGCTTACATGCAAACCCGCTACACCAACTGGGTAGATGGCCTTAACGGCGACTGGTTGATTAGCCGACAACGCTTCTTCGGCGTGCCTCTGCCGCTGTGGTACCGGCTGGATGATCAAGGCGAAACGCTCTACGACCAAATCATCACCCCTAATCATGATGCTTTGCCCATTGATCCCTCATCGCTGGCCGCCCCCGGTTTTGATGAAAGCCAACGCGGCCAACCCGGCGGCTTCGTAGGCGACCCAGACGTTATGGACACCTGGGCCACCTCTTCGCTGAGCCCGCAGATTGTTTGTGGCTGGGGTGAAGACGAAGACCTGTTTGCCCGCACCTACCCCATGGACCTGCGGCCCCAAGCCCACGACATCATTCGTACCTGGCTTTTCTCAACCATGGTGCGTTCCCATTTTGAAGAAGACACCGCCCCGTGGCGTCACGCTTCGCTAAGCGGTTGGGTGCTCGACCCTGATCGTAAAAAAATGTCGAAATCCAAAGGCAACGTCGTTACCCCCATGGGCTTGTTGGAACAATACGGTTCAGATGCCGTGCGCTACTGGGCGGCCAACGGGCGCCCCGGCACCGACACCGCTTTTGACGACGGGCAAATGAAAGTCGGACGGCGTTTATCAATAAAGATTCTTAACGCCAGTCGCTTTGTACTGGGTTTTGGTGCCGACGACGACCAACCACTGGTTGTTGACCCAGCGACCATTACCCATGCACTAGACCAAGCCATGCTGGCTCGTTTGGCTGACCTTGTGGAAGAAGCCACCACGGCTTTTGAGGCCTTTGATTATGCCCGAGCGTTGGAACGCACCGAAGCATTTTTCTGGTCTTTTACCGACGACTACTTGGAGTTAGTAAAGACCCGGGCCTACCAAGGCGAGCATGCTGACGCCGAATCGGCTCGCCATGCCTTGCGTTTAATCCTGTCTACTTTGCTGCGTCTCTTTGCCCCTTTCTTGCCTTTCGTGACCGAAGAGGTGTGGTCTTGGTGGCAAGACGGTTCGGTGCATCGGCAAACTTGGCCCGCCAGTGAAGCTCTACGACCCATTGCTAACGGGACCGACGCTGCGGTGGCTTTGGTGGCCGCCGAAGCACTAGCGGAAGTACGCAAACACAAGACCCTGGCCCAACGGTCACTGGCCACCCCAGTGATCGCTTGCACCATTACCGTGCCTGTCGACCGTTTAGCGTTTCTGGAACAAGCCTTAGATGACGTCACCTTGGGGGCCCGAGCCACCAGCATCACTTTGGTATCAGGCGACCAACTTTCAGCCCAAGTAGAACTCGAAGCTCCCGCCAATTAAGCAACCGGGCACTTTCTGGGTCACACTTGGGTTATGACCTCCACCACTCCCCCTCCCTTTGAGCACCTCGCCCTTACCTGTGATGGGCGCCGCGGCACCTTAACTCTGACCCGTCCCGACTCGCTAAATAGCCTAACCAACGAGGTCATGGCCGAAATAATTGCCGCCGCCGATTGGTTTGACCACCAACCCAATCTGCGGGTAGTGGTCGTCTCTGGCGAAGGCCGGGCTTTTTGCTCTGGGTTTAACGTCACCGCTTTTTCTGCCGACGAACCCTCCCCGGCCGGAGGCCGAACACCCGCTGACACCGGCCGCCTTATGGCCGATGCTTTAGAACGCATGTCTCCGGTGCTTATTGCTCGCCTGCACGGCCATGTTGTAGGCGGCGGGCTCGTGCTGGCGGCCGCTTGTGATCTACGGGTCTGCGCCGATGATGTTCGTTTTTTGATCCCTGAAGTAGACCTCGGCATTCCCCTGGCTTGGGGGGGCATCCCCCGGTTGGTCCGCGAAATAGGCCCCGCCCTTACCAAAGAACTGGTCATGACCTGTCGACCCTTTGATGCCGCCGAAGCCAAAGCGGCCGGGTTTTTAAACACTGTGGTTCCCGTTGACGAACTTGATGCTGCCGTAGAAAAAATGGCCGAAGCAGTCGCTTCCCGGCCGCGGGCCGCCGTGCTAGCCACCAAACGTCACACCAATGCGGTCACCGAACAAATGGTGGGCCTTAGTCGTTCCTGGTCAGATGCCGACGGACTGGCCATCGCCCTCCGGGACCCCGAAAGCCGGGCCGCCCAAGAGGCTTACCTAGAGAAACTTAAAGCCAAAAAACGGCCTTAGCTAGCACCCCAATGAAGAGGGCGGGCGATGGAGAATGCCCGAGTCAAAAGAAATAGCAATCTCGGTAGGTTCGTCAGCAGCCACCACCGAACCGGTGCCGTCAATCAACATGGAATGCGCTCCCACCCCGGGTGGCGGGAAAATCAAAGTCACGGGGCCACCGGTCGCTAAGTTACGTAACGTGCCCCCGCCCGGGGTACAGCGGATCTCCCGACCCTCCATGGCCACCGGCACATGCACCACCTTGGGGGTGCCGTCGCTCCCCACGGTAATTAAAAAGCAATCGTTGCCGTAGTCGTCTAAACGGGCCGGCAGTTGTTCAATGGTCACAGGAATACTCATAGATAAAGTCTACAACATTGCTGTTTACAAGTTTTTAGCCTAGATTTTCTTGCATGAACCAATTTAAAATAGGTGAGGCAGCCCAACTCCTTGGTGTCAGCACCGACACAATGCGCCGCTGGGCAGACAACGGCCGATGCAAAGCACAGCGTTCCGTTAGCGGACATCGCCTCGTCAACGGCCCCGACCTGGCTCGCTTAGCCCAAGAGCTCGCCGAGGCACCCGATGACGCCGATCGCACCATGTCGGCCCGCAACCGTTTTACCGGCCTCGTAACCAAAGTCACCAAAGACACCGTTATGGCCCAAGTAGAGATGCAAGCCGGCCCCCACCGAGTGGTATCACTGATCTCCGCCGAAGCAGTAGACGCCCTCGGTCTGGCACCTGGCGTTTTGGCAGTAGCCGTCATAAAAGCCACCAACGTGGTCATCGAACGCCCCTAATGCGCAGCGTTTTTCTGGTACTACTGCTGGCCGTCGGGTGCGGTGGCAATCAAGCCGATGACCTCACCGTCTTTTCGGCCTCCTCGCTGACCGACGTGGCCCCCCTCCTCCTCGCTCAAGCCAACCAAACCGGCACCCTGGTCTTTGGCGGGTCTAATCATCTGGCCGCCCAAATTGCCGACGGCGCCCCGGCCGACGTGTTACTCACCGCCGACCTCTCGTTACTTGACCTTGATACCGCTACTTACCAAACCGTGACCTTTGCTCAAAACCATCTGGTGTTAGCCGTACCCGCCGGAAACCCCGCTCATCTCACCGGCCCCCAAGACCTGGCCCGCCACGAGTTAGCCATTGCCATCTGTGCTCAAGAAGTGCCCTGCGGCCAAGCCACCATGAACCTCGGCTACCCCATGGCTGCCGACACCTTAGAACCCAGCGTGCGCTCCGTGGTCAGCCGATTGGTGCTCGGCGAAGTAGACCTTGGCGTGGTTTACGCCACCGACGTACAGGCCGAAGCAAAAATTGAAACCCTGTGGCCCACTGAACCTGCCTGCCCATGTGTCACCTACCACGCCGTGGCCTTTACCCAACAAGGGGTGGTTTTCGTAAATGCTTTGGGCCAAGAAAACGCCCAAACCTTATTAGCCAGTTATGGGTTTACCCAGCCATGAAACGCTTCATGGCCACCGTGGCCGGCCTCACCGTCGCCCTCTTAGCCCTGCCGCTGCTTGGCTTGTTACAGCGCATGCCGTGGTCTTCGCTCGGCAACCCGTTAACCAACCCGGCCACTTTGGATGCTTTGCGTGTTTCCCTCATCGTGAGTTTACTGGCCACAGTCATGGTTTTTCTGTTAGGCACCCCTTTGGCTTGGGCGCTGGCCCGAGTCTCGGTGCCCGGGCGGCGGTTCATTCGGGCGCTCATCATGTTACCCATGGTGCTTCCCCCAGTAGTGGGCGGCACGGCGCTACTTTTTGCATTAGGTCGCCAAGGGTTGGTTGGCCAATGGCTCAACCAATGGTTCGGCATCACCTTGCCCTTCACCCTGGCCGGGGCCGTAGTGGCCGCCGTCTTTGTGTCTTTACCTTTCTACGTCATCGCCGTTGAAGGAGCTTTGCAATCTGCCGGGCAACATCTTGAAGACCTTGAAGACCTCGCCGGAACCCTCGGGGCCACCCCTTGGAACGTTTTACGACGCATCACCTACCCGCAGGTGTTGCCAGCCATGGGTGCCGGTTTGGCCTTGGCCTGGGCTCGAGCCTTAGGCGAGTTTGGAGCCACCATCACCTTTGCCGGCAACCTGCCGGGCCGCACCCAAACCCTGCCCTTGGCCACTTTTTTAGCACTAGAAACCAACCCCGAAGAAGCCCTCGCTTTGAGTCTGATTTTGTTGGTGGCTTCTCTCGGGGTGCTTGTCGGCTTGCGTGACCGCTGGATGCCCACCTCATGACCGCCCTTACCTTGGCCGGGGAAACCCGCATTGGGAACTTGAGTTTTGCCTTTGATCTGAGCGTTAAGGCCGGCGAAACGCTGGCCATTTTAGGCCCCAACGGGGCGGGCAAAACCAGCCTGCTCCGAGTAATCAGCGGGCTCTTACCCCTCGCCGAAGGCACGCTTAATCTAAACAACCAAGTAGCCGACCAACCAGCGAGCAAAACTTTTCTCCCCCCACACCTTCGCTCGGTGGGGTGGGTGCCGCAAGATCGGTTACTTTTTCCTCACCTTACGGTAGCCGAAAACATTGGTTTTAGCCCCCGAGCCACAGACGCCTTGGTCGCTCAACTTCTTGAGGCTCTCAACCTCACCTCATTGACCGCGAGCAAGCCTGCGGCCTGCTCGGGCGGACAAGCCCAACGAGTAGCGGTAGCTCGAGCATTAGCTGCCCAACCCGCCATCTTGCTTCTCGATGAACCCTCCACTGCCTTAGACACTGAATCCCAAGAACTCATCCATGGCGTGCTTGCTTCTCAAAGTCAGGTGGCCACTTTGTTAGTCACCCACGACCTGAGCGAAGCAGGCCGTCTCGCTGATCGCACGGCCACCTTTTCGGCCGGGGTACTCAAGCAGTAGGTTTTACATATGGACCCCAACAACGCCCTTGACCTCTTTCGCCTTAACGGCCGAGTGGTCATTATCACCGGAGCCAGTTCAGGGCTCGGCGAACGCTTCGCCCGAGTGGTCGCCGGAGCGGGAGCCAAAGTGGTGTTAGCCGCTCGCCGAGTGGATCGACTAGAGCGCTTGGCGGCCGAACTGCCTGATGCCCTCGCCGTGGCCTGCGACCTGGCCGCTCCCGGGGCCCCGCAAAACCTGATTGACGCCACCTTGGCCCACTACGGAAAACTCGATGTGGTCATCAACAACGCAGGCATTTCTCGAGTAATCCCTGCCGTCGACGACAACCTTGATGATTTTCGCCGTGAAATAGAAATCGACCTCATCGCCCCCTACGAGTTGGCTCGCCGAGCCGCCCGGTGGTGGATAGACAACGACCACCCCGGGGTAATCGTCAACTTGGGTTCTGTGCTGGGTCTAGTAGCCGGCGGAAAACTCCGGGTACCAGGTTACGCCGCCGCCAAAGGCGGGCTCCACCAACTCACCCGAGAACTGGCTGTGGAATGGGCCCGAAAAAACATTCGCGTAAATGCCTTAGCCCCCGGATGGTTTGAAACCGAAATGAACACCGACAACATGTTCCATACCGAAAGCGGCCAAGCCTACGTAACCAACGGCGCACCCATGGGGCGAGGAGGCCAAGCCCATGAACTCGATGGAGCGCTGCTGCTTCTAGCCTCAGACGCTGGCTCTTACCTGACCGGTCAAATACTTACTATTGACGGTGGCTGGACCGCCGTTTAGCCTCACCACAATGCTTGACCACCAGCTACTCGACCACGATGCCCTCGGCTTATCAGACCTCGTTCGAAGCGGAGAGGTCACACCAGAAGAACTATTAGCAGTAACGGTCGGCCGAGTCGAACGCCTCGACGGGATGCTAAAAGCCGTCATCACCAGTTGCCCAGAGCGTGCCCTAAACCACATAAAACAAAAGAACCCTTCAACACCCTTCGCCGGCATACCCACCTTTCTAAAAGACCTCGTTGACCTTGAAGGAGTACGGCGCACCGACGGTTCACGATCCATGATGAACAACATCAGTGCGGGATCAGCAGCCTGGGTTACCGCAGCCGAAGCAGCTGGGCTGGTAATGGCCGGCAAAACCAACACACCGGAATTCGCCTCTATGACGGTGACCGACAACGAGGCATTCGGCACCACCCTTAACCCTTGGGACCTAAACCTCTCCGCTGGTGGGTCTAGTGGCGGAGCAGCCGCTGCGGTGGCCGCCGGATACACGCCAATAGCGCACGGAACCGACGGTGGAGGCTCAAACCGAATTCCCGCATCTTGGTGTGGTGTATTTGGAATGAAACCCAGCCGAAAACGTTTAGCCTCCGGCGAGCTAGACGGATCTCACCCAGTATTTAAAACCCACTTAGCTCTCAGTCGCACGGTGCGCGACAACGCGGCCCTGTTTCTCTCTACCCAAAACACCAGTCAAGGCCCACAAAAAAACCCTTACCCGCTGCTCGACGCCTTTACCCCAATCAGTAACCAGCCGCTACGAATCGCCTTCACCCTCGAAGGGCCGTTTGGCGACCAACCCGACCCAGCAATCCGAACCGCTCTAGAGGACACCGTCCGACTCTGTGAATCCCTCGGCCACCAAGTAACCCTGGTCAAACACCCAGTAGCCGGCGAGGAACTTTTCTCCATGTACACCAGAATATTTCTGAGCCGCACCACGGGACTGATCGAAATGATCGAAAAAGCAAGTGGGCTCCCCATTGAAGAATCCGGGCTTCTCACCCGCTGCACCATTGACTTCGTACGCCGCGGCAATGTGCTTCCCCCCGGAGCCGCCGAAACGGCCGAAGCCGACCGGCTTATTTTAGAAGCAACTATGGCCAAGTTTTTCACCAACCATGATGTCTGGCTAACCCCGGTCACCCCCCACCTGCCAACTACCTCCACCGATTGGCTTTCCTCCCACCCTTTCGACGAGCAACGCACCCAACGATCAATGGGGTCGTTACCCATCGCCAACGCCATCGGAGGGCCAGCCATGTCGGTTCCCCTGTGGTGGGATAAGAACACTGACCTTCCCATAGGCTCCCATTTCTCAACCAAACCAGGAGCCGACGAAACGCTCTACGCTCTGGCCTTCCAACTCGAAGCAGCCCAACCGTGGGCCGACCGATGGGCCCCCACCTCTGCCAAACATCTTTAACGGTTCTCGTCAACAATTGTCGTACCCACTAACCATTTGCTTAGAAGTTTCAAACAACGGTCACGCTGGGTACGTCGCCCCACCAATCACTAACGATCGACGGAGAAAATCTAGCTGAACCAGGAGTAGATTTTCGGCCACCTCTTCTTGGGGGGTCATGTGGGTAACCCCGGAAAGCGGGAGAACTTGATGGAGGCGGCCGGCCGCCAAAAACGCCCGAGAAAGTTGCAAGGTGTGGGCCACCACCACGTTGTCGTCGGCCAAACCGTGAATCAACAACAACGGCCGTTCTAAATTTGCTGCTTCAGCGCAAAGGTCGGTACGCACATAGTTCTCTGGCTCTGTATCCGGATGCCCCAGATAACGCTCCGTGTAATGAGTGTCATAAAGTCGCCAATCGGTTACTGGGGCTCCGGCCACCGCCGCATGAAAAACATCGGGCCGCCGCAAAACAGCTAACGCGGCCAAGTACCCACCGAACGACCAACCACGTATACCCACTCGGGTCAGGTCTAACCGCTCATCGCTCGCCGCTAAACCTTGCAAGGCATCGACCTGATCATCAAGTACCGGTCCGGCCAAATCGCCCCTCACTGCTCGTTCCCATTGCGGGCCCCGGCCGGGGGTGCCCCGGCCATCGGCCACCACCACAGCAAAACCTTGATCAGCAAACCACTGAGAAACTAAAAACTGACCGCGAGCCCTTTGCACCCTTTGAGCATGCGGCCCGCCGTAAGGGTCCATCAAAACCGGAAGCGGTGATCCATCGTGTTGATCGGGGTACAGCACTGCGGTTGGGATTTTTCGTTCACCCAACACATTAAAACTTGGGGCCGGTGCAACAAAAGGCTGCTCAGCGAACGACACCACCGGGTGGCCATTTATGGTCAAACTGGTTCCTTCAAGGTCAGCTACTTGTAGCGCCATGGTCTGGCCACCGTACGTAGCGGTGCGCACCCCAGCCCCGGAAGACACCACATTGACCGTCCCGTCGTGAAATATCTCTACGACCTCAACGTCTAATGGGTAGCGAGAAGCGGTTACCAACACCCGTTCACCAGTTACGTCGAGCACCTGACGGATCTGCCATTCTGGTGGAGAAATCGTTTGGCCGTTTAACACCACACAGCGAGTGTCACCACGATCTTCGACGGTAAGCAATGAGTCGCCCCACCAACGAGGCGCACCGGGGATGTTCTCGACCCAGTGATCGTCGGTTATGCGATAAATTTCTTCGGTCCGGCCGGTTACCGGGTTTGCCGTGAGCACAGCCATGGCGCGTTGGTCTCGGGTTTGGACGGTAAGCAACGGGGGTCGGTCGCTCTCCCAGCGCACTCCAGCCAAGTATTCAAACTCGTTTCGTTGCCAATCAACATCCACACGGGAGCCATCAAGGCTAACCACAGCGAGGCCTACCTCAGCATTTGCCGTGCCGGCAGCCGGGTATCGCATGGACTGCGGCGGCTTGCTGGGCGTAACCGGAGCCGACACCCACCACTGCTCTATCGGGGACACGTCCACCCTAGCCACCAACAGCGCCCGGCCATCGGGTGCCCACCAGTGGCCGCGGCTGCGGCCCATTTCTTCGGCTGCCACAAACTCGGCGGAACCCCACGACACTGTTTTGGTGGTGCCGGCAATCAGGCGATGGTCTCCGGCCGAGCCAGTAATGCGTACACCTCGTCCGGATACATAGGCCACGGATGTTCCGTCTGAGCAGAGCCGAGGGTCAAAAGCATCGCCACTGGAAGGAAGTTCTGCGAATCGCCCTTCGTCTACCTCTAGTAAAAAAACTCGGCCAGCAAGAGCAAAGCAAACCCGACTGGCATCAGGCAAAGGACTGTAGGACACAATGCCTTCGCCAACTTCTCGGGCCCGTTCTCTACGGACTGCTTCTGCGGCCGGGTCCCCACCTCTGGCCAACAGTGCCGCAGGGTCAACCAGCAGTCGTTCTTCCCCACTATTCGGATTAAAAGACCATAAAGCATTTACCGGGTCGCTGCCTCCCGAGGATCGCAAAAACAAAACCCGCTGACCGTCGTTGCCTACGGTGATGGTGCGCGGCGCTCCACAGGTAAACCGTCGGGTACGAGCCTGTTGCCGGGGGAAGGATTCCACCGTCTAATGCTTACACACTTTGCCCAACTTCCCAACCCAGCCCATAGAGGGGGACTATCCCCATCTATGGGCTGGGGCAGGGGGAAGATCCTTATTTCAAAGAAAAGATAGATAGGGACTGTCCCCATCTATCTTTTAGGGGTACTGTCCGTATCTATGGGAGATCATCGGAGTACCGAGATTTTGGCAGCGGTACATCGAGGCAGAGGAGGGTCGCCTGTCCTTGAAAAGCTTACTTTGGCGGCACCGGGGCCTGAAGAAGTGCGCGTGACCGTTGATGCCTGCGCCATTTGCCACTCTGACCTGATGTTCATTGACGGTGGGTGGGCCATTGATTTTCCCGTGGTTTTCGGCCATGAAATTTCTGGCCGGGTCGCTGAAATTGGTGAAGCAGTCACCGACCTTGCCCGCGGCACCACAGTGGTGGTATCGCTCATCGCCACCTGCGGGCAATGCCACGCCTGCCAACAAGGCCACGATGTGGCCTGCGAAAACCCACCAGCCAGCAGCAGCCTGACCGACGCAAACAACCGCACCGTCACCAAAGGCCTCAACACCGGAGGCTTCGCCGAACAAGTAGTCGTACACCGCTCCCAAGTGGTGGCTGTGCCACCCGAAATGCCCGCCACCTCAGCCTCGCTTCTGGGGTGTGGGGTACTCACCGGGGTCGGTGCCGCTCGCAACACGGCAAACATTCAACCAGGAGAAACGGTAGCCGTAGTGGGCTGCGGCGGAGTAGGCATGGGGGTCATCCAAGGCGCTCAGTTGGCCGGAGCCTCCACCATCGTGGCCATCGACCCCCAAGCAGACAAACGCTCCCTGGCTCTCACCATGGGAGCCACCCACACCGCCGACCCGCTAAACCAAGACCCGGCAGAAGCCATTAGCCAAGTCACCGGCGGACGCCTCGCCGACCATGTTCTTCTGGCCACCGCCGCTCCAGCCGCCCTAAACAGCGCCCTGGCTTTGCTGGCCCCCATGGGGGCGCTCACTCTGGTCGGCATGCCGGCCGACGGCGTGACCCTGACCATTGACCCCAGTGCCTTGGCCGGCTACAACCAACGCATCCTCGGCTCCAAAATGGGTACCGCTCGACTCAACCGAGACATCCCCTCCCTGGTAGCCGACTATTTTGCCGGCCGCCTAAAACTTGACCAACTGGTGAGTTCTACCTACCCTCTAGAAGACCTAGAACAAGCGCTGGACGAAGTACGTAGCGGTTCCGCCCTGCGCACGGTCATCGTGTTCAACCAACCCGAGGCATAATCCATGAAAATCACCGAAGTCGAAACCTTTGTGGTAGGCAACCCGCCACCCCGTCATGGCGGCCGCTACTTCATTTTTGTTACCTTGACCACCGACCAAGGAGTCAAAGGCGTCGGCGAAGCTTACGTAGCAACGTTTAACCCTCACCTAGTAGCCGACATGATCCAAGATGTGGCTCAACGCTGGTTAGTTGGTCACAGCCCATTCAACGTGGAATCTTTTTGGCGGAGGGCCTACACCAGCGGTTACAGCGGCCGTCCCGACCCCACCCTCTGCGGGGTAATCAGTGCCCTAGAAATAGCCTGTTGGGACATCATGGGTAAAGAAACCGGCCGCCCCGTTTACGATCTTTTGGGTGGCCGAGTGCACGAAGGGTTGCGCTCCTACACCTACCTTTACCCGCCTGACGAAGACGCCTACGCCCCCAAAGACGGGCCGAACCTTTACCTTGATCCAGCACAAGCAGCGGAACAAGCAATAATTGAAATTGAAAAAGGTTTTACGGCAATAAAATTTGACCCCGCCGGCCCTTACACCTCTTTTGATGGCCGGCAACCTTCCCTTGAACGCATCGATTTGTCGGCCCGCTACACCGCAGCTCTACGAGAAGCAGTAGGTACCCGAGCCGACTTGTTGTTCGGCACCCACGGGCAGTTCACCCCTTCCGGAGCGCTCCGCCTCGCGCAGCGTCTCGAAATCTACGACCCACTGTGGTTTGAAGAACCCGTGCCACCCGACCATGTTGAAGGCATGGCCCAAGTGGCTCGAGGCACCAGCATTCCCATTGCCACCGGTGAGCGGCTGACCACCGTTACCGAATTTGCGGCAGTTCTTCAGGCCGGCGCAGCACAAATTTTGCAACCCAACTTGGGTCGCAGCGGCGGTATTTTGCAAGGCAAAAAGATTGCTTCTCTGGCCGAGGTGCACCAGGCTTCGCTGGCTCCTCATTGTTACTGTGGCCCGGTAGTAGCGGCGGCCAACATTGCTTTAGCGGCCTGTTCTCCGAACTTTTTAATCCTCGAATCCATCGGCACCTTCGACGGATTCCACGCCGAACTATTAGAAACACCTATCCGGTGGGAAGAAGGCATGGTGATCCCGTCGAACGAGCCAGGCCTGGGGGTGGTCTTGAACGAAGACGTGGCACGAGCCAACCCTTATAACGGGCACGAGTTGCATCTTGAACCAGCCATCGACCCCTCTCCGGTAACAGAAAATCTTGCCGGTCCGTAATTCCCACATTGCGGGAACCAGTTGACAGATTCCCATACAACGGTAATCTTTGCAGATCATGACCGCCGTGCAAAGCGTCGAACGCTCCCTCCACCTGCTGCGAGAAATCGCCGAAGAACCGGGACGCCTCGTTGAGTTAGCCGACCGCGTCAACCTGCCCACCAGCACCACGGCCCGGCTACTGGCTACCCTCGAAAGCAACAACGCCATAGAACGCAACAGCGACGGCGTTTACCGCATCGGCGTACTCATAAAAACCATGGGACGGGTAGCCGAACCTGGCGTCAACCTCGAAACGATTGCCCAACCCCACCTTCTTGACCTCTCCAGTCAATTCGACGAAGCAACCTGCATCGCCGTACTCATTGGCCGCAACACCGTCACCACCCAGCAAGTCGACGCCCCCAAACCGGTACAAGCAGAAGACTGGACCGGCACCCGAGTCCCCCTCCACGCTGGGTCCGCCGGGCTGGTCATCATGGCCAGTTGGGATGATCACGAAGTCGACACCTACCTCCAAGGCAACCTTTCCACTCACACCGAACACACCGTCACCGACCCGGACATTTTACTCAAACGCATCAACCGCGTTCGCCGCATCGGTGCCGTCTGGACCCACAGCGAATACGTACTCGGTCTCTCCAGTTGCGCCGCCGCAATCTGCGGCTCTAACGGCCGAGCCATCGGTGCGCTCTACACCTATGGGCCAAGTTACCGCTACCCCCTTTCCGGAGAAGCCCGCACCGTAGCCACCACCGTTCGTGAACGAGCTCGTCAAATATCGGCCAGCCTCAACCAACAACCAGAAATGATAAAAGAAGCCTCATGACCGAACCCCGCCGTACCCGCCGAGGCGCTCGCAGTAGTCGTTCAAAAACAGTTGACGTGCTGGCCAAACAGCCCCCCTTTGAACAACCCCGCATGCGCTTTGACCCCCTGCGGGCCGTCTCCGAAGACGAACTCGAAGCCATTCACCACGCCTCACTTCGGGTATTAGCCGAAACCGGTATCGACTTTTTAGACAAAACGGCCCGCCAGCAACTTGCCGAAGCCGGAGCCGAAATAGACGGCAACCGAGTCCGTTTCAGCCCTGAACTGGTCATGCAACTCATGACAACCGTGCCCGAACAGTTCACCCTGCACGGGATACGCCCCGAACGAAACCTCCAAATGGGCGGCAACGCCATTGCTGTTACCTCGGTAGCCAGCCCTCCTTTTGTTACCGGCTTAGGGCGCGACCGACGAAACGGCAACCGAGAGGACTACCGCAACCTGATCAAAATGAGTCAAGTAATGAACTGCATCCACACCTCTGCCGGGTACCCCGTAGAACCCATGGACCTCCACCCCTCAATACGGCACCTGCATGCCACCCACGACATGATCACCCTTTCTGACAAGCCACCTTTCGTGTACAGCATCAGTCGGCCCCGAAACCAAGACGCCATCGAGATGACCCGCATCGCCCGCGGCGTAGACCACGACACCATGAACCAAGAGACCTCTATTCTCTCAGTCATCAACACCAGCACTCCCCTGCGTTACGACACAGTGATGCTGCACGGCATTCAAGAAATGTCAGCCCGCAACCAAGGGATCGTCATCACCCCCTTCACCCTGGCCGGGGCCATGGCCCCCATAACCGTGGCCGGTGCCTTGGTGCTTCAAAATGCCGAAGCCCTCGCCGGCATGGCCTACACCCAAGTCGTTAAACCCGGAGCCCCGGTAATTTACGGAGGGTTCACCTCCAACGTTGATATGCGCTCCGGGGCCCCCGCTTTTGGCACCCCCGAATATTGGAAAGCCTGCTTAGTAGGCGGCCAACTCGCTCGGCGCTACAAAGTGCCCTACCGGTCATCAAACGTCAACGCCTCCAACAGCGTGGACGCCCAATCAGCCTACGAAAGCGTGATCTCCCTTTGGGGAGCCGTCATGGGCGGGGTCAACCTTTTGCTCCACGGCGCAGGCTGGCTCGAAGGCGGCCTCTTAACCTCCTACGAAAAAATGGTCATCGACGGCGACATTCTCAACATGGTTTCTGAAATGCTTAAACCCATCACCATCGATGACGCCACCTTGGCCGTAGAAGCAATCGCCGAGGTCGGGCCCGGTGGCCACTTCTTCGGCACCAGCCATACCCAAGAGCGCTACACCACCGAACACTTTCAACCCATGGTGTCCAGTTGGAAAAACTTCGAAAGTTGGGATGAGGGCGGGCGTATCGAAGCACCCGAACGAGCCACCAAAATAGCGCAAGAGATGATCGACGCTCATCAAGAACCCCCCATGGACGCACAGATACGAGCAGAACTCGACGAATTCGTAGAACGACGAATCGCCGAGGGTGGCGTCGAAACCGATTACTAGCCCTCAATCAGCAAACAACTTTTATCTAAGCAGACGGAGAACGACATGAAAACCCACGCTCAAGCAGTAGTTATTGGCGGCGGCGTCGTCGGCGCCAGCATCCTCTACCACCTGACCAAAAACGGGTGGAATGACGTGGTACTCGTAGAACGCAAAGAACTCACCGCGGGCTCTACCTGGCACGCCGCCGGCGGCATGCATACCCTCAACGGCAACCCCAACGTGGCTGCCCTGCAGCGCTACACCGTGCAGTTATACAAAGAACTTGAAGAAATTTCTGGCGTGGACTGCGGCCTCCACCTCACCGGAGAAATAATGCTGGCCGACACCGAAGACCGCATGGACTGGCTTCGCATGACCCATGCCCGCGGCCAATACCTGGGTATGGAAACCGAAATCATCTCGGTTTCTGAAGCCAAAGAAATGCTGCCCATCATGGACGAAAAACACTTCGTAGGCGCCCTCTGGGACCCCGTGGGCGGCCACGTAGACCCCTCCGGCGTTACCTATGCCTACGCTAAAGCGGCCCAAATGGCCGGGGCAGAAATCTATCGCAACTGTTGGGCCCAAGACCTGGTGCAAAAAGTCGACGGCACCTGGGATGTAGTAACCGAAAAAGGCACCATCAATACCGAAAACATCGTCAACTGTGGCGGCCTGTGGGCCCGCGAAGTAGGCCGCATGTGCGGAATTGAGCTCCCAATTTTGGCTATGGAACACATGTACCTGCTGACCGAAGAGATCCCCGAAATCAAAGACTGGCTCGACGCTACCGGTGGCCACGGGCGTGGGGCTGTGGACTTCGGCGGCGAAATCTACCTCCGTGCCGAAGCCGGCGGCCTTCTGCTCGGTACCTACGAAAAGGCTTGCGTCCCGTGGTCCACCAAAGAAACCCCTTGGGACTTCGGCTCGCAACTCCTCACCCCCGACATTGAACGACTCGCCCCCTCGCTTGAAGTTGGCTTCGACCACTTCCCTATTTTCAACGATGTAGGAATCAAACAAGTCATTAACGGCCCCTTTACTTTTGCCCCCGATGGCAACCCAGTTATCGGGCCGGTACGAGGGCAACGAGGCCACTGGGTAGCAGCCGGCATCATGGCTGGTCTCAGCCAAGGCGGCGGCGTCGGCCTCACCATGGCCAACTGGATGACCTCCGGCGACCCCGGCCACGACATTTGGGGCATGGACGTGGCCCGCTTTGGCGATTGGACTACCCCCGGCTACACCCAAGCCAAGGTTATGGAAAACTACAGCAACCGTTTCCGCATTGCCTTCCCCAACGAAGAACTCCCCGCCGGGCGCCCCTTGCATACTTCTCCCATTTACGGGCGCCTCAACGACGCCAACGCCGTATGGGGCGCCGGCTACGGGTTAGAAACCGCCTTGTGGTTCCAACGCCCCGGCGAAGAAGCGGTAGAAGACGTGACCTTCAAACGCTCCAACGCTTTTGCGGTCGTCGCCGAAGAAGTGTCCGCCGTACGTAGCAGTGTCGGGCTCATCGAAACCACCGGTTTCGCCAAACATCAATTCAGCGGCCCCGGGGCACGAGAATTTCTTGACCACCTCATGACCAACACCATCCCCAAAACGGGGCGCATGGCCCTAACCCCCATGTTGAACCATCAAGGCAGCTTGATCGGCGACTTCACCGTGGCCACCTTGGCCGACCCATTTGACGGTAGTGAAACCTTCACCGTGTTCGGCTCCGGCGTAGCCGAGGGCTACCACGAGCGCTGGTTTATTGAACACCTGCCCCAAGACCGGTCGGTCACCTACCGGGCACTGAGCCACGAAATGACCGGGGTTTCCATCGCCGGGCCAAAAGCGCGGGAAGTACTGGCCTCGGTATGCGACGACGATGTTTCTAACGAAGCGTTTCGTTTCTTAGATTTCCGCCGCCTCAACATTGGCATGATCCCCACCATGACGGGCCGCATCACCTTCACCGGTGACCTGGGCTACGAAATCTGGGTAGCGGCTTCTTTGCAAGCGCAACTCTTTGATCTACTCATGGCAGCAGGCGCCGAACACGGTATTAAACTTTTTGGTTTGCATGCCCTGAACTCCATGCGTTTCGACAAAGGGTTCGGTTCCTGGGGCACTGAGTTCCGCCCCATATACACCCCTTGGGAAGGCGGCTTAGGCCATTTCGTAAAACTCGACAAAGGCGATTTCATTGGCCGAGAAGCCGCCGCACAAAGCCAAGAAAACCCGGCACGTCAACTCACCACCTTCACCATTGAAGCAGTAAACGCCGACGCCTTAGGCGACGAACCCATTTGGCACAATGACCAAGTCGTGGGCTGGCTTACCTCAGGTGCCTACTCACACGGGTGTCAGGCCTCTATGGCTCTGGGCTACCTGCCCACCGAACTCTGCCAAGAAACCGAAGGGTTTGAAATTGAAGTATTGGGCGTTCGTCGCCCCGCTACTCGGTTGAACGAGCCACTCTTTGACCCCACCGGGTCACGAATGCGAGGCTAGTTTTGCCCGCTCCCCACACCGCTGGTGCCCAAGCACGCCTTCGTCAAATGCTTGACGACCCGGCGGTACAACGGGCGGGGGGAGAAGGGCACCGGGTGGTTATGGGCCCCGGGGAACCTGCCTTAAGCGAATGGGCCGCGGCGGGCCTCACCCTGCCCGACCTAAACGCCTTAAGGCACTATCGGCTAGGGCGCATACGCCAACAACTGGTAGCCAACGACTTAGCCGGGGTGCTGCTTTTTGACCCCCTGAACCTGATGTACGCCACCGATGCACCAAACATGCAACTCTGGGTGGCCCATAATCAGGCCCGCTGGGCATATGTGGCTGCCGAGGGACCCATGATTTTATGGGAATTCAACAATTGCGAATTTCTCTCCGCCCACAACCCTTTGATAACTGAGGTGCGGCCCATTACTTCGTTTACTTATTTTTTAGCAGGGCAACGAGCTGAAGAACAAGCAGCACGTATGGCCGCCGAGATAGCCGACCTCGTGCAAACCTACGGTGGTGGAAACACTCGATTAGCAGTTGATGTCACGCCTCCACTGGGTTCCGTAGCGCTCATAAACGCTGGCCTGACGTTGACCGATGGTATGCAAGTAATGGAACGAGCCCGAGCCATCAAAGGGCCGGACGAGCTCTTAGCCATGCGCTGCGCCATTGAAGCCACGAGGATCTCTTGTCAAAAAATGTTTGATGCTTTGCGTCCAGGTATTTCTGAACAGGAACTTTGGGCCGTGCTCTGGGCCGAAATGCTCACTCGGGGCGGTGAATGGATGGAGTGCCGACTTTTAGCAGCCGGGGCCCGCACCAACCCGTGGTTTCAAGAATGCTCCAGCCATGTCATCTCCGAGGGAGAACTCGTAGGCTTCGACACCGACCTCGTGGGCTCTTACGGCATGATGACGGATATTTCTCGTACTTGGCGATGCGGCGGCGGCGACCCCACCCCACAACAAAACTTCGTCCACCAAATAGCCGTTGAGCAGATGGAACGCAACATCGAACTTCTTACCCCGGGGCGTTCCTTCTACGACCTAACCCACAAATCCTGGGTGCCTTCCACCGATGACTACCGCCACTATTCAGTGCTTTACCACGGGGTCGGGCAATGCGACGAATGGCCTTCCATAATGTTCCCCTCCAGTTGGGACCAGTTTGGTTATGACGGGGTGCTCGAACCCGGCATGGTGATGACCGTGGAATCCTACGTGGGGCCCTACGCCGGCGGTGAAGGCGTCAAGTTAGAAAACCAAGTGTTGATCACCGAAACCGGTTACGAGAACCTCACTCCGTGGTCGTTAAGTTTGACGGAGTTTTGTTAACCGTTGACCGAAAATGATGAGTCGGGGTTGATCTCTCGATTGCGAGAGAAAAATCCCAGATCCATTTCCACCCCGGTGTAACGGCCGTTTACCCTGAGGGGATCGGCATCGTGGTCGTGCCCCGCCTCTACCGCCATAATGAGTTCTGCCATACAGTGCCCGGCCACCCCAGCGTTTTTGTATTGGTTGCCACTGGTACCGATGGCGATATAGAAGCCGTCAAGGTCGGTGCGGTCGTAGATAGGGATCCAATCGTCGCTGACGTCGTAGAGGTCAACTACCCCTTTCTTTTCGTGGGGCAAGCCGAGGCCTTCAACACGTTTAGCGCAACGCAACACTTGGGCTTCCCATTGCTCTTGTTGAATCTCTTGATCGTAGTTATCTGGGTCTACCCATTCTTTTTCATCGCACTCTGGGTCTTCGCTGCCGATCAAAATATTGTTGCCAGTTTCTGGGCGAAAATAAACCGCTGAGTCGCCATCTGAAACGTGCATACCGTCGGTTTCAAAGTTGAAGCCTTCGGGCGAGGGCACGTGGTGTACCTCATGACGCAATGCTTTGGTGCCGATGTTCATGGTGCCGGCGAGGCCTGCCAAGTCGTTCACTAGGTAAGAATGCGGCCCAGCCACGTTGACCACTACCGGAGCGGCGATTTGCGTACCGTCATCAAGTTCTACCCCCGAGACGCGGCCACCCTCTTGGTTGATAGCCACAACTTGGCGATTAAAGACAAAAGTTGAACCTTTTGCTTCGGCGGCCCGTTGCAAATTATGGGTTGAAAGTTGCGGGTCGCTTACATAACCCGAGTCAGGGGTGTAAAGCGCACCAATGATCCGCTCGGTTGGTTCTACCCAAAAAGCATCATCATCGGGGCGAGCGGCCGGGCCAAACACCCCGTCGGTCAGCAGGGGGAGCCGCTCTTGTAATTTCTCTACGCTCCAATGTTCATGCGGGATGTTCAACGACTCAAGAAGCGGCACAACTTTTTCATGATGACCACCGGGGGCTTCAATCATGATCGTACCGGTTTGGTGAAAGGCCACCAAGCCAGATTCGTCAACATCGGGGCCTCCTAGATAATTGCTCCAATCAGCCCAGTAGTGCATGCCTTCATAAGCCATAGCCACTCCCTGATAAGTGGAATAGCTAAAACGTACGATGGCACACGAGTTAGAAGTTGAGCCATAACCGGCAGCCGGCAGTTTGTCTACGCTGCAGGTTTTCCACCCTCGCTGCGCCAACTCGAACGCTACGGCAGCGCCAATAACCCCGGCCCCAATGATTACTGCGTCGTACTGATTTTCTTCGGTCATGAATACCTCTCCGTCAAATACTTATGAGTAGAGTCTGACAGACCCACCAGCAACCGGCACCTTAAACGTTAAAATTCCCACCATTCGGCAAACCAACCTGCTTACCTCGGGTCTGACCCCAGGTAAGCAGGTACCTTAAGAGCCGGTGAATTTGGCGGACCGTTTTTCGAGCCACGCTTGGCCTGCTTCACGAACATCGTTGGTGGCAAAATTGGTTGATTGGGCCTGGCCTTCGGCCTCCAACGCTTGGCTCATAGAGGTCTGCGCTCCGTTGTTCAAAAGAGCTTTGCTCATAGAAAGCGCCAACGGCGGACCAGCGGCTATTCGCTCGGCCACATCGTTGACGTAAGCATCTAGTTCGTTTTCTGGAACCACTCGATTAACCAACCCAATGCGATCCGCTTCAACAGCATCGATTACCTCGGCCAACAAAGCCAGTTCTTTGGCCCGGTGCAAACCAACTCGGCGGGGCAAAACCCAGGACCCACCAAAATCAATAGTCAACCCCCGGCGAGCAAAGATTTCAGAAAAACGAGCGGTGTCGGCGGCGTAAACCAAATCACAACCCAAGGCCAGGTTCAGCCCCGCACCGGCTGCCACCCCATGCACCTTGGCAATCACTGGGTGTTGGATTTCATACAGGGCCAGCGCCGAAGCTTTGATCATTCGCAAATTGCGTAACGGGATTGAAGGCTCTTGACCGGTCGCTCGAGCAGCTTGGGCGCCGACATCAGCCCCTGAACAAAAGTTTCCCCCGGCACCGTCAATCACCAGCACCCTAATTGAAGAGTCAGCGTTTACCTGGCGGCAAATTTCGCCGAAGTCAGCAAACATTTTGCTAGTCATGGCGTTCATTACTTTTGGCCGGTTAAGCGTGAGGGTAACTATGTCGCCCTCACGCTCCACCAATAACTCTTCTGTTCCGTCAATCATGAAAGAAATCTAGTCGCTTTCTCGCGGCATAGCCGAAGCGGAAAATGTTACTTAAGCCGTGGCCGCCAAAACTTCCTGAACCTCTGGAGCCAGATGACCGTCATCGTAAACTTTCTGACGACGGAATTCTTTCAGTAAAGATTTTGACGTTGAGAGCAAGAAGAAGCCGCCCAGCATGGTGAGAAACGCCCCGGCACCGGTCACAATAAGGTTTTCTCCTACCCTGAGTAGCGCAGCCACCCAACCCACACCGACCATCATCACCCCGGCGCCAACCGCCGCCACCATGGCACTCCATTTCCATCGAAGATGCTCGCTGGAACCAAATACTCCAGCTGCTGGGAAGACCATCAATGCCCCGAGTATCCCCCCGGCTACGGTCAGCTTCCCTAGACCACCGCCGTCTTCAACCCAGCTGTCCAAAATGATAAGACTGTTCAAACGGGCATCATTATATATTCGCCCCACCTCCAAGGTGTTTAAAGCAGCAGTTGAAGGGTCGACTCTTACTTCTTCTCGTAATTGATCTACTTCTGCTATTTGCTCTTCAGTTAATTGTCCGGAAAGCCTTTCGTCAAAAGTCCACCCAGAAATCGTGCCAACACCAATAAGCAGCAAAGCAAAAATCCCAACAAAAACTCTTCCCCAACTGATACGTAGAGAGAGCGGTCGAAGTGGCGCATATTGTCCATTCCAAAGCCCATATATTGAGCCAACCACCGCCAGCAGCGAACCTGCAAGAGCCACATACACCCCTACACCATGGCTGTAACTAACCGTATTAGGTGCTGTATTCACCATCAGGTAGGTGAGTACAGAAAATAGCATGGCCCCCGATAAGATCATCGCTCCATCAGGGCTAAACCACCGTGATCCTTTTCCCGGCCGCTTCATAAACACCACAGCCATTAGCAACGTCAACGCTCCAAAGCCCAACACGGCGTAACCCACCAAAGAGCCACCTGAAGCAGCCAAACCATCAAAAGACTGACCGGCCAAGTCAAGATCGCTAAACCGAGAATGGCCGCTCAAAAGACCCGCATCATTTCCCCAAGTCATAAACACAGAAATAACCGCCGCCAAGCCACCAATGCCCACTAGCCCCATACCTGTACGCTCTGAAGGGTTGGCCGGTGCCTCGTTATCTTCAACTTTAGTTTCCTCACTCTTCGTTTCATCTGCCGCCTCGGAGTCTGGAAGCAATGCCTCGGGGTCTAAACGATGAGCCCAAGCATTTTTTATACGAGAAAAAAGGCTGCCGGTGTCTGTTTCCTCAGGTTGAGAAAGGCGATCCATTACTACCGCTACTAAGAAAAGCGCCAAACCAGACGAAGCCGAAGCAGCGATATCAAAGTTCTGTACGGCCCTGTAAACCAAGCGACCTAGTCCGCCGGCGCCCATAATGGCGGCAATACCGATCATGGCTATAGACATCAAAAGCGTTTGGTTTAAGCCGGTCATCAAGGCTGGTCGTGCCAACGGCAACTGCACATGCGTTAAGACGCGCAGTTCTGACGCTCCGAACGCTCTGCTGGCCTCCACCACCTCTTCGGGCACCTGTCTGATTCCCAGGTTTGTTAGCCGTATCAACGGCGGCAGAGCGAAGACCATGGTCACCATGGTTCCTGGCACCACGCCAATGCCCCAAAAGAAGACCACCGGCAACATGTATACGAAGGCGTGCACCACCTGCATAGCGTCCAGTATCGGACGTACCATATTCCAAACTGAGTCCATTCGGCCACAAGCGATACCTAGGGGAATACCAATAACGGCACAAAGCAACACGGCCACCATAACCATGCCGATGGTGCGCACAGTTTCTAACCAGTACTCCATGCCCAATAGTCCACAGATCGCTAAGGCAAAGCCTGCCGAAATACCGATTTTTGGACTACGCACCAGTGAACCAATAATAACCGTTGCTAAGACCACCCATATCCAAGGAACTGATGACAAAATATCGTCCACGAAATTTTCAAGCAAAAAGGCAAAGGGCCATCTAATGGCATCAAGTAGCCATGACAGGTTGGCGTCAATCCAGTCAATCATCTGATCAACCCACTCACCGAAGGGGATCTCCCATTGATCAAGAATTTCTGTATCAAAAATGCTGACCGACTCTGCCTGCATACGCATAGAAGCAAACAACTGGATCATAGGAAAACCTCCCGCTCAAAGCCATCTATGAGTTGCTCTACCCGGCCCATTTCTTCCATAATTTCTCTCGGCTCAAGTTCGCCTATTAGACAGCCCGCATCGTTTATTACGGCTATAGGGAGGCCACGACCGGCCGCCGCATAATTTTCGTTAAGTCGTTGGGTAGACAAAGTCGTTTCAAAATCAGAACGCAGAACATCACCCAGCGTTGTCGAGCCATGAGCTAAAGCCACCCCGGCATCGGCTTTGGTCAAAAGACTGGTGGGGCAGCCATTCGCATCCACCACGAACCCACCCCCGCGGCTTCCCAAGGCATCCACTGCCTCAATCAGAGTATTTGAGGCAGTAACCACCACCGCATCTTGCATAACTTCGTCTACGGCAATCACCCGGCCCTGGTCTACGTCTTGAACAAATTCGGCTACATAGCCGTTGGCCGGCTCGGTCAGGATTTCTTCTGGGGTACCGATTTGTACCACTTTGCCGTCACGTAAAATGCACACCCGAGTACCGAGGCGTAAAGCTTCGTTGAGGTCGTGGGTAATAAAAAGAATTGTTTTTTTCAGTTGCTTTTGGATAATCATCAACTCGTCTTGCATCTGTCGACGGATCAAAGGGTCCAACGCACTAAACGCTTCATCCATGAGCAAAATTGGAGGGTCCGAGCACAGCGCCCGGGCTAAGCCGACTCTTTGTTGCATGCCACCGGAGAGTTCCGAAATTTTATTATTGGCGTAAGCCTCTAAACCAACCATATCAAGTGCTTTGAGAGCGGCACTTTCACGCTCTCGTCGCTCAACACCCTGCACTTTGAGGCCGTAACTGGTGTTTTGAATCACGTTAATATGAGGGAATAAAGCGAAGTGCTGGAACACCATGCCCATGGTTTCTCGCCGAAATTCCTGTAACGCTTTACCTCTGAGGGCTTGCACGTCTACTCCGTCGACGGTTACCGAACCCGAGGTGATGTCATGCAGTTTGTTCACCGTACGGATAGCCGTTGACTTGCCAGAGCCAGAAAGACCCATTACTACAAAAATTTCGCCACGCTTTACATCAAAGGAAATGTCTGACATGCCCACCACATGGCCAGAGAGTCGTTGTACCTCATCTTTGTGTACACCAGCGTTGCTCAAATCAAACGCTCTCCCTCGGGGGTCCGGACCAAAGATTTTAAAAACGTTCTTTAACGAGATAATAGTTTCGCCAGCTTCGATCATTTTATCTCCTAAGTAGTAATTTTCGTTAATGGCGCTGGTGGTCAGATAGGCCCTGTCTAGCAGAATAGCACTCTACTAGTGACCGATGGCACACCAGGTTCATACTTTTTTTCTTCTCCCACAATGCGGGAGTGTTTAAACGCAAAGCGGGACGAGGCCGTAAAGCCTCGCCCCACTTCGTTTAAATAAACACCTAGTTGCTCAAATTAACCTTGGGCCTCAGCAACCCAGCCGGCAACTAAGTCAGTGTTATCGCTCATCCACTGCGTAGCAAGTTCTACTACATGTGCTTCAGAAGCATCACCATTGGACTGCTCAACCTGGAGGATCGAGATGTCCAGGATCGACGGCCTAATGAGGGGGAACAAAGCCCGTAAGAACGGGTTGGCATCCAACACTGCAGTACTGGCGCTGACCTGAATATCGGCCGCTTCCCAACCAAGTTGACATGGTTGCGTGCAAGTGTCTGCACCCAAGCCAGTGAAACCTTCACCCTGTGTATGGCTTTCACCACCAACTAAATCAAGAGGGTTGGAGTCATCCAAAACGGTCTCAACGGAGAGCCACAAGACGTCTACGCCAGGCACCATTTGCACAACATAAGCCGCAGGCGTCCACGTGTAAATGATGGCGGCATCGCCAGCATTCACTCGGTTCATAAACTCTCCGAACATTGCGTCGTAGCCAGCTTTGGTCTCGACCAAGTTGTCCCAGCCTGAGAAGACGATCATGTTTTCAATAATGTCGTCACAGGTCCAGGATTCAGGGCAACCCAGAATCTCGCCTTTGCCGTCACCATCGGTATCAAGTTGCGAGTACAAAGCCTCGTCACGGTTGATCTGATCGATAGAAACAACGTTGTTTTCTTCAGCCCAGGACTTAGTTACCAAGAAGCCCTGTACACCAGAGTCTTGGAACAAACCATCAACGGCTTCAACATGTTCACCAACGAGTGAGCCATCAGGCAACTCATTTTCGTACCAAGAGAAGTGACCTGGGTACCAAGAGTTAGTCCAGAAGTCACAGCCACCTTGAGCCATGGTCAAATAGGCGTTAGCCGGTCCAAGCTCAATATCACTAGGGGCCGAAACGGTGTAACCAGCGGTTTCTAGAATCTGACGTACAATCTCCGCCTGGATGTAACCAGAGGACCAGTCAGCACGACACATGGTCAGAGCAACACTAGCGACTACGTCGTTTCCGGCTTGTGAACCGGTTGGAGCGTATTCGAACACTACGTTGTTTGTTGAGGCTTCGTAGTCAGCGGTGTCGATGTTTTGGATAACAGTGATCTTCGAAGAAGAACAGTCACCAT
>JAPKBH010000068.1 GCA_028823445.1 Acidimicrobiales bacterium | reverse complement strand
TTTCGGAAGCCTCTTTACGCATCCCAGAAGAAGTGGCTTCGGTCGCCGAAGCAGTAACCGCCGGGCAGCAACATTTGGATGGCCTCGCTATCCCAGCAAACCTGGGCGGCGACATTGCGCAACTCGACCAAACCCTGACCAGTCGCACCTGGGGCAACACTATTTGGCGCGGCCTCCTGGCCCTCAACGCCTACGCCTTACAAAACAATCGCAACCCCAACGGCTTTCGCGAATGGTGCAAAGATGGCGGACCGCTGGTGTGGCCTCATAGCCCACAAAAATATTCGGCAAAAGAATCAGAACAAGTCCACCATCGAGACGACCTTTACCAGCACCGTGTTTTACCCGTTGATACCCGTGTCGACCCATCAGGCACCATCTTCATGGAAGCCCACCTCAAGATTGCCGGCGGTTTACTCGGTCCACGGCTTTACTTTTACGACGACACCAGCGGCTCAACCGGCAAAGTGCACGTCGGCTACATCGGCGCTCACCTGCCCACCGCTCGTTTCGACTAGCCAAGCCGCGACATGTTGGGTCTGACCCCACATGTCGCGGTTACTTGATGCGGATACCTGAAATGGCTCGGCTGATCACCAGTTGCTGAATTTGTTCGGTGCCTTCGAAGATGTCGTGGATCTTGGCATCTCGGTGCCAGCGCTCCACCGGGTACTCCCGGGTGTAGCCGTAGCCGCCCAAAATTTGAATAGCCCGCTCGGTCACCCAAGTAGCGGTACGGCCCGCCTTCATTTTGGCCATAGAACCCTCGGCGTTCACAAAAGCCCGTTGTTTACCTAACCAAGCGGCTTTCCAAACCAGGGCTCGAGACGCTTCGATCTCGGTAGCCATATCGGCCAACATGAAAGCAATACCTTGATTTTCGATAATGGCACGACCAAAAGCATGACGCTCTTTGGCGTACTCCAACGAATACTCAAAAGCCGCTCGAGCCACCCCAATAGCCTGAGCCCCTACCGCCGGGCGGGTGGCCTCAAAAGTTTGCATAGCGGCTTGCGAGTTGCCTGGTTTACCTTCACGCACTCGAGCCAAACGTTCATCAAGTTTTTCTTTGCCACCCAACAAGCAACGGCCCGGCACTCGTACTTCATCAAGCACCACCTCAGCGGTGTGGCTGGCGCGAATCCCGTGCTTTTTGTACTTTTGGCCTTGGCTTAAACCCGGCGTATTTGGCGGCACAATAAACGATGCATGCCCTTTGGCCCGCAGTTCTGGGGCAACCACCGCTACCACCACATGAATGTTGGCGATCCCACCGTTGGTGATCCAAGCTTTCGTGCCGTTAAGCACCCACTCATCGGTGGCTTCGTCGTACACCGCACGAGTGCGATAAGCCGCCACATCCGAACCGGCGTCTGGTTCACTGGCACAAAACGCACCAACTTTTACATCTTGCGCATCGCCGTAACACTGCGGCACCCACTCCATAACTTGGTCGCTAGTGGCCGAAGCAGCAATACCAGCAGCCGCCAAACCGCTGCCCATGATGGCCATGCCAATACCGGCATCACCCCAAAAAAGTTCTTCGATGGCCATGGGGGTAGTGATGCCCGTTTTGTCGTTCATCATCCCTTCAGCTAAAAACTCCCAGCCATACAAACCCACCTCGGCCGCCTGCTGCACTATGG
>JAPKBH010000022.1 GCA_028823445.1 Acidimicrobiales bacterium | reverse complement strand
GCGTATTTCCTCTACGGCACTAACAAACTTTCTCACCACAAAAAGACTCATTCGGTCCTCCCTTAGGACGCTTTTCGCGCCGGTAAACTCAATGTCAAAGATACTCGCCGTGAAAGTACTACATGAAGGCCTTAGAAACCACCTTTAAATGCAAACAAAAGCCGTCGAAGGGTTGAGAGGAGCACTTCTTCGCGGTCGGTCGATTGATCGCTACAGCGCACGCTGCGGGCATTGACTGGCTTCCCGTCTACATTTCGCCAGAGGGCAGACCTACTAGCAAGGGTTTATCCGCCGTTTTATCGGCAGTAAAAATCTTAAAACCAATGGCAGAGTTGATCTACACAATGATCAGGACTGATTCCCTCCTCCCGAACAAAAAATCAGATGACAATCTCATGCCTAAACTGAAGACTCGTCAGAGCGTTTCTCAACCAACCATGAAGCAGTTGGGTCAACAAATAAATCATTAGACAAATCAGCGTTGACCTGGTTAGAGAGGCAAGCATGTACCCCAAGAGGGGTCGTTGATCCCGGAACGGCCGCCTGAACAAGGTGGCTAACCCCAACGGCTTTCACCAGGGTGCTCACCCTCGAGTAATCATGGAACGTTTGGGCCATTCATCGATCACCGTCACCCTTAATACCTACGGGCACCTGTTTCCTGGGCTTGATGAGGCCTTAACTGACGGCCTTGAAGAACAGTTCCAAAGGGCAGTTTCTCGTGCTCCTCGGCCACCTCAACTCCTAGCCAACGCGTTCAGCGTTAAACTACACTATTTTCGAGGCATCGGAAAGGGAAGGGGAGGCTTAGGGAGGGGAGGCCACTCAATTATTTCGGGTATGGGGGGGATTGGTTCAAAACTATAATCGGGTGGTAACTCAAGATCTAGTCCTGGCGGAACATCCCATCCTTTTGGTTCCTCGTTTATCCCAAGCACCTCAAATTGGGTTCCTACAGTAAGGGTTGACCAATTTACGCGAAGAGCGGCATAGACCCAACCGAGGCAGTCGCGAGCGGGTCCAAGTCGAGCACTATTAGAAATAACGGCCAAGCCAGGGCTTCCGTCAAGCCCCGAAGCGGACAAGTCATAAGTAATGTCATCCCAATTAGGCCCATCGCTGCCTGAAAATTCAGAAGCCGGGGTAACCACGCTGCCCACAACGTCAGCAGAAGTACGAAATAAAATACCTGACTCATAAGCACTTTGACCATCAGCCATTCCGACATGGAGGGCCGCATCAACCTTTTTTAGATTTATCGTCATGGGAAGTGCGGCACTTATGGACGAATGATTTTCATTCATAACCGAAGCACCATCAACGAGCACCACTCCTCCTTTGGTGAAGAATTCGGGTAAAGCTACTCCAATAAGTAATAGTGAAGCCCCATCGGCCACTCCATCGGGGTCTTCTAAGGTGACACGGATTGGCACACTGCTCGATCGGCCAGGAAGAAGGTTTACTTCTACCCGGTAAGAGCGCATGGGGCCTGTTTCTCGACAAGGAGCTGTTGAATAGCCCACTTGTTCAATTTGACCGGCATCTCGTTGAAAGGTTTGCCACCCAACACGAACCTCTTCTACCGGGCTTCCTCGAGTGGAGAAGTACAGATAAGTCACTGCGGCGTCTTCAACAGCAATTGAGGAGTGTTTAAGACCAATGGTTCCCTCCCACCATGTCCCCATTGAGGCCAAACCGGTGCCTTGAGAGAAAGTGTCTCTCGCTCCGGCAAAGTACTCAAATCGGTCATCGTCTTGCCCTGCAGGGAGGCCGGAAGTTAGTCCTTCAAGGGCGGCTTCAAGATCAAGACGAGGAATGCTCAGTCCGGAGCCCCCTCCTCGGTTATCAGCCACCGCCACCCCGGTGGTTTGCAATAGGTTCAATACTGTAGCCACATTCATAGTGGGGTAAAGTTCTCGAATCAATGCCCAAGCACCAGCAACATGAGGGGCAGCCATTGAGGTTCCGGTCTTAGATTCATAAACCATGGCACCGCCGTTTTCGGCCGCAGCAACAATGTTGGTTCCGGGAGCTTGAATGTCAACCAACGTAGTGTTGAAGTTAGAACTACCCGCAACGGCATCTTGTTTGGTGGTATTTCCAACGGCGATGACTGTCGAAATACAGGCCGGAAAGGCAACTTGAGACCGACTAGAGTCGTTTCCTGAAGCAAAAATGGTGGCTACGTTAAGTGAAATAAGATTATCAACGGCTGTTTTTAAAGCGGTGGTGGTGGTGGTGCTGGTATCACAGGCGTTGGTGAACCCTCCCAGAAAAAATCCTTGACTGATGTTGGTGGCCACGATGTTTTGTCCACCATTCACCCAAGCGGCCACCTGGTTGAGGCCGAGGGTTACGTCACTTCCGAGACCAACGTCGTTGGCAGCGTTGTAACAACGTGAAATACGAATATTGGCAAGATTGGCTTTGGGTGCCACCCCAGCGGGCCATGCATCGAGAGGCAGCACGGCACCGTTTCCTGCTGGGGCTAGGGCCACAGGGGTGGAGGCCCCGGCAATGATCCCCGCCACATGGGTCCCATGGTCTGAAAGAGTACCGCATACTCCGATGCCACCTCCTGCTGGTGCTGATGTGCCTGGGCCAATGCTTGATGCCGCAGTGCTTCCTCCACTAGTTGGGCAAAGAGAGTAATAACCATCAAAACAGGCTTCAAGTACGACGCGCCCCCCAAAGGCCGGGTGTCCGGCGTAGATCCCAGAGTCAATGATGGCCACCGTGGTACCAAAACCATCTACTCCTAAAAATTCGGTTAGTTCTTCTGAACCGACAAGATCGTGAGCTAAAGAGTCTTCAAGTTGGCTGTATACCGGGATGTCAAGAGAGACACCAATAATCAAATCTTTTTCGATTAATGATTCAATACTTGCTTGGTCCACTAAAGCCCGGACAAACGGGGTGTTACCCAAAGGAGACCAATATTGTTGAGCGGTTATTGGCTTAGCATCGTTAATGGGGGCGCTTTGGCTATCAGTGTCTCGAGAATTTTTGCTGGCTTCCTGTTCTCGTTCGTTGAAAAGCCTTTCGAAGGTTTCAAAATAAGTAGAAAAATCTAGATCTCGACGCGAATAATTTCGTGAAGATTCAAGTTCTTGTTGCACCATTTCAATGGCCCCCTCAAGTTCTTGTCGTTGCTGAGTGAGTTCCTTATCAAGGGCTTTCTCACTACTTGAAGAAAAAGTACCGTCAGCCTGCCAAGCCCCCGGAAGATGCAAGACGACCGGAGCTACTTCTAATTCATCTAAAATTAAGATTAGATCGTCAATGTTTTTTTGCGGAGTGGTCCAAGTGAGGTCTTTAGGAAAAGAGATAATGTAATCTGGTTCAAATTGCCACGGCCTCTGGATAGAGATCCCTTCAATGACTCCACCTAGTTCACCTAAGGTGGCCTGCCTGACGGTATTTAGGTCAGTGGATTCAGAACAACTTGCTGCCGATAAGGCAAGGGTGAGAAAAATGATGACAAAAGTTTTTGTGCTGCGCATCTTTAATCCATACCACAACTGACCTATTTTTACAAGGGTTTCAGTTGGTCGGGCTGAGAGGATTTGAACCTCCGACCTTCGGTCCCCCAGTTCTCTAAGCCCCAAACCCGTGACCAGCGTAAATGCTTAAAAACTCTTATTTTCTAGGGTTTGAACTGATCGCTACTACTTGGTGTTTCTCACTGTTTCGCAGTGCCTCGCGGCCTGTGTGAGGCCTAGGTTTCTCTGTACAGTAATTCCTGTTTAACTGCAGATACCTCTCTTAAAAAAACACGGTAAGTGAACTTTCGCATAAACCGAAAATGTTTCACTTTTAGAGTTATCCAGCCAGTGGCAGGCCTTTAGCATCTGGAACTTTGCGCATAACTATCAAAATGAAATCGATAATTGCCCAGATTCCGAGCCCACCGAGAGTTAGTAATTTGAGGATTCCGAGCCCCTTATAGCCAAGGTAAAAACGGTCAACTCCAAGTCCACCAAGAAAAAAACTTAACAATACCGCTGTAGTGAACTGTTTATCAGAAACAATTACATCCTCTTCAGCTTGAGTAAAATTGGTGCCACACTCCGGACAAAAATCTTTCTCATTCTCAGAAACCATTGAACACTTTGGGCACACCCGCTGAATCATTAAAGTCTCCTTTTCGTTTTCGCTAACGTACCATGGGTCAAATTTTATTTCAAGCGGAACAACTGTCAATCCACAAAAGTTTTGCGACAGAAACTCCATAAGGAACTAGGATTGAGTTCGCAAGGGCGCTTTTTTAGCATCCTGGCCCAATGGTTGTTACTCAGTGTTTCTCGCCGGTCCAAGAATGCTAAAAGACCCGAAATCGTTGAGATTCCGGGCCTTCTGAGTTGTCGGGCTGAGAGGATTTGAACCTCCGACCTTCGGTCCCCCAGACCGACGCGCTAACCAAGCTGCGCCACAGCCCGCTGAGCCGCACACCCTACCGTCCATCGAACTTTCCTAGACTTCCCTGCCCTGATTTCGCAACTTGACGAAAGGTTGACTAGTGTTTCCAAAAAAAGGGGCCGTGTTGATAGACAAACTGTTGGGAGCTTTGGTGCCCTTGATGGCTGCCGCAGTGGCTTTCGCTTTAGGCGCCATCATGCTTGTCGCTCTCGGCGCCAACCCCTTTGAAGGCCTCCAGGCTTTATTCGACGGCGCCTTCGGCAGCGGTGACCGTCTGGCCGCTACCGCCGTGCGAGCCACCCCCTTAATTTTGGTCGGCGCAGGCATCACCATTGCTTTTCGCACCAGCGTCATAAACATTGGTGGTGAAAGCCAAATCATCGCCGGCGCACTGCTCTCCACGGTGACCGCACTGAGCTTCCCTGGGCTCACCCCCTACCTGCTCGTCCCCATGGTGTTGATGGCCGGCTTCATTGGCGGAGGCATCGCCGGGGCTATCCCCGGAGCGCTAAAGGCCTACGCCTCGGTCAACGAAATTCTCAGCACCATTATGTTGAACCTCATTATGGTTCAGTTCATGAACTACCTGCTGCGCGGCCCACTCATTGACCCCTACGAATTGGAAGCCGGCACCCGTATTCCTCAAACTCAACGACTTAGCGACAATGCTTCACTCCCCACGCTTGTTGATGGCACACGCCTGCATTTAGGCGTACCCATCGCCGTGGCCGCCGCCGTGGCCGCCTACTTTTTGCTCTGGCGCACCCCCGTCGGTTTTCGCCTTCGGGCCGTAGGCCACTCCCCCAAAGCGGCCCGAGCCGCCGGCATAAACGTACAACGCAACATCACCTTGGCCCTTGGGTTATCAGGAGCGTTAGCCGGCTTGGCTGGAGCCATTTTAGTATTTGGCAGTCAAGGGCAGCGTATGGTCACCGACGGGTCCGCCGCCGGGTTCACCGCCAGCGCCGGGTTCAACGGCATCGTGGCTGCTTTGTTCGGCGGGTTGCACCCCCTCTGGACCGTCCCCTCGGCCTTCCTTTTTGGCGCTTTACTTACCGGCGCCACCCAACTTCAACGAGTGCTCCAAGTCCCTTCCTCGCTGGCCGTAGCCCTCAATGGCATCATCGTCATTTTTGTCATCAGCAGCTCCCGTGTTCGGGTTCGGCTAAAAAAGTTGCTCGAAAACAGCAGCCTGATCAACAAGCCTGACCAAGAAGAAACCACGGAGGCCACCTGATGGACGATTTTTTCACGACCAGCGTTTTAGTGGCAACTGCCGCCGCCGCCATTCGTTTAGCCACCCCGTACCTGTTAGCAGCCCTCGGCGAAACCATTGGCCAACGCAGCGGTGTGCTCAATCTTGGGGTTGATGGGGTCATGCTGCTTAGCGCCTTCTTTGCTTATTGGACGGTGCTATCAACCGGCAACCTTTGGCTAGCCGCGCTGGTGGCTTTGCTGGTTGGCCTGATCATGGGGGTCATTTATGCCGTTATTACCGTATTTTTTGAAGCCACCCAAGGCATCAGCGGTATCGGTATTTTCATCTTTGGTTTAGGGTTCAGCGACCTCATGTTTCGTCAACAAGTAGGCACCCCGAAACCTGTTCCTCGCCTCCCCAGCGTCAACATTCCCTTTTTAGCGGACTTGCCTTACGTCGGTGAACCGCTTTTTCAGCGCAGCCTCATGACCTATTTAGCTTTCGGTTTGGTTCCCCTCACCGTGGTCTTGCTCAACAAAACTACTTTCGGCCTAAACGTTCGAGCAGTCGGTGAAAACCCTCAAGCCGCCGACAGCCTCGGAGTTTCGGTAGAGCGCACCCGATTCGCCGCCATCATGATCGGCAATGCATTCGCCGGTCTGGCCGGAGCCGCTCTGGTTTTGCAACTCGGCATCTTCCAACCCAACCTCACCCAAGGCATGGGTTTCATTGCCGTCGCATTGGTGTACTTCGGTGCCTGGCGCCCCTGGGGGGTCATGGGTGGAGCGTTGCTTTACGGCGTGGTCAATGCCACCGTTTTGCAATGGAAAGCATTAGGCATTATCCCGGTCAGCATTTCTGACCTGGCGGGCATGGCTCCTGCTATTCTCACCATCGGGGCACTCATTTTGCTGGCCCGACGTGTGCACGCCCCTGCCGCCCTCACCAAGCCCTTCTCCCGCCATTAACAGTTCATACGAAAAATCGGGGAAACCCCCCGGAAAGGAAAAAAAAATGAAAACCAAAATGAGGTTCACCGCTCGCCTCTTCGCTGTACTGGGGGCCTTTGCGCTCTTAGCCACGGCGTGTGGCGGCGATGACGACACCCCCGAAGCCGGTGGCGCACTGACCGTAGCCATTGTGGCTCCGAGTGCATCCGACGACCTAGCCTTTACTCAAAGCATGGTTGATGCCGTAAACGCTTTGGACCGTGAAATTACTTTGTCGATAACCGACGGTACTTTCATTGTTGAAGAAGCGGCTGCCGCCATTCGTGGCTACGCCGAAGACGGAATAAACGTCGTCATCGCTCACGGCACCCAATACGGGGCATCGTTAGCAGAGATTGCTCCTGACTTTCCCGACACCACGTTTATTTGGGGCACCGCCACCGACACCCAAGGCCTTGACAATGTCTTCGCCTATCATCCAGCCGCCGACCAAGGTGGCTACGTTAACGGTGTTATGGCAGCCGCTATTTCCACCACTGGTGTTATCGGCGTAGTTGGCCCTATTGAAGCCGGCGATGCTGTGGCTTACATTAACGGCTTTGTCGAAGGTGCTGAAGCAGGCGGAGCTACCGTCAACGTGACCTACACCGGTTCATTTGGTGACGTTGCGTTAGCCGCTGAAGCAGCCGAAGCGCACATCACCAACAACGCGGATGTGCTTACCGGCTCCGCCCAAATGGTGGTCGGTGCAGTTGGCGTAGCGGTCTCCAACGATGTGCCTTGGTTTGGCACGCAAGCAAACCAAACTTCTTTGGCTCCCAACTTAGTAGTGGCCTCACAGGTCTACCACTGGGAAGTAGTGCTTGAAGAAATGTTGGCTTTGCGTGACAGCGGAACCAAAGGCGGGCAAGCCTTCGAGTTGAACATGGCCAACGGTGGCCTGGTAATTGAGTTCAACGACGGCTACAGCCTTCCGGCCGACGTAAAAGCTGCCGCAGAAGCAGCCATTGCGGAAAAGTCCGCAGGCTAAATATCCAATAGTAATCCTCTCTTTGGGGTGGCGGGCATTTGCCTGTCGCCCCAAACGAGGACCACAACAAATTAGAGAACCTTTATGACCAGCACCTCAAACAATCTTTTAGAAATGCGTGGCATTACCAAACGCTTCCCCGGTGTGTTAGCCAACGACCAGATTGATTTTGATGTGCGTTACGGCGAGGTGCACACCTTGCTGGGTGAAAACGGGGCCGGCAAAAGCACTCTGGTGAAGATTCTTTTTGGTCTTTACCAAGCCGACGAAGGCCAGTTTCTTTTGCGAGGCAAACCGGTCCACATCGCTTCGCCGGCCGAAGCAATCGCCGCTCGCATCGGCATGATCCACCAACATTTCATGCTGGTCCCAACTTTGACCGTGGCCGAGAACGTTGCTTTAGGTTTAGCCTCTTCTCGCAGGCCTTTCACCGACTTAGAAACGGTATCGGCTCGCATTAGAGAAATTTCAGAAGAACATGGTTTAGCGGTAGACCCTTCGGTCATCATTTCTCATCTTTCGGTTGGCGAACGTCAACGAGTTGAAATCATTAAAGCTCTCTATCGAGAAGTTGAGTTACTGGTGCTCGACGAACCAACTGCTGTGCTCACCCCCAACGAAGTAGACGACCTCTTTGTCATCTTGCGGCGCATGGCCGACAACGGGCAGGGGCTCATTTTTATTTCGCACAAACTTCACGAGGTTATGGCTCTAAGCGACCGGATCACTGTGCTGCGCAACGGCCGAGTAGTAGGAGCCACTACTCCAGCCGAGACTGACCGCCAAAAACTTGCCGAAATGATGGTTGGCCGAACGGTTCGGCTTACCCCTGAACTTCCTCCCGCTCAGACGGCAGAAAGCCGCTTGGTGTTGTCGAACCTCACCATAAATGGCGATGCCGAAACGATAGCGGTCAACAACCTTTCCCTAGAGTTGCAGGCCGGAGAGATACTGGGTGTCGCTGGAGTGTCCGGCAACGGTCAAAGAGAACTCGCCGAAGCCATCGCCGGTCTTCGCCCTCTTGAATCCGGAGCAATGACTTTGAACGATAAAGATGTCAGTCTAGCAAGCACCCGAGACCGCAGGAACCTGGGTTTGGGTTACATTCCTGAAGAGCGCATTCCCGACGGGGCAGTAGCCGAATTTTCGGTTAGCGAGAACCTCATTTTAGTAGACCATGCTGCCTCAACATTCCTCGACAAAGGAATGTTTGATGAACAAGCCATCGCCGACCACAGCGAAAAAATGGTTGAAGATTTTGCTATAAAGACCCCCAGCATCAAAACCCCGACCTCAAGTCTTTCCGGTGGAAACATTCAAAAGGTGATTCTGGCTCGCGAACTTGCCGCCCGACCCACCGTGTTGCTGGCTTGCCAACCCACCCGCGGAGTAGACATTGGTGCCGCAGAGTACATCCATACTCGTTTGATAGAACAACGCGCCTTAGGCACAGCCACCATTTTGATTTCGGAAGACCTTGATGAGGTGCTGGGCCTTTCTGACCGCATCGCCGTCATGTACGAAGGACAAATAGTCGCCATCGTGCCCCGCCAAGATGCCGAACGTAGCCAAATAGGCCTCCTCATGGCCGGCGCCACCGACTAATCAGCCCTTGCCCCCGCCTCTAAACCTCCCACGTGGGGTCTGACCCCACGTGGGAGGTTTAGGTGAAAAGTAGCCAAACTCCTTGGATGAGACGCCAACTGAGATAGATCACCGCGGCGCCTACAAAGACCCAAAAATGCCAAGGGGCTTTTTGCGACGCCACCGGTTTGCCTTCGGCATCAGAAACCTTGTCGCCGCATTTAGGGCAGGTACCCATGACCGACACCGAGTTAGGGCTCAAATATTTTGCACAAGGCTCACACCACGGCATGGCGGTCAGGTTTTACGAATAGCCAAAATAGCTATGTCGTCTTCGACCCCGCCCAAACTAAATTCGTTAGCGGCATCCAGTAACTGCTTACACAAAACCGCTGGCTCGATGCCCGGGTCACGGCGAATAGCGTTACCGATACGTTCCTCACCAAACATTTCGTCTCCGTCACGGGCCTCGGTAAGTCCGTCGGTGTACATAACCGCCATGTCGTCTTGTTCCATCGGTATTTCTCGACTGAAATAGGTGCCGTCGGGGTCAAGCATAAGCAGTGGGCCCGTAGATCGCAGTGGGCGTACCTCACGCTGATGCCATAAAAAGGTTGCCGGGTGACCCGCCGAGGCATAACGCATGGTTCCGGCTCCGGTATCAAACACCAAAACTACCAACGAAATAAACTCTTCCGAACGATCCACCGATGACATTTGCCGGTTGAGTTCTTCCAAGGCTTGGGCCGGGTCGCGGAACTGCTGCAAAAATGTACGCAATAAGTACTTGGCTTGAAAAGCAGTAATAGACGACTCAATACCGTGCCCGGAAACATCACCAATAACTGCCGCCATTCGAGTAGGGCTGGCTTGGAATACATCAAAAAAGTCGCCCGACATCAACCCGGAGCCCGCTTGGTAAACCCGGCCCACGTCGAAGCCAGAAAACTCCGGCAACTCATCGGGGGCTAAACGGCCAGCCCAAGCTTTCGGGGCCAAACTTTCTTGGCTAAGCGCTTCCTGAGCCCGGCGTTCAATGTCTATACGCTGGCGAGCCAAGCGAGCTTCACGCACTGCATTGCGAGCCCAAGCGGTAGAAACCAAAGCGGGCACCGCTACCAAAGCAAATACCCAGGTGGCGCTCACTACGGCATTGGCGAAAAAAGCACCTGCTAACAAGCCATAGAGTAAGGCCGAGTGAGCTTCTTTACGAAAGTGCGACCACGCCAAGGTGTAGGCATCAGGTTCTTCTTGCGGATCAATACGGTGTACAAGGCGTTGGCGGTGACGCGCCGAACGAACCCAACTGAGGGTGGCGGCTAAACAAATCAAGCCCACGACGGCAAGTACCGGGGTGTCCATAACTGGCCATCGTACCCCAATGGGATAGCTGTCGTCTCTTACTGCTTTCTAAACCCAAAAAAAAACGGACAGCATTACTCGGAGCGTTTTCGAACCCGCACCTTGATGGGGGTAGCTCCCAAGTCAAGATCTTCACGTAAACGCCGCTCTAGATAGCGCAACCAAGTACGAGGCAACTCATAGTTTACAAACAAGGTGAAGGTCGGCGGGTCGGTGGCCCCTTGCGTAGCGTAAAGCACTCGAGCGCCCCCGGGAGCCGGTTGCGCCTGCTGGGCTGCTCGAATCACATCGTTTACACGACGAGTCGGGATGCGCGTACGGTAACTCTCGATGGTGTCGGCCAACGCTGGCCACAAGCGAGTCACATTTTTTCCAGTTAGGGCACTAATTTTAATCACCGGAGCAGCGCCGACAAAGTGGAGTTTCATACCCACTTGGTCAGATACATCGGCTCGTGTTTCGGCATCGCAGAGATCCCATTTATTTAACAAAACCACGATGGGGCAACCAGCGGCATCTACCCGTTCAGCTAAACGTTGGTCCTGGTGGGTGACCCCAACGGTGCCGTCAATGACCAACAGCGCTACGTCGGCGGCATCGGCGGCTTTTAGGGCACGAACCAGCGAATAATATTCGGTATCTTCGTCAATACGGGCTTTGCGGCGCATACCGGCGGTGTCGATAAAACGCACTGGCCCGTATTCGCTTTCTACCACCGTGTCGATGGCGTCTCGAGTGGTCCCCGGGCGATCATGAACGACCGCTCGATCTTCACCAATAAGCCGATTAAACAAAGTGGACTTACCTACGTTGGGGCGACCCACTAGCGAAACCGAAATAATGCGTTCTTCTTCTTCATCTACTTCGGGTTCTGGTTGGGGTTCGGGCAACAAAGCAATCAGGCGGTCCAGCATGTCGCCGGTACCTCGCCCGTGGAGAGCGCTAATGGAGGCCGGATCGCCCAGCCCTAAAGACATGAGTTCCCAGACCACTGCTTCGTGGCTCCGGTCATCAACCTTGTTGGCTACCAAAATGACTTGTTCGGTGCGTTGGCGTAGCAAAGCCGCCACTTTGGCGTCGTCGTCGGTTATGCCCACCGTGGAATCCACCACAAACAAAATAACGTCAGCGTCTTTAATAGCTTTTTCGCTTTGACGGCTTACTTTTTCGTCAAGGTCATCGCCCCCGGCTATCCATCCACCGGTATCCACCAGGGTGAACTCACGGTCCAGCCATGAAGCTTCGACCTCTTTGCGGTCGCGGGTTACCCCGGGGCGTTCTTCCACGATGGCTTCACGCCGGCCCACAATGCGGTTCATGAGCGTCGATTTGCCCACATTGGGACGGCCCACGATGGCCACGACTGGGTTCATATTGAGACTCCTTGTTTTAGCGCTTCTCGGAGCGCTCCCCCATCGGTCGGGATCACCTCAACGCGACGGGGCAGGTCCGCTGGGGTGAGATCGTCGAGAAAACGCCCACCGCTGAGACACACATCGGGAAGCAGGTACCGGTGGCCTTCGGGTTCATTGTTTAATACTCGGATCAAATCCTCACCGACCATCAAGCCGGTTACCCCTACGTTGCCTCCGAAAAACTGGTTTTCCACCGTGACAACTCGCACATCACTACGCCCCACCTCGGCCACCAAGGGTTCGACTATGGGCGCACCGAGCGGTCCGGTTAAAATAGCCACCGGGGCTTGGCGGCGCACGCCAATACTTACTGGGGTGTCGGTGGTGCGGGGGGCTCGGTAACCCTGCGCAGGGGCGCCATCTACTGAGGCAAAAAACCCTGACTTTTGGGTGCGTATTTGATGATCGTTATCGTGGAATTCCATTTCGAAGCCGCGGGCCATGCCAATGCCGTCCTCATGCATAGAAAAATCCCCGTAGGTTTCAGCGGCCGGAAAAGGCCGACCAGCCAGCAGGTAGTACTCGTCGGCGGCAAAAACCAAACGATGGCCCAGGGCCCCTAAGAAACGTTCTTGCCACTCATCTACGAGGTCTACCACTACCTGGGCTTCCTCAACGGTGTGGGGGCGCATGCGAGGTTCGTCGGTGTGGCGGCTTACCCCTAACGGCACCACGCACAAACTGGCTAATTCGGGGAATCGGTCCGCTACCCCGGCCAAGGTGTCTTCCAGCCAGGCCCCGTCATTGATGCCCGGGCAGACCACCACCTGGCCGTGCACCGCTACCTGGTGATCCAAAAGAGCCCGCAGCCAACGCAGGCTGGTGGCTCCCCTCCGGTTGCGTAGCATTTCGGTACGTTTGCCAGGGTCTGTGGCGTGAATGCTGACATACAGGGGGCTGAGGTTTTCGGTGATGACCCGTTCAAGGTCGGCTTCAGTGAAGCGGGTCAGGGTGGTGAAGTTTCCGTAAAGAAACGACAGTCGGTAGTCGTCATCTTTGAGCGACAAACTGCGACGCATACCGGGAGGCAGTTGGTAGATAAAGCAAAATTCGCAGTGGTTGTCGCAAGTACGCACTTGGTCAAAAAGTGGGCTGTCTACCTCAATGCCTAACGGAGCGCCAGCAATTTTTTCGATGGTCAATTCTTGATGTTGGCCGTCGCGCTCTATATCAAGGGTCACCACTGGTTCGTCAACCAATAATTGGTATTGGATAACGTCACGGGGCACTTGTTCGTTGATGGTGAGAATGCGGTCGCCGGCCACCACGCCGGCTCCATCGGCCGGCGAATCAGTGGCAACGTCAACCACTACGGGGGCGGACATACCTTAAGGCTACCGATGCCGGGCCGTAGTGGCGGTAAAGTTATGGTCATGACCGTAGACCAAGTGTTGCTGGCCGACCCGCGAGGTTTTTGTGCCGGCGTCGAAATGGCCATTAAGGCCTTGGCGTGGATGGTTCGGGCCTTTGATGAACCGGTCTACTGCTACCACGAAATTGTGCACAACAAAATTGTGGTGGAGCGTTTTGAAGCCCAAGGGGTAATTTTTGTTGATGATATTGCTGAGGTGCCGTCTGGAGCACCGGTGATGTTATCGGCCCATGGTTCGGCACCCGAAGTTGTTTCTCAAGCCGGCCAGGTAGGCGGGTTTACCGTTGATGCGGTGTGCCCATTGGTAACCAAAGTGCATCATGAAGTTAAAACCCGCAGCAAACAGGGCTACCAAGTGGTTTATGTGGGCCACGCCGGCCACGAAGAAGCCGAAGGCACTATTGCTGTAGCCCCCGAGATCATGCACCGGGTGGAACGCCCCGAAGAAGTTGCCGACCTCGCCGACTTGGGCGACCAAGTGGCTTTGTTGGCGCAAACCACGTTGAGCCATCGAGATTGGGAAGGGGTGGTAAAAGCGGCGAAAGAGCGTTGGCCGCATTTGTGGTCGCCGGGCCATAGCGACCTGTGCTTTGCTACCACCAACCGTCAAGCCGCTTTGTTGGCTCTAGTGGACCGCTGCGATGCCGTAGTGGTGATTGGTTCTACCAATAGTTCCAACACGCGAGCTTTGGTAAAACTGGCCGAAGAAGCCGCCGGACCGCGTGTGGTGTGGATCAACCGGGCCAGCGAACTACCCGATGATCTGACCGGTGTGGTGGGGGTAACCGCTGGGGCATCAGCACCCGAAGAAACAGTGGATGCCGTGTTGGCAGCCTTAAACCCCGCCCAAGGGGTGGAGTTGGTGCGCTTTACCGAAGAGGACGAATACTTTCCCCCGCCCCGCAACCTGCGTAACTTGCTGGCGGCGTTACGAGGGTTTGGCGGTTTAGGTTTTGGCGGTCCGCCCGCTGCTCAACATTTTGACGACCGGTCACTCGACGCCTCGGTGGCTTTAAAAACCCTCGGGGTTTAGTTTTCTTCAGGCTCCGGCAAAGCCGGGCGGCCTGCTAAGCGCTGGGCTTCGTCAAACACCACTTGCATGGCTTGGCGCAGTTCTTCGGTGAAGTCAGTAACTGCTTGACGAGGCACCCGGCCTTCAAAAGTAGGCGGGTAAAGCGGTTCACCCAACACCATGTACACCTTGACCGGTTTAATCATGGATGACCCGGGGCGCATGGAATAATCGGTGCCGGCCATTCCCATGGGCACAATGGGCACCCCAGCCCGCAGGGCCACGAACGCTGGGCCGGCGTGCATTTCTTCGGCTTTGATAATCGGGCCAGAGCGTCGAGTGCCTTCGGGAAACATAACCAGCGGGTCGCCCAACTCAAGCACCTCTTGGCAGGCCCGCAAAGCGGCCCGGTCGGCCGTGCCGCGCTCTACCGGGAAACCCCCCACCAGGCTTAAGAACCAGCCAAATGGGCGGTTGCGCCACATAGCTTCTTTGCCTAAAAAACGTTGCCGGCGAGCAGTAACCATGCCCCCCACCGGGGTGTCGAGGTAAGACCGGTGCACCGGAGACAAAATGTACGGCTCTTCTTTGGGCAGGTTTTTGCCACCCACTACTTTGAAACGAAAATAAACTTTACAAATCAACCAAAGCAGCGTCCAAAAAAACCGGTAAGTGGCTCGCTCGACCCAAGTCATTTGGCGGCCCATCTCTCTCATCTGAGCAGGCCTCTCATTTGAGTAGGCCTACCACGTGGTCCACCACTTGATCAATGGTCATGGCCGAAGTGTCGACCACCACCGAACCTTCGGCTTCTACTAACGGGCTGGCTTTCCGTTGAGAGTCCACTTCGTCTCGACGGCCAAGGTCGGCTGCCACGGCAGCCACATCTTCTCCGCCGGCTTCGGCGGCCCGGCGTTGAGCCCGCACCTCTTCCGAAGCGGTTAAATAGATTTTGAGTGCCGCATCAGGAAAAACCACCGAACCAATGTCACGGCCTTCCATGACCCCACCGTTACGGTCTTGCGCCCACTGGCGCTGGCGCTGCACCATTTCGGCCCGCACCGCCGGCAAAGCCGCCACCACGCTGACCGCTTGGGTAACTTCAGTCCCCCGAATGGCTTCGGTGGCGTCGACCCCGTTCACCACACACGACGATTGGTCTAACTGCAGGTCAAGGGTTTGCGCTACTGCCAACACCGCATCAGCATCGTCCAGGTTGAGGCCGCCGCTTAAAGCAGCAAAAGCCACCGCCCGATACATGGCCCCAGTATCAAGGTAAGCCAAGTTGAGGCGCTGGGCCACGGCTTTCGCCACCGTGGATTTTCCCGACCCCGCTGGCCCATCAATGGCAACGACCTGCATATCAGACGTCTGCGCTTTGCAACATGGCTAAATCTTGCCCGAAATTTGGGTAACTGGTGGCCACCGCATCCCAATCCGAGATCCTGGTGCTGCCAGAAGCCACCAAACCGGCAATAGCCCCGGCCATAGCGATGCGGTGATCGCGGTGTGTTTCTATAAGGCCCCCAGTCAGCCGGCCACCGGTTACTGCCATTTGGTCGCCGGCTACCTCAACCTGTGCGCCCAGAGTCACCAGCATGGCTTCTACAGTGGCCAGGCGGTCGCTTTCTTTTACCCGCAGTTCAGCCAAGCCTTCGAACACCGTGGTGCCGGTGGCACAAGCGGCAGCGATAGCCAGCACCGGTACTTCATCTACCAGGCCCGGTACTTCGGCGGCGGTCACCGTGGTGGCCACCAACGGTCCAGAACATACGGTCAGGTCACCAGAAACTGGGTCGTGGGTTAAGTCGGCGCCCATGCGCTTAAGTACCTCTACGAAACCGGTGCGGGCTGGGCCCTGGTACACATTTTCGATAACCACCGCTGAGCCGTCCACGGTGGCCGCCGCCACCGCCCAAAAAGCAGCTTGCGAAGGGTCGCCCGCCACTTGGTGGGTGAAGGCTTGTGGCTGCCCGGGTTGCACGGTCACCGAAAGCCCCTCAACGTTTACCTCAAGACCGCAGGCTGCCATTAGTTCTTCGGTGTGGGCACGGCTGATGCTGGGTTCTCTGACCGTGGTGGGGCCTTGAGCATTGAGACCGGCCAGCAGCACGGCACTTTTTACTTGAGCACTGGCCACCGGCATAACGTATTCAATGCCCGCCAAGGTGCTGGCAGAAATAGTCAACGGTGCATGGCCTTGCCCATCGGCGCTGGCCATGACGGCCCCCATAGCGGTTAACGGGTCGATAATACGATCCATGGGGCGGCTACGAATAGAGGCATCGCCGTCCAAGGTGGCCTCAATACCTAACCCAGCCAGCAACCCGGCCAACAAACGCATGCCGGTACCGGAGTTCCCCACGTCCAAGGTTTCTGGCGGCGAAACCAGCGTTCCGCCGTTGATTACCAATACCTCACCGTCGTAGGCAACTTGTGCGCCGAGGGCTTCAATAATGGCCAGGGTGCACAGCACGTCTTGGCCGTTACTTAAGCCGGTGATACGAGATTCGCCGTGGGCCAAAGCAGCCAATATAAGCACCCGGTGCGAGATGGACTTATCGCCTGGCACCTGCACTCGGCCTTTTAGCGGGCCGCCCGGGGAAACCTGGTGGCTGGTCATGCCAGCGGTTGCGAGGTTGGCCGGTAGCCATTAGCCATCAAACCGCCTTTAAGGCGCTCCCCCAGAGACGCTTCAACAATGAGCAAAGCCACCCCGCGGTCGCCTTCCGAAGAGTGAGCAATTTCTAGATCGTAAATATTGACGTCGAGGTCGGTGGCCAAAGCAAAGATGGCCGCCAATTCGCCTTGACGGTCCAGTACCGGCACCCGTACTTCCAGCAACTCAGAGGGCCGAGGAGCACCAGTGGGCAAGCTAATGCGGGCCGTACGGGCTCGCTCGAGGCGTTGCAACAATGCCGGACGGTCAGATTGTGCGACCTCTTCACGGACGGCAGACAGGTCGTTTATTAAAGAGTCCAGCGCTTCGGTGATGGCTACCTGATTTTCGGCACAAATGTCGGGCCAAATACCGGGATGCCCGGCGGCGATACGGGTCATGTCTCGAAAACCGCCGGCGGCTAGCCGCAATACGGCGTAATGCTCTTCGGAACTTGCGGCAGCTAAACCCATCAGGGTGGCGGCGGTGAGGTGCGGCACATGCGACACAATGGCTACCAACGCATCGTGGCGACTCGGCGACAAGGTCACCACTTCGGCGCCCAGCGAAGCCACTACTTGGCGCACTGCAGCAAAAACCTGGTCATCGGTGGTTTCGGTGGGGGTCAGCACCCAGTTGCTGTCGGCGAACATGTCGGAGCGTGCCCCCTCTACGCCTTCTTGTTCTGAGCCGGCCATGGGGTGGCCGCCCACAAAACGTGGGTCGTTTACGGCGGCCACTAGGGCGGCTTTAACGCTGCCCGCATCGGTCACCAAGGCTTGAGGTGCTTCGGCCAGCGCTTGGCCGGCTACTTCGGCGATCAAAGCCACCGGGGTGGCCACAAAAACTATTTCCGCTTGGTCATCCCAACCAATGGTGTCAATGGCGCCGAGTTCCAAACCGCGATCCAGATGCCCTTGATGCGGGTCTACGCCGCTGACTTGCCATCCTTGTTGGCGCAGGGCCATACCGATAGAGCCTCCGATGAGGCCCACCCCGGCCACCGTGGCGCGGCGTTTCATGTAATTACCTGCCGTTTCTGCATGGCCTGATGCTAGCGGGCTTCCGGCGCTGCACCGGCGGCATTATCGGTGATCAGCCACTACTTGTTGTAAGGAACGCAGTTCATCCACGGTGAGTTCTCGCCAATCGCCGGGGCTGAGTTGGCGATCCACCAGTGGGCCAATGCGGGTACGAATCAAGCGTTCTACCGGGTGGCCAACGGCGGCACACATACGACGTACTTGTCGGTTGCGGCCTTCGTGAATGGTCAAACGGATCATTCGGTCATCTACCAGCGAGGCTTTGGCGGGCGCCGTCATGCCGTCGTCGAGTTCTACGCCTTCGCGTAGTTGCCGCAAAGCAGCCCGTGAAGGCTCGCTTTCTACCACGGCAACATATTCTTTTTCGACGCCGAAAGAAGGGTGAGTCAACCGGTGGGTTAGCTCGCCGTCGTTGGTGAGTAACAACAAACCTTCGGTGTCGAAGTCCAGGCGACCTACCGGAAACACCCGGGGCTCGTCCGGTACCAAGCCCACCACGGTGGGTCGGTCTTGGGGGTCGTCGGCGGTGGTGACCACCCCGATGGGTTTATTGAGCACGTAATAAACCAAGTCGGGTCGCACCCCTATGGGCATGCCGTCTACGGTGACCACGGCAATTTCGGCGTCCACTCGTTGGCCCAATACGGCGACTTCGCCGTCCACCTTTACTCGGCCGGCGGCAATGAGGTCATCGCACACCCGTCGGCTACCAAAGCCCACGCGGGCTAATACTTTTTGCAGGCGCAGCGGTTCGTCAGCGGATTGAGTGTTTTCAGTTGAAGGGGGCATAGTTAAGGCCTTTGGAAGAGTTGTTGGTTAATTTCGGTTGGCCAAGGATTGTCTAAGAGTCGGTTGGCGGCCAGTTCGCCCAGCGCCGAAGCACATTTGGCGGCGTAGCCGTTGCCAGCAATAAGGGCACTGACCCGGTCGGTCAGGTTATCAATAATGGGGTGACCGGATTCAGTGTAGGTGGTTACGCACGGAGCGGTTCGGCTGCCCAGCACCTTGAGGTTGGGGATGAAGTCAAAAAGTAACTGTTTTTGGTGAGGTTCCATGGTTAAGTCGCCATCGCTGCGGAACCAGTCAGCGATTTGTGCCGGGGTGAGGTGTTTGCGTTCTCGGGTGATGCCGACTTTCATAATGGTGCGGCCGTCGGGTTGTGCTTTGGGCGGCAGCACATAAAAACTTCGGTCTTTGTCTTCGGTTTTAATAATGATGCTGGGCAGGCCAGCCAAACGTTGTGCCTCGTCGGGGGGTAATTCAAAATGGATGATGGTGCGGGTGCCTACCGTCAGGTCAAGTTGGTTGGCCGGGGTGTCGCCGTAGGCAAAAAATGGTCCGGTGGCCAGCACCACCCGTTGGGCTGCGAACTCTCCGGCCGAGGTTTGGATGGCCACACAGCCGTTTTGTTCTTTCACCGCACCAACCAAAGCGTCTACCACGGTGGCGCTGGCTTGTTCAGCGGCCGTCCCTTCGGCCCGCACGTAGGCTCGGGGGTCAATATGGCCGGCACCGGTGGCTTGAAAAATCGCCGGCAACCCAGTCGGTGGCGACAGTGCAGGAAACTCTTGCACTACTTCTTCGGGGGAAAACTGTTGGCACCCGAGGTTGAGATTCTGGTCGGAGGCCGCCATTACCGCCACCTCTTGGGCCGGGCCCAACCACAGGTGACCCACGTCGTGCAAAATCTTTTCGCCGGTCAGATTTTCTAAATGGCGAATTTGCGGCAGCGCTCGGTGGCTCAGCCAGGCTTTTATCGGGCTGGGGTCAACCACCCGAGCAATACGGGTGTCATCGTGGTGGCTGGCAAAAACCCCATCATGTTTTTTACGGTCAACCGGTTCGCTTTGCCCAACTAATAAAACGTTGACCCCGGCTTCGGCTAAAAACCAGGCGCAGGCGCTGCCCATCATCCCCCGGCCTACCACGGCAACCTCGAAGGTTTTACCGCCCATAGTTACTCTGTCGCAGCAGTCGGCGGCTCTTCGACGGGAGAATCGTTGACCTCGGCTTGCACTTCGGCCACCGGTTCAGGGTCGGCTCGCAAACCACGTTCAAGTGCTTCTACCACTTCGGCACCGGGCACGAAATCACCCAAGGGCGGCAGATCAGCCAAACGGTCTATGCCCATGCGCTCAAGAAACTCTTGGGAGGTGCCAAACAAAAAAGCGTTCCCGGGGCCTGAGTCGCGAGACTTTTCGTCGATATAGCCGCGTTGTTGCAGCGTGCGCATCACCCCGTCAGCATCCACGCCACGGATTGACGACACTTGGGCTCGAGATATCGGTTGCTTATAGGCCACGATGGCCAAGGTTTCGAGTGCGGCGGCGGTCAACCGTGAACTTTGTCCTTCTAACACGAAGCGCTCTACCCATGGCGCTTGGTCGGGGTGGCTTTGGTAGCGGTAACCGCCAGCCACGCGTTGCAAAACAAAGCCGCGACCTTCACGCTCGTAGTCGGCCACCAAGGTTTCACACAGTGCTTCTATGTCGGCGGTGGGGACTTCCAGTAACTGTGCCAACAAGTTGGGCGCTACTGGGTCAATAGCCACCATCAAAATGGCCTCAATGGCTTGCCGGGTGGCCAGCGCTTCAGTTTCTTCCATGAGTTAGCCCTCGTAAGCGTCGATTAACTCGACATCGGCTGGGCCGCTGTTGGGCGCCCACCACAGGTGAATGTCGCCAAAACTAGCTGGCTGGTCAAGTTCAATGACCCCTTGCTTAAAGAGTTCTAGTACCGCTAAGAAACGCACCACCAACTCGATGCGATCCACCAAACCGGTGGTGAGTTTGCGAAACGAAATGGTGCCATGGGCAGGGATTTCGTCAACCAGTTCAATTACTGCATCGGCCACGCTGGCCCGTATGGGGGCAATGTGTTCGGTGTCGATGTGCACGACAGGTTTCGGAATGATCGCCGTGTAGTAGGCCCGGCGTAAATCCAGCGGCGTGATACCGGCCAATAAGTCGGGAGCCAAAGACAAAAACTGGTCTTCGAGGCCCGCTCGGCGAGGCCACGAAAGGGCCGCTGTTTGGGCCATGCGTTTGAGCACGGTGGCCGCATCTTTAAAGGTTTTACATTCCAACAAACGAGCCAGTAGTAAATCTCGTTCTTCCCACAAGCCAAACTCGTCGTCGAGATCGTCGCGTTGTTTGTCGGGCAAAAGGCGGCGGGTTTTTAGTTCTACCAAAATGGCGGCAATCAATAAAAACTCGGTGGCCAGTTCAAGGTCAACGGTTTCGAGGCGTTCCAGTTCTACTAAAAAGGCGTCAACCACGGTGGTTAACGACACGTCGTAGAGCTCTACCTCTTCTTTGAGGATCAAATGCAACAACAGGTCAAAAGGCCCATCAAAGACTGGAGTATTTACGGTCACGCTCACCCCTTGACCCTAGAGAATCCTTAGCCCCGCGCGGTGTATGGCAAAGAGGTTTTTGAGAAAACTGTCCCCCACCGGGCCGGCCGGGGCACTAGCCTGCAGGCATATGACTCGTGTTTTTTCTGGCATTAAACCTTCTGGCTCCGTTCACCTCGGAAACTATCTCGGAGCGCTACGCAATTGGGCGGCTATGCAAGACGGCGCCGACACCGTTTATTGCGTGGTTGACTTGCATGCTTTGACCGTTCCTCAAGACCCGGCCGAGTTACGGGCCTCCACCCTGTCGCTGGCCCAAATGCTGATTGCTATTGGCATTGATCCGGAGCGCAGCACCCTGTTTATTCAAAGCCATGTTTCTGAACACACCGAATGCGCCTGGCTTATGGAATGCACTGCTTCTTTTGGCGAGTTGCGGCGTATGACCCAGTTCAAAGACAAGTCAGAAAAAGCCAAGTTTGTCTCGGGGGGATTGTTCACCTACCCGGCGCTCCAGGCCAGCGACATCATTTTGTACGACACCGACCAAGTGCCGGTGGGCGAAGACCAGCGGCAACACATTGAGCTAACCCGTGACTTGGCCGAACGGTTTAACAATCGCTACGGGCAAACCTTTGTGGTGCCCGAAGCGGTGGTTCCAGCCGCTGGTGCTCGGGTTATGGACTTACAAAACCCAGAAAACAAAATGTCTAAGTCCGAAGACAGCCCACAGGGTTCAGTTTCGCTGCTTGATGACCCGGCGGCCATTGAAAAGAAGTTCAAACGGGCGGTAACCGACAGCGACAACGAGGTCCACTACGACCCAGCCACCAAACCGGGGGTGTCAAACCTGTTGTCAATCTTGGGCGCCGCTACCGGTCAAAGCCCCACCGAGGCAGCTACCGGCATTGAACGCTACGGCGATTTAAAAGTCGCTACCGCCCAAGCAGTCATTGAGTTGCTGCGCCCGGTACAAGCCCGCTACCACGAGTTGGCAGCCGACCCCGCAGAAACCAGCCGTTTGCTGGCCGTGGGCGCCGACAAAGCCCGCACCATCGCCCGAGCCACCCTGGATCGCGCCCACCAAAACCTCGGACTCCTGGCGCCTTAAGCCTTAATCGTCGTCGGCTTTCCAGAGAACGGCCGCATATTCAGTTTCGACTGTCCACTGGTTTGCCGGCCGGTGGTGTTCGCCAGCCCACGCCACGGTTAGCGGGTCGCTTCCTACTTCGGTCAACAATCTGACCCCTTGCTCAGGGTGGGTGAGGTAGCGACCCAAGCTCCCTCGAATTCCTGATTGTTTTGCCCATACCTGATGGCGGCCGGTAGCGGTCACCGCAGCCAGCAGCGTGGCGGCCACCCGGCCAAAGGTGCCCAAGTTGCTGGTCACCTTGCCCACATCGTGCAGCAGCGCAGCGGCCAGAACCTCTCTGGGCGCCTCAGGGAGTTCTTCATCAACCCGGGCCATCACCCCAAAAGCGTGCGCCTGGTCGGCTTTACTCATGCGCTGCCATAAGGCTTGCTCTGTCGCCAACAAGCGATTCTCTACCCATTGAGCATCGGTTGGTGTCAATGGTTGAGCCCGCAAAGCCCCAAAAAACCGCCCCCCCAGATGGCTCAGTTTGTTTTTTCTTCGCATCGGAACCCCTAGTCGGTAACGCCCACCCCGCTAAGGATAATCAACTTCAACAAAGTAGCCCGTCAAATAAACCAAAACCCTGTCAAATAAACCTAGACACGTGGGGTCTGACCCTACGTGTCTAGGTTTTTTGGGCGGATTGATCTCTCAGGCTTCTGGGAAAGGCTTTAGCCCTCGGAGAGATCTACCGCTGGGTAGAAAAAGGTTCGGGTGCACATATCAAAGGTGAAGTATCCAGGATCATTGGGGTCGTCACTGGTGACGCTTTGCGAGAAATGCACATCGCTGAGTTGAAGGTCATGTTCCTGTTCTCCGACCTCCACCAAAAAACCAAAGCCCATTTCGATTTTTACCGATGCCGCTAACCCGGCTCGCTCTGCACAGGCCACCGTTTCGAGAATAAGCGTCTCAAACTCTTCTTCGGAGAACTCGCCGTCCTTCATTGCCTCGGCCAGCATCTGGTCGGCTCGTTCTTGTTCATCGGCCGGCGTTTCTACATAAATAGGAGCAACGGTGGTAGGTACCGTAATAACCACTGTTTCAGCATCATCGGCACAACCGGTCAATAAACCCAGAGCTAACACAGCAGCAGTTACGCCCAATGACTTAGGCATAAAGAATCGACTCATTATTCACCTCAACTGCTGGGGACCCCACCTTAACCCCCCCCTCTAAGAAACAAGGGTGTAGGGGCGTTGCTTGCTGCGCCCGAATGGGAGCGGCCTGGTTATTGCCCTAAATGGCGCAAGGTAGCGAGCAAACCGATGACCGTTTTGGCATCGGTGATGGTGCCGTCAGCAATCATGGCCGACACTTGGTGCAAAGGCACCCGTTCAACAGTGAGGTATTCCTCTTCCACGCTGACCGCTATTGCCTCGGCGGGCACCAGTTCGGTGGCCAAATACACCGTGGTGAGTTCATCGCAAAAGCCGCCCGAGTTATGAAAAACCGCCAACTCAGTTAACTGCGGAGCGTCAAACCCGGCTTCTTCAATGAGTTCTCGGCGGGCTGCATCGGGGCGAGACTCCCCCGGCACATCAAGTTTTCCGGCCGGTAGCTCCAACATTTCGGTATCCAAAGCCGGGCGGTACTGGCGCACCAAAATCACCTCATCATTGTCAAGAGCAACCACCGCTACTGCCCCGGGGTGACGCACTACATCGCGAGAAATTTGTTCACCCTGCGGGCCTTCAAAGGTGGCCTCGGCCAAGGTAATGACGTAACCCTCGTGGATAACCGTTTCACCAGTTTGGCGAAAACCCGCCGCCATAATTAAGCGTCGATGGTGGCGTCCACCGCTAACAACTGCGGGTTGCGACCCTCAGCACGTTGCAACGCTGCTTCCATGAAACCCAAAAACAGTGGAGCGGGCCGGGTCGGACGGCTTTTGAACTCTGGGTGGGCTTGAGTCGCTACCCAAAACGGGTGGTTCTTTAGCTCAATGAACTCCACCAAACGCCCATCGGGCGACTCACCAGAGCACACGAAATCTGTGCCGGCATATTGACTGCGGTAACGCGGGTTGAATTCATAACGGTGACGATGACGCTCCGACACCACTTCTTCGCCGTACATTTTCGCTACCTGAGAACCGGGCTGCAACTGCGCTACGTAAGCCCCCAGTCGCATGGTGCCCCCTAGGTCGGTGACGTCGCGTTGCGAATCCATGAGGTCGATCACCGGGTGTGGGGTTGATGGCTCAAATTCGCTGGAGTGCGCCCGGTCTAGCCCCAAAACGTTGCGGCCATATTCGATGGTCATGCATTGCAGGCCCAAGCAAAGCCCCAAACACGGAACATCATTTTCTCGGGCATAACCGGCAGCAGCAATCTTGCCTTCTACCCCTCGTTCGCCAAAACCGCCAGGAATAACGATGCCGTCAAGCTTGCGTAGTCGATCTTCGGTGAGCAAGCCTTCTACATCTTCGGCTTGTATCCAGTCGATCTCTACGTCGGCACCCAACTGAATGCCCGCATGCTTAAGCGACTCCACCACCGAAAGGTAGGCGTCTACCAAACTCACGTATTTACCAATCAAACCAACACGCACCGGGCTGGTGGCCGCTTCAACCTTACGGTTGAGTTCAATCCATTCCGTCAGGTCGGGCGGGCCAGCATCGATACGCAACAAATCGCAGATTACGTCGTCGAGGCCTTCTTCGTGAATAACCAGCGGGATTTCATAGAGGCTTGAGGCGTCTGGGGCGTTGACCACCGCTTCGGCGGGCACCGAAGAAAGGTTGGCGATTTTACGGGCCAAATTGTCGCCAATGGGTTCGTCGCTTCGACACACGATGGCATCGGGCTGAATGCCTCTACTGCGCAGTTCAATAACTGAATGCTGGGTGGGTTTGGTTTTGTGTTCGCCGGAGGGGGCAATGTAAGGCACCAAGGTGACGTGCACGTAACACACGTTGTCGCGGCCCACGTCGAGGCGAAACTGGCGAATGGCTTCCAGGAAAGGCAAAATCTCAATATCGCCTACCGTGCCGCCCACTTCGGTGATGACCACATCTATGTCATCGGAGGCCAGCGCACTAATCCGACGTTTGATCTCATCAGTGATGTGCGGAATGACCTGCACAGTGCGGCCCAAGTAGTCGCCTCGGCGTTCAGCTGCCAACACGGTGGAATAAATTGACCCGGTGGTGGCGTTGGAATCCCGGGTCAGGTTTTCGTCAATAAAGCGTTCGTAATGGCCGAGATCTAAATCGGTTTCGCCGCCATCATCGGTAACAAAAACTTCACCGTGTTCAAAAGGGTTAAGCGTGCCCGGGTCTACGTTGATGTAGGGGTCCAGTTTTTGGATTACCACCCGTAAACCACGCTGTTTAAGGAGTCGTCCTAACGAGGCTGCGGTCAGCCCCTTGCCGAGTGAACTGGCCACTCCGCCCGTTACAAAAATGTGTTTGGTCACGGAAGGTCAACTTATCGCTTTACGTTGCGTCGCGCGCGGAGTGCGCCAAGGTTTGTTGATTATCACGATGGCCGCAACACCGCTGCAGCGGCCAAAAGCTCAGACGCATGTTGCTGGGCAGCACTGCTGTCGGGCGACCCCGACAACATACGAGACAGTTCCACAATGCGCTGGTCGGAATCTAAAGGCTCCACGGTGGCTCGAGCGGCTTGACCATCGTCCACCTTATTTACCTTGAGTTGCTGGTCGGCGCAGGCCGCCACTTGCGCCAGGTGGGTAACCACCAGCACTTGATGGCCCTCTGCCAGAGAAGCCAAAGCGGCACCGATACTGTGCGCTGCCTCGCCCCCTACTCCGGCGTCTACTTCATCAAAAACCATGGTGGGGGGCGCTTTGGTAATTACTTGACGTAGCGCCAACATGACTCGTGCCAATTCGCCACCGGAGGCCACCTTGGCCAAAGGCAGCAGCGACGACCCAGAGTTAGCGGCCAGCAATAAACAAACCTCAGCCCCGGATTCACCTTCTACTTCTACGGCCATTACCGCAGCGGCCATAGCCAACTGGCGCAAAAATTGCTGCACCTGGGCAGCAAGGTCTGGGGCCGCTCGACGCCGGGCCGCCAGAACTACGGCGGCGGCTTGCACCCGAGCCGCTTCGGCTGCGAGGCGCTGAGCATCTAAAGCGGCCGCTCGAGCCTCATGGTCTAAAAGGTCGTCTAAACGTTCGGTAGCTTCTCGGTGATACGCCATCACCGCGGCAATATCCACGCCATATTTTCGGCGTAGTTCAGACAAACGGTGGCGGCGCTGCACGATCGCTTCGAGACGTTGCGGGTTCTCTTCGACCCCGTCGGTGGTCGCCCGAAGCTCTGACGCCACATCGCTCAACTCGGCCAACAAGCCATGCAGCCGGCTCGCCAATTCAGCAAACGGAGGCCGATCGCTCAGGTTGTTGAGGGCCACCCCGAGGCCTTCAGAGACGTCGCTGTCCCCGTCTAAAAGTTGCAACGCAGCAATCGCTGCTTCACGGTGTGCGGTGGCATCGCCCAACAGAGACTCATCTTTGGCCAATTGGTCATCTTCGCCCGCATCATCAATGGCTGCTACATCGAGTTCTTCTACTTGAAAACGAAGCAGGTCTATTTCTCGAGCCCTCGCCCGTTCGTCGCCTCCCATAGCAGCCAGCTGCTCATCTATAGCCACCAACTCGGCTTCTGCTTCTTGCAGAGGGACTAGGTCAATGCCGCCAAATCGATCTAGGGCCGCTCGCTGTTCTTTAGCGGTCAAAAGGCTTTGGTGGGCATGCTGGCCATGCAAGTTCACCAAGTCGCCTCCTCGGTCAGCCAAGGCCGCCGCGGTAGCCAGCTGGCCATTGATATACGCTCGGCTGCGACCATCTAGAGGAACCACTCGTCGGAGCACCACCTCACGGTCGCCATCAACAAACCTGCCCTCCACCGAGGCTTCGGCGCACCCCTGACGCACCATGGTCGGGTCGGCTCGGCCGCCCAGCAAAAGCTCTATAGCCCCCACCACCATGGTTTTACCGGCCCCTGTTTCACCGGTTACCGCCACCAAGCCAGGGCCCATGAGTACTGTTGATTCTTCTATTACCCCAAGGTTGGTGACCCGTAGTTCGCAAAGCATGGGTACATCTTGCCATGCCCCTGTGACAGTGCTGTGCCAAGAGCAAATCTTGCCAATTTTTTCCTCACTAAATCGGCTACTAGGGTGCGGCAATGTCATGGAATGAACTCGCTCAACGAGCCTCTCGGGCTTCTCACGATCTTGTGGGTTGGATCTTCTGGGATCCACAAGCCATAAAAAATTACGCCGGCCTGGGCGTGCCCGATGGGCTTGGCTACTACGCTGCGAGCCGGTTTGGCCCCTTGGCGGGCGCCGGCAACGAGGTAGTGGCTGCCTCCGGCTACTCCATTAACCCGACCTTTTTGGGCATGGCCTTAGATCTCTGCCGCCAACACACCAGTTTCAAGGATGCCTTGGCCGCCCGCAACGCTGCCGTAGTGCCCGGTTTAGCCGCTATTGACCCTGCCCTCCCTGACCGTCTGGCTCTTTTAGTTCAACCTCTTTGGGACGCCGCCGACCAACTTCACCACGGCGCCCGCACGCTCTTTGCCGCACACCGAGCACAGCCTCGCCCGGGGCCGGACCAGCCGGCGCTGAGCGCTTGGTTGGCCGTCAACTGCTTGCGTGAATGGCGAGGCGATACCCATTGGGCTCTTTGCGCAGCGGCCGACTTAGGGCCCACCGAAGTCGGTTTGTTGCACGACGCCATGGTGACTGGTTATGAGGCCGAATGGATTGCCCGCAGCCGAGGTGCCGACGATGCCGCCATAGAAATAGGCTGGGCCCGCCTCACCGCTAAAGGCTTGGCCAACCAAAAGTCGTTGACCGACGCGGGGCGGCAGTTTCGTCAAGAACTTGAAGACCAAACCGATCAACTCTGCGGGCAAATGTGGCAACTACTGGGCAAGGAAAACACCCTTGAGTTGTGTGCGCTGGCCGAGCCTCACCATCAAGCTTTTCTGGACCGCATCGACGCCACCGCCGGACCCCAATGGATGCCCGCCGTTCGCGATTAGCGAAACAAGTGTTAGCGGTCTTCTAAGCCGAATTTTGTTTTGAGCACCCGAGCAAAATGGTGCTGCCCGAAGGTCACCAAACGGGCCACCCGATCTGAGGCGGTTACCA
>JAPKBH010000021.1 GCA_028823445.1 Acidimicrobiales bacterium | reverse complement strand
GGTGAGCGGGTTCGGTTTGGGGGTCTTCAGCGGTGCCTCCGCAGAAAACATTTTGGGTGGCGAAAGCGGGGACGAACTCATGCAGGGGGTCACTCAGACGGAGTTTTCCTTCTTCGACTAGTTGCATGATGGCCACCGAGGTCAACGGTTTGGTCATGGAGTAAAAACGCCACAGCGTGTTGTCCACAATAGGCGTTTGGTTTTCTCGGTCGGCCAGGCCGGCTTTGGAGCGCAGTACCACTTTCCCGTGGCGGGCTACCAACACTTCGGTGCCGATGAGTTTTCCTTCATCGACGTAGGAGCGGGCGTAGTCGGCTACCCGTTGCAGGCGGTTGGGGTCCATACCCACACTGGTGGGGTCGGTTACCTCTATTGATGCCGCCATGGTGAACCCTTTAACTCGCTTGGTTGGTGAGTTCCTCGTCGCTGGGCACTTCTACGCCTGCTACGTAGAAGCGGTGCAGGTCGGTGATGATGTCGGCTACCCCGGCGGTAGTTGCTGAGCCGAGGTCGATGGTGATCATGTTGGCGTTGAGGTGCAGCCCAGCGAACTCGGCGTGGGCGAAGAGTCGGCGGGCCAACTCATCTGAGGGGTTTTGACCCAAGATTTCTTGTCCGGCTTGGTAGCGCTCGTGGCCCATGCCGGTGAGGCTTCGGTTGATCTCGAAGCGGGCGATGCCCGGCCGGGAGGATGGTTTTTCTACGACGGTTATTGGTTGACCCATAGTGGCGAGGCTAGCGGGCGGAGGCGGCCAGTTGACGTTCTGCTTGGTAGACCAGAAGGGCTAATCCGATGGACCCGAGGGCCAGCACGGTGTGCACAATTTTAAATGCTGCATCGTGGGTGGCGAACAATATTCCACCGCCCCGTACGATCCACAGTGCCATGGTCCAGAGTGAGAAACCAGCGGCGAAACGCTGCACGAAGGTGGGGTGGGTGTTTTTCCAACCCACCAGTACCAGTAGGCCGATTACGGATAGGGCTACGAAGAAGCTGGCTAAACCGAGGCGCCATGCTTGTTCGGGGGTGCTGAGCACCGGATCGCTCAAAATATTGCGTACTCGCCCGCCCCAAACCACCAGGGTCCAGAGGGTGAGAAGCCAGAGGCGTGTGGTGAGTTTCTGCACGAAAACGAACGCTAGGCGCGGGAGCCCTTTGGCGTCAACATCGGCGGCTTGGTTCTTCTAAAAGAGTTCCGGGTGGTCATCAAACCGTGGGCGGCGGGGTTCGCCTGTTTCGGCGGTTTGGTCCATGAAACTCCAGGATCGCCGGTGGTAAGTGGTGGCGCCTTGCTGGGCGAGGGCGGCTCGGTGTTTGGGGCACGGGTACCCTTTGTTACTGGCCAGGTTGTAGCCGGGCCAATGGGTGTCGACTTGGCGCAGTAACCGGTCGCGGGTCACTTTGGCGATGACCGAAGCGGCGGCGATGGACAAGCTCGTGGCGTCCCCTTTGATAATGGTTTGGGCGATGCCTCCGCCGACGAAGTCCCAGTTGCCGTCGAGGAGTACTCGGTCGGGGGTGACGGAGAGGCCGTCGAGGGCACGCCGGGCGGCCAGTCGTTGGGCAGCGGCCATGCCCAGGGCGTCACATTCGTCGTTGCTGGCGTGACCAACCGACCAGGCGGTGGCCCAGTTGGTGAGGCGGTCGATGATTGCTTCTCGTTCTGTTTCGGTCAACATTTTGGAGTCCCGTACTCCGGTGATGCGTTTTTGCCGGTTGGCTACTACTACGCCCACCGTTAATGGGCCGGCCCAGGCTCCTTTTCCGACTTCGTCGAGCCCAGCCACTATTTCGTGGCCTTGGTCCCAAAAAACTTTCTCGGCGGCCAGCCCAGGAGCCTTGCCCCGCAAAGCAGCCCGCATTTCTAAACCCCCCTCTCCCCAATAGTTCGTGACGTGGGGTCTGACCCCACGTCACGAACTATTGGGAGGTGGCGAAGAAAAAGTGTGGCCATTAGGTAACAGGTGGGGGTTCGACGAGAAGGGTTTCGCCTTCGTTTTTGTTGCTTTCGAAGCTTGCGTCAAGGCCGGGGGTGGTGATGACGGCGCTGGTTTCGGGGTGCGGGTTGAGTTCCCACAGCAAGGCCGGTCGAGCTCCGTGCCAACGGAGGGCGAAACCAAATTGTCCCCACTGAGTGGCTAACCCGGTTACCGCGAGGTCTTTGCCATACCAGTCGGCGGGAAATTCGTCGGGAAAGAGGGCGAGGCCTGTTGAGGTTTCTTCAACAAGTGCGCCGTAGCGGCGGGGCCATACGTCTTGTGCCGGTTCTTGTTTTTGCAGATCGGTGGCGGCTTGATGCTCCCCAAGGGCGGCCAGCAGGTTCGCCAGGCTTTGGGGGTCGGTTGGTGCGGTGCGCCGGCCTGCGGAACGCAGCAACTGGTCAAGATCAATGCGGCGGGGTTCGGTAAAGTCGGCCAGGTTTCGGTGGCGGGCCCAGTGTTCTACGGCGGCATTTAGCCACTCCGGGGAGGGTTCTGCTTCGGCTATCTGACGAGTGGCTTCAGTGGGGAGTCCCCAGGCGCTGAGCGAGCACGCTCCTTCCGGGGTGGGTTCCGCCAGAAACAGGTCGACAAGTTGTTGGGTCTTGAACCCGCCGAGGTCCGTACCGGGCAGTTGCGTATCGGCTATTTCTTCGAACCGTTTATCCCAACCGGCTTTTACTCGTTCCGCTTCGGGGAAGTCCTCTGGTTTTGCTTTTTCAGCACCCGGTCCGGGCACCACAAACCGCATCCCACTCCCATGAACCACCGTCACCACCCCTGACTTTCCTTGAGGTGACGTGCTCCATGGTGCAAGTTCTGGGCTAATTGCTATGGCGATGGGGGCACTGGATTCGTTACGGATTTCGGTTACGACGCCGGGGCCGGTGGCTGCGGCGGCCCAGGTGGTGGCTATTACGCGGCCGTTGGGAATATGCATGGTGGTTTCTAGGATTGGCGCTGTTCCGGGGCGGGTTTGGCGGCGGCGGGTTTCGCCGTTTGGTTGGTGCCAATCATCTCCGTAGCGCACCCACCATTGCACTCCGTGGTCAGCGCCTAAAGGAAACACCGTGCCTTGGTCGTCTACTACCGCCCGGAAACCGTCGTCGGTGCCGATGAGGGTTCCTTCTGGGGCGGCCTGCGTCGCCTTTTGTTTTTTGAACCAACGCATTAATCCACCTCGGGTCGGGCCTGGCGGGTCATGAGCGTTGCCCATACCTCGGCCGGTTTTTGACCTTGATCGAATACGGCCCGCACCCCTTGGGCAATGGGCACTTCAATGCCCGCTTCATCCGCCAAAGCACATACCGCGCCAGCCGCTCGTGCTCCTTCGGCTACTTGGGTCATGCTGGCCAACACCTCGGCGGGGGTTTCGCCGCGGCCCACTCGCTCCCCTACTGTGCGGTTTCGGCTTTGTGGGCTCATGCAGGTAACCAGCGTGTCGCCGAGGCCGGCTAATCCCGACAAGGTGCGTGGGTCTCCGCCGAGGGCTTCGCCGAGGCGGGTCAGTTCGGCCAAGCCGCGGGTGATCAGGGCCGCTCGAGCGTTGTCGCCGGTGCCGAGCCCTTCGGCCATGCCGGCTGCTAGGGCAATAACGTTTTTGACCGCTCCGCCGATTTCGCAGCCCACGAGGTCTTGGTTGGTATAGACCCGAAAAGTGTCGCTGGTAAGCAGGTCTTGTAAAACCGCCGCTACTGCTGAGTCTGTGCAAGCCACCACCGTGGCGGCGGATTGCCCGGCCAAGATTTCTTTGGCCAGGTTGGGCCCGGTCAGTACCCCGGTCGGGTGGTCGGGCAGCACCTCAGTGATTATTTGCGTCATGCGCTGGTGGGTAGTTTGTTCGAACCCTTTGGCCAAGCTGATTACTGGCACGCTGGCAGGCAACAGCGGAGCGGCTTCGGCGAGCACGGTGCGAAAGCCTTGGGTGGGTACCCCCATGATCACCAGGTCAACGCCGTCGAGGGCTTCAGCCAGTTGGTCGGTGGCCGTCAAAGGTGCGGGGAGAGTAAACCCGTCAAGGTAACGGCGGTTGCCTAAGCCGGTGTTTATGTCGGCGGCTACCTCGGGGCGACGAGCCCACAAAGTGGTCGCTACCCGGGGGGCCAGCAGGGCGGCCACCGTGGTGCCCCATGAGCCGGCGCCGATCACCGCTACTTTTGTCGTCATGATGGCGAGCCTAGGCGAAGTTTCCTCTACACTCGCCGCCGTGACCGATTCAATTGCTGTGCTTATTCCTGTTAAGAGTTTTGCCGATGCCAAGCACCGTTTGGCTGAGGTGATGAGCGTTGACCAACGGGCGGCTTTGGCGCAACGCATGGCCGAGACGGTAATTGCGGCGGCGGCGCCTTTGCCGGTGACCGTGGTGTGTGATGACCAACAGGTGGCCGACTGGGCTACGGCACAGGGCGCGGCCGTGGTGTGGGCTGACCAGCCGGGGCTTAACGCTGCCGTGCAATGCGGGGTAACGGCGTTGGCCGCTCAAGGGGTGGCTCGGGTGGTGGTAGCCCATGGGGATCTTCCTCGGGCCACGCAACTTGCCCCTTGTGCAGAGTTTGCTGGGGTGACCCTGGTACCGGACCGCCACAACGATGGCACGCCGGTGGCGGTGGTTCCTGCTGAGGCGGGGTTTATTTTTGCTTACGGTCCGGGTTCGTATGCCAAGCATGTGGCGGAGGCCGAGCGTTTGGGTTTGCCTTGGCGGAGTTTGCGTGACCCAGATTTGGGCCACGATGTGGACGAGCCAGGCGACCTTGAGGGTGCGGGCCTTTAAGGGTTAGCGGCGGCGACGGCTACGGGTTGGCCCACCGACGGCGGGTTCCCAAGTGAATTTGCGCCAGAACACCAAGGCGCCCAGTACGCCCCAGGCGGCAATACGAGCCAGTAGCCAGGGTTCGTAAACCGACCCCTCTCGAAAAGGGTCAAAGCAAGCGAAGAAGGCGTCGGCGAATGCTTTGAGAGGGAAAACATCGCCTAAGAGTTCCAGCCAGGCTGGCGGGTTGTTGCGCACGCTTATAAAAATATTAGAGGCGAAGGCCACGGGCAGCAGGGTGGCTTGGGCCAATGCGGGTGCTGATTGCCCGGAGCTGGCCACTGAGGCGAGGGCCAAACCAAGCAATGAAAAGGAGGCCACACCAAGCACGAAGGTCAGCACGGCGGGCACCAGGTTGGCCCAGTCGAATTCGATGCCGTAGGCCAACACGCCGACCGTCAACATGAGGGCGGCGCCAAAGGCGGCCAGCACGATGCCGGAACCCACCACGCCTCCTACGTATATCCAAGGCGGCAAGGGGGTGCCTCGGGTGCGTTTGAGTATTCCTTCGTCGCGTGAGATTGCCGTGGAGATACCGATGTTGGTGTAGGTGGCTGATACGGCAGCAAACACGGCCAGGCCGGGGGCGTAAAACTGGGCGGCGGCTACTTCAACGCCGGGGGCGATGTCTACGCCTTCGAAGAGGGCGCCGAAGAGCAGCAGGAACATGAGCGGGAAGGCCAAGGTGAAAAAGGCGGCCATTACGTTGCGGCGAAAGCGGCGGTTTTGGTAGCCGATTTGGTTGGCCAACAGTTTAAGACTTGAGGGGCGTTTATTCATTTTCGTCGCCGCCTATCAAGTCGAGGTATACGTCTTCGAGGGTGGGGCGGGTGACCTCGAGGTGGCCGAGTTCTTGGTCGTGTTTTAGGGCCCAGTCGGTGAGGCGGTGCAGGTCGCCGGTGGGGTTGGTGGTGCGTATTTCTATCCGGTTGTTGGCTGCCGTGGCGGTGCCGGTTAGGTCACCGAAGAGTTCTTGTACTGTTCCGCCGTTGGCTGGCTGGTCGAAGCGCACCAGGGTGGTGTCGGCGATGCCGGCGCGTAGTTCGTCGGGGGTTCCTTGGGCTACCAGTTTCCCTTGATTGATGACGAGCACTCGGTCGGCCAGGGCTTCGACTTCGTCCATGTAATGGCTGGTGAGCAAGATGGTGGTGCCGAGTGTGCGTAGGCCGCGCACCATGTCCCAGGCTTGGCGGCGGGCTGAGGGGTCAAACCCGGTGGTGGGTTCGTCGAGAAATAACAGGTCCGGGTCGCCAATCAGCCCGAGGGCGAGATCGATACGTCGTTTTTGGCCGCCGGAGAGTTGGTGGGTGCGGCGGTCGGCCAGGTCGGTGAGGCCGGTGAGTTCAAGTACTTCATCGAGGGGTCGGGTACGGGTATAGCAGGCGCCGTAATGGTTGAGCGCTTCGGTGATGGTGAGTTCGCGTTCGATGCCGCATTCTTGTAACACGATGCCGATGCGGTCGCGAAAGGCCGCTCCGCCGGTGGCGGGGTCGGCGCCCATCACGGTGACTTGGCCTGAGGTACGGGTTCGGTGGCCTTCGAGTATTTCTACGGCGGTTGATTTACCGGCGCCGTTGGGACCCAGCAAAGCTACTACTTCGCCTTGTTCTACGGTGAACGACAGGCCATCTACGGCGCGCAGGGTTCCGTAGTCTTTGACAAGGTTTTCGACAACGACGGCAGGCACGGTCGGACTCTACCGCCGTCGGCGCCTTGCCGGTGTGGCATACTTGACTCATGAAAACTGTGAACTTTATTCATATGGAAGACGGCACTGCCGAAGAGTACGCCTTCACTGCAAATCTTTTTACTGAGCATGTGCAAGAGCATTTGGCTGACCAGTTGATGACCACCTTGCGCACTATGGCGGGCCCCACTTTTGGCTATCAGGTAGACCGTTTTGAGCATTCGTTGCAGAGTGCTACCCGGGCGTTGAGAAACGGTGAGAGTGATGAGATGGTGGTGGCGGCGTTGTTGCACGATGTGGCAGACCCCATCGCGCCGTTGAACCATTCGGCGGTGGCGGCCGACATTTTGAAGCCTTATGTAAGTGACCGCACGGAGTGGGTCATTCGGCACCACGGGGTGTTTCAGGGTTACTACTATTTTCATCATTTGGGTGGCGATCAGAATGCTCGTGAGTTGTTTCGTGAACACCAGTGGTTTGATGATTGTGCAGCGTTTTGCCACGAGTACGACCAAAACTGTTTTGACCCGGCTTACGACAACTTGGCTTTAGAAGACTTTGCGCCGCTAGTGCGTGAGGTATTGGGCCGGCCCAGTCGTTTTTCCCTAACCGAGTTGGCTTAGTTTTTTAACGTTTTTCGTCGGCTTCTTCTAAGAGGTCGAAGATGCTGGTGAAACCGGGAACAACTTTTAAGGCCCGGTTGGCGTAGAAAAAAGCCACCAGGGTAACGATCATGGCGGCCGGCCAGCCCACCAGGGTGCGGATCAGCAAGTAGCCGTCGACTGAGGTTTGGCGAAACAGCCAAATATCCCAGGCGGAGGTAACGAATTGCCACAGGCCGATACCCACGGTCAGGCGCACCGCCATGCGGTGGTAGGCCGGGTGGTCTCGGGTGGGTTGCTCGAAAGGTATCGCTTGGTGCAAGAAGCGTTCAATGAATGGGTTGCCGGCCAGAGCGGTCACGATTAGCGCCGCCCCGATTAACGCTTTGGTGCCGATACCGATGCCAAAGTAGACCGCTTCGGAGTCGGTGATGATGCCAATTAGGCCGCGGGCCACCAGGTAAATCACTAGGCCGGGAAGATACTTGCCAACGGCTTCGCCGCGTCGATACCGCGATACGGCGGCTTTGATGCTCCACAGGGTGGCTCCGGCCACTCCCCAAGCCAAACCAAAAAACCGGTTGAGGGCCACAAAGGCCACGATGGGCATCACCGAGTCAAGGGTCCGGCCCGGGGAGGCTTTCGGTTCGTTGGGGATTGAGTGTTCGGTCATTGGGTTAAATCTAGGCAGGGGCGGCGGGAAGCCACACCCAACCCATGCCTTCTTTGAGATGCGATTGGTGATAACCGGGGTCGGCGGGGAAGTACACCTTTTCAGAGTGTTCGTCACCGATGCGCACTAACTCTGGTGGCCCGCCGAGGGCGGCGGCGGCCAGTACTTGGGCGGTGGTTTGGTAGCCGGCGAGGCGTTGCAATATGGAACGAGTGGGGCTGATCATGGTGAGTTCTCCGGCGGCCCATTGTTTGAGTGCCTGGAGAGGACGAACCCACGCTACTTCTACTGCTTCTCCCCCGTCAGCGGTGGGGGTAGCGCCGCCGGGGGCCGGGGCTACGAAGAAGTAAGCGTCGTAGCGGCGGGGCCCGGGCATGGGGGTCACCCAGCGACTAATGGCGTGTACTTGAGAAAGGTCGAGGCCCCCAGTTTTTTCTATGAGGTCAGCAAAGATTACTTGGCCTTGTTCAAGTTGGTGGCGTCGGGTCAACAGAGAAGATTCGGTGGTGCCCACCAGCACCCCCACTTCTTCAATGGTTTCGCGTACAGCGGCCACTCGATGGGCCAGGCCGGGGATTTCGTCGGGGTCAGCGCAGGTCGCTAACTCTGACCACCGGGGGTCGTGGTCGCTTTGGTCTACTACCCCTCCGGGGAACACCGTGTGGTCGGGGGCAAAAACTAGTTGGTCGCTGCGTCGCAGGGTGAGTACTTCGAGGTGAGGGCGGTCGGCCAGCAGCACCACGGTGGCGGCGGGCCGTATGGGTACCCCATCGGTGGGCAACTCATCGGTCGGGGTAAAGGGGTCGAGGGCGGCCATGGTTTACCGACGGTACCCGACCGCCGGCGGCAACAAACAACCGCAGAGTTCGCCGGGGTCAATAAGGTGCAGGGCAATGTCTGAAAATACTCTGGTTGATCCACCGAATCGGCCGGCCGCTATAGATCTAGTGGCAGGTTTGAGCGTGGCCTTGGTGCTGATTCCGCAGTCCATGGCTTATGCCGAGTTGGCTGGATTACCTTCGCATTTGGGCTTGTTTGCTTCGGCTTTACCGTTAATTGCTGCTTCGATTTTTGCTTCGTCGCCTTATTTGCAAACCGGCCCGGTGGCCATGACGTGTCTTTTGACTTTCGGGGCACTTTCGGGTTTAGCTACGCCGGGTTCGGCAGAGTACATCCGCTTGGCCACCCTGTTGGCTTTGGTAGTGGGGGTAACTCGGTTGGCTCTGGGCGTACTTAAGTTGGGCCGCGTTACCTATTTGATGACCGATCAGGTGGTGACAGGCTTTACTTCAGGGGCCGCTATTTTAATTATTTCATCGCAGTTGCCCAAGGTTTTTGCGGCGGTACCACCTGCCGGTGGGGTGCTGCGTCAAGCCGGGTGGTCATTGACCCATCCAGACCAGTGGGAGTGGGCGGCAGCAACTATTGCTGTGGTAACCGCGGTGCTGATTTTAGGGGGCCGCCGTTTGCACCGGTTGTTCCCGGGGGCTTTGATCGCCGTGATGGGTGGCGTGTTGTGGTCGCAGGTTTTTGGTTATTCCGGCCCGGTGGTAGGCGACATTGTGACCGGTTGGCCGCCTTTGACTTTGGACCTTGCTTGGAGTGAAACCGGTGCGGTGTTGGTGGGCGGGGTAGTTATTGCTTTGGTGGGTTTTGCAGAGGCGGCGTCTATTTCTCGGGTATTTGCCGCCGCCGATAACCAGCGGTGGTCGGCCGATCGAGAGTTCGTTAGCCAGGGTTTGGCCAACATAGTGGCGGCTTTTTGTTCAGCTTTTCCAGTGGGCGGGTCGTTTAGTCGGTCGGCGTTGAGTCGACTGACTGGCGCTCAAACTCGTTGGTCTGGTTTAGTGACCGGGTTAGCGGTCTTGGCCTTTTTGCCTTTTGCTCAGATTTTAGAAACCTTGCCGCGGGCCACGTTAGGTGGGGTGGTTTTTGCTGCGGTGGTGGGGTTGATTCAGCCTCGAAAGCTTTGGGCGTTGGTCCGTAGTTCGTCTCGTAATGGTTTAGTGGCGGGCGGTACTTTTGTGGCCACGTTGGCTCTCGCTCCCCGGGTCGAACGAGCCGTCATGGTTGGTGTTGCCCTTTCTTTGGCTACTAAAGCTTGGGCGCGTTTTGGGGTCCGGTCGTCGCAGAGTATTTAGTCAAAGCGGGTGCCGGCTTCTCTCATGGTGTCTATCCAACGGGCGGCAGCATCGGGGGCCAGTTCACCGGGGGTGTAGGTCACGGCGTGCAGGGTTCCGGTCCAAGGGAAGGTTCCATGGCGTTGGTTGAGGTCCCAAGAAACGGGTGAGCGCCGGTCGGTGCCAATGTTAATGCCTTCGAAGGGAGCCATTGATGACAGCATGGGCAGCCCGGCAACTTGGGCAGTTTGCTGTTTATTGATCAGCAGGGTGGCGTTCCAAAGTTTTGCCCCGGGGGCTTCCATGGCCAAGGTGCAGGTGGTTTCGCCAATGGCAAGTGGCCCACCGTCCAGTGCGGTCATGACGCCGTAGCCGTTGTAGGCCAGATGCAAACAGTCGTTTTCTACGTAAAGAATGTACCCGCCGCCTTGGTCACCGTGGGCTACCAACACCCCTTGGTCGCCGGGGCAATAGTCAAACGCTACCTCAACGGTGAAGCTTCGTGAGTTAATGAGTTGACTGGCTCGGTAGCGCTCTACGGTGGGGGTGGCGGGCCAAAAGATAGCCGGTTCGGCGAGGGCGGTTTCCCATGGGGGCCGTTGGGCAGCCAACAGGCCGGTGCCTTCGTCGAGGGGGAACACTTGGTTGTCCCAAGCGGCTTGTTCCCAAGCTTGTTGGAGTTCGGCCAGTTTTTCGGGGTGTTGGGCGGAAACGTCTTGGCTTTCGGTGGGGTCTTGGGCTAGGTGGTGAAGTTCCCAGGTTTCTTCGCTAAAGGCGGTGCGGGGCTGGTGGCAGGTTACTGCTGACCAGCCGTCTCGGTAGTAGCCCCGGTGGCCGGCTTGTTCGTAGTACTGCTCGGGGTGGGTGGAGGGGGCGTCGGGGTTTTGCAGGCTCTCAGCGAAGCTGGCACCGGCGGGCTGGGGGGCGTTTTGGCCGTGGCGTTCGGTGGGCACGGGTAGACCGGCCAGGTCGAAGATGGTGGGGAGCAGGTCGGTGACATGTTGGTATTGGGTGCGCATACGGCCGCCGTCGGCCAAACCAGTGCCTCGTGAAATAATGAACGGGACTTGGTGGCCGCCTTGATGGGTGTTTATTTTGTAGAGGCGAAACGGTGTCCCGGAGGCCATGGCCCAGCCCATGGGGTAATGAGGCAGGGTTTGGGGGCCACCCATTTTGTCGAGGCGCCCATAGTCGTCGTCGAGGCTTTCGAAGGGGCTGCCGCCGTCGGTGCGTCCCGACATGGTGCGAAAATATGAGGAGGTGCCGTTTTCGTTGCCTTCTCTTGAGCCGCCGTTGTCAGACAAAAACACCACCACAGTGTTGTCCCATTCGCCTATCGCTTCGAGTTCTTGGCGCAGGCGACCGAAGTTCTGGTCGATGTTGTCCACCATGGCGGCGTAGAGCTCTTGGTAGCGGGCGAAGAGTTCTTGTTGTTGGTCGGTGAGGTCGGCCCAGGCTTCTACGGCGTGGTTTTCTTCAGTGTTGCGTGGCGGCAGTTGAGTGCCGCCTGGTATGACACCCATTTCGAGTTGGCGGGCGAAGCGTTGGCGGCGTATTTCATCCCATCCTTCGTCGAAACGGCCGCGGTATTTTTCTCCGTCGGCGGGTTTCACTTGTAAGGGGGCGTGGGGTGCGGTGTGGGCGAAGTAAAGAAACCAAGGTTTGGTGGGGTGGCCGGCGCGCACTTGGTGCACCATGTTGAGGGCTTGGTCGGTGAGGTCGTCGGTGAAGTAGTAGCCGTCGGGGTATTGGTCAGTGGGTACGGGGTGGTTGTCTTGGTAAATGCGGTGCGGGTGGTGAAAGTTGGTGAATCCGTCGAGTATTCCGTAGAAACGATCAAAGCCTCGTTGGCTGGGCCAAGAGTGACGGGGGCCGGCTTCGCTGAGGTTGGAGTCTTTGCTGAGGTGCCATTTACCGACCATCAGGGTGGCCCAGCCAGCATCGCCGAGAGCCTCGGCCATGGTGATGGCGTTGGCCCGAAGTTCCATAGAAAACCCCGGGAAGCCGGGGTCGCGGTGGCACACCGTGGCCACCCCGGCCATGTGGTGGTTGAGGCCGGTAAGCAGCGAAGCCCGAGTGGGTGAGCACATGGGGTTGACGTGAAAGTTGGTGTAACGCAGGCCTTCTTGGGCTAAGCGATCAAGATGGGGTGTTTCTATTTCTGACCCGTAGCAGCCCAGGTCGGCAAACCCCAGGTCGTCGCAGAGCATGACGATGATATTGGGGGCGCCTTTGGGAGCTTGGGGGCGGTGGGGCCAGTCGGGTTGTGAGCCCGTGCTGGTGCGCCCGATGTGCCCGTCGAATCCGGCGTAGGCCTCGGTGGGGTCGGGTTTGGTCACGGGGTGAACTTAGTCGCTGGGTTGTTGTGACCATGCTTTCTGGGTTTCGACGTTTCACTCTGGCTTTGGCCGCGCCATTATGGGGGCATGGATGAGTTGCGTTGGGGCGAAGTTGACGAGATTGTTGAGGGGCTAGATCGCCCAGTGTTGGCGGTGGCTTTTCAAGGACTGTTTGATGCTTCGGGGGCTGCTACGGCGGCCATTGACTGGTTGTCTGAGCACCTTGACACCACTCGGTTGGGCGATATCGACCCGGAAACTTTTTTTGATTTCACTCAGGAACGCCCGGTGGTGTCGTTTGACGATGACGGTGAACGGGTGTTGACGTGGCCTTCTAACAAGGTGTTTGCGGTGCATACTCCGGAGAGCCAGCGAGATTTGGTGGTGGTGTCGGGGGTAGAGCCTCATTTGCGTTGGCGTACTTTTTCGGCGACCTTGGCTGAAGTGGCGCAACGCACCAAGGCGGAAACAGTGGCTACTTTGGGTTCCATGGTGGGCATGGCGCCCCACACCCGTTCTCTCGGGGTTATTGGCAGTTCTACTAATAAAGATTTGGCTCAACGTTTGGGGTTGAGTAGCCCGTCGTATCAGGGCCCGACGGGTCTGGTGGGGGTTTTGCATGACACGTTGGACCAAGCGGGTATTCCGGTGTTGTCGTTGCGGGTTTCGTTGCCGCATTACATCCCTGATACCCCGAACCCTAAAGCCACGAGGTCTTTGTTGCGGCGCTTTGAACAGGTCACGGGGGTAGATACTGGTTATGTCGGTCTTGATCGGGAGGCGGCGGATTGGCAGCGGCAGGTTACGGCGGCGGTGGCTGGCGACCCGGAGATCGCCGAGTATGTGAAGCGTTTAGAGGCTCAGGCTGACCAGTCTGAAGAGGTGGTTTCGGGTGATGTTTTAGCGGCGGAGTTTGAAGCTTTTTTGCGCGATCAAGACCGTAACGATGATCAAGAAGATCAAGAGTAGGGGTTGACTTTGCCCGCTGACCAAGATGCCCCGAGCTCTGCAGAGGCCTTGCCCATGCTTGAGAAACGTCGTATTGAGGCGGCGATTTTAAAAAATGTTTACGATGTTTTGGTGGAGCGTTTAGGCAAAGAAGAGGCGCAAGAGGTTATTGGTGCGGCGGTTATTCAGTCGGCGGTCGAGCAAGGTGCAGAGTTTCGCCGACGACAAGAGGGCTCTGCAGATTTAGCAGCTTTCACTGCGCTTTCTGCACAGTGGTCAAGCGGCGGGGCGATGGAGGCTACGCCGTTGCGGGCTACCGCTGAGCATTTGGATTACGACGTGACGCATTGTGCTTATGCCGAAATGTATCGAGACATGGGTTTGGCCGAGATCGGGCATTTGTTGTCGTGCAATCGTGATCAAACGTTTATTCAGGGGTTTAACCCCGACATAAAGTTAACGGTGACCCAAACCATTATGCAGGGGGCAGATTCCTGCGACTTTCGTTACCGTATGACCGACCAGAAAGAGGATTAGCTATGGATCGCTCTGATTACCTCACCCACCTTGAGGCTGACGGCCGGGCTTTTATTGAGGCTTGTCAGGCGGTACCTGCTGCCCCGGTGGCGGCTTGTCCAGAGTGGACAAATACCGAGTTGTTGGGCCATTTGGCCATGGTGTGGCGTTTTGCTTTAGCCCAGGTCACGGCGGCCGATGCGTCAAACCCTACGGGCCCGGATATCCCCGAGGGTGACACACCGGCGGCCGCCTTGACCGATGTGCTAGCCGCCTTCGCAGAGGTTGATTTAGCGGCACCGGCCTGGAACTGGTCGCCTAATTTGACGGCGGCTTTTTGGGTGCGGCGCATGGCCCACGAAACAGCAGTGCATCGTTGGGATGCCCAGCAGGCGGCCGGTACCCCCCAACCCATTGACCCTGTGTTGGCTTCTGACACCTTGGCCGAAGTCGTTGAGGTAATGGCGCAATTTCACCGTAAGGGCAAGGTGGAGGATTTTCCGGCGGGGTCACTGCATTTACATGGCACCGACGCTGACGCCGAGTGGTTGTTGGTTCCTGGCCCAGAAGGGTTAGTGGTGACCCAAGAGCACGCCAAAGCTGATGTGGCGGCCAAAGGCACCACATCTAATTTAGCGTTGTGGCTGTGGGGTCGCGGCCAAGGTGATTTGACGTGCTTCGGTGACCAAGATTTGCTTGACGCTTGGGCTTCGGTTACCCCGTAGGGGCGCCGCTTGCTGCGCCCGTCTCTTCGCAAAGGGGAGGCAAGCGGTTCACCTACCACGAACTTCGTTTAGCGGCGGCCTTCCAGCCTGATTTCACTGACGAATCAACTGGCTTCACGGGCACCCGTGTGCGGCGCACCAGTTTGACGAATGCCCAAATCCTTTTGAGCGTTTTCATAAAGCCGATTCTACCCTGTTTCTAAAGCCTTTGCCGGTCAGCCCGCCCTTCACCCCTTCTGCTACCGCAGCGGATTTTCGTTTTTGCTAAGATCTCAGAATGGGCAACTCTCGCAAACTGTTTTTCCGCTTACTTTTAGGGCTACTTGTCTTGGCGAGTTGCTCTTCTGAGGCGGTTCAACCCGCAGTGACCACTGCTTCTCCAACGCCTGCGTCGACCATTTTTTCGGCCGAGGTTACACAAACAGCTTCCATGAACTGGGTCAACATGACCGGTCTCTCTGTTGAGGAAAGTATTTGGCAAGAACGACTTGAAGACCTCTGTGCAGGCAGCATTTGGAAGTTGGCCAACCTTGAACGTTTTGCTGAGCAATATTTAAACGAGGACCAAGGAAACATCGGCCACTTACCCAACGCCATGGATGCTTTGTGGGCCAGCACTGTCCCGGCTTGCCGTGATCACTTTCCCGAAGAAACCCTCGGCACAGGCCGCCCTCGTTAACTACTTCTTCTTGTCTCTTTTTTTATAAAACCCGGCGCCTTTGGCTTTATACCCGGCGCGCTCAGACGAATCAATACCCTGATAAGGAACTTTGGTGGCCCGAACCAGTCGAATAAACCTGCGTATTTTCGCAATCATCTTTCCGCCTTAAAACCGGTCGGGCAACTCGCACCGGTGCCACCCAGGTTGCAGTAACCGTCAGGGTTTTTGGCTAAATATTGTTGATGCGGTTCACTGGCGTAGGTAAACACCCCAAGGTCAGATATTTCGGTGGTGATGGGTCCGTGACCGGCCTCGATTAACACCGGAGCGTAAGCATCACGAGTAGCTTCGGCGGCCAACCGCTGTGCCTGGTCGGCCACGAAAATAGCTGACCGATACTGCGACCCAACATCGTTACCTTGGCGCATGCCTTGGGTGGGGTCGTGGTTTTCCCAAAAAATAACTAGCAATTCTTCGAGGGTCACCTCAGTGGGATCAAACACCATCAGCACCACTTCGGCGTGACCGGTTTGGCCGCTACACACCGAGTAATAGTCCGGTTGGTCGGTGTGGCCGCCGGTAAAGCCCACGGCGGTGGTCCACACCCCGGGGGTTTCCCAATATTTGCGCTCCGCCCCCCAGTAGCAACCCAAGCCCAGCACCAAGGTTTCGAGGTGCTCAGGAAACGGAGGAGCAATGGGGTTGAAATTTACAAAGTGATTGGCGGTCATGGCGGCAGCCTACATCGTGAACGCTAAGCGCTCTGCCAGTTGGCGGGCCAATATTTCATCGCCGCCCAGCGTTACCCGGCCCTCGGCAATAAACGGTGCCCCGGCGTGGCGGCCGCCCGTCAAAGCCAAAAAGTCCGTAGAGGTCATAGCCAAGGTGGCGGTGGGTGGGCCGCTAAGGACCTCTACCGCTTTGGCCCGGCCATCAACTTCTACCCGCAGGGTGCGTTCTATCGGCCCGGTGAGGGTCACCTCAATGCGGCTACCGTCCGGGGCGCCGCCCTTTTTACCAATAATGAAACCCATGGCACTGCCTACTTCATCTACTGAGATTTCGGCCACTAAACCGCTTTCGTCGCCGGGCAAGCCCAACGGTTCTCGGCAATCTTGTAGGTGCAGCCAAGCGTCATACACCCGTATTTGCATGAACCGCCCGTAGGGAGATTCACCAATGGGGGTCCAGCCCACCGCCACAAACTCTTCATCGCTCATGGCGTTCAGGGTGGCTAAACGGCTGGCGCTAATTTCTTGAAAAGCGGCCAGCACTTCGGGCCCTGAAATAGCACGTAACGAATCCACCCATTTTTCGTTGCCGGCGGCCAAGGGGTTCAACACGTGGTCGCCCCCGGGGTCGCCTTCGGGCGCCGGATGGCCGCTCAGCATGCGTTCAGTGCCCACTAAGTGGGCCAAGTTATCTTGCACTGTCCACCCCGGGCAGCGGCTCGGGGTAGCCCATTGGGCGGTGGTGAGGTTCGCGCCGAAGCTTCCCCACGCTGACCAAACTTCCGTGAGCCCGGCCAAAATGTGCTCTTTGTTGATGTTCATGATCGCTCCTAACGGGTGGGGTTAGCTCTGGTTTCCCAGTCGCGGGCTTCAAGGTAAGGGCGGAAGGTTTCGCCAATGGCCGCCATGTCGGCATCACTTTTCGGGCGTTGCAACTCAAACAAATGGGGAAACTCCAACCAACCCACTACCAGTTGCCACAACCGGTCGGCTGCTTCACCGGTGGGCGGGTCAATAAGCACCGGGCCAAAAAACTTTTGCTCACCGGCAAATACCAGGGTGGGCACACCCCACCCGCCGAGGTCAATAACTCGTTGATGGTCGGCTCGCACCTCATCATGGGTGGTGGGGTCACTAAGCGCTTGATCTGCCATGGCCGGGTCTAACCCCATTTCTGACAGTAAATGGCGGGCCACTTCGGGCTCGTGAGGTTTGCGACCATCCACGTGCAGGGCGGTACCGGCATTTAAATACCAGGCATCGTTGAGTGCAGGGTCTTGGCGTTTGAGCAATGCTCCGATGCGCATCATGGACCATCCGTACGACCAGTCACGTTCCCACGGGTGCTTCTTGCCTTCCTCTCGGTTTACCTCTTCGAGGCTAAAGAAGCGCCAGTTGACCTCAATGTTTTGTCGCTCGGCTACCTCTCGCATCCACAGTGAGGTTTGGTACGCCCACGGGCAAAGAATGTCGAAGTGAAAATCAACTTGGGTGGGGTTGGTGGGCATGGCTTAATCTTCGCGCAATTCGTGGCGCATGACCTTGCCCAGCGCATTACGGGGCAAGGCTTTAACCACCTGGATTCGCCGCGGCAACTTGTAGGCCGCCAAAGTTTCTCGGGCAAAAGCACGGACTTCGTCAATACTCGGGGCGGTGGCTTCGTCGGCCAGCACCACCCAGGCCACTACCTCTTCGCCCCACTCTTCGCTAGGGGCCCCGGCCACCGCCACTTCAGCAAAGGCTGGGTGTTCAGCCAGCGCATCGTCCACTTCGCTGGGGTACACGTTGAACCCGCCAGAAATAATCAGTTCTTTGGCCCGGCCGATTATGGCCACATAGCCGTCTTGGTCTATGGCCCCCAGGTCGCCGGTGCGAAACCAGTCGCCGTCTGGGTCAGCCACGAAGGCCTCTTGGTTGGCTTCGGGGCGCTCCCAGTAACCGTCAAACACATTGGGACCGCGTACCAAAATCTCGTTAGAGGCCTCGTCGAGGCGTAGGTCCACCCCAGGCAGAGGGAAACCCACCGCTCCGGGGCGACGTTCTTGATCAAAGGGGTTCGATACCAGCATCACCGTTTCGGTCATGCCGTAGCGCTCTAACACCGTGACCCCCGCTTCGGTAGCTAACCGTTGGTTGAGGGCGGCCGCCAGCGGAGCAGACCCCGACACGCAAAGTCGCAACTGCGCGAGGTCGGCTACCCGGGAGTGGCTGGCCAGCCGGTGGTACATGGTGGGCACCCCAAAAAACATGGTGCCCTGGTGATGATCTAATGCCGAAAAAATCTCATCGGGGTCAAAGCCTTGCTGCAGCACCGCCGAGCCACCGGTGAGCAGCGTGCCGTGCAAGCCCACACCCAAGCCGTGCATATGAAACATCGGCAAGCAAAGCAATAAACGATCTTGGGCGGTCCATTGCCAAGCCACCTGTACAGCAGCCACACTGGCCAATAAGTTGGCTTGACTAAGCACCGCTCCTTTAGGCCGGCCGGTGGTGCCCGAGGTGTAGCCAATAAATGCTGGGCTGTCGGGGGCCACTGCGTCAAGATTTTGCGGCGGGTGGTCGGGCCAGGGCACGCTGGTTGGGCAAACCAACAACGTAGGGTCCAAAGATTTTAAAGTGTTTTCCCACCCGGGGTGGTCGACCAAGGCAGCCCGGGGACAGGCATCGGCCACCACGTGGGCCAGTTCGGGTTCTTGGTAAGAACCGTTGGTGGGCACCACCACCAAAGCGGCCCGCAAGGCCGCCACATGGGCTACGGCAAGGTCCACGGTAGACGGCCCTGAGATAACCACTCGATCGCCGGGTTTTAACCCCATGCCTTGCAATCGGCCGGCCACCCGCTCAGTGCGGGCTAAGAACTCGCCCCGATTTACCCACCCTGTCGCATCGTGAAGCAACGGTTGATCAGGGTTTTGGCTCAACGTGGCTACCCACGCCCCTACCAAGGTGCCTGGTTCAGGCAAAACAAAGGGTTGGCCGTCGGTGTGGGCCGTCCAAGAACGAGGAGAAAGCATGGCCGAACAATAGCGGGCTAAGCCCTGACGCCCGGTACGGTCTGGGGATGCATGTTTTGCTCGTACGTCACGGACGACCAGAGACGGTGGTCAACTCCCCCACGGTTGCCGACCCGGGGTTAACCGAACTGGGCCTTTGGCAAGCCGAACGTTTGGCCCACTGGTTAGATAACGAAAACATTGACCATGTGATCACTAGCCCAAAGCGGCGAGCCATCGAAACCGTGCATGGCGTTTTTACCCCTCGGGGGCTTACCCATCAGGTGGTGGAAGATTTCAACGAGATCGATTTGGGCTCGCACACCTACCACCCCACCGAGTTGCTGTCTACCGAAGGTGGCGAGTTTTGGGACAAAATTATGGCCGGTAAATTTGACGAGATCGGTTGGGACCACCCAGATGTTTTTAACGCTCGAGTGCTGGCGGCTTGGCAAAACTTGTGCCTCAACCCGCCGGGCGACCGAGTGGTGGTGGGTTGCCACGGCGGCACTATTCGGGTGATTTTGGCTGCGGTGGCCGGCAACCCGGGGGCTTCGTTTCGGGTGGACTATGCCTCCATTAGCCGCATCGAAGTAGCAGCCTCCAACGATGAGCACCCCGAACCGTTGTGTCAGATTATTTCTACCAACGAAACTGGGCATTTTGATGCGCAACGAAGCGAGCCAGTGGGGCCCATGCGTGATGGCGGCGTGGTGCCGCCGCCGCGAAGCCGCCAGCCGTTGAGTGCCCCCAAAAACTAGCCAGCGTTTTCAGCGTCTTTTTTACGCTGATAAATCTCTTTACAGGTGGGGCATACCTGATATTTGTCGGGGTTGCGGTTGGGGATCCACATTTTTCCACACAAAGCCACCACCGGTTTGCCGGTAACTGCGGATTCGGTGATGTCAGATTTGCGGGCGTAATGGGCAAACCGATCGTGGTCGCCGTTGTCGGTCGTGGGGTCAAGAACCGTTTCGACCGGGGTGATGGTTTCGAGGTCGGAAAGCATCGGGGGGTGGTTATTCATTGGTGAGGCCATCTAACTTTTCTACCCGTCCCGCGTGACGGCCGCCTTCAAACTCGGCATCTAGCCAGGCCACAAGGGCTTCGGCAGCTACATCGGCACCGATGAGGCGTTCGCCAAAGCAGATCACGTTGGCGTTGTTGTGTTGCCGGGTCAGGTGAGCGGCGGTTACGTCATGTACTGGGGCGGCGCGCACACCGGCAATTTTGTTGGCGGCCATGGCAATGCCTAAACCAGAGCCGCATACGCAGACCCCCAGTTCGGCTTGGCCGCTGGCCACGGCCCGGCCTACGGCGGCCCCAAAGTCGGGATAATCCACTCGGTCAGTGGAGTGGGCGCCGAGGTCAAGCACCTCGTGGCCCAGATCACGAAGTTGTTGAGCCAGTTGTTCTTTGAGGTGGTATCCGGCATGGTCGCTGCCAACAGCAATGATGGTCATGTTTTGATGTTACCCGTCGCTCAGGGTGAGGCCCGCCGCTCGCAGCGCTTCTTTGCTTATTTCGCCTTGACGCAGCACGGTGGCCGGGGTTTTTGTGCAGTCCACCAGGGTAGAGGCTTGACCAACGCAGGGCCCGCCGTCGATAACCAAAAGGTCGCCCCCGAGGGCTTGGCCGGCGGCGGCCGCCTCGGTGGGAGTGGGTTGGCCGCTTTGGTTGGCTGAGGTTACGGCGAGGGGGCCTACTTCTGCAGCCAAGGCTTGTACAAACTGGTTGTTGGGGCAGCGCACGCCGATGGTGGCTGGGGTATCGCCCAGGTGGAGCCCATCATCGGGGCGGCGGTCTACCAGCACGGTGAGTGGGCCGGGCCAAAAACCGGTGATCTCTGAAGGTATGCCGTCTTCGACGGTCAGGCTTTGCGCTTGATTCAGGTCGGCTACCAAAAGAGCCAAGGGTTGGGTGAAATCTCGGCCTTTGCGGGCAAACAGGTCGGCCACTGCTTGCCGGTTGGTGGGCAGCACGGCGACCCCGTAAACGGTGTCGGTGGGCAGCACTACTGGTTGGCCGTTACGTAGGGCTTGAGCGGCTTCTGCTATTTGCTCGGCCATGGTTTGCTTCATGGCCTTTGGGCGATGAGCGCTCGGGAGCGGCCGGTGAGGTCGGGGCGTATGCGTACTTCGGTGTAGCCCAAGGCGGTGGCCCGGTCGGCCAGCGGGATGGTTTGTTCGGGCGACATTTCCAGCACCAAGGCGCCGCCGGGGGCCAGCCATTTTTGTGCGTGGTCTACGAGGTGGTGCAGGTCGTCGGTGCCTTGCGACCCGGCGGTGAGCGCCATGGCGGGTTCCCAGTCGGCTACTTCGGCGGGCAGGTCAGCGGTGGCGGCTACGTAGGGAGGGTTCGAAACCACCAAAGCCAGGCTGCCTTGTAGATCGTCGGGCAGGGCGGCAAACCATGAGCCTTGGGCCAGGGTGACTCGGCGGGCCGGGCGACCTAAGCCGGCCAGGTTGGCGCGGGCTACCGCTAGTGCGTCGGCCGAAAAATCGGTGCACCACACTTTGGTGTTGGTGCGTTCGCTAGCCATGGAGAGGCCCAAAGCGCCGGACCCGGTGCCGAGGTCTGCTACCAACAGGTCGCCGCTTTGGCGGTCGAGTTCTTCAAGGGCGTAGCCGGCTACCACTTCGGTTTCGGGCCGAGGGATCAACACTCGTTGGTCCACCATAAGGTCGAGAGTGCGAAATGGCCAGTGGCCTAATACGTATTGCAGGGGTTCACCAGCCAAGCGGCGGGCCACCAGGTCGTCGTGTCGAGCCATAGAGCGCTCGGTGATGAGGTCGTCGAGCAGGCCATCGGCGAGGTCTTCTATGAGCCAGCGGGCTTCGGCTTCGGGCAGGCCGGCGGCTTCGAAGCGTTGGGTGGTTTCTTTGCGGAGTTCTCGCCAAGAAACGGTTTGTTCAGCGTTTTGGTCGCTCATTAGCTCTGGGATGTTGCTTGAGCCAGTTGTTCTGTGCGTTCGTTGGCCAAAAGTTCGTTGATTACTTCATCGAGGGCCCCGGCGAGGACTCGATCGAGTTTGTGCAGGGTGAGGCCGATGCGGTGGTCGGTTATACGGTTTTCTTTAAAGTTGTAGGTGCGGATTTTTTCTGAGCGGCCGCCGCTGCCTACTTGGCCTTTGCGGGCTGCGGAGGCTTCGGCTTGTTGCTTGTCTTGTTGTGCTTGCAACAGGCGGGAGCGCAACACGCGGAGGGCTTTTACTTTGTTTTGTAGCTGGCTTTTTTCGTCCTGCATGGAGACCACGAGCCCGGTGGGTTTGTGGGTGATGCGTACGGCAGAGTCGGTGGTGTTTACCGATTGCCCGCCGGGGCCGGAGGCTCGGTAAACGTCTACTTGGAGGTCGTTTTCGTCGATGTCTACGTCTACTTCTTCGGCTTCGGGCAACACGCTGACGGTGGTCGTTGAGGTGTGCACACGGCCTTGTGCCTCGGTGACGGGTACTCGTTGTACTCGGTGGACGCCGCCTTCGTATTTCATCCAGGTCCAAGCGTCGGCACCGGTGAGCAACACGGTGACTTCGCTGAACCCACCCATGTCTGATTCTCGGGCGTCCATGGGTTCTACTTTCCATCCGTGGTTGGCGGCGAAAGCTAAATACATTTCGTGCAGGTCACGGGCAAACAGATTGGCTTCTTCGCCTCCTTCGGCGCCACGGATTTCTAAGATCACGTTGCGTCCGTCGTTAGGGTCGCGGGGCAAAAGCAGGGCTTGGAGTTCGGCTTCCAGTCGTTCGATGCTGGTTTGGAGTTCGCTGACTTCGTCGTTGAGTTGTTGACGGTCGTCGTCTTCTTCAACTATTTCTAAGAGTTCCTGGGCCGCTTCAAGGTCTTCGCTGGCTTCCCGCAGGGGCCGGCCTACGGCAAGTACTTCGCTGAGTTCTTTAAAACGGCGTCCTACTTTTTGCAGTTGGGCCTGGTCGCCTATTACTGTGGGGTCGCTGAGTTGCCGTTCGGTTTCTGAAAGCTCTTCTTCGAAGGCGGCGACTTTTTCCAGCATGCACCTCAGGCTACCGGTGGTCCGTCACTCCCCGTCATCATGACTCTGCGCGACATGTGGGGTCAGACCCGACATGTCGCGGGTTTAGGTCCAGGGGCCTTGGAGGGGGACGAGGTTTGTGGGGGCGGCCAGGAGTTGGATGGATTTTTCGACTACTGGCAGTTGGTCTCGGGGCGGCACTACCACGATTACTTGATCGGGTTGGTGGCGCACGATGAGTTCAGCAGTTTGGGGGGTCAAGTTAACGTCCACCCCAGTGGAGCAGGCCACCAATACGTTTTGACCAGCGGGGTCGGTGCCCCACGCAAAAGCCGGGGCGGGGTCACGCAGGTTGGTGCGTTCGGTGGCTGGGTCAATGGCCACCAGGTCGTTAAGGCCTACCAAACTGGGGTCGGCCAGCAGGGTGTGGCGCAGCCAGCGTTCTCGAACCAAGGTAGCCAACGGGTGAGCACCAGCACCGGGGTGGCGTTGAGAACGCACTTGGTCGGCGGCCGCTGCTAAGGCTTCGCTGGTTGGTTGGTCGCTGTGCAGCAATGCGCTGGCTTCTCGGTCGAAGCGGCCTACCCCTACTTCGGTAATGCCGTCAACGAGGCGGGCTACTTCGAGTCCTAATATTTCGCCGCGCCACATGCCGTGTTCGACCACTGTTTCTACGCCGGCGCCGCTACAAAGGTTGGCGAAGTCTTCGGGGCAGGGCGGCGGGGTTACTGCAGGTTCTGTCGGTTCGGGGGTGGCCGGGGCCAGGGTGCGTTCGGTTATCAGCGAGATAGTCGGTGAGGGGTTGAGGCCTTGGGCTTGGCAGGCCGCTTTTGCGGCAGATTGTGGGTCATCGAACAATACGTGGAGTTGACTCAACGAGCGACTAGCCGCCAGCAGAATTCCTTGTCCTAAAGATATTTCGGGTCGTTCGGTGTCGGCGAGCAACCAGCAGCAGCCATCTAAAACGAGTGCTGAGCCTTGGCCTAAGGTTTCGGGCGGGGTTTGGCCTAGATCGTGCCCGGCTTCGGTAACCAGGGCGCGCAGTTTGATGGCTTGAAGTTCTGCTCGTCGTTCCGGTTCTAAAGGCACGGAATGTTCAAAGGTTTTCGACGGTGAATCCGTCGAAGGGGTTTAGCCCTTGCGGCGGTTGCCGTAGCGGCGTTCGAAGCGCTCTACTCGACCGGCGGTATCGATGATCTTCATGGTGCCGGTAAAGAAGGGGTGGCTGGCCGAGCTGATTTCAACTTTGGCCAACGGGTATTCAACCCCGTCGTCGAGGGTAATGGTCTCCGAGGTCTCAATAGTTGAGCGGATGACGAAGTGGGTACCTTCGGTGAGGTCGTGAAAGACCACCGGACGGTAGTTGGGGTGGATGTCTGTCTTCATAGCGTGTCCATTCTGCGGGGGTAAACGGTCGTCTACAACCTGCGCGGTGAGTATTTGTTAGATTAAGCGCCCATGGAGGGGCCTTTGGCCACCTCAGCGAGGAACTCATCGTTGTTGTTGAAGGTTTTGAGGCGGTCGGTCAGCAGTTCTAGGCCGGCTGCTGCTCCCCCGCTGTCGGCAGCGAGGCCGCTGAGTACTCGGCGGAGTTTCCATACCTGGTTGAGTTGTTTGCGTTCGAAAAGGAGTTCTTCGTGCCGGGTAGATGAAGCATCTACGTCGATGGCTGGGTAGATGCGACGTTCGGCGATGCGCCGGTCGAGGCGGAGTTCCATGTTGCCGGTGCCTTTGAATTCTTCAAAGATGACCTCGTCCATTTTGGAGCCAGTTTCTACCAAGGCGGTGGCCAAAATGGTCAACGAGCCACCTTCTTCTACGTTGCGGGCCGCACCGAAGAAGCGCTTGGGTGGGTAGAGGGCGCCGCTGTCGACACCGCCGGACATGATGCGTCCAGTGGAGGGGGCGGCCAGGTTGTAGGCCCGGGCAAGACGGGTGATCCCGTCCAAAATGATGACGACATCTTGGCCGGATTCCACCAGGCGTTTGGCTCGCTCAATGGTCAGTTCAGCGATTTGGATATGTTCTTCGCTGGGCCGATCAAAAGTTGAGGCCGCTACTTCGCTGTGTTGGAGCCAGCGTTTCATGTCGGTGACTTCTTCCGGCCGTTCATCGACCAACAACACAATGAGCTTGACCTCTGGGTTGTTGGTTTCGATAGACCGGGCGATGTGTTTCATGATGGTGGTCTTGCCTGCTTTAGGCGGCGACACAATCAAGCCACGTTGGCCTTTACCAATGGGTGACAACAGGTCGATGATTCGAGCCGTCATGTTGGTGGAGTCACCTTCAATCTCCATGCCAAGTTTTTCGTCGGGGAAAAGCGGGGTGAGATCTTCGAAGCGGGGCCGTTCTTTTGCTTCTTCGGGGTCGAGTCCGTTGATGGCGTCAATGCGTAGCAGGGCAGGGTTTTTTTCGCTGCGGTTAGCCGGGCGAACCCCACCGGTTATGTGGTCGCCTTTACGTAAACCGAATTGGCGTACTTGTTTGACCGAAACATATGCGTCGGCTTTAGATGGCTTAAACCCGTTAGTGCGTAAGAAACCGAAGCCTTCGTCGCGTAGGTCGATGTGGCCTTCAATGGCTACTGCTTCGCCATCCCAGTCTTCTACCGGGCCTTGGCTACGTTCTTGGTTGCGCCCGCGGCCTCGGCGACGGCGGTTGCCTGGTTCGGCCTGGTCTTGGTTGTGGTCGCCGCCATCACGACTTCGTGGGTTACGGTCGCCGCCATCACGGCCTCGTGGGTTACGGTCGCCGCCATCACGGCCTCGTGGGTTACGGTCGCTATCATCACGACTTCGTGGGTTGCGGTTTACCGGGCCGTCTTGTTTTTGTTCTTCTTCGCTGCTGTCTTTAGTTTCGTCGGCCACTTTGTCGTCTTCTTTTTTGCTGGAGTCCTCTTCAGCGGCTTCGGTTTCCCATGCAGCAGGTGGTTCTTCGGCTTGTTCGACTGGTTCTTGTTTCTTTGGCTGGGCTTTAGCTTTGGCCTTAGTGCCGTTGCGAGAGCCACCGGCGGCCAGATCAACAATCATGTCTACTAGTTCGGCTTTGCGGGCTCGGGAGGTTGGTTTGCCGCCTATCGCCGTAGCGATGGTGGTGAGTTCGTCGCGATCTTTGCCCTCGAGGGTGTCGCGTTCAAATTGGGTGGAGGCCATGCTCGTACACCTTGATCTTTCTTGATAGGCACTCAGGCCCGTTGGTTATTGCCCTCAGGTTTGAGAAGCAAGCAGGTTTGGCAACGATTCTGCATCTTCAGGAAGGTGCAGGTCTTGACGAAACAAGAACATTTCTTGTTGAGAAGTCGCCAGGTAAAGAAAAAGTTTACCGTGACATCACACGGGGTCGCCTGACCCGGTTGATAAAGAGTACTTTAACCTAAGTCACGAGTTTTCCGCAACCATGTCGGGTTTAGGCCGGGTTTCAGAGTTTTTTCTTTGGGAGTGGAGTAAACCGGTGCTGGCCAAAAGGGCGAATAGGATCATGAAAAGCGTAGGGGTCCAGGTTCCTGTTTGGTCGTAAAGGATGCCCCCGATGAGAGGCCCGATGCCGCTAGCTAACCCGACGACCGCTCCTTGAAGACCCATGAGGAGGCCAAGGTCGCCTTCAACAAAGTTGGTGCGGGCGTACATGGCTTGGAGAGGGCTTGAAGCGCCGATACCGATGCCGGCCAGTACCGAGTAAGCCACTCCGGTGGGCAGAGTACCAAAGAGCAGTAGCCCGATGCCGAGGGCGCTTAACAGGTAGGCGCCGCGCAGTAGGTTGATAGTGCCATGGCGTTCTACAGCAGCGGTAAGGCCGAGGCGGCCAAATATTTGGCAAAACCCGCGAAGCCCGCCGACTATTCCGGCAGTGCCGATGGTCAACCCGCCGGCGGTGAGGATGGGAACTTGGTAGACCAGCGTGGTGGAATAGGCAATACCAGCGAACACGTAGGCGGCAAGCATCCGGCGCACTTGAGGGTTTTCCATGGCTTTGCGGAGGGTTTCGAAAGGGTGAGCAGAGGGCCCGCTTTGGATACTGCGGCCGCCTGGAGCCAGCACCATAGCTTGGAGTGCTCCGGCTATAGCTAGAGCGGCCAAGATGCGTCCGGTGGTACGCCAACCTTGGTTTTCGACCAGCCATGCGGTGAGCGGCAAGTAAATGGGGCTACAGAAGGCGCCGACGATGGTGAGCAGGGCGATGGCTCGGTCGGGGTGTTGGGGGTGGCGGCGGGCGGAGGCCACGGTGGTGATGTGGTAAAAGCCGGTAGCTCCGGTTATGCCGGCACCGGCGGCGTAAAGCAGGCCGAAGGTCAGCATGCTTTCTGCGCTAAAGGCAGCCAGCATAAGACCGCCCCCGAAGAGTGCCAGCAGGGTGAACGGGCCTTTTACACCGAGGCGATCGAGCAAACGGCCACCAAAAAAGGCCCCGATGCCACTAATGGCTTGGGCCGCTCCGTAGGTCAGACCCAGCGTGGTGGTGCTCCAACCCATGGTTCGGTTTATGGGGTCAATAAGCACACCGAAGCCATAAAGCCAAGACCCATAACTGGTAATAGTGAGCAAACCGAGGGAGACCACCCCCACCCACGAGGTCTTTGCAAAGTTGTCGTTCTTGATGATCAAGGGTTTAGCAGGTCAGCAAGGTGGCCGCTTCGTTGAGCGCTTCGGGGCGGGCGGTATACCAAATCCAGCGACCACGGCGTTGGCGCTCTACCAACCCGGCCTGGTACAAGGTTTTCAAATGGTGACTGACGGTGGGCTGCGAGCGTTTAAGCGTGTCGACCAGGTCGCAGGCACAAGAGCCTTCGGTCTGTGAGGCAATGAGGCTAAAGAGTTGCAGGCGCACCGGGTCGGCCAGGGTGGCAAACACGGTGGCTAAGCGTTGGGAAGATTCAAGGTCAAGGGCGGCTTCGGTTACTGGTGGGCAACAAACCCCTTGGTGGGTTGACATAACAATCTTCTCTCTATATATTGATGAATATCAATATAACACAAAGGAGCCCTCATGGGACGTTTACAACTCGCTATCGACGTCAGCAACCTTGACGAAGCCATTGATTTTTATTCCCGCATGTTTGCCACCCCGCCGACCAAGGTACGGCCCGGGTACGCCAACTTCGCTATTGCCGACCCCCCGCTCAAGTTGGTGCTCTTCGAAGACCCCAACGGCGGCGGCACCATCAACCATTTAGGCGTTGAAGTAGAAACCGCCGAAGAAGTGGCCACCGCCGAAGCACGGCTTAGTGAATCCGGCTTAACCACCACCGGAGTCGGTGATGCCTTGTGCTGCTATGCCGAAAAAACCGAAACCTGGATAGACGCCCCCGACGACGTTCGTTTCGAATGGTATGTAAAAACCGACGACAACGAACAGTTCGAAAACATTGACGTAACCACCGAAGAAACCGACCACTCCTGCTGCAGTTGAGCTAACGCTCCAATAATTGGGGCAGCAGCAGGTGGCCTTTTACGAGCGGGGCGTCGGCCACGCCTTTTTCGGTGAACACGCCCCCCGGGCCATCAGTTCGAGAATCCACCAGCAAATAAGGCACCGGGTCTGAGGCATGGGTACGGGTAGTCAACGGCGTGGCGTGATCAGGCAACATAAGCAAACGCCACGGGCCCAGAGCATCCAACCCAGGGATCAACCCAGCCAAAATACGGGAATCCCAATCTTCGAGAGCCTTTACTTTGGCCGCTGCATCGCCAGCGTGACCCGCCATATCGGTGGCCTCCACATGAATAATAAACAAGTCGTGCCCCTCGGCCAATTTTTCTAAAGCGATGTCTCGTTTGCCTTCGTAATCGGTATCGCATTCACCGGTAGCGCCATCAATATCATGTATTTCGACGCCGCTCAACAACGCCACGCCACGCAACAAATCCACCGCCGTTACTAAACCAGCCGAAATACCGTAGGTTTCGGGCAGGGAATCCAACACCGGCATACGGCCTTGGCCCCACAACCACACCTGGGTGGCTTCAAGGTCTGAGACGGCCAAAACTTCTTTGGAGGCTTCCATGAGGGCCGCTATTTTGCTAGCTGCTGGGCCGGTGGGTTCCACCACCGGGTCATTGGTTAGGTCATGGGGGGGTTCGATGTAAGCATCGATCCAACTCGCAGGGGTCACTACTGAATGGCGAAAACCGATGCCGTTATGAAAAGAAACCTCGTCGGTACCTAAAGCATCTTGTAAGGCTTCAAGAGCCACCGCAGCGGCCGCGGTTTCGGGGCTGCCGCCGGTGAAATCCGTCATGATGCCGTCGGTTACCGTCACCAAGTTGCAGCGAAAAGCAATCTGGTCTTCTCGCAGGGTAAGGCCAATAGCGGCCGCCTCAATGGGTGCCCGGCCAGTGTGAAACTTTGACGGGTCGGCCCCAAAAATAGACAT
>JAPKBH010000049.1 GCA_028823445.1 Acidimicrobiales bacterium | reverse complement strand
TAGCGTATCGGTGGCTTTATTTTCTTACTTAGGCCGTTTCGGCCGCACTAAACGGGCGTTGATGCTAACTAGCGTCAGGCTCTAAGAGTTCTTCTCGTCCCTGTGGCATAATGGGGCAGCCTTAAGGAGGCATTATGGAAGGCGTTGCGTTTTTCTTTTCTCTTGTTGGGTCTTTTTTGCCGCTTGCCTTAATTGTTGGAGTGGTGATTGCCTTACAGCGTGGCCGTTCGGGTGAGGGCGATGCGGGCGCTTCGGTTCAGCGAGTGCTTATTTATGGCTTTTTGGCGGTAGTGGTGGTGTTGGTGGCGACCGGGGTTGACGACCTGGTCAGCCGTATTATTGAAAAACTCGAAGGTGAGGATCCGAGCGCACCGGCTTGGGCGGCGGCTCGGGTGTTGGTCGGTGGTGGTGCGTTGCTTCTACTTATCCGTATGATGCGCCGCCGTTTTGCTACACAACCCGGCGAGCAATCGACGCTGGCCTGGGTGTTTTATCAAGGAGTGATGGAACTCGTTTCTTTAGGGGTGCTAATTGTTGCTTGGGTGTTCTTTTTGCAAGGCATTATTGGCGACAGTGGTTTTGAACCCAAATATCTAGTGACCCTTGCCGTATGGGGCTTTACCTGGAACTATCACGTAAGCCTTGGTAATCGGGTAGTCAACGCTGAACCGGTGCGGTCGCCTTTCACGCTGCTGGCGGCTTCGTTTGCTGGCTTGATTGGTTTGGTGGTTTCGGTAGGGGCGCTGGTGTCAAACCTGTTCTTGTGGATCTACGAGTCGGTCACCGGCACAGATTATTGGGGAGCAGACATTGAGGTAGTACGAGATGTTCTTCCCTTTTTGGTGGTTTTTGGTGCGGTGTGGGTTTGGTACTGGTTGCGTCAGTCGGTCCCGGCCGAGCATTCAACTTTTCGCCATGCCTTTGTTCTGATCGTCGGGGTGCTGGGCGGTTTAGGCACCATGGTCGGAGTGGCGGCCGCCATGTTGTGGTCGTTGGGTCACTGGTTTTTAGTTGAAGAAGAGGTATCGGCGGCTGAGTTTTTCACTGTTTGGATGGTTTTGCTGGCGGTGATGCTGGTCGCTGGTTTGGTGTGGCGTTATCACCGGTCGTTGTTACCGCCCACGGCAGGCCGGGAGCGTTCTGAAGTAGATCGCTCCTACGACTATTTAGCTTTGTGGGTCGGTTTGACAACTATGGCAGTTGGCGTGGGCATGTTGTTCTTTTCCCTGTTGCGTTTGCTTACCCCGGTGCCGGTGGGCGATGAGCGGGTGTTGGCTGATTTTGTTATTGCGGCGTTCACTGGCTTGCTGGTGGGCGGTTTGGTTTGGCGCAATTTTTGGACTTCAGTGCAGGCCCGTTCCAAAGACGCCATTGAGGTGCGCTCCACAGTGCGGCGAATCTTTTTGTACTCGGTTTTTGGTATTTCAGCCTTGGTGGCTTTGGTCGATCTCTTGGTTTTGGTGACCATGGTCTTTAGTGCGGTGTTCGATCAAGAGTTTGGCCGTCAAGCGCTGTGGCACGTCCATCCTCCGTTAGCTTTGGTTTTGACTGCTGGGGTAGTGGCTGGTTACCACTTGTTGATTTTGCGGGCCGATAAAGAAGTTTCAGATGCGTTTAAACCAACCTCAGAACCAGAAACTCTGAGCAAAGCAGAAGAAACGCTACCGGCTTACGACTTTGATACGGTGGCCGCTGCGGTGGCCCAGTCCTCGGGCGGCCAACTTAAGTTGGTGCAAAGCCTCGAAGGGTTAAAGCTAGAAGAAAGCGAAATAAATGGATAACCAGATTTCTGTTACTCGAGATATTGCGGCTAGCCCAGAGGCAGTGTGGGCTTTGGTGACTGATTTGGAACGTATGGGGGAGTGGTCGCCAGAAAATCAAGGCGGTAACTGGGTAGCTCCGGCTACCGAGGCGGCAGTGGGTGCGGTCTTTAAAGGAAGTAATAGTAACGACAAACGCACCTGGACCACCAAGGTGAAAGTGTTGGAGTTCGACTCGCCGCACCGTTTTTCGTTTCGGCTTCTAGCTGGACGGTTAGGTAGTTGCGACTGGGTCTACGCTTTGGAGCCTTCCGAACTGGGTTGTTTGGTTACGGAATCTTGGGTCGACCAGCGCACCCCGTTGCTTACCTGGACGGGCAAGATCTACACCGGTATCCGAGACCGGGGCAAGCATAATCGTGACTCCATGTTGGCCACATTGGAAGCCATCGCTACGGCAGTTGAGTAATGCCTCAGAAAACTGAAATCCTGATTGACGGGATGACCTGTTCGGCCTGTGCGGCCCGCATTGGTAAAGGCCTCAACAAGTTAGACGGCGTTGAAGAAGCGCACGTTAACTTTGCCACCGAAAAAGCGTTTGTTACGTTTGACCCAGAAGAGGTAGATGAAGCGACCTTTGTGGCCACGGTAGAAAAACTCGGCTATGCGGTGGCTGAGCCTGCACATGACCATGGAAGTCATCAGTTGGAGCAGTTAACCCGTCGCTTGGTGGTGGCTGTTGGCTTGGCTTTACCTGCGGTGCTTATCTCTATGGTTCCGGCATTTATGTTTTCTGGTTGGGAGTGGACCGCAGCAGTTTTGGCTACGCCGGTGGTGTGGTGGGCGGGGTGGCCGTTTCACCAGTCGGCGGCCAAAAACTTGGCCAACCGGGCCACCAATATGGATACTTTGGTGTCGATGGGAACCCTGTCGGCTTGGGGGTGGTCCATGGCCGCTTTGTTGTTCGTAGCCGACGGTCATATTTATTTCGAAACCGCAGCGGCCATTGTGGCTCTAATTTTGTTGGGCAAATGGTTTGAGGCCCGGGCCAAACAGCGCTCGGGTGATGCCATTCGGGCTTTGGCCGGTTTAAGCCCCCGCACCGCACGTTTGGAGGACGGCACCGATATTCCTTTAGAGGCCCTCGAAGTAGGTATGCGTTTTGTAGTGCGCCCTGGCGAGAAAATCCCTACCGATGGAAGAATCGTGGAAGGCAACTCAGCGATAGATGCTTCCATGATCACTGGCGAACCGGTGCCAGAAACGGTAAAGGCAGGTGACGAGGTGATTGGGGCCACGGTGAATACCACCGGTTCGCTCATTGTGGAAGCCACTCGAGTAGGCGGTGAGACCACCTTGGCGCAGATCATGCGTTTAGTGGAAGAAGCCCAAGGTTCAACGGCGCCGGTGCAGCGTTTAGCGGATCGGGTTTCGGCGGTGTTTGTGCCGGTGGCTTTAGGTATTGCCGCCGTGACCTTAGTGGCCTGGTTGGCAACCGGCCAAGCAGTTAACGAGGCATTTACGGCGGCGGTTGCTGTGCTGGTTATTGCTTGCCCCTGTGCGCTGGGTTTGGCTACCCCGACGGCCATCATGGTGGGCACCGGCCGGGGGGCGCGTTTGGGGATCATTATTAAGGGTGGCGAGGTACTTGAAAGTACCCGAGCAATTAGCCACATTGTTTTAGATAAAACCGGCACTATTACTGAGGGTCGTATGGAACTCGTTGACGTGGTGCCAACGGTGGGCGTCGACGCAGACCATTTGGTGCGTTGGGCCGCTGCGGTAGAGGCCCGTTCGGAACACCCGGTGGCTGCTGCTGTTGCAGCGGCGGTTCCGGTGCCGGGGGCGGTAAGTGATTTTGAAAACCTACCGGGCTTGGGGGTGCGGGCGGTTATTGACCACACCGAGGTGACGGTGGGTCGGCGCCAATTATTTGACCGGATTCCTGACGATTTAGAACAAGCATTGTTGGCTGGTGAAGCAGCGGGCCGCACTGCCGTAGTGGTGGGTTGGGGTGGTCAAGCCCGAGGTGTATTAGCGGTAGCCGACAAGGTGCGAGACACCTCGGCGGCCGCCGTGCAGGCTTTTCACCAGTTGGGCCTAGAGGTAACCATGTTGACTGGCGACAACGCTCGTACTGCTGAGTCGGTGGGGGCCATGGTGGGGGTAGATCGGGTGATTGCTGAGGTCATGCCCGACGATAAAGATGCCGAGATTCAGCGTTTGCAAGCGTCTGGCCAAGTGGTGGCCATGGTGGGCGACGGCATAAATGATGCACCGGCGTTGGCTCGAGCAGATTTAGGCATTGCGGTAGGCACCGGCACCGATGTAGCCATGGAGACGTCTGATTTGACTATTGTGACCGGGGATTTGCGGGCCGTGGCCGACGCCATTGCCTTGTCGCGGCGTACGTTGACCACTATTAAAGGCAACTTGTTTTGGGCTTTTGCTTACAACGCGGCGGCTATCCCCTTGGCGGCTTTTGGGGTGCTGAACCCCATGATTGCTGCCGGTGCTATGGGGTTCTCGTCGGTGTTTGTGGTCAGCAACTCGTTACGGTTGCGTAGCTTTGCCGGGTATCGTCCAGCAAAGTCCTTCTAAAGAAAGCGAAAAAATATGAGCGCTTTTCATGTGCCAGAAATTTCTTGCGGGCATTGCACTAATGCCATTGAACAAGAGGTTGTTCTGGTGCCCGGGGTTGACAAGGTGGTGGCCGATGTGGACACCAGGATGGTCAAAGTTTCTGGAACGGCCTCTGAAGAAGCCATTGTGGCCGCTATTTCCGAAGCCGGCTATGAGGTAGCGGAGGGTTAACTCCAGGTATTCCAACTGGTGACAGCTGCTGCTCCACCGGGGCGGCTCGCTGGTTTAAAGTCGGTGCCCAAAGTATGGCCCACGGTGATGAGTGCCACTTGGGTGACCTCGGCGTAAGGGATTTCGAGAATCTCTGCTGCTTGTTCTTCGAACAACAGGTGGATGGTGGTCCAGCAGGTGCCGAGGCTTCGTTCGCGAGCGGCCAGCATGAATGACCAGGCGCTGGGGATGATGGAACCCAGCATGGAGGCCGACATCATGGAGGACCCATCGTCCATGCGCCCGGGTAGGCAGGGCAGCACCATGGCTGGTACTCGGTGAAAGTTTTCTGCCAGATAAGACGCTGATTTGACGACGCGGAGTTGTTGTTTGGCCGGGTCGTTGGAAGGGGTGGGGGCGTCATCTACTGAGGCGCCGCCGGTGTACATGTCCCAGCCTTTACGGTACAGGTCGGCCAGGGCGGCTTTTTTGTCGTCGTCGGTTACTACCAGGAAGCGCCAGCCTTGCTGGTTGGATCCGGTGGGGGCTTGCACGGTGAACTCTAAGCATTCTTCGATGAGTTCTTTACTGACCGGGCGGTCGAAGTCCAGCCGTTTACGTACGGCGCGGGTGGTAGAGAGCAGTTGGTCAGCAGTTAAGCCAAGGGTGGTCATGGTGGTTCTTTCTGGTTGGTGAATTATTTTTCGGCGAGGTCGCGGATGCCTTCAACGGTGCGGGCCATGTTGGCTGCTTGGCTGATTTGGCGGTTGTGAACAATGGCTGCTTCTTTGTCAGGCATTTTTTCGATAATGGCGGTCAGGCCCGAGGGGCCGGGGCCCAAGATCATAGAGAAAGTTAGCCGGGTGCCGCCGTCTTGGGGGGCGAGGTCGAAACGCCATTGGGCGGCCGGATTTTCGGTGCTTACCGGCACCCAGGCGAAGACTTCGTTTGCCTTGTGGTGGGTCAAGGTACAGGGCACTTCCCATTCGCCCATGAATTCGTTTTTGTTGCGGCCGGTAAACACGGCACCTACCGCCGGGGTGTCAGACACCCATTGGGCGCCTTGAAACTCGTCGCTGAATTGGCCGGGCAGGTTGATGTCTGACACCAAGGTCCACACGGTTTCTGGTAAAGCGTTGATGTCGATTTCTACGGTGACGCCGGCACCGTCGGCAAAAAGCGGTTCGTCGTCGGTGGGGCGTTGCGTGGTGAGTTGGCGGCGAGCGGGGTCTGCGGTCATGGGGTTAGTTCATCACAAAGAAGTCGGCGGGCTTGCTTCGGGCGCTGGTTTCCAGAACCCAGAGGCAGGTGGAGGTCTCAGTCGCTGCCTAGCCAGGCGGGGGCTTGATCGAGGAGGTATTCGCTTACTGCTCGACATTGTTCGAAGGCGTCGCACATGCCGTTGCTTTCGTCGCCGCGGTACAGCACAGCGAAGGGGATTTCCAGGCGGGCTACGACACCGAGTGAGCGTTGGGGGGCGTCGGTGACGTCGGCGAAGGAATCTATGGCGGAGACTTGGGTGGGCAGGTCGGGCCCGCTGAGGCCAGCCAGTTCGGTAGCCAGCAGCAGCAAGTCGGGGCTGTTATCTAGCGGCGGCAAGGCCCAGGTGAAGAGTAAATTCAAGGTGAGGTCTTCGCTGGGTTCGGCGTCGTCGGCCAGGGTGATTATTTCGTCTTCGAACGACATGAGGGTGCGGGGTTCAATGTCGAGGGTGAGGTGTAGGTCTAGGGGGCCGCCGCAGGCTGCTTCGGGGTGCAGGTCTACTTCGAAGGCTTGGCGCATGGTGTAGGTCTCGACGAAGTGGCGTTCGTCGTGCACGTGAAAGCCGTGTTCGGCGGCGTGATTTTTTAAATCGGCGATAAAGCCGGCGATGTCTATGAGAGCCAACGGTTTTCCTTCTGCCGGTGGGCGGGCAAGGTCAGGTTAGACCTTTCTGGGGCCGGTGAACACTTCGCGGGGAAGAGATGGTTGAATGTGGAGGTGACTTTGTCAGATTCTTCTCAGGTGTTGGCCGATTTAAATCAGGCGGCTGATGCGGTGGCGGCCGCTTTTGTTGTTCTCGACAACTGGGGGCCGTCCGGTGGGCGGGCTGATCAGTACGCCAGCGATGTGGTGGCCGACCAAGTGGTGCACGAGGTTTTGGACCCCTTGGGTTACGGGGTGTTGAGCGAAGAGTCGGGCATTTTGGAGGCCGATGGCCCAGTGGTGGTGGTGGACCCGTTGGATGGTTCTACTAATGCGTCTCGGGGCTTGCCATGGTTCGCTACCAGTTTGTGTGCGGTTGATGCGCAAGGCCCGTGGGTGGCGGTGGTGGTCGACCAAGCCAATGGGGTGCGTTATCAAGCAATACGGGGTGGGGGAGCGTTCCGTGACGGCGAGGTTTTGTGGCGTGGGGATTCTCCGCCGCTGGCTGAGGCTTTTGTCGCTTTATCTGGCTTGCCGCCTCGTAACCCGGGCTGGGGGCAGTTTCGGTCGCTGGGCGCGGTGGCTTTGGATTTGTGTGCGGTGGCCGACGGCCGCTTGGATGGCTTTGTGGACTGCTCGCCAGATGCCCATGGGGTGTGGGACTACCTGGGGGCGCTGCTGGTGTGTGCCGAAGCGGGGGTCACGGTGGCCGATGCGCAGGGGCGTGACTTGTGCGTGCTTGATCATGCTGCTCGCCGTACCCCGGTGGCGGGGGCGGGGGCCTTGGGAAGCCAATTATTAACCTTCCGTCAGGGGTTCTGAGCAGGTTTCTGAACGATAGAGTTACGGCTTCTCGGGCGTGTAGCTCAGTTGGCTAGAGCGCCTCCCTTACAAGGAGGATGTCGGGGGTTCAAGTCCCTCCACGCCCACC
>JAPKBH010000048.1 GCA_028823445.1 Acidimicrobiales bacterium | reverse complement strand
CGCCCCTTCTTGACCGGTGGTCGCACTGCGGAAGGTTTCTTTGAGACCGAACCAGGTATGGCCACTCCCATTTCTCGGGCCTTGGCTTACGCTCCGTATAGCGATTTGATTTGGTGCGAGACCGGTACCCCGGACCTTGACCAGGCCAAAGAGTTTGCCGACGCTGTTCACGCCGAGTACCCAGATCAAATGTTGGCTTACAACTGCTCGCCTTCGTTTAACTGGAAGGCCGCTTTGGACGATGACACCATTGCCAAGTTCCAGAGGGAATTAGGCGCCATGGGTTACAAGTTCCAGTTCATTACCTTGGCTGGGTGGCATGCGCTGAACGCTTCGGCTTTCGAGTTGGCGAAGGGCTACACCGAGCGCGACATGACTGCTTACGTAGAATTACAACAACGCGAGTTTGGCTTAGAAGACGGCGGTTACACCGCTACCCGTCACCAACGTGAGGTGGGTGCTGGTTACTTCGACGACGTCGCCACAGTTATCTCTGGTGGTTCGGCCTCTACCTTGGCGCTGACCGGTTCTACCGAAGAGGAACAGTTTTAGTTAACACTCGTTTTTAGGCTTGATTAGTTAACCAAGAACCCCCGGCTCCTCGCCGGGGGTTTTTTCTTTTTTTAACCGGTACACCTCAAATCATCAATTTGACGGCTTAAGTTTTGACTGGTTTACTCAGTAAATGAACACAGCCTCCACAGACTTTCGTGTGGTCATCATTGGTGCCGGCATGTCCGGGATTTTGTCGGTCATAAAACTACGAGAAATGGGTATCACCAATCTGACGGTTTACGAAAAAGCCGAAAAACTTGGCGGCACTTGGCGAGACAACAACTACCCCGGCGTAGCTTGCGACGTGCCCTCGCATTTGTACTCCTACTCGTTTGCTCCCAACCCCGACTGGAGCCACCGCTTCTCCCCTGGGGCGGAGATTCAGACTTATCTTGAGTCCGTGGCCGCCGATCACGCCGTAGAAGACTCCGTAATCTACGGCGTAGAGGTCACCGAGCTAAAACACCAAGACGGCCGCTGGCGCATCACCACCGACGATGGGCGCCAAGACCAAGCCGATGTGGTTATTGCCGCCACCGGGGTGCTTCACCACCCGGCATGGCCCGACATTGCGGGGCTCCATGATTTCGTCGGCCAACTCATGCACACCGCCCGTTGGGATTCCTCGGTGTCACTCGAAGGGCTTCGGGTGGGGATCATCGGCACCGGCTCGTCGGCTATCCAAACCGTACCCACCATCGTTGATCACGTTGATCACCTAACGTTGTTTCAACGCACTGCTCAGTGGGTGTTGCCCCAAGAGAACCCGGCTTACACCGAAGAAGAACGAGCGAGTTTTCGTAGCGACCCGTCAACAGCAGCAGCCCTGCACGATGAAATCTCTGAACTCTTCGCCAACGGGTTTTCTAACGCCGTGGTAGATGCCAACTCAGAGTTGTTGCACATGATTGAAGAAACTTGCCGGCTGAACTTAGAAGAAAGCGTTACCGACCTGGTTTTACGTGAACAGTTGCGTCCCGACTACCGAGCGGCTTGCAAAAGGTTAGTTATTTCTCCAAATTTTTATGAGGGCATCCAAAAACCCAACGCTTCGCTGGTTACCGAAACCATTACCGAAGTTGAACCAAACGGCGTGCGCACCGTTGATGGGCAGTTCCACGAACTCGACGCACTCATCGTGGCCACTGGTTTTCAAGTAGACCGCTTTTTGCGCCCCATCGACGTCATCAACCCCGACGGCTTACACCTTTCGGAAGCCTGGGCCAAACGACCCAATGCTTATCTCTCGGTAGCTGTGCCGGGTTTTCCGAACCTCTTTATGCTCAACGGCCCCAACGGACCGGTGGGCAACTTTTCGCTCATTGAAGTAGCCGAATTGCAGTTTGCTTACTTTGCGCAACTTATTGAACTGCTGCGCTCCGGCGAAGCCGAGGCGCTCTCCCCCACCTTTGAAGCCACCGAGGCCTTCGAAGGTGAGCGGGTAGAACAAGCCAAGAAAACGGTGTGGGCTACCGGGTGTCGGAGTTGGTACCTCGATGACCGTGGAGTACCCGCAGCCTGGCCGTGGACTTTTCAGAAGTTTCGCCAAGCCATGAAAGAACCCGATCTCTCGCACTTCACTTTGTCGCGAAACCCTCAGCCAGTGGCCTAACCAACGGGGAACCTTTAACCGTGAATGGGGCCATCGGTCCAGATGCTATTTATGGGGCCAGTGGTCCCGATGTCGGTGCTTCCACCCGAAGCCAAGATCGAGACATGGTGAATATTTTTTTGTGCTGCTGATTTATTTTGCCGAGGGGCTGCAGCAGCCGGGCCGGCCATTAAGGCAATGCTGGCCGTCATCAATACGGCAGCGGTGATTTTGTATATTCGGTTCATGGGGTCTCCTGAGATCTAGGCGGTAGTTCCGCTTCGGTCATTAAAGAGACCCCCCAACCCTTTAAATCTGACGGGTTCAATAAAAAAAATTGACGTTCCGACAGAATCAAACCTGCCACTTAGGGAGGCTGTTAGTGTTCAACAATGCGGCGTCTTTTGATTTTTCTGGTAATTTTGTTTTCTCTCTGGGGGTGCAGCGGAAGCGAAAGGTTAAGCCCCGACCATTTAGCGTCGCCTCCTTCGACAACAACCAACGATCCGCTCTCGGCAGCGGTACCTTCCCCAACTCTTCCCCAGGAGAACGAAGAGTCTACTTTTTCTCTGTCGGTTCTTACCCATCACCCAGATCATGATTGCATGGACGGGACATTCGACAAGTTTGTCAATGTGTTTGGCATGTATGTAGTGGCTACCCCTGGGGTCCCATTGGAGTTTGTGGAACACAGCGCCAACGTGTTGGCGCAATACCTCGACAATGACGAAGACGGCGTCCCAGATGACCAGGCCGTTCTTGATGTTCTCGTTGACGAAAATTTCGTGGTTCCAGTTTGGGCCGAAGATGACCGCGAAGAATATTTCACGCAGGTTAGGGGGACTTATTGCGAAGACAATATTTCGATGAGAGCCAGCATGTATTACCCCGGAGACAGGTGGGCGCTCGGCGGCCTTGAGGCCGCAGGCAGTTGGGATACCAACCTTGAAGAAATCTGGCACATTGTTTCGGCGGGTTGGTACCAAACCTACCCCGAACATTTTGACGACAATCCCGGCAGCCTGCTTGCTAATGCTATGGATGCTGCGCGAGGCGGTCAATTTTTGACCCTGCCTTCTGCCTATCCCGAGGGTTCTTGGTATAACTATTTTGACGAGACTTGCGAGTATTCCTGCCAACTGGGCGAATATTTTTATTGGGTTCTTATGGCCAATATCGGTGCCCTCGACCCTTCGCTTACCGATTACTGTGACGAGGTGCAAGACGAGTGGACGATCTGCGACAAAGCAACCTTAGAAGAAGTTGATGCTTTAGCTTTTGATTTGTTCAACCGGCAAGGTTTTAACCTGCCGACCAATATTCCTACCGGCGATTACCAGTCAACGAGTTACCTTTCACAGGAACCAGCGGAGCTCGAACCAGGTGATCTCACGGGAACCTCTTCGCCCTACCCAACCGAAGACGAAAAAGAACATTGCGGGCCCATGTGCTGGCAATGGGCTCCCGACGCAGAAGATCATGGTTGTGGGTCAAAAATAGATGAGGGACTCGCGCTAGGCAGAAGCATCTTCGAATTTGAGCATTGCTGGGCGCATAAGGTCTACGGCCCTTACGTTTCTGAAGAGGAAACCACCGTCTCTCGAGAAGCACTCGACCGAGAAAGCCAAGAGAGGGCACAGCGACTGGTTGACCTCGGGTGGAACGCAACGCAAGATGCTGCTGCCACTTATTTTGTTACCGATGATCTCTCTCTTGACTCGTTGAAAATAGTCAAAGATGGCATACAGGCTGGGGAAAATTATCTCGGTTCTTACGGACCTCTTCGGGTCTATGTAATCGGTTCCGACACAAATGCTACCGACGAAGCCATCGAGGATTACTGTGCTTGGTCGTACAATCAAGATCAACTTGAGCACTGCCGCTCCGACCAGGGCGTGGCAATTTTTGAAATGGCTTACTACGAGGGGTCAAATGCTTTTGCTCAACACTCTCGAGGCAGACACTCCCCTACGCAGGCTTTTGTCATAGGCAATCCCTTAGGCATAGGCGGTGGATACGGGTCCAAAATTTCCCTACACGAATACGTACACATCTATCAAGGCGCTCACCAGTTGTTTGAGGGAGCAGACAGGTTTGGCCTTGATTGGCCTATTTGGATGGAAGAAGGGGGTGCAGAGTTTCTTGCGGTTTACCTCGGCGATGGTCAAGGTTGGGTGAGTTTCGAAGGCGCAATGGAAGAGGCCTTAGTAACCGCTCGACATCTTCGTGATCTTGTCCCTAACTTAACTATTGCCGACCTTGCTGAGAACCGAGACCGTGTAGGCGATTACTGCGGTCTCTGCATTGGCGCCATGCAATATGAAACCGGACAGTGGGCGGTTGCCTTGTTGGCCAGCAAAACTTCAATCGATGCTGTTTATCTCGAGTTTTATCCTTTGGCCTACGAACACGGCGTAGATACTGCTTTTTTCTTAACCTTCGGCCTTACTCTTGACGAGTTCCTCATTGAGTTTGAAAGCTTTATGGAACAGCCGTTTGATGAGCAAATAGCCATTCTCTCGACCATTTCGTAGCCACTAGCTCGACTTTCGGGAAACATGCATCGGCGCTAAAATCCAGCCTAAGATTATTTTACCTGAAATGATCCGACTGGAATTCGTCAAGTAAACAAACGCTCCCTACAAATGCTTTCCGTTTCCTTCCCCATGGGGTCGTTTTGGCCATCAAAGCGGTCACCTCTCTTCCCCTTCTCAAAAGCGGCATCGTTACCATGGAAGAAGGGCTCTTGTTGATAAGTGGAGAAATGGTTCTTAAGGGCGCTGTTGGAAATGCAGACTTTGAACACCTCTATGACCCCGGCGATTCTTGGGCGGTGGCCGGCGCATTTTTCTTGTTCGGAGTATCCCTAACTACCGAGAGATTGTTGGCCCACAGGTCGGTTCCTCAATTGCTGCAACGGCCCACACCTAACCATGTGCGTTTCGTTGGGGTGCTGGTGTTTTCTGCCCTTGTCTTGAGTCTCTCCGCTTCGCTAAAAGCAAGGGTTTCAGGTTTATGGCCGACTATTTTGGTTTTTGGTTCATTGCTGCTTATCGCTCCCCACCATGTTGGTCGGGCTGTTGCCGATGTCTCTTGGTTCTGGGGGGTGCAAAAAACATCTGTGCCCTGAGCCATCAGGGGCGAACCCTGCCGGTACTCAATGAGATGTATCGAGATGAGGTCACTGAAATATTTTCGGCTCTCGACCAAGCCTCCACCGCGGGAAAATCTATTTTTATTGGTCCAGTAGATTTACGGAGAACTAATTATTCCGAAACTTGGCTTTATCATCTTCTGCCAAATCTAGTCCCTGCGAGTTACCACTTAGAAATGAACCCCGGGCTCGCTAATCGAGACGGTGGCCGTCTTGCTGAGGATCTCGCACAAAGCGATTGGCTTCTCTTGATCAACCGGTTCGACGGTTGGAACGAACCAAATGATTCAGTTCTGCACGGAGCATCAGAACCCACAGCGGTGGCAGCAGAAACTCTGACTTACCAACTATTAAGGAAATGTTCCTCCAGTTCTTAACAAACCGTTTTTCCAGTTAGTGCCGGACGGACGGTGATGAAAACCAAGTGCCCCCGGCAGGATTCGAACCTGCGGCCGTCGGAATAGAAGTCCGCTGCTCTGTCCTGGCTGAGCTACGGGGGCAACGTATTAAGGCTACCGGGGTCTCCGCAGACGGTCAGGCGATAGCGCTGCTAAATCTTGGGGAGAAAATGATGGCGACGGGGCAGCCCCTAAGGTTAGTTCTGCGGTTAGTTGCCCGGCTGCCCGTGAGGTTTGAATACCGGTACCGCCTTGCCCTACACACCAAATGAAGTTGGGGAAGTCGGCATCCGGGCCAATAGCCATCGCTCCATCGGCGGTGAAAGTGCGTAGCCCAGCCCAAGTTGAGTTGACCGAACGAATTCCTAAAGTGGTTGCGGTGTTTATGCGGTCAATGGCTAAAGCTACGTCAAGCTCTTCGGCCTTAGCGTCGCAGGGTTCTGACGGGGTTTCATCTGCTGGAGAGCAGAGCAACTGTGCACCATCGGGTTTCATGTACCACTGGTGGTCCACCTCGCCCACCATGGCCCAAGACGTAGTGTCGCTAACCGGCGCATCGATCATAAAAGCGGTACGCCGTTTGGGTAAAAGCCCCAGGGGTGCTATCCCGGCTCGCTGGGCCACCACATCGCCCCAAGCTCCTGCGGCGTTGACCACCACGTCGGCTTGGAGTTCTCCGGTGGTGGTTTCTATTTGCCAACCTTGGCCGTCGGGCCGCACGGCATCCACCCGGGTTGCGGTGGCGATGGTGCCGCCTCCAAGCTTGAAACCCCGCACGAAGGCTTGATGTAAAGCGGCTACATCAATATCGCAGGTTCCGGTTTCGAGCACCGCTCGAGCGATCAACTCTGGCCGCAACGGGGGTACCAAATTTACTGCTTCCTCTACGGTTATTTCAATGGTTGGGATAGTGCCGTCAGCTCCTTCAGCGAGCATGGTGTCAATTGATGCCGACTGGTTGGGCCCGCCGACATGGATCATTGGCCTTTTATGCACTAGTGGTGAATCAACAAGGTCGGCAGGTGTGTTGTGTAAGAAATCTAAGCTGGCCCGGGTGAGCGAGCGCTGCGCGGGCTGCCCGTAGTTTTCGAAAAGCAAGGCGGCCGAACGTCCGGTGGTGTGGTGGGCCAATTGTTTTTCTGCTTCTACAAGAACCACCGAAGCAGTTGGGTCCACCAAAGTGCAGGCATAAGCGGCACTCACCCCGGCTATTCCGCCGCCCACCACCACTACTTGTACAGACATGTTCAAGACACTAACTTAAAGTTGTTTAATTCAGGTTCTTGGTCGGGCTTTTGGGGCGTATCATGCGAGGTCTTGGTGGTCGTAGCTCAGCTCGGTTAGAGCACCTGGTTGTGGTCCAGGATGTCGGGGGTTCAAATCCCCTCGGTCACCCCAAGGTCGGAGTTTTCCGGCGCCCGTTTCGGCGGGCACCGGTGGGCTCTGACATTTAGCGCCTCTAGCTCAATTGGCAGAGCATCGGACTCTTAATCCGCAGGTTCTGGGTTCAAGTCCCAGGGGGCGCACTAGTTTTGGTGATCGGCGACTCCCTATTTAAAGTTGATGTGATACCACCGCTGGTTTCGGGCCATCAGTTCATTCCATTCTTGTCGTTCTAAAACCCCGCCATGGGTTTCGATGACCCGGATTGAGCCAAGATTTTCTGCGTCGCAAACCAACAAAATTTGAGAAATATCTTGTGTTTGGCAATGCTCCAGTACTGCGCCCAGCATGGCGGTGGCCACCCCTTTATTCCGATGTGAGG
>JAPKBH010000005.1 GCA_028823445.1 Acidimicrobiales bacterium | reverse complement strand
GTTTTTACTTTGGTTTTGTCGCGGACAAGACCCGAGAGCGGATGGCGTGCAAGAATGGGGCATGACGATTGACCCCATGGCCCGACCCAAAGCAGAGCCCTACCAAGACGACAGCGGACCCCGCAATGCCATCGTCATCTTGTTGGACAGTCTCAACCGGCGCATGCTGGGTTGCTACGGTGGCGATGAATTCGACACCCCCAACCTTGACCGACTGGCCGCACGATCCCTGCGCTTCGACCAGCACCACTCCGCCTCACTGCCCTGCATGCCCGCCCGCCACGACATACTCTGCGGCGCCTGGGACTTCCTCTGGAAACCTTGGGGGTCCATTGAACTCTGGGAATCCAACATCGCCCACGCCATGAAAATGAAAGGCATCGCCACCGGGATTATCTCCGACCACCCTCATCTCTTTGAAACCGGCGGCGAGAACTACCACACCGACTTCGGCATGTGGGACTACGTACGCGGCCACGAAGGCGATCCCTGGCGACTCCGCGACGACCCCAGTTGGGCCGGCACCCCCGCCCTGCCCGCCGCCGAAGGATGGTTCCGCCACGCCTACGACACCAGTCGCACCTGGTTCCGCGACGAAACCGACTACCCCGGGCCCCGCACCATGGCCGCCACCGCCGACTGGCTTGACCGCAACGCCGGACACCACGACAGATTCTTCCTCTTCGTCGACGAATTCGACCCCCACGAACCCTTCGACACCCCCGAACCCTGGGCCTACCGCTACCACGATCAAAAAGACGAAGACCTCCTCATCTGGCCGCCCTACATGAAACACGCCATACAAAAAGGGGTCCTCACCGAGAAACAAGCCGCCCAACTACGCGCCAACTACGGGGCCAAACTCTCCATGATCGACCATTGGTTCGGAAAAATCCTCGACGCCATAGACCGCAACAACCTCTGGGATGACACCGCCATCTTTCTGGTCACCGACCACGGCCACTACCTCGGCGAACGCGACGAGACTTTCGGCAAACCCCTCTCACCCATCTACAACTTGCTGGGCCACATCCCGCTACTCATCCACTGGCCCGGAGTCGAACCAGGCCACCGCACCGCCCTCACCACCAGCGTCGACATTCACGCCACCCTGGCAGAAATGTTCAACCTCAACATTGAGCACCGCACCCACGGCGCCCCACTACAACAAGTTATCGAAGGCACCCAAAGCCAAGCCCGCGACTGGATGCTTCAAGGATATTTCGGCCTCGAAGTCAACGTCATTGACCACCAAGGCAAATACCTGCGCGGCGCCGAAGGCGACAGCGGAGACATCAGCATCTGGTCCAACCGGTGGTCCACCATGCCGGTAGCCATCCTGCCCAACGCCGGCCTGCCCCGACCCGACGACCGAGCCTGGCTCGACAAAATGCCCGGCAGCGACATCCCGGTAATACGCCAACCCCTCACCGGAGCCGAAATAGCTGGCGGCGCCATACTGCTCTCCGGGCGCGGCGCCGGCACCACCTCAGCGCTCTACGACACCCAAGACGAAGCCGAAACTGAAAACCTCATCGATACCCCTCGGGCCGACCATTACCAAGAACTCCTCCGCCACGCCCTCACCGAAGTAGAAGCCCCAGCGGAACAATTTGCCCGGCTCGGCCTCTAAAATCAAGGCACGTGGGGTCTGACCCCACGTGTCTTGATTACTAAGTATCTGTGTCTAAAAACCAAGAGTCCGTTACATGGGGACTATCCCCAAGTAACGGGCTTTTTGGGGAAAGCTGGGGTTAGCCGGCTACTACGAGGCGGCCGATAGAGCTTTGTGGGTTGATAACCGTGACGAGATCGATCCAAGGAACAACCACCGCAGGAGTACCCACCACGCCAGCCGCCACCTGATACTGATCAAAAACAACCAACAATCCAGGACGAGTCACCAACAAATTAGCGAAATTCTCCGCCACCGGCATCAAACCCTCATCCCACACCATCTCCACGCCAAGATCCTCCACCAACAACTCATGCGAACGCTCCGCCACCACCTCTAACCAGTTGTCCGCCGGGCCCCCGGTAAACAACTCCACCGGCGCCAACACTCGACCATCCGACAAATCAACCATCACCGACTCCACCCACGCCTGCTGGCTGGCCGCCCCACCCCAAGAAATCGTTCCCTTAAACAACACACTCAACAAAAAATCGTTATCAAACACCACCTCGCCATCACCCAACAAACGGCTCGGCTCACTCAACGCATCCTCCCCACCCATCAACTCCGCCAACTCCGAAGCAAAACCCAAATACAGCCGATCCGCCACCGCCTGCAACGCCCCATTAATGGCAAAATCAGCCGCCGTTTCTGTCACCTGCGGATACGACAACTCATAAGAACCCGCCGCCGCCACCTCGCCAGACAACACCCCAACCTCAACCTTGGTAGAGCCCCCCACCCCCACCGACCAATCCACCTTCGGTTTCAGATCCTCCTCAATAGTGACCTCCGGAACATTCGGTTTCGTACTCGCCGGAACAACACCAGCCGCCCCAGCCTGCACCGCCGCCCCTCCCTGATCAACCACCAAAATATCCAACGTGTCCGACGGGACACCCCCCTCTAAACCCCGGCCGTCATAATCCGCGCAAGACGAAACCACCAACAAGCCAGCCAACAAGCAGCCACGACCTCGAAAAAAGAATAATCCCACGCCACCAGCGTACCTACCAAGCACCCGCCACAAAGCGCAGGCACCCCAACTCAGCGTCAAACAAGGACTACCATCAACCCATGGCCAAAACCTCACGGCGCAACAAACGCAAAAAAATACCCGCACCCTCCACCGTGCAACCCACCGACAGCGCTCCCATCGCCGACCAAATACTGCTCGACCTGGCCAACGGGCTGCGCAACCTTGACGAACGCCTCAGCAACCTCGAACACAAATTCAACGCCCTCGGCACCGAAGCCGGCGAAAACGACGAAGAAACCCTCATGGACCTCCGCCTCCAAGGCGCCCGACTCTCCGCCGAACTCACCCGCGTCACCGTAGAACTCCGCGGACAAATCGCCGAACTGGCCCACCAATTCGAACCCATCACCCCACCCACGCCGCAACTAGAAAACGACGAAAGTTTCGCCGACCTCACCGCCGACTCACCAGTACGAGCCGACGAACCCTCACCCACCGGGCTAAAGCTCAGCGGCTGGCAACCCGCCGACTAACCAGCGGACGCCGCCAAAGCCGCCACCAGCGACTGAATACGGTCCTGCAAACGGCCAAACTCCAACCAATCCGCAGGATCCTGCGCCAAGGCCGCAGCAGACTCACGTTGTAACTGCTCGATCTCGGCTACCAGCATCACCACATCCTCAGGAATACCCTCAATAGGGTCAACCGGTTCAACCGGTTCATCCGGTTCATCCGGTTCATCAACCGGTTCATCCGGCTCATCAACCGTCGGCCCGCCAGAAACAATGCCATCAGGGAACAACGCCGCCAAACTATGGCCCGTCAACTCCTCCAAAGCCTCCTGGAGACTGTCGGCCATAACCACCCGCTCGCCAGCCACCACAATGACCCGCTCCAACTCTGGCACCGTGGAATCCCCATCAGCTTGCACATACAACGGGCGCACATACAAAATTGAATTCTCAATAGGCACCAACAACAACTCGCCAAACAAAACATCCGAACCCCGCTGGCTCAACAACGTCTGCAAAGTAGCTACCGCTTCATCATTACGAATACGTTCCTCAGCCAAAGCCGGGCCATCAAAGTTCGACGTAGGCGGACGATAAACCACCAACTCGCCCGCATGCTCACCATCGCTGCGACCCACCACATAAGCCGCCAACTCCTTACGCGCATCCTCATCATCAAGCGGCACATAAGCCCGCAAGATCACAAACTCCGCCTCCTCAGCGCCCGGCAACTTCACCATGGTGCGGTACGGAGCCATACGCACATCACGCGTCCCCACACGCACGCCCTGCGCATCAACCACCGCTAAATTCGCGGCACCCTCACCGCTGCGACCAGGGTCCTGCGACACCGCCCACTCAGAAGCCCGCTGATAAAAGTTCTCCGTGTTATCCACGTGATACGAACCCCACAACTCCGACTGCACTCGAAATAAATCCTCGGCATAACGCGTATGCGCCACCAACTCTTCAGGCATCTCCGAAACTGGAGTAAATAAGTTACTAAACGCCGACTGGTAAGCAGCGATAATCGGGTCCTGCTCATCAACAATATAAAAAGTCACCGTGCCATCAAAAGCATCAACCACAGCACGCACCGAGTTACGCACATAGTTGAAATCGCTGCGCAAACCACTCTCAGAACTCAAATCAAACACCGGCGCACGCTGCGAATACGGGTAACGATTCGTCGTGGTATAACCATCAACCACGTACACCAAACGCCCATCAATCATCACCGGGTAAGGGTCCGCATCAAACGCCAAAAACGGCGCCAACTTCTTGACCCGCTCCTGCACATCACGAACATAAATAATCCGAGATTCATCAGTAACAAAGTTAGAAATCAACGGCTCCAACTCCGTGAAACGCAAAGCAAACGCTGCCTTACGCAACAACGACCCCATAGAAACCCCAGCCTGGCCACCTATATCGTCGTAACGCACTGACTGGGTTTCTTGATTCTCATCGGTGAAATCCACCTCATCGCGGCTGGCCCCCACCACGGCATAACCACCCAAACCCTCGCCAATATAAATCTGCGGACGATCCAACGTGACCTCCATTGATTCATCAATAGAAACCGGCAAATCGCCAATCACAAAATCTGGGTCACCAGAACCACGCACCCGGCTCACCGGTGCCATAGCCACCCCGTAACCATGAGTAAACGCCACATGCTGGCTTTCCCACGAACGCGTCTCGTTGAGATCCAACTCACGAGCACCCAACAACACTTGAGTCATCTCACCATCAATGAGATACCGGTCGGTATCCAAAACATCAGCAAAACGATAAAACTCACGCTCACCCTGTAACCGGTCAAACGTGCCCTGCACCACCACCGGATCCATCACCCGAATATTGCGAACCGTGGTCGGGTTCTGCAACAAATCCACCGCCGTGATCTCGTTATCAAAATCCTCAATCTGCAACTCCACCAAACCATCCAAACCAAAAGCCGTTCGGGTAGCAGCAATATTGCGGGCAATATAAGCCGCTTCCTTCTCCGACTCGGCGGGCTCCACCCGCAAATTCTGGATAACCGCCGGGTAAATGCTGCCCATCACCAAAGCCACCAAAGCCCACAAACCCACCGCCAAAGTAGGCAACACCCAGCCACGGCGCCGCACATTAACCGCCAACAACACCACGGCAAACAACGAAATCAGAATCAACAAATTCATAGCCGGCAACTGCGCCTTGACATCGGTGTAGCTCGCCCCATCAACCGCACCCCGGGTAGAAGTCGTCAACTCAAAACGAGCCAACCAGTAACCGGCCGCCTTCACCAACGCCAAAAGAGCCAACAAAGCCGACAAATGCATCTTCACCTTGGGCTGCACCCGCTCGCCAAAGGCCTGAAAACGAATACCCCCATTGAGGTAATGAGCCACCGAAACAACCAACAAAATCACAAACAAACTAGAAAACAGCCAACCCACCACAAAACTCAAAAACGGCAACTGGAAAATAAAGAACCCAAGATCTCGACCAAACTGGGCATCTACCGAACCAAAATCGCCGCCATTAGTAAACAACAACCACTCTTGCCACCGGTTACCAACCCCCGCACCGGCCATCAAAGCCAACACAAACGAAGCCACCAAACGCAGCTTGCCGGCCCGCGAACCAACTATCAAATGCCACTGGCTTACCAAATCTTCTTCTGGCCCAGGAGGGCGCACCGCCGGCGCCATACGGTCAGCGACCGTCAGGTTGCCATACACCAACACAAAAAACAGTGTTGTAAACAATACAACCAACACCACTTGAGCACCTAAAACCGACGTAAACACATCGTCGTGACCCAACTGATCAAACCACAAGAAGTCCGTGTAAAAACCGGCGATCCCCCGCAAGGCCATCAAACCAAAAATACCGACTACCGACACCACTGCCATAACGGTGCGAAAACGGCGCGGCGACCCGCCACCACGACCCCGAACCGGGCGCGGACCTCGAGGCGGAATACCACCCGACGAAGAACCAGAAACTTGAGGACGAGGACTACCTTCAGGGCGCATAAACCAAGCCTACCGCTGCCCCCCACAAGCCCTCCCTCAAAGAAAAAACAAGCAAACTAAGGCAGCGACAACTCCAAAGCATTCCCGCCCAAAGCCGCCAAAGCAACCAACGCCTCGTCCAAAGTCGCCACCCCCACCACGTTTAAATCCCCAGCCCGGCTAAGCGCCGCATCCAACTCGCCCACCGGAACCAAAAACAAATCGACCCCCGCTTTACGAGCAGCCACCGTCTTTTGCTCGATACCCCCAATAGGGCCCACCGCACCCGACAAAGAAATAGTGCCCGTAGTAGCCACCTGAAAACCACCGGTCAACTCCCCCGGCGTAACTAAATCCAGCACCGACAACGTCAAGGCCAACCCCGCCGAATTACCTCCCACCGCACCAGTGTTCACATGAGCGTTAAACGGCATACCCGGAGCATCCTCCGTGCGAGTCTGTGGTTGGATACCCAAAAACGCCACCGACGGGTCATCCTCCCGAGCCCCCATCACCACCGAAACCTCCCGAGGAAACGAACCATCCACCGCCTCCACCGCAAAAACCAGCGTCTCGCCCGGCGCATAACTTCGAATCTCCACCACCAACTCTTCAGTAGTGTCCACCCTCACCCCATTAATCGACCGAATCACATCATCAGTAGTCAACAACCCCTCCGCCGGGCCCTCCACCGAAGCCATGCCCACCCCCGTAGCCACAAACGGTTCAAAACCCAAATGCTGCAAAGCCACCGCCACCGCCGTGGACTTCGACACCCTCATCAAAGCCAAATTAAAAGCCCGAACCTCACCACGATCACGGTTACCCAAAATTAAATCTTGATCCAACAACAACACCGAATCATCAAACTGGGCCCACAAATACTCCCAACCATTCACCGAAGAATCCTGACTCACCGTGGTAAACATGACCTCACCTTCCGGGGCAAAAGTCTCCACCCCGGTAACAACAATCCGATCCGCTAACGGGTTTACCGAACCCGGAGAAAAAGCATAATAAGGCAACCGGATGAAGGTCATAACCAAAACCAAAACAACACCCAGCAAAAACAAAACCGCCGGCCAACGCCGCTGACCAGACAAGCGACGCAAACTCATTGATCCCCCTGCGACCGGGGCAGGCTCATCGCCAACTAGCATCTCAGGTGCCGTGACCACTTCACTAATACTTTCCTCTTCCCTCACCACGTTCATGCCCTCCGCGGCCCTCTTGGCTGGAGCGCTGCTGCTGTTCTCCGCCCGCATCACACCGGGACCCCCCCAGCCTGCCACGCTGACCAACAATATGGCACGCACCCCACAAAAACTCGCACAAAACCTTTGGCAAACCGACCACGCCATACACCGCACCTGGCTACCCCCCAGCGGCGACACCGAACGAGCCGTCGACCGCAAATGGAACCTGGCCGCCCTCAGTGGAATCTGGTTTCAACCGCCACGCAAAGTACTCACCGGCCGGCGAGCCCGCATCCGCTGGTGGCACCGCCTGCGCTCCCTAGTGGCCCTCGTTGTACTCGTCGCAGTCGGCGGAGCATTCATCGCCACCGCCTTCGGAGCACTCTTTTTTGCCGGCACCTTCTTACTCGAACAAGCCATCGGCTAACCCATGGCCGGACGCTACGAACACCTCACCGACCCCCCGGACCCAGCCACCGCCCAACGCCGGCGCCAAGCCATCTTGGCCGGACACCAAGCCCCCAACACCAGCGTCGACACCGCCCGCACCCTCCTGACTGACCCCCAAGCCCCCGTACGAGCCGCCGCCCTCAACGCCCTCCACCGGCTCAACCAACTCACCGGACCCCAACTCACCACCAGCCTCAACGACCCCGCAGCAGCCGTACAACAACAAGCTCTCAACGTGGCCACCCAACAACCCCCCACCAAAGAACTCGCTCAAGAAGTCGCCCAACTACTCGACCACCACGACCCCGACGTAATAGAAACCACCTGCTGGGCTTTAGGAGAAATCCTCCCCGAACTCAACCAACCCGAACTCAGCGAACAGCACGCCACCCAACTCGCCGACCTCGGACAAAACCACGACGACCCCCTCTGTCGAGAAGCAGCCATCGCCGCCCTGGGCGCCCTCGGCCACCCCAACAGCCTCCCCGCCATCTTGGCCGCCCTCGACGACAAAGCCCCCATGCGGCGCCGAGCCACCCTGGCCCTAGCCTCCTATGAAGGGCCTCAAGTAGACGCCGCCCTAAAACGCATGCTCACCGACCGCGACCCACAAACCCGACAAGCCGCCGAAGACCTCACCGGCTTCTCGCCTAACGACCCACCTGACGAGGACGAGACTCCATAAACATGATCCGCATCGCATCGAAATCCTCAATGCATTGACCCGCACCCATCACCACACACTCCAACGGTTCACCAACAATATTTACCGGCACCCCTGTTTCTTCCGCCAAACGCACATCAAAACCCCGCAACAACCCACCGCCGCCCACCAAATGAATACCCTCATTCATTAAATCCTGGCCCAACTCCGGCGGAGCCTGCGTTAAACACGTCACCGCCGACTCAATCATGGCCGTCACCGGTTCGTTAATCGCCCGACGAATCTCCGTGGCCGTCAAAATCACTTTCTTGGGCAACCCCGTCATCATCTCTTGACCAGCCACCTCGGCTCGCAACTCCTCAGCCACCGGAGCCGCCGAACCAATCTGTATCTTGATTTCCTCCGCCGTGTGCTCCCCAATAGCCATACCGTGCTCGTTTTTTACATACTCCATAATCGCCGCATCAATATCAAACGAACCAATCCGCACCGCCTCTAAAGCCACCACCCCACCCAAAGACAACATGGCCGACTCCGACGTGCCGCCGCCCACATCAACCACCATGTTCCCCATAGCCTCACTAATCGGCAAATTGGCGCCAATAGCCGCCGCCAACGGTTGCTCAATCAACTGCGCATCAGTAGCCCCCGCCCGACGCGCCGCCTCAGTAACCGCCCGGCGCTCCACCGCAGTAATCGCCGACGGCACACAAATAAGCACCTTGGGGCGATTAAACCGGCTCACCCCCACCCGCTCAAACAACACCCGCACCATGCGCTGAGTAATATCAAAATCTTTAATCGCCCCCTTACGCAACGGGCGCTCCGCCACCACATGCGCCGGCGTACGACCAATCATCCGCCACGCCTCGTTGCCCATAGCCAACACTTCACCCGAACGCTTATTCAAAGCAATAACTGAAGGCTCCGCAAAAACCAAGCCCTCGCCCCGGGCATAAACCAACGTGTTGGCCGTACCTAAATCAATCGCTAAATCTCGAGCCATTAGAAGCGCCTCTTCGGATCAATATTTTTATCTACCACCACCCGGTTGGGTTGCGTAGCCGGACCCGACCGACTCGTACCCACCCCCGGTTGATGCAAACCACGCAAGGTATTGCGAACCTCATTTGGATCATGCACCGCCTTGCGAGGACGGCTAAACAGCCACACCAACAACGACCCAGCCACCGCCAAACCCCCCGCACCCAACAAAAACATTACCGACGAATTCATGCCCGACTCGACTCAACCACGTGCTGCGCATCGGTACCCCAATGCTGGCCGCCGGCCCACGTTTCTTGCTTCCAAATAGGCACCGAAGCCTTTAACGCATCGATACAAAAACGGCCCGCATCAAAAGCCTCCGGGCGATGAGGCGAAGAAACCACCACCAACACCGCTGCCTCACCAATAACCAACGGACCTACCCGATGCAACAAAGCCACCTGGCGCACCGCAGGCCAACGCAAACGAGCATCCTCAACCACCTGCAACAAACGAGGAACCGCTTGCTCCTCATAAGCCTCGTATTCCAAAGCAGTCACCGCATCTCGACCCGGGGCATGATCGCGGGCATTGCCGCTAAACAACACCACCGCCCCACAATCCGGCTTATTGGCCCACCCCAACACTTCAGCCACCGGCAAATCCGTAGCCGACAAACCACACCACGTATCTCCCTCTGGAGGAGTCAACGGAGCCAAGACCGGTGCGGAAGCAGACATAATAAACATCGTACGACCCGGCCAGCAGCAACGCTCAACTTTTTCGCCACCGACCCAGCAAACGCCCCAAAAGCACCAACCCCAACAACACTGCTCCCCCGGTCACCGCCAAAGACAACTGCTGTCGATGCTTCGCATCCAAACGATCCGTAGCCCGTGGCTCATAGCCCACCACATACGCCTCCTCATTGCTATGCGAAGGCACCCACCCCAACGCTCGCAAACGATCATTAGCCACCACCCACGGAAACACCGTGTACGGCACCACAGAAGGCGGCGCATCGGTCAAACCCAACTGCCACCGCACCTCCGCCACCCACGAAGCCATCGGCGCCGGCAAACGCAAACGCGGCGCCGGACCCCCCAACTCCGCCATCATCGGCGCAGAAATCCAACCATCGGGCGCCACATTAATTGGGCCATCAAAACGCTGCTCCACCACACACACCACCGCCGAAGCCAAATCATCGGCATGCACAAACTGACCCAACGGATCACCCTCTTGCGCACGAATAGCCGCCGCCGAAGCCAAAATACGCGCCAAACCCCCCGGACGTTCCTCAGCCACCGTCACCGCCGGACGCAACAAACTCGCCGACCGCCCCGGCGCCTGAGTCGCCCAAGCCGTCGCCAAACCCTCCAAAGACGCTCGATGCTCAGCAAAACGAAACCCTCGGCAAGGCTGCACCTCAGCCTCCTCAGTCAACGGCACCGGGTTATCGGCCCAAGCCCCATAAACCATGGCCGACGAACGCACCACCACATGAGCCACCCCCGCATCAGCGGCCGCCGCCAACAAACGCTCCGCCACCGTCAACATGTCGTGGCCCGGGTCGCCATGCACATCTTGGGCCCGCACCCCCGAAGCCAAATGCACCAACACATCGGCCCCCATCAACAACGAACGCAAATCAGCGACCGCCAAATCCACCGTCAACAACGACACCTCAGCATGGGTCGAAACCCCCGAACGGCGATCCAAACCCACCACAGAAAAACCTTCACCGGCCAGACGCGTACAGACCTGACGACCCACCGCACCGGTAGAACCGGTGACCACCACGCGAGGCTTCTGACTGTTCACCACCCTACGATGCCCTTGTGAACAGCAATCAACTACCCGAAGACCCATTTGGTGACGAATCAAATGACCCGCTGGCCCAACTAGGCAAACTCTTCGAGGCCCTAAACCAGCAAGGAACAGGCGGGTTTGACCAGTTATCCAACCTTGACCCCACCGCCCAAGCCCGCGAAATAGCACGCTCCATAGCTCAAGAAGGTCAACCCGAAACCAACGTAGACCCCGTAATGCGCATGGAATACGAACAACTGGCCCGGGTCGCTCAACTGCAAGTAGAAAACCACACCGGTCTACTCATCAACCGCGGCCAACCCCTGGTCATTGAACCCCTCACCCGAGGGGCCTGGGCCGAACGCAGCATCACCGCCCTCGAACCGCTGTTGGCCAAAATGACCAGCGCCCTCAACCAAGACCTCCCGGAAAACTTCACCCTGGACCTCCCCGAAGAAATCGCCGCCCAACTTCCCCCCGAACTCCGCCAATCACTGGGCCAAATGTTTTCCTCCTTTGCTCCCATGATGACCAGCATTACCACCGGCACCATGGTGGGTCGCCTGGCCCAACGCAGCCTGGGCAGCTACGACCTGCCCATCCCCCGAGCCGACGATCACCTGCTGCTCGTTGCCCCCAACATTGAAGCATTCGGCAACGACTGGAGCCTGCGCAGCGAAGACCTCCGCCTCTGGGTATGTCTCCACGAAACCCTGCACCACGCATTGTTTGGCATCCCCCACGTACGCAAAGCCATAAGCGACCTCCTCAGCCGCCACGCCGCAGGATTTCAAAACGACCCCGAAACCTTGCAACGCTCCCTCGAAGACAGCGGCATCGACCTCCAAGGCGACCCCGAAAACCCCCCCGACTTTTCGCAAATACTTGACCCCGAAACCATTCTGGGAGCCGTGCAATCCCCCGACCAAAAAGCTCTCCTGCCTTACCTTGAAGCCCAAGTAGCAGCCATCATCGGCTACGTAGACCACCTCATGGACGAAATAGGCAGCGGGCTCATCGCCAACTACCCCATGATCACCGAAGCCCTACGACGCCGCCGAGTAGAAACCCACGAAGCCGACCGTTTTGTTGAAAAAATATTAGGACTCAACCTGACCCAAGACCAAGTAGACCGCGGCGCCTCCTTTGTCGAAGGAATCATCCAATGGGGAAGCCACAACGACCTCAACCGTTTATGGGAAGAAGCCCGCTTTTTACCCACCCCAAACGAAATAGATAACCCACGCCTCTGGCTAGCTCGCATCTCGCTACCCGAAGACCCCGCAGAAAACTAACGAGTTTCCGGATCACCCTCTTGGCGATCCCACAACGGCAACTGCCCATCAGCACGATCCGGCATCACCGGAGTAGGCCGCACCCGCACCCCGCGAAGAGAAAATAAATACCACAACAACGACACCGCCGCCAACGAAGCCACCCCACCAAAACCCACATAAACCGGAAACGGCAACACCGTCGCCAACAAAGCCCCCACCGCCCAACTCATTTGAAAACGGGCCTCGTAACGGGCAAAAAAGCGCCCATAGTTTGCATTGGGAGCATCCCGCTGCACCAACGAATCGAAAGCCAACTTAGCGCTGCTCGCCGAAACCGCAATCACCCCCGACGCCAACACCGCCCCCCACACATTGCGCAAAAACGAAGCCCCCAACAACCCCAAAAAAGCAAGCAGCAAGAAACGCAAAATAATGTGCTCCTCCACCACCCGTCTACGCAGCAAAGGCACCGTTTTTGCCCCCAACAACACCCCCAACCCAGCCGCCAACATGACCAAACCAAAATGCCACGGCGGCGCACCCGGCGTACCAAAAACATTTTGACCCCGCACAAAACCGGTGGCCGCACCCGCCGCACGACCCAACCCCTCCAACGGCAAACCCTCCTCGCCGCCTCGCAAAGCAAAAGCCAACAAAAAAGTAACAAAACCCACCGCAGCACGCAAAAAAGTCATAGAACGCGCCGTCAACACAATGCTTCTGGCCGTTAACTCAAGGCTCTCCTTCGTCGGGTCATCTTCAATCGCCACCTTAGGAACCTGCAAGAAATAAAGTGCCGCCAAAGCAAACCCTCCCACCGCCGCCCAAGCCGGCCAGTTCGCTCCCCCCAACAAAGCCAAACCGCCAATGCCCGCCCCCACCATAGAACTCAACGCACTAGCCAAACTCATCTTGGCGTTGGCATGCACCAAAGCAACCTCTGACCGCACCAAATTCGGCACCAACGCACTTTTGGCCACCGAATAAGTTTTTTGCAAAATAAGAAACCCAAAAGCCTCAGGAAACAACAACAACCCCGTCAAATGCCGGGTCATTAACCACGCCAATACCGCACGACCCACCACCGTAAAAAGAATCATGGCCCGACGGCCGCCACGAGCCCGATCAATCAATGGGCCAATAAAAGGCGTCACCACAGCAAACGGGGCGATAGTCAACACCAGGTACAACGCCACCCGCCAACGCGCCGCACTAGGATCAATCGAGAAAAAAACCGAACCGGCTAAAGCCACCGCAATCATGGCATCGGCCATAGCCGCCACCGCATGGGCCCGCGCCATCCGAGTAAACGGCGTCAACCACGGCTTCGGATTAACCGCAGCAGTAGAAGGATTCGTCACAACAACAGGCTACGGGGTGGCCACAAAACGCTCACCACCAACGCAACAAAATTACCGCCATCAACACCAGCGCTAAACCCCCGCCGGCCTATACCAACCCGCCACCGGCAAATCCATTACCTGTGCCGAAGGAGGAGCCAACGCCGTAACCGTGGCATAGCCCTTACGCAGCCACGCAGAATCCGTACCATGAGGAATATCGCCACTCGTCGGCAAAAGATCAATATCTATGCCATGCTCGTCCCTGCCCACAATGCTGGTATGCACCCCGCCTACCGGCGCCAAATCGCAATGATGCAACCCCAAAACCTGGTGATGTTCGACATTAGGAACATTAAGATTCAACACCGTTTTTAGCGGAGCTCCCGGCAACCAACGCAACAACGGGGCAGCCATTTGAGTTGCCGTTTCCCACCGCCACAAACCCTGATGATCATCAGCGCCATCACCCAAACTCACCGCCAACGCTGAGCGCTCAAACTTCGCCGCCACCAACGCCGCCGCCACCGTTGCCGAATGCAACGTAGACCGCCCCGTATTAGGGCCCTGATTAACCCCCGACACCACCAAATCAGGCGGATCGCCAAAACCACCCAACATGGCCAACATGACAATCAACGCCGGAGGAGCCTCCACCGCAGAAACTTCCCAATCTTCTAAACCCGGTAACTCAACCCGACGCACCGCCACCCGAGACGGGTCATCCAAAGGCCCCAAAGCCGCCGCCGCACCGCTCCAATTAATAGCGGGCGCCGCCACCACCGGCACAAAACCCGCCTCAGCCACCATGACCGCTAAAGCCGCTACCCCAGGCGAGTCAATACCGTCATCGTTGGTTACCAATACTCGTTTTGGGCTATCCACCAGTGTTCCTACTTAAAGTCGCGTGTCCTCTGACTCATCAAAATAGTCCAGTTGATCAACCGGCATAACCACCGCCGACACTACGTTCAACGAATGCGCCGAGATTCGCTTCAAAAACCGAAACAATAACGCCCGCGGCACCGCCAAAACCCCCGGCTCCGTGGAATGGATAAGCGCCCTAACCTTCTCATCAAAACCTCGACGCAGTTCGTCGCCGCGGCTTATATAAGCACGAGCTCGCTCTTCATCTCGCGTCGCCAAAATTTCTCCCATCAAAGCGATACGAGAAGACACCTCGTCTCGCAGGGCCAAAATCTCCTCCAAATCAGGAGAACCAGCAAGCGACACCCCTTCCTCGGCTAAATCAAAAATGTTTTTGTTGTAATCCCCGATGCGCTCCAAGTCTTTAACCATGTTCATGAAGACCAGCACCTCAGGAGTATCCGTGGCGCCATGCACCGAAGCGTGCACCAACAAAGCCCGGCGAATCTCCATTTCTGTCAAGTTGATCTGACGATCGGTACGCCGCACCTCCTCGGCCACCGTTTCTACCGCACCGCCGGTAACGGCGCTCATCGCCAAATCAAAAGTATGGCGGGCATCGTTAACCATACGCTGAACCTGAGCATCTATTTGCTCAAGCCCTCCCTCTTCGGGGCGTCGAAAAAAACTCATCACCATGTCATCAACTCCAATAGTTGGTTACTTATTATATTGTCGGAAAAAAACTGAAATACCACATCGGGCCGATTCATCGCAAAACCAACACACCCGTTAGCGGGATCACCACAAACATAATCAGCGTGTAAGCCACCGCCACGGCCCGCCGCTCCGTAGCCAAAGCCGCCAAGGACTCCGCCAAACGAAGCGGGATTCGCCGCAAAGCCGGTAACGGATAAAACACCACAATGCCGCTTATATTGAACAAAGTATGCACCACGGCCACCGTCACCGCCGCTGGGCTACCGGTAGCCAGCGCTGCTAAAAGCGCCGTCACGGTGGTGCCCACGTTGGCTCCCAAAGTCACCGGATAAATGTTTCCTAGCGTCAACACTCCCGAAGCCGCCAACGGCACCATCACCGCCGTAGTAATAGACGACGACTGCACCGCCACCGTAATAATCAGACCCAAGGCCATGGCGACAACACCCGACCCCGCCCCCAAAGCCTTATTAATAGCTGCCTCAACCCGGTCGGCCACCAGCAACCGCATGTTCTTAGTAATAAAAGCCAAAGCCACAAAAATAAACACCAAACCCACCGCAATCATCAGACCGCCCTTGAGGTCGCCATGCGCCCCCAGGCTGGCCAATAAATCTTTTACCCAATTTGCGGGCATTTTGACGGCCGCTTTCAACGGGCTCTTAAAATCGCTGCCCCCCGAACCCACTACCCGTTCGGTAATCCACGCCGCGCTTGAAGAAAGATAACCGGTGGCTAACTCCAGTGGTAAAAACACCACCACCGCCATAATGTTGAAAAAATCATGAACGGTGGCTGCTGCAAAAGCTCGACGAAACTCCGCATCACGACGCACATGACCCAATGAAGCCAATGTATTGGTCACCGTGGTACCCAAGTTGGCTCCCATGATCATGGGCACCGCATCGCTGGTACTCACCACCCCCGAAGCCACCAAACCCACAATCACCGACGTAGACACCGAAGAAGACTGCACCAAAACCGTGGCCAGCAACCCCACAAACAAACCCGCCACCGGGTTCGACACCCCTTGAAAAAGACCATCTACAAGATCGTTGCCCAGAGTTTTAAACCCGCCCCCCAGCAAGTTGACCCCAGTCAAAAACATGTAAAGCAACGCCAACACCAGCAGGCCACGAACCGAAGTCGGGAGGGTGCGAGGTTTTGGGCCGTCAAATGCTGTTTCGTTCGTCATTGAACAAAAACCTACCGACCCAACCTGTCTACGGCACAGCAAAAGATGAATAAAAAGTAACACTTCTCATGTTTTAACCGTTTCTTTACCGAGGCTTTATGTCCCTTTCTGTACAAAGAAGACAGAAAAAGTAACCCAACCCCTAAAAATGAATGGCGGCAACAACATGGACACCACTTGGATGAAACAAAGCACCTGTGCAAACTCTCCCGCAGACGTCTTTTTTCCCAGCGACGGTATGGGAGTAATCGTGGCCAAAGCTATTTGCACCAACTGCCCGGTCACCGAGCCCTGCCTTGAATATGCCCTCCAAAACCGTGTCGAACACGGAGTTTGGGGCGGCTGCTCAGAACGCCAGCGGCGTCGAATACTAAAAGAACGGCGTCAAGCAAGGCAGCCGCTTTCCGCCACCGCTGCTTAACAACCTCCGCCTAGAGCTAACCCCTCCAACTCTGGGCCGAAAACCACAATGGCCCTGGTTTTTACACCAGGGCCATTGATGATTTTGTAAACAACTGCAGGGTTAAGCGGTCTCTTCTTCTTCGAAACCTAAATCCCAGGTCACCAAAACATTTTCACGCTCGCCATCACGGTTAATGCGCTCACGGTTACGGCGAAACTGTGGGTCATGCGGTGGCAACAACATAAGACGAGCCCCAATGCGGTCACGGAACGTCTCAATGAGCGCTCGATCGCCAAAAGTTGATTGCACCTCCCAATGAGGGGCAACGGGCCCAAGATAAACGATCCGCACATCCCCCGCTGGGGGCTGTGGTTCAAGATTTTCAGAAATATCGGTCATAACAAACGCTCCTCAATACAGCACTGACCACCAACCAGCGGACCAGAACAAAACTCGTTAATAAAATCAGTCTTTATCTGAATCTTCAGAAACTTCTGCCGCACCCTCGGCGAGGCCTTGCTGAAGTTCTTTCTGAGCTCGACCCAAGTTGCGAGCCAATTTTGGAATCTGGTTACCGCCAAAAAGAACTAAAGCGATGACCGCCACAATGATCAACTCTTGTGTACCAAGAAATGCGATGATGTCCATGAGTCCCAGACTAGCGCACCGCTGTCCGAGACGGACAACGCCAACCCAAAAGGCCAACCAAACCCCAGATTAAGCAGACTCGGCTTGTTCGGCTTGCTCGGCTGCTGCAGCAATAGCCGCACGCTCTAAAGCTCTTTGGCGGCGAATACGGCGGCGCTCACGTTCACTCATGCCACCCCAAATGCCAAATTTTTCGCCATTTTGTAAAGCGAACTCTAAACAATCGGGCCGCACCATACAACTCTGACAGACGGCCTTAGCTTCACGCGTGCTGGCCCCCCGCTCCGGGAAGAAAAGATCAGGGTCGACTCCAAGACAGTTAGAGGACCCCTGCCATGAAGTATCGAGGTCAGGCTTTGCAAAAATTCCCATGATGTGTGCTCTCCCCCGTAGGCATCCGCCAACCTACGCAACTTGTAGACATCCCTCGTTGGATGCCAGCAATGTAATTACACCACTGTTATTCACCAATTACAAGGGAAAATCCCAGAAAATCAAGGATTTCTGACCAAAACAGACCAAAACCAGACAAATACCCCCGCAACAACCCCACAGTCGACATTTTTGCCGCAACATCACGGCCCGCCAACCCAACAACGAAAAGCAACCCGGCTAGCGTAAACCCATGGAACTCATCGGCCCCTGGCTCGCCCAACCCGCCAACGACGCCCGCCGGCGAACTTTTCCCCTTGATGACCTCGACGAAAACGGTTGGACCAAACTCCCCGTCCCCGGTCAATGGCGCTTCACCAAAGAATTTGCTGATGAAAACGGGCCCCTGCTCTACCGCACCCGCTTCAACGCCCCCGCCCCCACCGGCCAACAACGCAGTTGGCTAGAAATCGGCGGCATCTTCTCCCAAGGCGATATCTGGCTCGACGGCTCTTACCTGCAAGCCACCGAAGGCTACTTTTTTAGTCACCACATAGAAATAACCGATGCCTTAAAAACCAAAAACGAGCACCTCTTAGCCATAGAAGTCACCTCGCCGCCCCAAGCCCCCGCCGGCCAACAACGCACCCTCACCGGAACCACCCAACAAAACGGCAACCCCGGAGGTATCTGGCAACCCATCAGCATCCGCCAAACCGGGCCCATCTCTCTACTTCAACAACGCATCATCTGCACCGACGCCAACCCCACCGTGGCCACCCTGGCCATCCGCGTGGTCGTAGACGCCGACCAACCCCAACTAGCGGTATTCCACACCACCATCCTCGGTATAGACCACCGCCACCAACAACCCCTCGCCGCCGGCCAAAACACCGTCGAATGGTCCATACGTATACCCCACCCACCACTCTGGTGGCCCCACGAACTCGGCGACCAACCTCTCCACCAAATAACCCTCGCCGTCACCGACCAACACGGAACCCCCAGCGACCAAACCACCCGCCACATTGGGTTCCGCTCTGTACGCATGCACCACCGCCAATGGCGCATCAACGACCAAACCGTCTTCCTGCGGGGCGCCAACCTCGGGCCCCTTAGCGATGACCTCACCGCAATAACCGAAAAACAAGCCCAACAGGTAGTAAACAAAGCCCTCGAAGCCAACCTCAACATGCTTCGCCTCGCCGGCCACATCGCCCACCCCGCCCTCTACGCCGCCTGCGACCAAGCCGGACTACTCCTCTGGCAAGACATGCCACTGCACGGCGAATACCACCGATCAATACGTAGCCAAGCCACCCACCAAGCCCGAGAAATGATCAACCTGCTCGGACACCACCCCTCCATTATCGTGTGGTGCGCCCACGACACCCCCGATGCCCCCGACCCTGCCAAAGCTGCCCCTCGGCTACTCGACCACCAAAAACCCACCTGGTCACGAGCCGTCCTCGACCGATCAATACGCCGAGAAATACAACGCAAAGACCCCTCGCGGCCCGCACTCTCTCAATCCGGGACACTGCCCAACCTGGCCAACCACCAAGAAGCAAACAGTCACCTTTGGTTCGGTTGGCACGACGGACAAGCCACCGACCTCGGCCCCTACCTCGACCACCGACCGGGTGCCGGACGATTCGTCTCCGCCTTTGGTAGCCAGAGTGTTCCCGACCAACTCACCCCCGACAAAACCACCTGGCCGGCCCTTGACCCCACCCAACTCAACACCAACAACGACCAACAACTCGACGTGCTGCTCCGCCGGTTTCCACCAGAAAGTTTTACCGACCCAACCGCTTGGGTAACGGCCACCCAACTACACCAAGCCCATTTACTCAAAACCCAAATAGAAGCACTGCGGCGCAGAAAATACCGACCAGTCGGCGGGTTCACCTTTGATCAACTCTTAGCCACCGAACCAAGCACCAGCAGCAGCATTCTTGACCACCAAGGGCAACCCAAACCGGCCTACGCCGCGGTAACCGCCGCCTGCCTACCCACCCTAGTAATGGCCGACCCCCTCCAAGCCACCTACCGCCGCGACCAAACACTGACCACCAACATCACCGTGGTCCACGATGGGCCCCAACCCCTCGGCTTGGCCCGCATAACCGCTCAACTCAAGTTCGCCGACCAAACCCACACCTCAATCTGGGAAGGGCACATCGACGCCGACCAAGCCATACACATCGGCCAAATAGCCCAAAAACTCACTGGACCCCCCGGAACCATTGAACTAAAACTCCAACTCACCACCGACCAACTCACCACCACCAACCACTACCAAAGTAATATCACCCCGTAACTCCCGCGCCGAGGTGGCCACCATGCAGCAAAGCCCGGTACCGTAAGTGCCGAACTACTGCACAACCCCAACCCAAGGTAAACCCATGGCGCAAACCCCCAACCAGCGTTACCGCGTAGCCCCCCTCCGGCCCCGCAAAAAAAGCTGGCCCTTCCCCATGAACATTTACCAAACCGCCGTAGGTCGCAAATGGGTCATGGCCCTAACCGGCATGGGCCTCATCGGCTTCGTGCTCATCCACATGATCGGCAACCTTCACGTTTACGAAGGCCCCGCCCGTATGCACGAATACGCCGAAACCCTCCGCACCCTCGGCGGCGGCCTCATGCCCCGCGGCCTCGTGCTGTGGCTCATGCGCCTCGGACTCCTCGGCATGTTCGGCTTGCACCTGCACTCCGCCATCACCCTCAAAAACATGTCCGGAAACTCCAGCGAAGAAGCCACCCTCATAGGCGGCGCCAAAAAATACGCCGGAGGCCGCCAACACCTGGCCGCCAACTACGCCAGCCGCACCATGCGCTGGACCGGGCCCATCATCGCCCTCTACCTCTTCTACCATTTAGCCGACCTCACCTGGGGCTGGTGGCTGGGCGATAAGTTCGTCTCAGGTGACCCCTACCACAACGTCACCCAATCCCTCTCCAGCCTGCCCGTAGCCATCCTTTACATCGTGGCCAACATCGCCCTCGCCCTACATATTTTTCACGGCGCATGGTCCATGTTCCAAAGCCTGGGCATCAACAGTCCCCGCTACAACCACCTGCGTCGCGGTCTGGCTGCCACCCTGGCCGGCCTCATATTGATCGGCAACCTGTCGTTCCCCCTACTCACCCAAACCGGCCTCATATCTGAAGACAACCGAGAATGCCCCATCAACGAAACCACGGGCCTGGCCTGCTTAGTCGAACAAGCAGAAGGACACTGACATGAACCCCCTAATTAACGCCAAAATCCCCGCCGGCGACATCGCCGAAAAATGGGAAAACCACAAGTTCTCCATGAACCTGGTTAACCCCAGCAACAAACGCAAATTCGAAATCATCGTGGTCGGTACCGGCCTCGCCGGAGCCTCCGCCGCCGCCACCCTCGGCGAACTGGGCTACCGCGTCAAAGCCTTCACCTTTCACGACAGCCCCCGCCGCGCCCACAGCATCGCCGCCCAAGGAGGCATCAACGCCGCCAAAAATTACACCAACGACGGCGACTCCGTGCACCGCTTGTTCTACGACACTGTCAAAGGCGGCGACTACCGATCACGCGAAGCCAACGTGCATCGCCTGGCCGAAGTATCAGTCAACATCATCGACCAAGCCACCGCCCAAGGTGTGCCCTTTGCCCGCGACTACGGCGGCCTCTTAGACAACCGCTCCTTCGGCGGGGCCCAAGTATCAAGAACTTTTTACGCCCGCGGCCAAACCGGCCAACAGTTACTTATCGGCGCCTACTCGGCCCTCATGCGCCAAGTGGCGGCCGGCACCGTAGAACTCCACAGCCGCGCCGAACTGCTCGACGTTGTTACCAAAGACGGCCAAGCCTGCGGCATCGTCACCCGCGACCTCGTCAGCGGCGAAGTAACCCCCCACTCTGCCCACGCCGTGGTGCTGGCCACCGGCGGATACGGCAACGTGTACTTTTTGTCGACCAACGCCATGATGTGCAACGTCACCGCCGCCTGGCGAGCCCACCGCAAAGGCGCCCTGTTCGCCAACCCCTGCTACACCCAAATTCACCCCACGTGCATTCCCGCCAGCGACGACTTTCAATCCAAACTCACCCTCATGTCTGAATCACTCCGCAACGACGGACGCATCTGGGTACCCGAAACCAAAGCCGACAACCGAGGCGCCGGCGACATCCCCGAAAACGAGCGCGACTACTACCTGGAACGCAAATACCCGGCCTTCGGCAACCTGGTGCCGCGCGACGTGGCCTCCCGAAACGCCAAAACCGTAGTAGACGCAGGCCACGGCGTCGGCCCCCTCGCCAACGGCGTGTACCTCGACTTCTCCGGCGCCATCGCCCGCGACGGCCTCGACGCCATCTCCGCCAAATACGGCAACCTCTTCGACATGTACCAACGCATCACCGGAGAAAACCCCTACCAAACCCCCATGCGCATCTACCCCGCCACCCACTACACCATGGGCGGCCTGTGGGTGGACTACAACTTGATGACCAACGTCAAAGGCCTCTACGCCATTGGTGAAGCCAACTTCTCAGACCACGGCGCCAACCGCCTCGGAGCCAGCGCCCTCATGCAAGGCCTAGCCGACGGCTACTTTGTGCTGCCCTACACCATCGGTGACGGTCTGGCCGGCCAACTCGGCAGCGACCCCGTGCCCACCACCGACCCTGTGTTCACCCAAGCCATAGCCGGCGTCAACGACACCAACCGACGATGGTTGGCCACCAACGGCACCAAATCAGTCGACCACTACCACCGCGAGTTAGGACGTCTTGTCTGGGACAACATCGGCATGGCCCGCAACAAAGCCGGCCTTCAACAAGCGGTCACCGACATCCCGGCCCTCAAAGAGGAATACCACAAAAACGTGCGGGTCCTCGGCAGCGCCGACACCCTCAACCAGTCCCTTGAAAAGGCTGGCCGAGTGGCCGACTTCTTTGAACTGGCCGAACTCATGGCTCGTGATGCCTTGCAGCGCGAAGAATCCTGTGGCGGACACTTCCGCGACGAACACCAAACCCCCGAAGGTGAGGCACAGCGCGACGACGAAAACTTCGCTCACGTGGCCGCCTGGGAATGGACCGGTGAAGGCAACACCCCCACCCGACACCAAGAAGAACTGACCTTTGACAACGTGGCGCTCTCACAGCGCTCATACAAGTAGGCAAGGAGCACAACATGTCAAACAACGCCGAAATCATCAACGTCACCATCAAAGTGTGGCGCCAAGACGGCCCTACCAGCGAAGGCCGATTCGAAACCCATCAGCAGGCCATCAGCACCCACGCCTCATTTTTAGAGATGCTGGACCTGCTCAACGAATCCCTCAACGACCAAGGCCACGAACCCATCGCCTTCGAATCAGACTGCCGCGAAGGCATTTGCGGAACCTGCGGCGTCATGATCAACGGGCGAGCCCACGGACCACAAAAAGCCACCGCCACCTGCCAACTCCATATGCGGGAATTCTCCGACGGCGACGAAATCGTCATCGAACCCTTCCGGGCCTCCGGTTTCCCGGTAATTCGCGACCTCGCAGTTGACCGCTCACCGCTGGACCGCATTATTGAATCCGGCGGCTACATCACCGTCAACACCGGCGCCGCCTCCGACGCCAACCTCACCCCGGTGCCCAAAGAGGCTTCCGACCAAGCCTTTGACGCTGCCGCCTGCATTGGTTGTGGTGCCTGCGTCGCCGCCTGCCCAAACTCCGCCGGCCAACTCTTTACCGCAGCCAAAATCGGCCACCTGAACCTCTTGCCTCAGGGCCAAGCCGAGCGCTGGAAACGTACCGAAAACATGGTGGAAACCATGGAAGAATTCTTTGGTTCATGCACCAACCACGGCGAATGCTCTGAAGCCTGCCCCAAAGAAATCAGCTTGGACTTCATCGCCTTCATGAACCGCGACTACCTCAAAGCCAAGGTAAAAAACCGGGCGCTCACCGGACAAAAATAAACGCCGTCCCAGCGAAGTTTGCCAAAAGCCGCAGGCAAATCGGGATGTTTGTCCCTAACAGAAACCCGCCGTGCGTCGCAGCCTTACAAGAACTAAACCCTTGGAGGAACTATGCGTAAACAAACCCGAACCCCTTTGCTGTCTTTTTAGCTTTAGTGCTTGCCGTAACGGCATGCACCAGTTTCCGCAATTGGTGTTCGCTAAGGACGGCTTCCCTCTCGACCAGCCGTACTTTGCTGACACCATCAACATCGCCCCTGGTGAGCGGTACTCCGTGTTGGTGCAACCCGACACCCCCGGAGCATGGGTCTGGCACTGCCACATCCTCAGCCACGTAGAACGCGACACCGGAATGTTCGGCATGGTCACGGCGGTCATCGTTCAAGAGGCCTAATCCACCCCACCAAAAGCCCTCCCTTGGATCACCCAGGGGAGGGCTTTTGTGTTTAGGGACCTTTGACCCCTTGACAGATCGTTTAAGAGCCGCGAAGGTAATGTCATCACCTTGCAGTCAGGTGGGGTGGTGAACAACACGACCGTAGCGACGAGCGATAGGAGGAGAGCTAAATGCAATCCACCCACAACCGCCGTCGACGTCGTGCCCCACCAGGCAGGTGAACAGGGTTTTGACCGAACCGGTCCCCTCACGTTCTCGCAAACCAAACCCCACCATGGGTAACGGAGAACGCTGACGAGAGACGATCCAGTCAATAACCCGCAGAAGCGGCGCCTTACACCGTCACCCGCCTTTCGGGAACCCGGACCGTGTGAGGCGTCGTTTCGCGTTCATCCCTTAACCGCGTGACATGGTGTCTGACACCATGTCACGCGGTTAAGGAAAAATGGGCCAGAAGGCGAGGGAGCAAATCAGGCAGGACGGCATCGGGTAACTCGTGACCGAGGTCTTCGACTAGCCACAATTCAGCATCTGGAATGCCTTCCAGAAAAGCAGTGGCATGCCCCACCGGAAACACCGGGTCCGCCGTGCCATGCACCACCAAAGTCCGCACCGGTATTTCACCCAAACGATCTAAACGCGACGGCGACGAATTAACCGCCGGGCCGTGACCAGACTCCGGGTACCAACAACTCCGCACCTCGGCATCAGCGCGCAGCACCGCAGCCTCCTCCTCGAAGTCATATCGAGAACCCGCCAACAAACGATCAAGTTCCACCACCCAAGACACCTTGTCAACGTGACTCGCCGGCGGCGGAGAAAAAAGCCGCTCTGCCATGCGATCCACCAAAGCATCCTCCGGCAGCGGTAAACGATCATCACCCAAACCTGGCGACGACCCCACCAGCGTCAACGACCGCACCCGCTCCGGATAATCCAACGCCAAAACCTGGCCCACCATGCCCCCCATAGAACGGCCCACCATATGAGCGTCCGCTAAACCCTCACCATCAAGCACTCCCACCGCATCGGCCGCTAAATCTTCCAAGGTGTAACCCACCGACGACGGCACCTTGGTTGACAAACCACTATCGCGGGTATCAAAACGCACCACCCGATACCCAGCCGCCACCAAAGGATCGATCAAACCCGGCGACCAACGGGTACACGGAGAATCCGCCCCAGCCAACAACAGCACCGGTTGGCCACCCACCGGGCCAAAAGACTCCACATGCAGTTCAATATTTAGGTCATCGCTCACGGCGCCGAAGGTTACCCGGTAACGGCTAGCGTCATGGACGTGCGCCACCAACACCCCATAAAAGTCCGCTTCTACGAACTCGACCCCTATGGGCACCTCAACCACTCGGTTTATGTACAACTCTTCGAAACCGGCCGGGTGGAACTCCTTGATCAAATAGGCCTTGGGCTTCACACCTTGCAAGACCAGAGCTACCAATTTGTGGTCTCAAAAATTGAAACAAAGTTTTTAGCCCCCGGCGTCGGCGGCGACGAACTGATAATCGAAACCAGCCTGACCGAAATGCGGCGAGCATCCTCACGGTGGTTTCAACGCATCCTGCGCGACGACCAGGTTCTGGCCACCCAAGAAGTTCTGGCCGCCGTCACCAACGACCAAGGCCGACCCGTACGCTGCCCCGACTTTATAACCGAGGCACTGCTCCCCTTCTTGGCCGGCCCCCAATGAACAATCGGCGCAAGGCCATCATTACCCGATTAGCCCAAGGCGGGCTCATGGGCGCCGCCAACACCGTGCCCGGGGTATCCGGCGGCACCTTAGCCCTCATGTTCGGTTTCTACGAACGACTCATTGATGCACTCCGCGATGGTGCTCACGCGGGCACCAAAGCACTCCGCGGCGACCCTAGGGGCGCACTAACTGCGCTAAAAGCAGTGGAATGGGGCCTGCTGCTTCCCCTGCTGGTGGGCGCAGGCACCGTAGTGGTAGCCCTCGCCGGGCCTCTAGAAAGAAGCCTTGAAACCCACCCAGAAAACATGGCCGGCCTCTTCCTGGGCTTAGTTATCGGTTCGCTAATTATCTCATGGCGCCTCATGCCCACCTGGAACCCTCGCCTATTGGCCACCACCATTATCATCGGGATGGTGGTCTTTGTCGGCCTAGGTTGGCAAAGCGGGCCCCTCAACGACCCTTCCCCTCTCTTGCTCTTCGCTGCCGGAGCCATAGCCATTTGCGCCATGATCTTGCCCGGCCTTTCTGGCTCGTTCTTGCTGCTCATGTTCGGCCTTTACGAAGCCGTTCTCACCATGGTTGACAACCGCCTCATGGGCGACCTAATAATTTTTGGGTTAGGGGCCGCCCTTGGCTTGGCTGCCTTTGCCACCTTGCTTAGCCGTCTCTTAAAACGCCACCACGACCCCATGTTGGCCGTACTGCTGGGCCTCATGCTGGGCTCCCTGCGGGTCCTTTGGCCCTGGCCCCACGGGGTGGGTTACACCGCCCCCAACGGCACCCACACCTTTGACGGGACCGGTTTAAGCTGGCCCACCGCCGGCACCACCTTGTGGCCCCTCGTACTAGGTGTTGGGGCGCTCCTGGTGGTGCTCGGGGTAGATGCCTTAGCCCAACGCCAAGATGCAGGTTAGTTATGCCCGAGTTTCTTAGCCCAGAATGGGTAACTGCCTTAAACCAAGCAGCCGCCCAACACCCCGGCCTCAAAAACGACCAAAAACCCCTCACCGTGGGCTACCGCATCACCGACGGCCCTCAGTGGTGCATTGTCTTCAACCCCGGAGCGGTACAGGTTCTTACCGACCCCACCCTCAGCCAAGACGTTTGGTTTATCACCAACCGAGACACGGCACGCCAAATAGCCACCGGAACCCTCGACCCTTTAACAGCCATAATCGACGGCACCATGACCCTCGGGGGCGACCCGCGGCGACTAACCGAAAATCAATCCGTCATTGACCAACTGGGCAGCCTGCTGGCCGCGGTACCTCAAGACTAGCTGTTGTTAAATAAGTCCTAAGCCCCGCACCATGTCACGCTCTTCGGCCAACTCGCCCACCGAAGCATCCATGCGGGCCCGAGAAAACTCATCGATTTCCAAGCCCTCCACGATGGACCATTGACCATCAGCACACGTGGTGGGGAAACCAACGATAAGACCCTCTGGCACGCCGTAACTGCCGTCTGACGGCACCCCCATGGAAACCCAATCGTTGGCCGGTGTGCCCAGCACCCAATCATGCACATGATCAATCGCCGCGTTGGCCGCCGATGCAGCACTCGAAGCGCCCCGAGCTTCGATAATGGCCGCCCCACGCTGTTGCACCGTCGGGATAAACTGACCTTCCAGCCATTCTTGGTCACCGATGGTGGCCGCTACCGAAGCACCGTTTACCTCAGCATGAACTAAATCCGGGTACTGAGTAGCAGAATGGTTCCCCCAAATAGTCATACGAGTTACCTCGGTTGAAGCCACCCCTAACTTGGCCGCCGCTTGTGACAAAGCCCGGTTGTGATCCAAACGCATCATGGCGGTAAAGCGCTCATCAGGAACATCCGGCGCATTGTTCATGGCGATCAAACAGTTGGTATTGGCCGGGTTGCCCACCACCAACACTCGCAGGTCATCTGACGCATGATCGTTCAAAGCCTTACCCTGTGTAGTGAAAATAGCGCCGTTCGCTTCTAAAAGATCCTGGCGCTCCATGCCCTTGGTACGTGGACGAGAACCCACCAACATGGCTACCCCAGCACCCTCAAAAGCGACCTTCGGGTCGTCACTAAGCACCATGGAATCCAACAACGGAAAAGCACAATCGTCGAGTTCCATAGCCACACCCTCTAAAGCACCCATAGCCGGAGGGATCTCTAACATTTGCAAAATCACCGGTTGATCGGGGCCCAAAAGTTGCCCACTAGCAATACGGAAAATCAAGTTGTAGCCAATGTTGCCAGCGGCTCCAGTAACAGCGACACGAATCGGATTCTTACTCACAAAAAAGCTCCTGAATTTGAAGGCCAGCACCAGCCGGCAGGTACCTCTTGAGGGTACCGTTAGACCCCGGCCGTCGGTCAATTCAGCGGCAAGAACACCTCAACGGGCCGAGCAAAGTGTGCCAAGAACGTATCCGGCAAAACTGGGCGTTGACCATCTTCAGGCTGTACTTGGCTGACGTAACAAGCCAAAGCTGCCTGCTTGCGGGCCAGCAGACCTGCCCCAAAACGAAAAGCAAAAGCCTGCGCAAAATCAAAAACAGGTTTTTGGGGGTCATCCCAATTCCACGACCAAATAGGCACCCCAAACAATGGCACCCCCAGCGCCTCACAAACTTGCAGCGCCGCTTGAGCACAGGCTTCATGATCTGGGTGGCCATCACCCGGCCAGGGGGCCACACACGCCCCAGCGCCGGTCAATAACGGAGCCAACTGATCTAACAGCGCAGCAAAATGGTCATCTACTGAGCCATCCGGCAACGACAAACGAACCCGGTTGACCGAAGCCCCCAACTCCCGGTAAGCCGCTGCACTCTCCTCGGTGCGCCGCACCGCCAAAGCAACACGAGCGGCCTCATCTAAATGCGGATGCGACCATTCCCCATCGGTTACCGCCACCACGGTCACCGAAACCCCCAAGTTGGCCGCCGTGGCCAAAGTGGCACCCGAAGCCAACAACTCGTCATCTGGGTGCGGAGACACCACCACCAACGGGCCCACCGGCGGCCAAGGCACAGGAGAGTCGGCGAGGCCACTAAACACAGGATTCCACTGCTCGGCCAAACGCCCCGCCAACGGGTCAATGGGGTCCACTAAACGTCCTCACGGGTATTGCCCAACCAAGAGGCATACAAGCCCTGATAAATGCCGCCGGCGTTTTTGAGCACCTCATGTGGGCCTTGTTCAACCAGGTTTCCTCGATCGAAAACCAAAACCAAATCTGCCCGCTCCGCCGTGGACAAACGGTGGGCCACGCTTAAGGTGGTCCTGCCCTCCGCCAAACGCTCCAAGGCTCGCTCCAAGGTAGTTTCTGTTTCTGGGTCCACCGCCGAGGTGGCTTCATCTAAAATCAACAAACCCGGGTTGGCCAACTGGGCTCGAGCCAAAGCCACCAACTGGCGTTCGCCCACTGACAACGACTCCCCTCGTTCGCCCACCGAAGTAGCCAAACCCTCGACAAGGCCACCAACCCAAGGGCGCAAACCCAAAGCATCAATCGCTGCTTCTACCTCTTCCATGGTGGCCTCTGGTCGGCCAAAACGAATGTTCTCCCCCACCGAGGTATTAAACAAAAACCCATCCTGGGGCACCATGCGCACCGCCGCTTGGCGATCTGCAGTTACCAGTTGGCGCAAATCCACCCCACCCACCAATAAACAACCCGCCGTCGGGTCCGCCAACCGAGCCACCAATTTCACAAAGGTTGTTTTCCCTGAACCAGTTTCACCCACCACAGCCACCGAGGCACCCGCCGGTAAATCCACATCAATACCGTGCAGCACCCGACCGCCCTCTCGGTAGGCGAACTCCACCCCCCGAGCCTCCACCGACAACGGACCTGCTGGTAAGGCCGGACCAGTCAAGTTGACCGGTATCTCAACCGGGGTATCCAACACATCTAAAATCTTCCACCAACCGGCCAGCGCCGTTTGGGTTTGGTCCAACACCTCACCCAACTCGGTAATGGGGTTCAACAACAAGTTGACCAAAAAGATAAAAGCAATCAACTCGCCCGAAGACAAGCCCCACGAACCGCCCCACCACACCCCGGCCCCCACCACTGAAGCAATAGCTGCCACCCCAAAAACATCCGTGGTGGGCATGACCAACGAGAAATAACGAGCAGCCCGCATTTGCTGGTGATACTGCTCATCAACCGCCTCATGGATCGCTTCTTTGGTGGCCTGACGGTAGCCATAGCCCCGCACCGTAACCATGCCCATAACCGCTTCAGAAATAATCCCCATAGTGTCTGACACCCGAGTACGCAAACGGTCGTAAGCCTTCAACTGGCTGCGCTGCATACGTCGCAACATAGGGATAAGCGGCAAATGCACGGCCAAAGTCAACAAGGTGAGTTGCCAAGAATAGAAAGCCATCACCACCAACACCCCAGCGATTTGGAACAAATCAATGATCCAAGCAATAGCCCCCCACTGAGCAAACTTGGTCAGGGTTTCCACATCGCTGGTAACTCGCGCTGTTAACACTCCTTTACGGGCCGCCGTGTGGTCCGCCAAACTCAAGCGATGCAAATGCTCAAAGGTTCGGACCCGTAAACCCATTAATACGTTTTCAGCCATACAAACCAACCGGTAATACGTGGCCCGTCCCAAAAAGATGCTCCCCACCACCAACACCGCCGACACCACCGACACGGCCAAAACCCACGCAAAACGCACGCCATCCGAACCAAGCCCGATATCTAGAATCAACTGAATGCTGAGCGGCAACAAGAGTTTCGACCCCGCCACCGCCAAGGCCATAGCGGCCGTACCCCACAAACCCTTTTGTAATTCTGGTGACGCAGCAATACCCCGCCGCAACACTGCCATAGCGCCCGCTTCATCAATGCTGGCCAAGGTACGGGCCTCAGGTTCTTCTTCTGGGCCAGCCACGTCACGCCCGTCAAGCGCCGTCATGACCCCGCCTTTTCATAAGCCTGGGCCAACGCAGCGTAAGCAGGAACCGCCAACAGTTCTTCGTGCGTTCCATGGGCAGCAATACGACCCCCCTCAAGAAACAGCACCCGGTCAGCAAGACGAATGGTGGCCAAACGATGCGCCACCACCAGCAAAGTGCGGTCTCCGTGGGCTCGCAAATTAGCCAAAATAGCGGCCTCAATAGTCGGGTCCACCGCCGACGTAGCATCATCAAGCACCAAGACCTGAGGGCGGCGCAACAAAGCTCGAGCAATAGCCAAACGCTGGCGCTGACCTCCCGACAACGTCATCCCCCGTTCACCAACCACCGTGTCTATCCCTTGTGGCATCTCGGCCACAAAACCCTCCGCCGCCACCAAAGCCAACACCCGCTGCAACTCCCCCTCAGGAATATGGCGACCCAAGGTCAGATTCTGTCGCACCGAATCGGCAAACAGGAACGTTTCTTGTAACACCGGAGCCACCACCGAAGCAGTGCCCTCCGAACCAAGGTCCTGAACATCCACCCCCCCCAACAACACCTGTCCGCTGCTGGGCGGCATCAAAGCAGCCAGCAAAGCCACCAAGGTGCTTTTACCGGACCCCGTTGAACCCACCAAAGCCACCGTTTCCCCCGGCTCAATTCGAACCGAAAGGCCCTCCAATACCAAAGGAGCCTGGACGCCTTCCACCGGGTAAGCAAACGACAAATCAACAAAATCAATGGTCGGTAAACCCACCGTCCCGCCCTTTGGTTTCGGCTCAGGGTCAACGGCTAGCACCCCATCAATACGGTCCTGAGCCACCACCGACTGGGGAATCATCTGAAAAAGAAAGCCTAAGATTTCCATAGGCAGAGACAAAATCGAAAACAAAGCCATGGCCCGAACCATCTCACCCAAGGTCACTGCTCCCTGGTCAAATAGCCAGGTACCTACCAGCAGCAAAGTCAAGATTCCTAAGTTAGGCAACGAGTAAATAATCGGGGAATAGTTCGCTCGCAAACGCCCCACCGCAATACGCTCCGCACGTAAAGCAGCCGCTGCTTCGGCAAACCTTGCCACCTCTTGATCTTGGCGGCCCAACGTCTTAACCACCAACACCCCGTCGAGGCTTTCATGGGCGATAGACGACACCCGCCCCACCTCTGCTTGGGCCCGAGCCGCTGGCTCTTCAATGGACTTAGTAAAACGACGGTTTAACACTGCCAATGTAGGAAACAAAATTAGCGCCACCAACGCAAACAACGGGTGCACCACCCACAAACTAATCAACGACACCACGATCAGCGCCACTACCGAAAACGAAAAAGCCAACGGCATCAACATTGACGTCGCTACCTCAACGTCTGAATCAGCGTGCGCTAAAAGTTGACCAGCCGGGCGCGCCCAATGAAAGGTCATGGGAGCATCTAAATAACGGTCGGTCAACTCCTGACGCCACGTACGTTGCGTACGCGCCACCGCCATCATATTGAACCAACGGCGCACCATAATGGACAATCCCCGGACCAAACCAACTATTCCCAGCGCTGCCATACCCGAAAGCACGGCGCGACCCGACACTCCCGGTCCCTCCCCCGACAGCCCCGGAAGAATCACCTCATCGGTAATCCGGCCAATAACAATAGTGAACCCCACCACGGCCACGGCAAACACATTGGCGCCCATAGCCGCCAAAATATGCGGCATCGGGTGAGCACGAAACGAACGAGCAACTAGCCGCCCGGCCCGACGAAATACCCCGTCAGAAGAAGCGGTGGGAATCAGAGGCGATCAACGACGGCCGAAGCAAACTCCGAACACTTCACTTCGGTAGCCCCATCCATCAAACGAGCAAAATCGTAAGTAACTACTTTGTCAGAAATTGCTGACTCCAAAGCGGCCACAATGTCGTCAGCGGCATCTTTCCAGCCGATGTGTTCAAACATCAACACCCCAGACAACAACACCGACGAAGGGTTGACCTTGTCTTGGCCAGCGTACTTCGGGGCCGTTCCGTGGGTGGCTTCAAAAATGCCGTGGCCGGTGACGTAGTTAGCGTTGCCCCCAGGAGCAATACCGATGCCGCCTACTTGCGCCGCCAAAGCATCTGACAAATAATCCCCATTAAGGTTCATGGTGCCAATCACGTCAAACTCAGCCGGGCGAGTCAACACCTGCTGCAAAGCGATGTCGGCAATGGTATCTTGCACCAAAATTTTGTCTCCCGGGTCGCCACCGCAATCTTCCCAAGCCACGGCCACGTCAGAAAACTCTTCTTTCACCAACTCGTAACCCCAGCGTTGAAACGCCCCTTCGGTGTATTTCATAATGTTGCCCTTGTGTACCCAATGCACCCGCGGCAATCCACGGTCAACGGCGTACTGCAATGCAGCCCGTTGCAACCGCTGCGAACCCGTTTTAGAAATCGGCTTAATACCAATGCCGGAATCTTCACGAATTTTCCACCCAAAAGCGTCTTCTAGAAGTTCACGCAACTTCAATGCATCGGGGCTCATGGCCTCTACTTCAAGACCAGCATAAATGTCTTCGGTGTTCTCGCGAAAGATCACCATGTCCACCAACTCGGGGTGTTTCACCGGGGAAGGGACGCCCTTGAAATAACGCACCGGGCGCAAGCAAACATAGAGGTCCAAAATTTGGCGAATAGCCACATTCAGGCTACGGAACCCTCCACCAATGGGGGTAGTCAACGGGCCCTTAATGCCAATCAGGTGGCTGTCGAAAGTTTCAATAGTTTCTTGAGGAAGCCAATCGCCGGTTTCGTTAAAAGCTTTTTCACCAGCCAGTACTTCTTTCCACTCCACCTTGCGGCCGTGTTTAGCCGCCGCCGCATCAAGCACCAAGCGAGCCGCTGGCCAGATATCGACCCCTGTACCGTCGCCTTCGATAAACGGAATAATGGGTTCAGTGGGAACATTTAATACGCCATTGGCGCTCATAGAAATTTTTTCAGCCATGCCTTGACCCTATCGGCACCAGTCAACACACCGGAGAGATCTCCTTCAGTTGTTTTGCCCAAATTAAAGGCAGAGCGGGCTAAAAAGAAGCCCCCACCCAACCTCTTTTCAGCACCAAACTACGACCCAGAGCGCTCGGCAGCCTCCACCGTGTTACGCAACAACATGGCCACCGTGGTGGGGCCCACCCCGCCCAAACGAGGGGTTATCCACGAAGCAACCTCTTCGACCGACTCATCAACATCAGCCAACAACTTTTTACCCTCCCAAGAAATACCCCCGCTCACCACCACCGCGCCAGGGCGCACCATGTCCGGAGTAACAAAACCCGGGATACCCACCGCAGCCACCACAATGTCGGCCTCTCGAGTTAAGTCGGCCAAGTTTGGTACCGCCGAATGCACCACAGTGACCGCCGCATTAGCCCCCGGGGCTTTAGTAGTCAACAACAACGACAACGGGCGACCCAGAGTGGGCCCCCGACCAATAACCACCACATGGCGACCTGACACCTCAATGTCGTAATGCACAAACATGGCCACAATGCCCGCCGGGGTACACGGCACCGGGCCTTCTTCTTGCAAAACCAGTTTGCCCAAGTTGGTGGGGTGCAAACCATCAGCATCCTTACCGGGGTCCATCGCTGACAAAGCAGCGTTGAAATCAAAACCATCAGCCACCGGGTGCTGAATGATGTAACCATGCACCTCGGGGTTGGCGTTAAAACTCTCCACCGCCTCCAGCAGAGCCTCTGGCGGATCACCAGCGTTTACTTGCAAATGATGCGACGCAATACCCACCGCTTCACACGTTTCATGCTTCTTACGCACATACCCCGCACTGGCCCCATCGTCACCCACCAAAATGGTGCCTAAGCCCGGCGTAACCCCCCGGGCTTGCAACGCTTGTACCCGGATACGAACATCATCGAGGACAGCCTCCGCAACGGGGCCACCTGCTAAAAGTTGTGCAGTCATAGAGCGGAACTCTAGTGCTAAAAGTTTCGCAGCGGAAGCACTTACCTAATGGCGGAAATGCCGCTGGCCGGTAAACACCATGGCCATACCGGCTTGGTTAGCGGCCGCAATAACCTCATCATCTCGCACGGAGCCACCAGGCTGGATAACCGCCGTCGCACCCGCCTCAATTGCTGCATCCAAGCCGTCACGAAAAGGGAAAAAAGCATCACTGGCACACGCCCCACCCAAGGCACGGCCGGCTGCTTTGTCGGTAGCAATCCGGCCCGCATCTCGACGGTTTTGTTGACCCGCCCCAATGCCCACCGCTTGACCGTCTTTAACCAACACAATGGTGTTCGATGACACTCGGGCGGCCACCCGCCACGCAAACACCAAATCTTCCCACTCGGCCTCCGTGGGTTCCCGTTCGGTAGCCACCGACCAGGCCGCTTGGTCCACGGTCACTGCGTCGGCAGTTTGTACCAACAGGCCTCCGTCTATATTACGCACCTCAAGATCGGGCCACTGCGGAGCCGGCGCTTCCAAAATGCGGAGATTCTTTTTTTCTTTCAGCAACAACAAGGCCTCTGGTTCAAAGCCCGGGGCCACCACTACCTCAGTAAATACTTCGCTCACCGCTTGAGCCATAGCCAGCGTCACCGGACGATTCACGGCCACAATGCCCCCAAAAGCCGACACTGGGTCACCCGCATGGGCCGCCAAGTAAGCCGCTGTGATGTTGTCTGCTACCGCTGCCCCGCAAGGGTTGGCGTGCTTGATAACCACCGCCGCTGGGCCATCACCCAAGCAATGCACCAACCGCCAAGCTGCCTCCGTGTCAAAAAGATTCAAATACGACATGGCCTTACCGCCGTGGGTAATTGCTTCATCCCACCAACCCGACTGGCCAGCCAAACGATAGCGAGCACCCACCTGATGGGGGTTCTCGCCGTACCGCAAATCTTGCACCCGATCTAAAGCCAAATGCAAGGAAGGCGGCAAAGGGTCAGCGTCTTCATCAAACCAACCCACAATGGCGGCGTCGTAAGCCGCCGTATGGGCAAAAGCATCCCGGGCCAACCGGCGGCGGGTAGCGGTCGACAACTCCCCCTCCGCTTGCAACTCGTTGAGCACCACCGGGTAGTCCTCCGGGTTGACCACAATGCCCACATGGGCATGATTTTTAGCGGCCGCCCGCACCATGGTGGGCCCACCAATATCGATCAACTCAATGCTGGGATCCGAAGAAAATGGGTACAAGTTACCCACCACTAAATCAATGGGCGCAATCCCACGTTTTTCTAAATCAGCGAGATGCTCTGGTTTAGACCGGTCGGCCAAAATGCCGCCATGGATAACCGGGTGCAATGTTTTAACCCGCCCCCCCAGCATTTCTGGTGCCCCGGTGATCTCCGCTACCTCAATTGCTGCAACCCCGGCTTGGGCCAATGCTTGCGCCGTGCCCCCGCTAGACACCACCTCCCACCCCAAAGCCACCAGGCCTTGGGCGAACTCAACAATGCCCGCTTTGTCATACACCGACAGCAACGCTCGACGAGTGGTCATACGCAAACTCCTTGGTTAAGCACCCGAGCAATAGTGGCCGGGTACAGGCGACGCTCTACATCTTTTATACGTTCATGCAAAGTAGCCGCCGTATCGTCAGCCTCTACCGGCACCGCTTCTTGGGCCAAAATTGGGCCAGAATCCACGGCCAAAGTAGCCACATGCACCGTGCAACCAGAAACCTTCACCCCATGAGCCAAAGCGGCCTCCACGGCATGCCACCCCGGAAAAGCCGGCAACAACGATGGGTGCGTGTTCAAAATACGACCAGCGAAACCCTCATAAATAGGAGCAGCCAAAATAGTACCGAACCCCGCCATAGCGATTAAATCCACCTGATGGCTTTGAAGAAATTCAGTGATTTGCTGGGTATAGCCCTCTCGGTCAAAAGCCGCCCCGAAAGTTGACCGCTCTACCACCTCAGCGGTTAGGCCATGGCCCAATGCTCGCTCAATCGCCAAACAAGGGCGATCAGCAACCACCAAAGCCACCGGCAAACCAGCAGCCACCATGGCATCTAAAATAGTCCCGGTTCCCGAAACCAATACGGCAAGTTTCATGCCTGCGACGGTAGCAGAAGCACCCCAGCGTTCTTGTCTAGTTGGCGCCCAACTCGGCCACAATGTCCGCCATATGTTCACCAGCTTCGGTGGGGTTTAAACCAACCCGTACCCCAGCGGCCCGCAAAGCATCCATCTTGGCTTGTGCTGTGCCTTTGCCGCCCGACACGATGGCCCCGGCGTGACCCATCTTCTTACCGGGAGGAGCAGTCACCCCAGCCACATAAGCCGACACCGGTTTAGACATGTGGTTAGCGATGTACTCGGCCGCTTCTTCTTCAGCCGAACCACCAATTTCACCAATCATCATGACCGCTTTAGTTTCTGGGTCATTTTCGAAAGCCTCTAAGCAATCGATAAACGACGTACCCGGCACCGGGTCACCGCCAATGCCCACACAGGTAGTGCAACCAATGCCTTTTTCTTTGAGTTCGTACAGCGCTTGATAAGTCAAGGTGCCCGAACGACTGACAATGCCCACCGGGCCACCGGGTTCAGCAATGTGTCCGGCGGTAATACCGATGTTGCATTTTCCTGGAGAAATAATGCCCGGGCAGTTCGGGCCCAACAACTGCACCTGGGGGAAATCGCGACGCAAGCGGTTATAAAATTCTGCTTCATCGTGAGCTGGTACGCCTTCGGTGATAGCCACAATGAACTCCACCCCACCCTCAGCTGCTTCGAGCACCGCACCACGTACCCCGGCGGCCGGAATAAAAATACAAGAAGCGGTAGCGCCCGTGGCATCTACTGCTTCGGCCACGTTGGCGTAAATAGGAATGCCTTCTACCTCTTCGCCTGCTTTACGCGGGTTGGTGCCGGCCACAACTTGGGTGCCGTACTCCCGGTTCAACAAACCGTAGTAACGGCCTTGGGTGCCGGTTAACCCCTGATAAATAACTTTGGTGTTTTCGTCAACAAAAATACTCATGACTAGGCTTCCTTTCCGGCTAAAGCCACTGCTTTGCGAGCTGCTTCCAACATGGTGGACGCCATCTGCAGCGACTCCGACAAGTGAGGAGCCAAAATGGCTCGCCCCTCATCGGCATTGGTGCCATCAAGGCGGATAACAATAGGAGCCTCAATGTCGACCCTCTCTAAAGCACCGATGATGCCGTTAGCCACCTCTTCGCCTCGGGTGATGCCACCAAAAATGTTGATGAAAATTGATTCCACCGCCGGATCATTATTAATGACCTCTAATGCTCCGGCCATGACCTCTGCGTTGGCACCACCGCCAATATCTAAAAAGTTGGCGGCCCCGCCGCCCACCTGATTCACTACATCCACGGTCGACATGGCTAAACCAGCACCGTTAGCAATAACCCCCACCGTGCCGTCCAAGCCCACGTACTGCAAGCCTTTTTCGTGGGCGGCGGCTTCACGCTCGTCACGGGTCTGTGTTTCTTCAAAGGCGGCGTACTCCGGGTGGCGAAACACCGAGTTGCCGTCCAAAGTGACCTTGGCGTCCAGCACATGCACTTTGCCTTCGGGAGTCAAAATCAACGGGTTGATCTCCACCAAATCAGCGTCACCCTCTACGTAGGCTCGGTAAAGGCCCAGCAAAATTTCTACCGTCCCCTCCACCGCCGCTTCAGGCAGGTTGGCCGCCGCCACCCAGGCACGAGTTGTCTCTTCGTCAAGACCATCTACCGGGTCAACCCAAATCTTGGCAATGGCCTCCGGGTTTTCTTCAGCCACCGTTTCGATCTCCACCCCGCCTTCGGCGGAAAGCATGCCCAAATGTTTTTTAGCCGAACGATCCAAAGTAAAACTGGCGTAATACTCCTCAGCGATATCGGATGCTTTTTCAATCCACACTCGGCCCACCACATGGCCCTTGATGTCCAAACCCAAAATATTGGTGGCGTGTTCACGCACCTCATCAACGGTGGCGGCAAACTTTACGCCCCCCGCTTTACCTCGACCACCGGTATGCACCTGAGCCTTAACCATGACCGGGGTGCCCAAGGCCTCCGCAGCCGCTACTGCTTGATCAACGGTAAACGCAATTTCACCAGGTGAAATAGGCAAGCCGTACTCAGCAAAAAACTGCTTTCCTTGATATTCAAAAAGATCCACCGGAAGGTCTCCTCTAAAGTAAATGTAGGGCTCGAGACGAGCCTCAGCGATACTAGACACAAAGTACCGCCGGTTCCTCCTTAGAGGAACACAACTAAAGGACAAAACAATATGCCGGTCGCCCGAAAAGCCAGCCCCCAAGCTCGCCGAGCCGTAGTCATTGGTCTCTTTGGTCTGGCCACCACCCTCGGATTAATGATCCTGATGCTGCGCTTAGCCGGCACCTCCACCGAACTTGACGTACGGCTCGGCGACGATGACTTCCGCGGCATCGACGCCTTAGCCCTCGCCACAGAAATTAGCGACAACGGCCCGGTGGCTTTCCCCGACCTGGTGGGAGGCGGCCGACCAATCTGGATCACTCACCTCGGCGACGACCCCGCCACCGGATGGGCCTCATTCTTTGCTCGCGTGCCCGAAAAAAATATTGACTGCCTTGCCCAGTGGGAAACCAGTAGCCAAGAATTTGTGGACTCCTGCGACAGCGACAACCGATTCGGCTCACAAGGCACCGGCCTTGAGCAACTTACCTGGCGTGTTTTAGGCAACGAGTTACGCATAGAAATAAACGACCTCAGCGGAAACGAGCAATGACATGACCGAACGCCTCTACCTTCGTGACGCAGACCTACGAAACTTCACCGCGGCAGTAGTTAGTCACGACGGCGACCGCATCGAACTTGACCGCACCGCCTTCTACGCCACCAGCGGCGGACAACCCCACGACACCGGCCACCTCACCTGGAACCAAGGAGCAGCCGCCGTACTTGACGTACGTACCGTAGAAGGACGCGTGCTCCACAAACTCGCCGGCCCCCTACCAGAAATTGGCAGCACGGTGACCGGAGAAGTCGACGACCAACGCCGCCGCCACATGATGCGCACCCACACCGCCATGCACATTCTGTGCGGCATCATGTGGCGCGACGAAAAACGAGTAGTAACCGGCGGCAACATGAACGCCCTCTCCGGACGCATGGACTTCGAAGTTGACCAACTGCCCGAGGGTTTCGCTCAACACATCGAAACTCTCTGCAACCAAGAAATCGCTGCCGACCGGCCCATCGAAGTTTCGTTTCTTTCACGCGACAACGCCGTACTTGACCGAGACCTCATCAGAACCAAAGTCAGCTTGGTCCCCGAATCAGTCACCGAAATACGGGTAGTAGACATCGTCGGTTTAGACCGGCAAGCCGACGGCGGTACCCACGTGTCCTCGACCGGCCAAGTAGGCCGCATAGAAATCACCAAAACCGAATCAAAAGGCAAAGGCTTCAAACGCGTACGCTTCGTCCTCCACGACCACTAACCGTTGTAGCCCCCAACAACTAGGGCAACGAAGGAAGATCCAAAAACAAAGCCTGCAGCATTAACGCCTCGTTGGGGTTACGCACCAACTCGCCAGTGGCCTCAGTAATGAGCGCAGTAGCCGCCAACGCTCGCTCAGCCAGTGGATCATCCTTTTGTGCATGGCCAAGGTAACCACGAGCCAAAGTCGCTAAACCAAAACGTAATTCATCGTCACGCAAACGCCGAACTTCCCGCTTCTGTCGAGTCACCAAATCTCGTCGCCCCGCTCCCCGCAAACCCAACGATTCTTCTCGCTCCACCAAATCATTTAACTCTTGTTTGTGCTGAGCCACCAACGGCCCCTCAGCATCGCTAATCAAATCACGCACCTCCGCCACCAACACCGCTACCGCCGCCCCGGTGCCATCCAAACGACGGGGCACCGAACGCCAAGCCTCCTGTCGATTACTAATGGCCGGGTCAGAAACCAGCAACCGAGCCCGAGTCAAACTTCCCGCCGAAGCCTCCCCCACCAAAAGAGCGCGCTCCCCTTCTACCCCCTCGGCCACCAGCACTTCAGCAATAACCTCCGCATCAAGCGCCGGTAAATCAACCCGCACACAACGAGAAGAAATAGTTATCTGATGATCAGGAACTTCATCGGCCAGCAAAACAAAAACCACGGTAGGCGGCGGCTCTTCAATGGTCTTCAACAAACTGGCTGCCGCTTCAGGCTCCGCAGTATGAAAACGATCCACCATCACTATCTTGCGCTGAGCCTCAACCGGCGAACGCGAACCCTCCACGATGATGCCCTCTGCTTCAGCGACCAACAAAGCCCGGCCCTGCGGAACAATCTCCACCAAATCAGCGTGCTTACCCGCTGCCGCTAAACGACGATGCCGCAAACCCTCTGGGCCTTCATCTTGACCCGCCAACAAACTGCCGGCAAAAGCCCGAGCCGCCGTTAACCGCCCTGCCCCTTCTGGACCCACCAACAAATACGCATGCACCGGAGCTTGGGCCGCCGCCTGCAACACCCGTACCGCTTCAGCTTGACCTACCACCGTGGCCCACAGTTCTTCCTCGTTCATGACAAACGATCAACCACTGCGGCCATAACCCGAGCCGTTACCTCATCAACAGTTCCCACCCCATCAATAACCACCCAACGGTCTGGGTTCGCATCAGCCAACGTCTGATAAGCCTCAGCAACCCGACGATGAAAACCTTGGCCCGCCTGTTCGATGCGGTCCAATGAACGGTTCATGCGCTCCGCTGCCGTGGCTTCATCTACTTCGATAAAAAGCGTCAAATCTGCTTCCAGGCCGTTAGTGGCAAAAGCCGAAACCGCCGCTACCTCAGCCACCCCAAGGCCCCGACCGATCCCCTGATAAGCCAGCGACGAGCCAATAAACCGATCAGTTACTACATCGGTGCCAGCGGCCAACGCCGGACCCACCACCTCAGCAACATGTTGTGCCCGAGCCGCAGCAATAATTAGCGCCTCGGCGCGATCCGACGGCGCCTCCCGCTCAGGGTCTAAAACCAACGCCCGCAATTGTTCACCCAACAAAGTGCCGCCCGGCTCACGCGTTAACAACGCTCCCAAATGGTCAGCCAATCGCCGAGCCTGCGTGCTCTTCCCTGAACCCTCACCACCTTCAAAAGCCACCAAACGACCGGTCATGTTTTTTCTCCTTCAGCCCCGGCTCGTAACGAAACAACGGCTATCAACCCCGACCCCAACATGATCAAGGCAGCCAACCAGAGGGTGAGCCGCACCCCAGGAACAAAAACTTCCCACCCAAAAAGATTAATGTGGCGGTCCCAGAACCGTTTGGAAAAACGATCCAATAACTCCTCCAGCAACGGGCCGACCACCAAAGCAATCAACACACACATGCGCACCAACACATACAAAGTTGAAAAAATACGGCCCCGCAACTCATCGGTCACACTTTCGTGCAACAAGGTAAAGCCCAACACGTACACCGACCCAGCACAAATACCAATACCAAAGGTCATTGCCGCCGACAAGTGGATTTGACTAATGGACGACGAAGCCAACAAAAACATTCCCGCCATAATCAGCGACCAGGTAAACATACGAGTTTTCGGCAAGTGTCGCTGCGCCCAAGAAACCAGAGCCACCCCAGCCGCTACCCCCAACCCCAAAGCGGTAATCAAGAAGCCATAACCCGACTCGCCGGCCCCTAACACCTCGGTGGCATACACCGCTCCCAAAGGCACCAACATGCCGCCGCCAATTAAACCCGTGGCGAGGCCCATGTTCACCGTGCGAGCCACCGGGTTAGCAAAAGCAAACTGCCAGCCCTCACGCAGATCAGCAATAGGGTCAGCCAACCGAGCCCGCAACGGTTCACCAACTAACGATTTACGTTTTGTCCGATGTGGCAAATGCAGGGTAAAAATTAATCCTGCCGCCACCAAAAAAGTCAAAGCATTGGCATAAAAAGCCAAGCCCTCTTCATGCAATTGCAGATTGTCGGCCCACGAAGAACTAAACAAAGCGGTCGACAATCGACCAAACAGCACCATCAAACCGGCCCCCACCGGGAAGGTCCCGTAAGCCGCCAAAATAGAAAGCGAGTTTGCGGTAGTTAAGTACTCCTCGGGAACCAAATTGGGCACCGAGGCTTCTTTGGCCGGCGACCACAACATGGTGAAAGCTTCCAAAATAAGCGAAGCAATTACCAGGCCCCAAATGGTGTCCACAAAAGGCAACGAAAGCATCACCAAAGCCCGCCCCACATCGGACACGATCATCACCCGTTTGCGATCCCACCGGTCAACCAGCACCCCAGCAATAGGCCCAAAGAAAAACCCGGGAGCAATGCGGGCTGCTAAAACCAGCGAAAGAGCCGCCCCCTCAGAACCGGCACCAATCCGTATAGCCAACAAGCTGATAGCCAACAGGCCCAACCAGTCGCCAGTAGCCGACACCACCTGCGCCAGCCACAAGCGAAAAAACTCCGGAGTGGAAAACATGCGCACGTGCAGACCCGGGCGGTCGCCACCCTCAGGGATAAGCAAACTCGGTTCGTCACCGAGTACAAACTCATCACGTAGTTCAGGCGGTTTATCCCCGCCGGGAGAATCAGACATCACGTTAATCCTAGAAGAAACTGCGCAGCCCGCTGGTTCAACCAGCGACTACTTCCTTTTTCGTCGTGGTTTATTTTTTTTCGCTGGGCCCTTAGCCCGCCGTTCTGCCAACAACTCGGCGGCTCGTTCATCGGTTAAAGACTCTACCGAATCACCCCGGCCCAGCGAAGCGTTGTACTCCCCGTCTGATACGTACGGACCATAGTTGCCGTCTTTCAAGGTAACAATGTTTCCGCTCGCTGGGTCCTTACCCAACTCACGCAACGGCGGCTTGGCCGCCCGACGTCCAAAAGCTTTGGGTTGAGCTAACAAAACCAAACACTCCTCAAGGGTGACGGTTAACAGCCGTTCCTCACTATCAATATTGCGTGTTTCATTGCTTTTCTCGGCGTGTTCTTTTTTGAGATACGGGCCGAACGGACCGTTCTGCACCGTAATGGCTACACCATCGGAGGGGTCAACCCCCACTGTGCGAGGCAAACTCAACAACTCCAAAGCATCCTCAAGAGTTATTCGTTCCAACGACATGGTCGAAAATAACGAAGCCATCTTGGGTTTCGGGCCCTCCTCAACAGTGGCCAAACTGTCTAGTTGTTCGAGTACATCGTCCACTCCAGTGAACGCTCCCAATGCTTCAACCAGGCGATCCAAGTTTTCTTGACGATCTAACTCTTTGGCCCCCAACTCACGTCGGTAGCCGCCCACCGCTTCAGAAACCACCGCTCCGGGGCCTTGCTCGACCACACCCATCAACTTTTTACGCAGTCGCAAAAAAGAGCGAACTCCCTTCAGCCCAGCCCCAGTAACCCCTGAATTTTCCGCTTTGCCCATAGCGGTTAAAAAATCTACGTCATGCCCGACCGCAAAGTCAGAAATCTTATCCAACGTCCCTTTGCCGATACCCCGCTTAGGAATATTGGCTATATGGCGCACCACCTTTTCATCTACTGGGTCAACCGCTAACCGCAGGTAAGACAACGCCACCTTGATCTCTTTGCTTCGTAAACCCACCCCCGTTAAAGCAATCAACTCCGGTGAACGCTTAATAGGGGCCGGCAAACGCCCCAAAGACACATACGGTCCAAACTTTCCTGACTTAGCGATAACCGGCAAACCAGTCACCGGGTCATCACCCAAATGCTGTTCAGTGGGGGCATCCAAAAACTCCATAGCCGCCGCCACCGTGAGTTCATCAGGCGGAATGTCATCAGGGATCGAACGGCTTTCCTCGCCTTTTTGCACATAAGTGCCAAAGCGGCCAAAACAAGCCATTACTTCTTGACCACCGTGAGCACCCAGAATAACCGTGGACACCCCTTTGGCATCAATATCGTCCAAACGATGGGTGACCTTGTCGTGTAGCCCTTCTTCGCCATCCGTGCCGAAATAAAAATCTCGCAGCCAAGGCACCCGTTGCGCCTCACCTCGAGAAATTTCATCAAGGTCGTCTTCCATAAGCGCCGTGAAGTTGTAATCAACTAACTTCGGAAAATGCGTCTCCAGCAAAGTGGTTACCGCAAAAGCGCTAAAGGTCGGCACCAAAGCCGAACCTTTCTTCCACGCATAATCCTTATTTTGAATGGTCTCCATGATGGAGGCATAGGTAGAAGGACGGCCCACCCCAAGTTCTTCTAACTTTTTGATCAAAGACGCTTCAGTAAATCGTGAAGGTGGCTGCGTGGTGTGACCTTCTGGAACAAGGTCAGCAATCTGCACGCGGTCCCCTTCGCTGACCTGCGGCAAAACTACTTGCTCATTTTCGTCGCTGCTCCCGGCATAAACCTTACGAAAACCAAGATGGCTGATGATGGTGCCGCTGGTAGCAAACAAAACCGGCGCTTTGCTCACCATTTCAAGAGGAGCTTCACCAGATTGACCAGTAAGGCGAATCTGCACCGTCTCACCAACAACATCGGTCATCTGCGAAGCCACCGTCCGCTGCCAAATCATTTCGTAAATCATGGCTTCATCACGACTTACCTCAGCGGCCACCTCTTGGGGGTCCCGAAACTGGTCGCCAGCCGGGCGAATAGCCTCATGAGCCTCTTGAGCATTACGCACCTTATTTTTATAAGTCCGAGGCGCCGGAGGCAAATACTCGCCACCAAATTGGTCAGCGATCACCGCCCGAGCGGCCCGCAAAGCCGTATCCGACAAAGTGGTCGAATCGGTACGCATATAAGTGACGTAACCCTTTTGATAAAGATTCTGGGCCGCTCGCATGGCACGAAGCGACGACATTTTGAGCCGCCCGCCCGCAGCCTGTTGAAACGTCGAAGTAATAAAAGGGGCAGCCGGTCGACGACTATAAGGCTTTGGCTTGACCGACTCCACGGTGAGTGACTCATTTGCCAAGGCGCTCGACAACGCCACCGCCGCCGCTTCATCAAGCACCGTTACCTCTGGAGAAGTAACCGCACCAGCGTCATCAAAATGTTGGCTGCCAGCCACCCGACGGCCCTTGACCTCAAGCAAAGCAGCCGAAAAAGTTTCAGGCGTTGGGGTCGTCAACTCGGCATTCAAACTCCAGTACCCGGCCGACGAAAACGCCATGCGTTCCCGTTCGCGCTCCACCACAATGCGCGTCGCCACGCTCTGTACCCGACCCGCCGACAAACGGGGAGCGATCTTACGCCACAGCACCGGCGACAATTCAAAACCATAGAGACGATCCAACAAGCGGCGGGTCTCCTGGGCATCAACCAGCCCCTGGTCGATTTCACGCGTATTATCTAACGCCTCAGTGATGGCATTTTTGGTGATTTCATGAAAAACCATGCGATGCACCGGCACTTTGGGTTTCAACAAGCTCAATAAATGCCAAGCAATAGCTTCCCCCTCACGATCCTCATCAGTAGCGAGGAAGAGTTGGTCAGCGCCCTTCAACAACTTGCGCAACTTGGCGATCTGTTGCTTCTTGTCGGGGCTCACCACATACAAAGGCTCAAAATCATTTTCAACATCAATGCCGAGTTTGGCCCACTTAAAATGTTTGTGTGATTCCGGCACGTCGGCCGCCCGCATAGGGAGGTCACGCACATGGCCAATCGACGACTCCACCTGAAAACCTTTGCCTAAATACCCGGCAATAGTTTTTGCCTTAGCCGGGGATTCAACAATTACTAGGGCGTAAGACATTTAAATACCTTCATTTTCTCTTGGCATAACGGGTTCAACCATCGGTCGAGCGCCCCGCAAAATAAACGCCCCCAACAAAGCCGCCACCAAGGAGGCCACCAAAATGCCGATCTTCGCTTCGTCTTGCAACACCGGGTCAGAAAAAGCCAGCCCAGTAATAAACAACGACACCGTGAAACCAATCCCCGCCATGGCCGCTATCCCCACCACATGGCGAGAAGAAGCACCGGCAGGAAGGCTACATAAACCAAACCGTACGGCCAGCAAGGTAAACACCGACACGCCAATAATTTTTCCGACCACCAAACCCAACGAAACACCCAAAGTTATCCCGGACGATGCGGCAGCAGTAATGGAATCCACGCTCAAAATAATGCCCGCATTAGCGAGCGCAAAAAGCGGCAAAATAATGAAACCCGTTAAAGGGTGCAGCAGGTTTTCTAAACGTTCGGTGACCGGCACCGTTTCGCTTATTTCAAAAGCCATACGCCGCAACGAATGAGCGTCCACGTCGGTCACCCCGGAACGTTGAAAAGCCACCACGTGATGGTCTTCTTCGATTAACGGTTTCGCAGGAGCCAAAAGCCCCATGACCACTCCGGCGATGGTGGCGTGAACCCCCGACTCAAAAATGGCGTACCACATCACCGTGCCCAACACCGCATAAATAGGGGTGTACCAAACGCGGGCCTTGGTCAACAAGCGCACCACCACAGCTACCGCAAAAGCCAGTAGCAGCCATTCGGCAGCTAATTTTTCGGTATAAAAAATAGCAATGACCAAAATGGCCCCGATGTCATCAACAATGGCCAGCGTCAACAAAAAGATTTTTAACGATGTTGGGATACGCGGACCCAACAAGGAAAGCACCCCAACAGCAAAAGCAATATCAGTAGCCATCGGTATACCCCACCCAGCCGAGGCATCACCTGAACTGTTCAAAGCGAAGTAAACAAGCGCCGGCACCACCATCCCGCCCAAAGCAGCGGCGGCAGGCAACAAGGCAGCACGGAACTCCCTGAGTTCACCCATCACCAACTCGCGTTTAATTTCCAAACCCACCACGAAGAAAAAAATCACCATCAAAACATCGTTCACGAACTGACTCAAGGTCAACGGGTGGCCTTGATGTTCTAGTGTCAACAAGTTACCCAAAGACAAATTAATTTCGGTGTTCCACAAATCCGTGTAACTACTTGACCAAGGAGAATTAGCCCACACCATGGCCACCACAGTGGCCACCATGAGCAGCACGCCACCAGCGGCCTCAATGCCTAAGAAACGTTGCATAGGGCGACCCACTCTTCGAGCCAACCGATTATCACTCCCTAACCAGGTCAGGGATGAGGGTGTAGTTTTTCCAGCCATTTTGTCTTTTTCGTAGAGTGGAGAGCGCAAGAGACCGTAGTGGTCAACGAGCCCGGTCCCACCTTTTAGGTAAATTCAGTGTTCATCCATAGGTCAATCAAAGTTAATTTTCAACCGAATAATTGTGCCGGATTCCCCCACTTGAACCGTTGTCTCATCAGTTAAATGACGCATTAACGACAGGCCCATGCCCGACTCGTGTTGAAGCCGTTTAACGTCCTCAACCTCGGGGAGGTCGGGCACACTCTGCGGGTCAAAGCCCCCACCTTGGTCGGTTATTTCTAAAATGATTTGGCCCTCGGTGAGTTGACAACGCATGGTCACCCGGTCATTTACTAACGCCTCACCATGGGCCTCAATGGCATTAGTCGCTGCCTCTGAAACAGCCAAACGAAGGTCAGTTACCCGGTCAGGGGGCACGCTCGGTTGGCAAGACACAGTCGCCCCCACCACCGAACGCACCAATTGCAAGTATTCCGCTTGGGCAGGGATTCTTAACTCCACGACGCCAATGGGTTGGTCAGAAGACATCGACACCACGTAAGAAAACCCAGCGGACTATTTGCTGCATTTCCCTCTCCTTTGTTGTCGCTTCGTCTTACCTTGCAAATCTAGACCTCCCGTGGCCCACGCTGGGGTCATGTCTCTCTTCGCATGGTCGCTGACCCACTCACCACAATGTCCGGAAACAAGTTTCCGATCATCGGGACATCCGTGGGATCGGTATAAAACACCTCCACGGTGACCCGATCACCACGGAAATTTCGTTGCACCCGAACCGCAGCAGGAGAAAAACCAGTAGAGCCAATCACCGCATTTTCAATCTTTCTAGATGACTCGCCAACCGCCGCGGCTCGCGCTCCTTCTCGCGCCGCATGCTCAACCAAAATGGCGCTGCGCACCACCAAACCCACTTGCACTAACGACAAAGCCAAAAGCACCACCACCGGGAGCACTAACACCAACTCCGCGGTGGCTTGACCATCATCGTTTTTTAAGACACGCCGGTGGCTAAACAACTACGCCACCTTACGAATCAGCGAGTTAAGCACCTTGTCAAAAAGTTGCGTCACCTTGCCGGTACCGGTGGCCCAACTGGTAACCAAAATAGCGATAGTGGCCGCCCCTAAAATCAGCAACACATACTCTGCGGTTGTTTGCCCCCGATCATCAAGGGTGTAAAGGGTTGAATGCCAGCGAACAATACGTGAACGCATAGTATTTCCTACTTTCATAAAGTTGAATTCTCGTCACGCGGAGCCAGAGCCCCCATGAAGAGAATTTTTGAGAAGGGGAAGAAAAATCACAGACCAACCTCCAGGTTGCCAAGAGCGTCGAGCACCATGGGCACCACCGACAGCAACACAAAAGCCGGCAAAATACAAAGAGCCAACGGAAACAACATTTGCACCGGTACTTTTCGTGCCCGCACCTCAGCCTGACGCCGAGACCGGGCCCGCAAGTTCACCGCCGCCGCATCTAACGCTGGGCCCACCGGAGCACCCAAACGCACCGCCGCCACCAAGGCCGCCACCAACGGGCGACCCGGTTCACCCAACGAACTCCGCAAACCCTCTAACGCCAAAGCCAAAGGCTCCCCGCGGGCCGTGCGATCCATGGCCTCCGACGCCGCTTGAAAAGCCGGGCCTTTGCCTCGCTGGGCTGCCTCGGTTAAAGCCTGGCCGATAGGTAACCCGGCCCCCACCCCCAAACGAATCAAACCCGCCAACCAAGGCAAATCAGCGGCCACCGCAGCTTCTCGTTGGCGGCGAACCCGGCGCTTAACCCAAAGCGGAGCCAGCCACACCAACCCCCCGACCGCTAAAGCGGCCACCGGGTGCACCAGCAACAAAAAACCACCGGCCACCACCGCCCGGCCTAACCGCAAATCGGCTTGGACCGAAGCCGGCCGTTGCGCCTTTTTTCTCAACCAGCCACCCAACTGCGCCAACCGGTTAGCCCTCAAAGGTTTATTGCTTCCCGTTTTTTTAAGAAGCGGGGCTGGCCGAAGAAAGCGTCCGCACAGTACCAGCACCCCACACACCCAAAAAATAAATACCAAACTCACCGAACCACCCCAGAAAAAGAAGTAATACGCCACATCCACCACAAACCCAGCCCATCCAAGGCCAGCCCTAATAAAAGAACCCACCCCGCAGCTCCCGCCCCAACAAGACCCCCAGAACGAAACGGAGCCGTCAACACCGCAAAAGCCAGTGGAGCTAACGCCACCACCCCAGCCGAAGCCCGAGCCTGGGTAGCCAGCGCCCGGGCTTCGGCGGCAACCGACTCTTCGTCACGCAAAGCCTCCGCTACTCCAGCCAACAAATCAGCAGGTTCACCACCCGAAACCAAAGCCAAATCAACCGCCGCCACCACCAAATCAACATGAGTTTCGGGGCGTCGGGTGCTCCACCGTTCCAACGCCTCACCCAAAGGGGCACCCGCATTAATGTCCGCCGCCACCAAAGCTAAATCTTCAGCCACCGGCCCCCCAGTAGTTTGTGCCTCGTTCAACGCATCGGGCAAAGTGGCCCCCGAAGACAACGAACGCACAATCTCATCGAGTACCCCCGGTAACGCCATGTTGAACCTTCGGGGCGACAAACGAAAACGCTGGACCAACCGGTCCACCAAAAAAATGTTTTCCCTATCCGTCACCAAATGACTCATCGTGTCGCTTTGACCAGGTAAACGCCGGCGTCCCATCCTTGGCAACTTTGCCCCGGCGAAAGCCACCACCGTGGCCGCCGCTAGCCATCCCGCAGTCATCGTCCCCACCGGTAACCCAACAAATCAAGATCAGTGGCCACTACACCACCGGCCACCACCATTTTTGTTGCCTCATCTTCGCCCGGAGGTCGAACCTCTAAAACATCGGTCACCAAACGGCGCGCTCCATCCCGGCCCATTTGCACAATGACATCTACGCTGCCCGCCACCAAAGCATCGGCCACCGTAGGCGACAACCCCGGAGCAGCCAGCAAGACCATGGTTGATAGGCGGCGCAACGCATCGCCGGCGCTGTTGGCATGGCAAGTAGACAACGAACCATCGTGGCCCGTATTTAAGGCCTGCAACATGTCAAAAGCTTCTGGGCCACGCACCTCACCCACCACAATGCGATCCGGGCGCATACGCAACGAGTTTCTGACCAAATCACGAATGGTGACCTCGCCGACCCCCTCACAATTAGGGGGGCGAGCTTCAAGGCGTACCACATGCGGGGCATCCAACGAAAGCTCTGCCGCATCCTCAATGGTCACCAACCGTTCGCCTTTATCTATCACCCCCGCCAACGCACCCAACAACGTCGTTTTACCCGACCCCGTGGCACCGCTCACCACAATGTTGGCCCGTTGTTGCACCATGGATTGCAGCAGCGAAGCCACCTCAGGCGAAGCAAGTTCAGCCAAAGAAAACCGTCGATTTCCAAAACGGCGAATGGTTACACAAGCCCCATCAACCGCAATCGGCGGGACCACCACATTGATGCGAGACCCATCTAACAACCGGCCATCAACCCAGGGGCTTGCCCGATCCACCCGGCGACCCGTGGGCGCTACCACCCGCTCCACCAACCGAGCCAACTCCGCTTCATCAAGACGCACCTCGGTGCGTTCTAACTGGCCTTCTCTTTCGACAAAAACCTGGCCGGGGCCATTGACCATGACCTCCGAAACGAGCGGATCCACAAACAACGGTTCCAAAGCCCCCAGCCCAGTGATGCGAGCCAACACGGCATCCACCACTTTTTGGCGAGCCACGTGACCTAACAAAGGGTTATGGCGCAGCACGAGCGCCTCCACCAATGCCTCGGCCTCCGGACCTGTCTCGCCGGTTAGTTGATCTAAAACCTCGGCATGGACAGCGGCGATCAAAGAATTCACGATGCCGCCCCTACCCCACGCAACAACACCCGAGGTGTTCGGCGAGCCAGTAAACCAGAATCCACCGCTCGAGCGATAGCCGGATCTGTCAGCACCCGCATGGTGACCGGAGCACCCACTACCTGTTCTACATCGGCCCGCCCCAAGGCTCGGCCCGGCTCCACGGTGAGCGCCACCTCCGTAGGACGGTGGGTTTGTATCGGCACCCTTCGCAACGCTAAATAACACGCTCGGGTAACCAAAATTGAGCGGTCTGCTGCCGCCAACAAGGGGTCGATGAGTACCTGCGGTGGGCCCGAACGAAACAGATTGCCCGCATCCACCACCACCGTTTGATCAAGACCAACCAAATATTCGGCCATCTCTTTCATCCGCTCAGAAATTACATCATCCCAAGAAGACATGCCTCGACCTACCAGGCGTATCTCTGAGACCTCAGTCGCTAACTGCTCAATTGCTTCGCATTCCGGACCATCAAGGGCCGAACACCAATCGGTCATACCTGGGCCTGCACCATCAACACCCAATACCGACGGGAGATCCCCATCGAGGTCCAATAACCATGGACGTTTTCCTGCACGAGCCGAAGACAAAGCCAGCCCCGCTGCTACCACCGTTGTTCCCATGCCGCCTTTAAGCGACCAGCACACCATCAACATCATCAAGCCTTCCGAAAAAATCGTCAAAGGGAAGTTGACAACAAAAGGGGAAAGCAAACGGGCTCAAAGCCGAGAACCGAACAAGGTCACCCTCAACCGGTGTGGGCACACTACCGGAAAGACCAGCCCAGACCAACCGGTAAAAATGTGCGCCGTAGCGTAAGGTTTTACTATGGAAGCGGCTTTTTTTGATCTCGACAAAACAGTGATCGCCCGCGCTTCACTTGCCGCCTACGGCCCGGCCCTCCACAAAGCTGGCTATCTCAGCGCCCCTATGGCTTTGCGCGCTGCTTGGGGGCAACTACTTTTTCGCTTCTTTGGCGCCGACGAAAACTCTATGGACCGAGCCCGCCGCACTGCCCTCAAACTCGCCGCCGGGTGGGAACAAGAAGGCCTACGCCGTTTGGTAAACGAACACCTCACCTACGTCATTGAACCCATCGTGTACGACGAAGCGTTAGACCTCCTCAACCACCATCGTGAACAAGGAAGGCTCTTAGTTTTGGTTTCCGCCTCACCAGCAGAAATCGTGCAACCCCTCGCCAACCACCTCGGTGTCGACGAATTTATTGCCACCACTGCCACCATCGATGCCAACGGGCGCTACACCGGTGAGGTGGAGTTCTACGCTCAAGGACCCGGCAAAGCAGAAGCCATCAGAAAACTAGCCGAAGAAAAAGGTATCGACCTCACCAACTCGTGGGCCTACTCCGACTCCGTTACCGACCTGCCACTACTAGAAACGGTAGGCAACCCCGTGGCGGTTAACCCCGACCGGGCCCTCCGCAAAGAAGCCACCCAACGAGAATGGGAAATACAAGAATTTGCTCGACCGGTAGCCCTTGGGCAACGCATACCCATTGAACGCAGTCATCTACTGGCCGCCCTCGGTACCGTCGGTTGTCTCCTCGGTGTCGGATTGTTCATCCGCAGGATGACCCGCCCAAAAAAGCGGTGACCACCCCCAACGATACGACTAAATAGACCGTACCTTTTTTACTGCTATTGAGATCAGTGCGGCTAACGCAGCCAACATGGCAAATTTTTTCATACGAATCAATATAGACCGGCCATGCCACGGCCGCTCCTCCAAGATGGCCTTTCCTGTTTTTAGGCCGTAACGTTCTGCGTGGAGGTGTCTGAGTACCTGGTGGGCTCCCCCGTCTTCAAAGCGGGCGGGACGGGCGACCCCCGTCCGGCGGGTTCGATTCCCGTCCACCTCCGCCAAACAATTTTTACTTTGTTTGGCTAAATGGCCAACAGGTCGCGTGCCCCGGTGTCACTTGATGGGTGACGCAACTTTGACATTGCTCGAGCTTCGATCTGACGAATGCGTTCTCGGGTAAGTTCAAAATAGTCGCCCACTTCTTCAAGGGTGCGGGGCTCGCCTCGGTCTAAACCAAAGCGGAGTTTTAAGATCTCACGCTCTCGTTCATCGAGAGGAGCCAACAAGCGGCTGATCTCTTCGGGCAACAACGAGGTGGCCGCCGATTCAAAAGGAGATTCGGCCGCTCGATCTTCAACCACATCGCCCAACTCAGCGTCACCGTCTTCGCGCAATGGTTCGCTCAAGGACAACGGTTCGGCAGCAAAGCGCAAGGCTTCGGTGACCTTGTCTTCGGGCATCTCAACTTCGGCCGCCAACTCAGACAAAGTAGCGGTACGACCGAATTTGATTTCTAGGCGAGAACGAGCTTTTTGGAGGCGGGCCAACGTGTCACCAGCGTGCACCGGAAGCCGAATAGTGCGGCCGGTGTTGGCGATGCCGCGAGTGATGGCTTGGCGAATCCACCATGTGGCGTAAGTAGAGAACTTGAAACCTTTTCGCCAATCAAACTTTTCTACGGCGTGCATGAGCCCTAAGTTGCCTTCTTGGATGAGGTCCAATAAAGGTAAGCCGGAAGCTTGATATTTTTTGGCAATAGAAACCACCAACCGTAAGTTGGACTGGGTAAACGTGCGTTCTGCTTTTTCGCCTCGCTGTAAATTGCGTCGCAGTTCACGGCGGCGAGCGGGGGTGATGCCGCTTGCTTCATCAAGTTCGGTGCGGGCCTCGACGCCTTTTTCAATCTGCTGGGCCAGACGCACTTCGCCCTCTTTGGTCAACAGTGGGTATTGACCAATATCGGTGAGATACAGCCGTACAAGGTCTTCTTCGTCTCGTTCAACCCGATTCTTCGCCACCTAAATCTCCTCCCGGTGAAGTTGCCGCCAACACCAGACTTGATAGACGAAAGCGCCCTCATGGCTACTTTGCTCTAGCGTCACTTTACCGATGCGCTCACCGACCACAACGCCAAATAGTGACCTTGGTCACTATTTTTTAAATTGTTTGGCCAGTCAGTGGTCGAGCTGATTGAAGAGTTGAAACAAAAACCTCTTCCAAGGCACCAGAAACTGCGGGGAAATCTTCAAAATCTACGCCCACCAGACCGGCCACGCGAAGAGCAGGTTCATCCCCCACCGTGGTCATTGCCTCGGCCAACCCCGCCACATCTTCTTGCCAGGTGTCGACGACCAGCCCACAAGCCGCCAAACGTTGACCCGGCGGCAACGCTTTTAACGCCGTTAAGAACGCTGCTACTTCTGCTGACACCGGCCCGTCCAATACTTGATCTTGCAACAACACCGATTCAGGGACCAACGCCTTCCACCAACCCGCCTGCTGTTCGAACCGTCGACCCATCGAACGCATCTCCGGAGCCGCCGATGTATCCAGCCCGTCAGAAGCCCAACCCAAAAAGTGTTGAGCGAGTTGACTACTCAACCAAGCCATGCCACCAAAAATACGTGCCCCATCAGCAGTCGAAAAAAACGTCATCCCAAATACCTGTTGACTACCGGCAGGCGTCGATCTCGCCCGAAACCTTTGGTAGTGACCCGCGGACCCAACGGGGTTTGACGACGCTTGTACTCTGCCAAATCAACCAGACGTACCACCCGGTCAACTAATTCTTTTTCGAAACCATCGGCCACTAAATCTGACCTGGTGCGATCACCCTCGATGTAAGCCTCTAAAAGTGGATCCAAAATTTCGTACGGTGGCAACCGTTGATCGTCGCGTTGATCGGGGCGAAGTTCAGCCGACGGCGCCTTGGACAAAATATTTTCAGGAATAACCGGGGTGCCCTCTTGTTCGTTACGCCAGCGACACAGGTCATACACCCGAGTTTTGTACACGTCACGAATCACCGCATAAGCCCCAGCGGTATCGCCATAAAGCGTTGAAAAACCCACTGCAGATTCGCTCTTGTTACCGGTCGTTAGAACCAGCCAACCAGAAGCATTAGAGAAAGCCATCAGCAAAACACCACGAATGCGAGCCTGGAGATTTTCATCGGTGAACCCCGGAAGATCATCGCCCAAAGTAGGCGCCAACAAATGGTGAAACGCTTGGTGGGCTTGTTCAATGGCCACCACTTGGCTGCCCAACCCTTGGCGGTCCGCTAGTTGCTGCGCATCGGTCATCGAATGATCGCTGGAATACCGCGAGGGCATCAACAAGGTGTGCACATGATCGGCGCCTAAAGCATCGGCAGCAATGGTGGCTACCAAAGCTGAATCCACCCCACCAGATAACCCCAAACAAACGTCACTAAACCCGCTTTTTTGTACATAATCACGAGTAGCAATTACCAATGCGGTGTACAACTCTGCCTCAGGGCTCAACGGGGTAACTATTGGTGGGGTCAGGCGTTCATCACGCAACACCGGCGATGAAACAGGCACCACCTCAAGATCCGCCTCCACAATTGGTTGATCAGGCACCTCAACATCAACCAACACGATTTCTTCAAAAAAACGTGAAGCCCGAGCCACAAAGTTACCTTTCGGGTCAGCCACCATGGACCCTCCGTCAAAAACCAGCTCGTCTTGAGCCCCCACCAAATTGAGATAAACAACCGGCCGTCCCGAAGACGAGGCAGTAGCGGCCACCACCGCTTGGCGAGCCGAAAACTTTACGTCGTCATAAGGCGAACCATTAACGGTCACCAACAACTCGGCCCCACCAGCGACGAAATCTTCAATCGGGCCATCGGGAATCCACAAATCTTCACAGATAGCCAAACCCACCCGCACTCCGGCAATTTCGAACAGCTGCAGCGGCTTGGTCCCCGGGGAGAAATGGCGGGCCTCATCAAACACCGCATAGTTCGGAAGCTCTCGCTTGTGATAAACCCCTACGATTTTTCCCTCATGGCAAACCGCCACGGCATTATAAACCTGCCCTTGGGGGCCTGTATCGGCAAAACCCACCACCAAAGCACACGACCCGCTGGCCGCAGCAATTTCTTCAACCGCTTTTTTACTGTCGGCCACAAAGCTAGATTTCAACACTAAATCTTCGAGCGGATAACCAGTCACCGTCATCTCAGGAAACAAAGCAAGATCTGCGTCAGCCACCTGAGGCAAGACATCAAGCACCCGCTCAACATTGCCGGCCAAGTCGCCGACCACCATGTTCAACTGGGCCAAAGCCACACGAATGCTTGCCATAGGTAAAGCGTAGCGACCAGTTGTCGCCCTAACCCAAATAAGAAGGCACCTGGGTGGGGTCCCAGGTGCCTTCTTATTTTTTGGGGGGACAGGGATTAAGCGTTAGTAGCCGGCACCGGGAGAGGTCGGATGTTGCCACCGAAGGGGCGGATAGACATGCGTGACCCATCGAGGGAACGCATTGAACCATCATGGCCGTCGCCCATGCCGCTAGGCATCAGGCCAGGAGCCATCTCTGGACGGTGCCCAGCATGGTCGCCAGGGGTCATCACAGTGTTTATGCGTTCTGTGATCTTGGCCTCAACACCAGCCAACATTTCATCAGCTTGAGCTTGGTCGATCTTGCCGGCCTCTACCGCCTCAGCCGCATGCTCGGTAGCTTGCGCCACCAAATCAGCAACCAAAGCATCAACGCCATCGCCAGCGATCTCCGCCAACGTGGCACCATTAACCAACTGCGCACGAAGCTCTTCAGCATCGATACCCAACGACTCAGCAACCACACCTAAACGCTGACCACCCCGAGCACCCTTAGCGCCATCATGGCCACCTGAGCCTCGTCGGCCAGCATGGTCGCCAGGAGTCATCACAGTGTTTATGCGTTCTGTGATCTTGGCCTCAACACCAGCCAACATTTCATCAGCTTGAGCTTGGTCGATCTTGCCGGCCTCTACCGCCTCAGCCGCATGCTCGGTAGCTTGCGCCACCAAATCAGCAACCAAAGCATCAACGCCATCGCCAGCGATCTCCGCCAACGTGGCACCATTAACCAACTGCGCACGAAGCTCTTCAGCATCGATACCCAACGACTCAGCAACCACACCTAAACGCTGACCACCCCGAGCACCCTTAGCGCCATCTTCGTGTTGAGTGTGATCCATGGTTGAGGTATCACCTTCTTGAGCGCCGGCCGTGCCCATGGGCGACCAGGCGGCGAGAGCGAAAGACCCGCCGATGAGGGTGGCAGCGGCGGCTGCGCTAATCAGAAACTTTTTCATTGTGTTCTCCTTGTGTATGCGTGCCCCCGCTTTAGGGACAACCACATCATCTCTGTGCTTGGTGAACACCATAAGAGCGCTGTGTTAGTGCTTTGTTAGGGAACCAGAGAAACAACCTCCGCCCAGAAACCGCAAAACCCCGGGGAAAACCCCGGGGCCTCGCAAAAAACAAACGGACTAAGCCAAAGCTTCACAACACGTGTTGGTGATCAACCGGTTGACCACGTAAGGGTCCATGTTGGCGTTGGGGCGACGATCCTCGATGTAACCCTTTTGATCCAAATGGACTTGCCAAGGAATACGCACCGAAGCGCCGCGATCAGAAACCCCGTAGCTGTACTCATCAAAGCGTTGCGTCTCGTGATGGCCAGTAAGGCGCTCTTCGGAACCCGTGCCGTAACCAGCCAAGTGTTCAGCAATCTTTCCCTCCGCCCCCAATGCTTCACAAGCCGTAATTATCGGTTCGTAACCCTCACGCATCGCTTTAGTAGAAAAGTTGGTGTGCGCACCGGCGCCGTTCCAGTCGCCACGAACTGGTTTGGCATCTACCGAAGCATCCACACCGAAATCTTCGGCAATGCGGTACAACAAGTAGCGAGCAACCCAAATTTCATCAGCGGCGCGCACCGTGTCGAGTGGACCAATTTGGAACTCCCATTGGCCCAACATGACCTCGGCGTTGGTGCCCGAAATGGTTAAACCAGCGTTCATGCAAGCCGTGGTGTGGGCTTCAACAATGTCACGTCCAGCAATCTCAATAGAACCCACGCCACAGTAATAAGGACCCTGCGGTGCGGGGTAACCCTCAACAGGCCAACCCAAAGGGCGACCCTCTTGGAAAAAGGTGTACTCCTGTTCGATACCGAAAATCGGTTCTTGATCGCCGTACTTTTCGTAAGCGGCGACACAAGCAGCCCGCGTGTTACTGGGGTGCGGGGTCATTTTGCCATCAGGCAAACACACATCACACAGCACCAGAACATCGTTACCGCCCCGAATGGGGTCAGGACAAACAAACACCGGACGCAGCACGCAGTCCGAATTGTCGCCCGGAGCCTGATTGGTGCTGGACCCATCAAAGCCCCAAATAGAGAACTCAGTCGTGCCGTCGGGAACAATCTTTGTTTTCGATCGCACGTAAGGAAGCGGCTTAGTGCCGTCAATCCAAATATATTCAGCCCGCATTGCCATATAAATCATCTCTTCCATTTAGTGTCGGTGGGAACTTAGTTGGTTTCCGTCTAAAGACAGGTGAACTGCCCAATAGGTTACGCCAAGCAGTCATCATCATGGCTTGTCGGGGTTTCCTTTTTGTTGCCCAATTGTGAACGGAAGATGAACGATTTGAAATCAATTGCCGCGAACCAATATTTTTCCTCCATGCTGAAGGGGTGGAAATCGAAAAAACAGATCGCCGCAGTCAACAACAGGACTACGTATTACGCACCGTAGAAGAACGCGGGGTGCGTTTGATCCGTCTTTGGTTTACCGATGTGCTGGGCCAACACAAGTCAGTAGCTATCTCCCCGGCCGAACTAGAAGCCGTATTTGACGAAGGCCTCCAATTTGACGGATCGGCCATTGACGGGTTTAGCCGCATACAAGAAAGCGACGTGTTGGCTCGCCCCGACGCCTCAACCTTTGAACTCTTGCCCTGGTCTAACGAAAGCGAACCCTCCGGCACCGTTTTTTGTGACATCACCAACCTTGACGGCACCCCCTTCGCCGGCGACCCCCGACAGGTGCTGCGCCGCAACGTAGAAAAAGCCCGAGCCGCCGGTTTCGAAATGTTTTGCGCCCCTGAAGTTGAATTCTTTTACTTCGCCAACAACGACCCCTCCAGCCCGCCACAACCTCTCGACCAAGCCTCCTACTTTGACCTCACCACAGCCGACGTTTCTTCAGACCTCCGCAAACGCACGCTGCATATGCTCGAAGCGCTCTCCATCCCTGTGGAATATTCGTTTCACGAAGACAGCCCCAGCCAACACGAAATAGACCTCCAGTACACCGACGCCATGACCATGGCCGACTCCATCATGACCCTCCGGTTAGCCGTTAAAAAAATTGCAATGGAAAGCGGGGTCTACGCCACCTTCATGCCCAAGCCTCTCAACGGTGTACAAGGCTCCGGCATGCACACCCATCTTTCGCTGTTCCAAAACGACGTCAACGCTTTTCACGACCCCGACGCCGCCGACGGGCTCTCGCCCACTGCACATAGTTTCATCGCCGGCCTTTTGCATCACGCCCGAGAAATATCGGCCGTCACCAACCAACTCATCAACTCATACAAACGCATAAACGAAGGCCACGAAGCCCCCCGCTACGTCTCATGGGCTCGCAACAACCGGTCAGCTTTAATTCGCGTACCCATCGCCAAACTAGGCAAACCCGATTCCACTCGAGTGGAATATCGAGCCCTTGACCCGGCATGCAACCCCTACCTCGCTTTCTCGGTTCTGCTCGCCGCCGGCCTGCGAGGCATAGAACAAAACCTGTCTTTGCCTGAAGAAGCCACCGCCAACTTGTACAACCTGACCCGCAACGAACAACGTGACCTCGGGGTTAACCGGCTCCCCGCCAGCCTGCACGAAGCCCTCGACGAAATGGAAGATTCCACTTTGATGCGTGAATCATTAGGGGACCACATTTTCGAATGGTTCCTGCGCAACAAACGCGCCGAATGGGACCACTACCAGCAGCAAGTAACCCCCTTTGAATTGGAGCGGTACCTCCCGTCTTGGTAACGGACTGCGCTTATGGAACCACTCCTCGTTTTCGGCAACCCACCCCCGCCTGAACTCACCCAAGCCCTCGACATGGGCTCGTGGGCTTGGAAGCCGGTGTCCAACTACGAACAGGCCTTAACCGCCGAACCCGAAGAAGGCTGGGCCGGCGCAATAATCGCCGCTGATACCGATCTGCCCGCCGCCTTAAGTTTTTGCCGCAACCTACGCCAAGGCGACAACCCGCTAAAACCTGTGTTGTTCTTAGCTGCCGCAACCCAACTCACCAGCCTTGACTGGCGCGACGACCTCTTTGACGACTTTGTTTTAACCCCGCTGCGGCCCGAAGAACTCCAAGCCCGCCTGCAACACCTTTTTTGGCGCACCGGCCGCGGCACCCGCCCCGAACTCATTGAGTACGGCCCGCTAACCCTCAACACCGAAACCTACCAAGCAGCCCTAGACGGCCGCCCGCTCGACCTGACCTACATGGAATACGAACTCTTGAAGTTCTTAACCTCGCGACCCGGCAAAGTCTTTACCCGCGAAACGCTACTCAGCCAAGTATGGGGCTACGACTACTTCGGCGGTGCCCGCACCGTCGACGTACACGTACGTCGTTTACGAGCAAAACTCAGCGAAGAACACGCCAACTTGATTCAAACAGTACGCAGCGTGGGTTACCGTTTTGGGCAATCCCGCTGGGGGCTTTAACTAACCCTCGGCCGGGCCCTGATAAGGATTGGCTTCGCTAACCGCCAGCAGTTCTGAACCCTCGTGATCGGCATCTACGGTATTTTTTAACTTACCGCCAATAACTGCCGCCCCTAAAGCGCCACTCATCAATACCCCCACGGGGATAACCACCACTAATAACACGATCATAATTATTGCGCCAAGCATGGTTGCAGTCTGCCACGAAAAAGATCATGAAGCGAACCTCGGGCTAACCCAAGTAAGCCTGCGCTTCAATCTCTATCTGCGCACCCAACGGCAAGGCAGCAACCGCCACGGCAGAACGAGCCGGACGATGGTCACCAAAAGCCGCACAGTACAAGTCGTTCATTACGGCGTAGTCGGCCATATCCACCAAAAACACGGTGGTTTTGACCACATCGGCCATAGTGGCTCCGGCCGTAGCGAGCACCTGTTCAAGGTTTTCTAAAGCCTGGCTTAACTGAGCAGCCATGCCGCCTTCAACCAAAGCACCATCTGCAATGCCTATTTGGCCACTGGTGATTAATAAATCACCGGCGCGCATAATCGGGGTATAAGGGCCAACAGGTTTCGACATTAATGCTCCTAGTTAGGTAATCCGGTAGGCCACCGAGAAGGGGTGCCCAAATGCAACCATAGCGCCGCCGCTACCGCAGCGAACACTGCGTCGGACCCATTTACTGGTGGACCAGTATCTGGTTCGATAGTTACCGAAACGTGAGGCATTTCAGTGGCCCGCACCACACCAAAAGACCGCACGGTGAGGTCATGTACTTGACCCTCGGCATCTACGGTTAACGATTCAGAAGTCACCCAACTCCACGCCATGTGGGCGGCTCCTATGCAATAGGAACGCAAAACAACCGCATCTAACGGGTCGCCACAGCGCACGGTTACCGAAATTTCTTCTGCGGAAACGGTGACTGAAGCTATTGCACCGTTGGGGGCAACCACCGGCGATAGCGACCCGGTTGCCGCAGCCAAAAGAGCTACTGCTTCGGCCCACCCAGCAGCGCGGAGGTCCACTGAGGTTGGTGGCCCCTCAAGGTCTACCTCTTCTACTTGCAAGCCGGGAGCAACTGTATTTATGGCCTCGGCGATACCGGAGGTACGGGCCACCCGCACTACCCCTTGGCCGTCGGCATTAATGCCCGCCGCCAAAGGGGGGCGTTTGCTGCCCATGCGTACCGCATCTTCTCGGCTGAGTTGCACCAACACCGGGCGGCCATGGAGGTCCGCTAACTGGCGGGCGGCTTCCCGTGCGGGGGAATCCAACTTGGCCCCAAATGCGCCACCATTAGCTACCGGCGACGACGGCTCACCTCCCGGAACACACCACGAGGCATCGGTTTCTAAATAAGCCGGGTCCACCCAAGAGGTTTGCAAGGTGACCGCCCATTCCCCGGGCGGAACCGCTAAAGGGGGTTGAGACTCCACGGTGGTGCGACGCCCTTGTATCTGACCGGCTTGACGGCGGGCTTCGGTTAACGACTCAGCCACCAGCCAACCACCTTGGCCATCAGGGACCGCCACTAAACAATCATCGGGGGCCGTATCGGCAGAAAAACCGCCTTGACCAGCGGCCACCTCGGGCCCCACCGTTTGTGGTGTTCCGCCCTCTAGGGAAGCGCGTTGGGCAGCCAAATCAGGGTCGCTCACCTGGTGGTCTTGACCAAAAGCCACCCAAGACTCAGTGATGGTCTGCCATCCTGTGCACCGACAAAGGTGGGCATGAAGTGAGCGAGCCACCCGGTCGGGGTCCGTTTCGCCACGGGACTGCAGGTCGGCGAAACGCATGATGATGCCCGGGGTGCAAAACCCACACTGTGTGCCCCCGGTAGCGCACAGAGCCTCGGTCCAACCTTGACGAGTTTCTTCTGGCAGTCCCGTCAGGGTGGTGATCTCTCGGCCGACCACTCGCCGGGCCGGGGTTACGCAAGCCACCCGGGCTTGGCCATCAACGAGCACCGTACAGCACCCGCATTGGCCTTGAGGACTGCACCCATCTTTAACTGTGGTGTTGCCACAGTGATCACGCAGCACCTCCAACAGGGTCAACCCAATGTCTGGTACCTCAACGCTTGAACCATCAATACGTAGCGAAAGCAAAGGGGGTGCATTCATAAACAAGAGTGTGCCGTTGTCAACGCAACAAATCCCCCCATTACACTCGCATCGTGTACCTTCGCTCTTCGCTTACCCGCCGTCGCATGCTCTTAGGGCTCGCCGGAACCGCCGTGCTGGCAAGTTGCGGAAGTACCTCAACGCTTCCCCTGGCCAGCACCACCACCTTGGCAAAAGAGCCCACCGGTTACGGGTTAGGCGCTCGGTTCCCTGACGGATACAACTCATCAACAATAATGGCCATTGGGAGCCCTCAGCGCGCCCCTTACGTGTTGCTAGGAAGCGACGGATGGCCAATCACTGAAAACGTTCCTGACAGCATTGAGTTGATCATCGAACACGAGGGGGCAACATTGGGACCCCTCACCATTAACCGGCACGGCGAACCAGGCTCCACCCCTTATTACCCTCTCATTTTTACTCCACCGACCGTCGGGGTTTACACGGTCACTTTGAGCGGATCAACATCCACCCATCTCTTTAAAGTAAAAGAACCCGGAGACCTGCCAATGCTTCTTGTGGGGGAACAACTCCCACCCATTGAGACACCCACCATGATCAACCCGCAAGGCATCGAACCCGTGTGTAGCCGTTTCGGAGAGCCCTGCCCTTTTCATCAACTCTCGGTCACCGAAGCCTTAAAGCAATCTCGGCCAATCGCAGTTTTAGTATCTACTCCCGGCTTTTGCCAAAGCGATGTTTGCGGCCCAGCAGTGGAAGTACTCATCGCCGCTATCGCTTTGCAAGAACACGACTGGTCGGTAATTCACGCCGAAGTTTATGTAGGGCCAAACAACAATGACTTTACTACCGCACCAGTAATCGATGCTTTAGGTTTGCCTTTTGAGCCCAGCCTTTATGTGGCCAATGCGCAAGGCACCATCACCGAAGTTGTTCATTTAACTATGGACCAACGTGAGGTAACCGCCGCTTTGGCTACCGCTGTCTAACCTAGTTTTTTCCGCAACCGCAACTATGAGAAGCATCCGGGTTGTTGATAGAAAACCCTGATTGTTCAAGGCCTTCTTGGTAATCCAAAATAGCGCCCACCAAAAGTTCGGCGCTAGCGGGGTCAACCACTATTCGTACCGTTCCGTAGGCCTCTTCGAGATCATCGGCTGTTTGGTCGGTGTCGAAAAACATTTCGTAACTGGGGCCTGAACAGCCACCCGGTTTGGCAGCTACCCGCAGGGCCAAACCATCTTCGTCTTCGGTGGCCAATAACTCGCCCACTTTACTTGTTGCACTTTCGGTCAAAGTAATCATCGGTCGGCCTCCTCAGACAATCCTCTGGAGCCAAATCTCCAGTAAGTCAAGTGTAGCCAAATAAAAGTATTTGTCCAGCGCATCTTGCTCATAGTCGGTTTGCGTTCCAGAATTCACCGGTTGCTACTCCTCCGACTCCTGAAGAAATCATGGGTTTACTTCGTGGGGTTATTGACCCCGAATTAGGCAGCGACATTGTTGATCTTGGTATGGCTCGCCAAGTCACGGTGTCTGACCAAGGTGAGGTAAACATCACCATTGCCCTCACTACCTCGGGTTGCCCACTACGAGCACAGATTCAGCGCGATGCTCGGGCCCGGGTCATTGATCTTCCGGGCGTTACTCGGGTGCGTTTACTTGGGCCGAACTAAACGCCGAAGAAAAAACCGCCGCCATAGCCAAAGCCCGGCCGCCGAGGCCTACCAGGCCATAGTGGAACTTCTGGTTACCGAAGCAGCGCCGCCACTCGACATGGCGGGGTGTAGCGCTCGTTTGCTCGATGCCGCCAGCGCAGCGTTAGATGAAGCCGGTCTTTAATCTTCGGTTTCAGGGTTTTTGATTTCTCGTACTTCCAGCGGTTCATCATGGCGCTCGGAATACACCCACTGCACGCCACCGGTCGTCTCACCCATAGGCCCTCCTGCTCGACGGAGCAAACGCCGACTCAAGATGGCCCGATAAAAAAACCGAGTAGGGGGAAACAACATGGTGAACCCCAAAGCATCAGTAAAAAACCCGGGGGTCAACATGAGCGCCCCACCGAACAAAACCAAAAGGCCGTCCACCAACTGGCGGCCCGGAAGGTTGCCTTCGGCTAATTCTTTTTGAGCCCGGCGCAGCACCCCGAGCCCTTCACGGCGCACCAACCATGCCCCCACGATGCTGACCAAAGCCAACAAGAAAATGGTGTTACCTAAACCCGCCGAATCAGCGACCTGTAGCAGCACCCAGAGTTCAACAAACGGGGTGGCGAGAAACAAAATCACTAACAGCGAAAACAACATGACGTCATAGTAGAGCCCCCCGAAGGGCAGACCTTGTCGGTTTCGTCGTATCCTCAAGGTTTCATGGCAGAAGAACACCCACCCTCTGTTGATCGGGTTGCCCGATCGTTGGCCGATACTGGCCTCCCGCACCCTTTGCTAGTAGAAGCCGCCCGAACAGCCATCGCAGAAACTCCCCCCGGCCAAGTTGCCGAAAGAGCCCGCCAACTGGCCGAAATAACCGCCCGTAGCCTGCTGACCGGGGTAATCAACGCCACCGGGGTGCTGCTACACACCAACATGGGGCGCGCTCCCTGGGGTACCACCACTGACCTCACCCGCTACACCAACCTTGAGCTAAACCTCGAAGACGGCCAACGGGGTTCTCGCCAAGACCGAGCCCCCCGATTACTGGCCCAAGCTTGCGGAGCCGAGGCCGCCATGGTCGTCAACAACTGTGCCTCTGCCGTGTTGTTGGTCTTAGCCGCTTTGGCCGAAAACCAACCGGTAGCGGTGTCACGCGGCGAGTTAGTAGAAATTGGTGGCGGTTTTCGTATCCCAGAGGTCATGGCTCAATCTGGGGCACAACTCATAGAGGTAGGCACCACCAACCGCACCAGGCTCAGCGATTTTTCTCAAGCCATCACCAAACAAAAAGCGGTGCTGGCCCTAAGCGTGCATCAATCCAACTATCGCATCGAAGGCTTCACCGAAGCAGTCAGCGTGGCCGAACTGGCCACCCTTGGGGTACCGGTAATCGCCGACATCGGTTCAGGGCTTTTAGACGCCGCCTGCCCATGGCTGGCCGATGGTCCACCCGCTTGGGTAGCCAACGAACCAGCGGCCCGCCAAACTCTGGCCACCGGTGCCGATTTGGTGACCTTCTCGGGTGACAAACTTTTAGGCGGCCCCCAAGCAGGCATCATCGCCGGTCGAGCCGACCTGGTAGCCGCTTGTGCCGCCCACCCCTTAGCGCGTGCCCTGCGCCCCGGGAGCCTTATTTTTTCGGCCCTGGAAGACCTGGCTTTGGCTTACCTCGCACGGCGCGGCGACGATATTCCTTTTTGGCGTATGGCCGCACTGTCAACGGAGTCGCTAATGGCCCGAGCCCAAGCCATAAACCCCGATTGGGTCACCGAAACCTCCGCTATGCCCGGCGGCGGGACCCTGCCCGGGGTGGAAATTCCTTCAGCCGGGTTGGTGCTGCCCGGCGACTTAAGCACCGGGTTACGCCACAACCAGCCACCCATCATGGGCCGGGTGGTAAACCACACCACGGTACTTGACCTGCGTACCGTGCACCCCGACGATGACCAGGTGCTGGCCACCGCCCTCACCAACCTGGTGGGCTAATGCACGTTGTCGCCACCGCCGGTCACGTAGACCACGGAAAATCAACGTTAGTTAAAGCTCTCACCGGCACCGACCCCGACCGTTTTGCCGAAGAAAAATCGCGCGGCCTAACCATTGACTTAGGTTTCGCTTCAACAGAGTTACCTTCCGGCGCCGTCTTGTCGCTGGTTGATGTGCCCGGCCATGTGCGGTTTATTAAGAACATGTTGGCCGGGGTAGGCGCCGTAGAAGCTTGCCTCTTTGTGGTGGCGGCCACCGAAGGCTGGAAACCACAGTCCGAAGAACACCTGCGTATTTTGCAACTCTTAGGCCTCAGCCATGGGGTTATCGCCCTTACTAAAGTTGGGCTCTGCGACCCCGACCTGGTGGAGTTGGCACAACTTGAAATAGAAGACCAAGTGGTCGGAACCTTTTTAGAAGGCGCCCCGGTCATCGCCGTCGATGCGCTCACCGGGGTAGGGGTAGATGACCTGCGCCACGCTTTAGACACCCTGTTGTTGGCTACCCCAGCAGTGGTCGACCAAGACCGACCTCGCCTGTGGGTTGATCGAGCCTTTGCCGCCAAAGGTGCCGGCACCGTGGTAACCGGCACCCTGACCGGAGGCACCCTGCAAGCCGACGACCATCTCGTTTTGTTGCCCCAACAAGACGAAGTGCGGGTTCGGTCGCTACAAAGCCACCACGCAGAACACGCCTCCATTGGCCCGGGCAGTCGTTGTGCCGTGAACTTGGTGGGGATCAGCCACGACCAAGTGGCCCGAGGTGATGTGCTGGTGCGTCAAGACCAATGGTGGACCACCACCGTGTTTGACGCTTCGCTACAAGTACTCGACGCCTTAAGCCACCCCGTGTCTCGCCGAGGGGCTTTTGTGGCTTACCTCGGGGCCGGTGAGCACCCGGTGCGTATGCGCATTTTGGGCCCCGATGGGCTGGCCCCCGGCCAAACCGGTTCCGTACGTATTTTTTTACCCAAGGCCCTCCCACTGCTGCCCGGTGACCGATTTATTCTGCGAGAAAGCGGGCGGTCTGAAACCATCGGAGGCGGTCAGGTGCTCGACGTTGACCCCCAAGAAAAAGCTTCTACCGCTCAACCAGACCAATCTGTTGACCGGGTGATCAAACAACGCCGTTGGGTGAGCGTAGAAGAGTTAGAAAAACTTACCGGGGTACGCCGACCGGCCGACGTTGACCGCTGGATCGTTGACCCGGTGGCTTTGCATGAAGCCCTGGAACGAGTAAGAAGCGCTCTGGAACAAGCCGGGCCGTTGGGGTTAGAACTCTCGTCGCTTAGTGAGCACGACCGCGCCGCCGCTGGGTTGTTAGACGAAGCCACCCAAGAAGCCGGCCGGTTGGTGCCCGGTGATGCTGTTGACCCGTTAGCCGACCACCCTTTTGTGGCTTTGCTGGCCGCTACCCCTTTTGTGCCTCCAGCACCTGACCAAGTAGACCGTGGAGAGTTGCGAGAGTTAGTGCGGCGCGGTGATGTGGTGGAACAAGATGGCATCTATTTTGCCGCCACAGCCATTGACCAAGCGGCACAACTGGCAGCCAAGTTGCTGCAACAACACTCAGAAGGTTTTACGGTGTCGGCTTTTCGTGAAGCAGCCGGCAACACCCGAAAACACGCTTTGCCGCTACTGGCCTGCCTGGACGGCACCGGCAAAACCCGGCGGCGAGGTGACGTTCGTATCGCCGGGCCTCGCTTACCAGAAGTTGGAACTAAGCGCTAAGACCGATCATTATTCGTCGCTCTGTGCCGCTCGTACCGCCCCAAATTCCGTGCACCTCACGAATGTTTACGGCGTAATCTAAGCACTGGCTGAGCACCACACACTGGGCACAAATATTTTTTGCCCTCACTTCACGGTCACGTTTCTCGTGGCGTCGCTCCCCATTGATTGGCGGAAAAAATTCGCCCGTCTTGGGCCCGCGACAACCCGCGTTATCTTGCCAACTGCCTGATTCATATTGCGTCACCATAGGAAGTTCCTTTCGCCGGAAAGAAAACTAAAGCACTCACCACCAATAATCAAGAAAAATACTAAAAAATCACTTGATGCGACTACTGAGTGTTTTTTGACCGCTCACGGTGATCTTGAGCGCCACCTTCTTCAGGCTCAACCTCTAACCAAAGACCTTCAATGCCGATAACCCGAATGGGGGCACCCACTGGTATAGGGGTTGCCCGGTTTGTGCGAGCCCGCCAGACCGCATCACGCACCGTCACCGTCCCGTTAGGGCCCAGCGCTTCAACGGCTTCGCCCATTTCACCAATCATCCACTCTCGACCAATGGTGGGAGTAGAAAAACGAGTACGCACCATGGCGGGCATACCAGCGGACATAGCCACGGCAGTACCAACGATGCCAAACAGCAAGGTGATCCAGGAAATCGGTGTGCCGTCGAAGAGAAACAGCGACCCAAACACTAAAGCTCCGGTGCCAATAATCGTCCAGGCCCGCGGCACCCCGGTTTGAATATCGATGGCGTAACCCAAAAAGGCCACCACCAAAAGCGCTAGCCCCCACCAACGGGTAGGCAACACGCCCAAGCCATAAGTACTTAAAAGGAAACAACCGGCCCCTAAAACACCAGCCACGCCGACGCCTGCCGTAAATAACTCAAAAACTAGCAAGCCCATGCCGATGAGCAGCAACAGGTAGGCCACGGCCGGGCTCGCCACCGTGTGGAAAAACTCGCTCACCACATCAAGTTTATGAAAACGCGTATGGGTCACTGGCTCCAGGGTGGGTGGGCTCACTGTCTCATCGGTAATAACCTCAAAACCCTCAATGCCGACCAACTGGGCCAAAAGCACCGGCGACAACCGGGCAATACCACGTTCGGCCGCCTCGTCATAACCCACGGTGTCGGTAACCAAATCAGTATCCAGCGGCAACCCAAAGGGCGTTTCTGCCCATCCTTCAGGCAATATTGAAGGGCCCAAAGCGCCCAAACGCGCCCCGGGGGCAATGCCTACATCATCGGCTAAACCAGCCAGTTGTGCCATGGGGCCCGTTGCTCGACTTCCCGAAGGCCCGACCCAAAAAGAAATGGGCACCTTGGCTTCAGAAATGCGGACCACCAACTCGTAAAGATCGGCGTTACTAACCACCGAACCGGTGCTGTTTACTTGAAAAATAACCGCTAAAACTTTTGTCGGATCCACATTGGCCAAGGTGTCGGCCATCATGTTGACCATTACTGGGTCGATTAAACCGCTGAGCTCAACCACATCAACCACCATGGGTTGATCGTTAGTTAAATCATTAAACGGTACCTGTTCATGTGCTTCGGTGCCTTCGTGTTCGCTATGGGCCAGCGCCGGACCAACTAAAATCCAAGTACCGGCTATAGCCAGTAACGAAACAATAAAAAGACGTAAAGAACGAGTCACAAAAACCTCAAGAGTGCGGCGAGCTAGTACCTACCAGCGTACGGCGATAAACAATGAGCCCGGCTTATTGGTCAGCAGAATCGATGAGAGCTACCACCGCTTCTTCAACGGTTTCACACACTGGCACAATGCGGTCAAAGCCGGTGGTGTGCAAAAGACGGGTTAAAGCCTCTCGGTTGCAAGCCACGGCCACATCGCCGTCATTGTCGCGAGCCCGGCGAATACCACCGATAAGCGCTCCCAGGCCGGCCGAGTCCATAAACGGAACGTCGGACAGTTCGATCAAAATAAAGCGGTACTCCGCCAACTCGGTGAGGGCCTCACGAAATTGCGCCACCGTGTAAGCATCAAGTTCGCCTACCGGGCGACACGAAACGTAACCATCATGGTGTTCAACATTAATTTCAAGCACCGGGGTCTCCTACTCTTAGACGCTGTTGCTAAGGGGATCGTAGACCATTAACGACCAATGCACACCGCGCGAAGCAACTGCGCCCATTTTCGCCCGTTATCCTCTTTTTTATGGGCGCTCAATCTGTACTTTTATTGGCCACCGAGGCCGACCACATTCACCGCGAAGTTGATGCCGCCGTCGGGGGCACGTACCGAGTGTTGAGAGTACGAGCCGGAGCCGACGTGCGGGCTGCAGTCATTGAACACGACCCAGCGGTCGTGGTACTGGACCTACAAATCGGCAACATGGGCGGTATGGCCACTTGCTTAGACCTTCGCTTAGAGGGTCGGGCAGGGCGTATCCCCACTCAACGGGTGGTGCTGCTACTCGACCGAGAGGCCGACGTGTTCTTGGCCAAACAAGCCGAAGCAGACCAATGGCAAGTCAAGCCCATCGACCCCCTGGCCTTACGCCGTTTGCTAACCACCGAACCGGTCGCTTCGTAACTCACCAACAGAGGTAAGGGCGCCGACTGGTAGTGCTCTCTGACCTCATACAACACACCCTTCACGGCGGCCAGGTCGGCCTGTTGGGGCTTTTTGGCCAACCAGCCACCGTGGACTTCAACCAAATTATTTTCAAAGACCTCACTCTCAAAGGCATCTACGGGCGAGAAATGTTTGACACCTGGTACAAAGCCGTGGCCATGCTCAACTCAGGTCTTGATGTTTCCCCGGTTATCAGCCACCGTTTTGCCCTTGACGACTACCAAAAGGCTTTCGCCACTTTGGAATCTGGGCAAGCCAGCAAAATACTTTTAAAGATCGGGTAAATCGCCTTCAGGGCCCCGCAAGGTGATCATGCCGCGTGGGGTGGCCAAACGGTTTACCAGCTCGCTGAGCACAGGGTCTGGACGCCAAGCCGCCAACGAGGCCTCCGCCTGGCTTAACCCCGGGTGCGCAAGCAAAGGGTGTTGTTCGCCCGGGTCGGCCGTGAGGTCAAAAAAGAGGCTGGGGTAACCGCCAAACGACACCACCTTTTGATTATGCGTGCGTTCCACCATGAGGTGACATTCCTCAAGTGGCAAACCAACTTGGCGGGCGAACACCCGAAAATCAAATTCCCAGTGGGTCGAAGTACGCCAGCCTTGCGCCGTGCCGTCTTCGAGAAATGGGCGCAACGAACGGCCCTGGCACTGACTGGGGGTCGGCAGGCCGGCCAAATCCAACAAAGTAGGCATGATGTCCACATTTTCGGTGAACTGGTTGACCACTAAACCGGCTTGTGGGTTCACTCCGGGGGTGCGCACCAGCAACGGCACATGAAACGCTTGGTCATGAAAACCCAATTTAGAAAACAAGCCATGGTCACCCAGTAGTTCACCGTGATCTGAAGTCACCGCCACCACAGTGTGGTCCTCCACCGGTTGCACCGCAGCAAAAAGCCGGCCCATTTGATGATCCACCTCAGCGATCATGGCGTAATAGGTGGCCTGTACTTGCCGACGCTCTCGGTCACCTTTGGCATCACCACCAAATTTCCATTCCTGTAATTCTTCAAGAAAAGGATGATTCAAATCGCCCACCGGCAGCGCCTCAGGCACCTCAGCAGGGTCATGCCATTCGTTATAAGGCGCCGGCACCGTCCACGGCGGATGGGGCCGATAAATCGAGACATGCACAAACCACGGCTCAGGTAATTCTTGTAACGCCTCAATGAACTTGTCCACCACAAAAGCAGTTTCTGTCTCATCTGCACTAAACACCGTCGGTGGCCAACTAGAGCCACGACCCTCGGGTATTTCTTCGCCTTCGCTGGGCCGCAGAAAACGCTCCCGATCAGAAATGTCGTGGCCGCGTTCTTCGAGCCATTGATACCACGCCTCGCGATCATCCCGGAGGTCCAAAGCCACCGTAAACCCCGGCAACGGCCCCTCATAAGTCAACAAACTCGGGTCATCATCAGGCACCGTGCGGGGGTCCACCGTGATATCGGTGTAACCAAACAACTGCGGGTCATACCCACCAGCCCGAGCCTCTAAAGCCACGTTGGTAAAATCAGCCGCCAACGGAGTGCCGTTAAAGACCACTCGATTGGTGTGCTGATAAGTGCCGGTCAGTAACGAGGCCCGACTAGGCCCACACGGTGACGCTTGCACATAGTGCGCATTAAAACGAACCCCCTGAGCCGCAAATGCATCCAGATTTGGCGTTTGCACCATGGGGTGGCCAGCCGCCGAAAGACAGTCCCCCCGCCATTGGTCCAAGGTAACCAACAAAACATTCGGGCGGTGCGTCATGCCGGGCAGTTTGACACAGGCGGGTTAATCGTGAACTGATGCGAAAATATGGTCAAAACGCGGGCGCAGAATCATGGTGTAGGTATCGGCAATAGCGGTTTCCCGGTGCTCTTTTTGAGCAGCTAGCCTGTCAGGGTCAAACACCACTTCCATGAACGCTTTTTTGCTCGGAAAAGCATTAAAACGCGCCTGATGCCAAGGACGGCCGTCACCCACCACCGTGCCCTCCACCCCAAACCAACCAGAAATATGGAACCCTTGTTCCGTAGCCACCGAGGTTGCTCCATTCTGATATTTGACCATCTCATCATCGGCTTGACCATCATGAAAACGAATCACATGCAACACCACTACCGAAGGGTCTTCTTCGGTCGGCGGGTTAGGTGCATCACTCCAGTTCGGGGCCACTATTGAACCTTGCCTCAGCGTGGGGTCATCAATGGGTTGAAGCCCCAAGACGATGGTTTTTTCCATACCGGCTTCTTTGTGCACATGCTTTTCTTTAAAATCTGGCCGGTCCTGCATATCAATAAAAGCCCGCCGAGTGGGGTAACGAACAAGCCCTACCCGGTCCCATGTTGTTTCGTCACCCAAAAGTTGGGTCTCTACATCAGCAAAAAAGACCACCTCGGCGCCCACCCCAGCCAACGCTTCAAAGGGAGAATAAAGATTGTCGGCTTTTTCTCCGCTTATCTCTGTTTGGCGCCCATCGGCATATTCGGCCACCGGACGATATTTCATCAAGTTGAGCATCCACACCGGGCCATCTTCTGGACTAGGCGTAGTAGCCAACCGGCGGGTGTAGTTGCTGTCGACTTGTCCGTAACTTGGATTTTCTACCATAGGCCAACCCTAGGCAATCACTTCACGGCAACTAGAGTCCGGCCGATGAAACGCTTTACCCTTCCCCAGCCAGGCCGCAACCTTGGGCTACTAATGGCCGCCACCGGAATGTTTTTAGTTTCTACCGACTCGCTGCTCGTGCGGGTAGCTCAACCCTCAAGTGGTTGGACCATTTCATTCATGGTCGGCGTGTGGTCCACCCCGATTATCGCTTTCATTGCCCGAAAAAAATATGGCAACCAACTAGTAAACGAAATCCGCAAATACGGACGTTTGCTCGTGGTTACTGGCCTCTTAAGCGCCCTAAGCACCACCGCTTTCATGATGGCCGTCACCCTGACCGCCGCAGCCAACGTGGTGGCTATCATCGCCGCCGCACCCATTTTGGCTGCCGTCATTGCCCGCCTCGCCATTAACGAACGCGCCACCGCCCGTACCTGGCGATCAATTGGCCTCACCACCGTGGGCATCATTGTCATCGTCGGCGGAGCCATGGCTAAAGGAGGGGTCGGAGGTGACCTACTGGCCTTGGTAGCAATTACCGGTTTCTCCGTGAACCTCACCATTTGGCGCCGTCACCCCAACCTCCCTCGTATTTTGGTGGTGCTTTCGGCAGCCGTTTCTATCGCCCTCATCACCGCCATTCCAGCCCAACCTTTTACTATGGACGTTGACGCTTTATGGGCCACCTTGATCATGGGCGCTTTTTTTGGGCCCCTGGCACGCTTTTTGTTAGCCAGCGCCACCCAACACGCCCCAGCTGCCGAGGTCAGCCTCTTCACCCCGGTTGAAACAGTGTGCGCTACCGCATGGGTATGGATTTTCTTTGACGAACCACCAACCACCACCACCGTGCTGGGTGCATTAGTCGTTATCGCGGCCGTTACCTACGGCATCACCGGCCCCGCCGCCGAAATGGCTCCCGAGCCAGACCCCCACCGCTAAACCCAAACTTCAGAAACCCAAACTTCAGAAACCCAAACTTCAGAAACCAAGACACGTGGGGTCTGACCCCACGTGTCTTGGTTTCGTTAGAGCTTTAATCAAATACTGAGAAAGTTAAACGGTGCCGCGAGCGAGATGGCGCGTGAGGGCGTCTCGAGCAGACGACCCAGGGGCTTTATCTAAAAGTCGAGCCACCGTCTCACGGCGACCCATTACCGACAATAAATCTGTAGCCAGCGTGTCGGCAAGGCAAAGCAAGTCAAGGCGTGACCCCTCGGTAAGTGGGTCAGCGATCAAACCATCAATCACCGGGCCACAAGCCAACTCGGCCCGTACCAACTTCAAGGCAGCGGCCTCAAGTTCATCTAAAGCATCTAAAGCCCGCAACACATTGGTGGCTTGATCGTCGCTTAACACATCCAAAGTTTGGATCACCAGCGCCCTTTAAACGGGGATACTTACCAAATTATGCGCTACGGTCGCTTCTTGTGGAACTCCAACAACTCCAAGACCTCATGGAAAACCTTTACGGCGAAGCTGACCGAGACCGCGGTATGGCCCCCACCGTGGCCTGGCTATGTGAAGAGGTAGGCGAACTGGCCCAAGCGGTACGCAAAGGGACCCCCGAACAACAACTCCACGAACTGGGCGACGTGTTGGCTTGGGTCGCCAGTTTGGCCAACCAACTTGACCTCTCCTTAGAAGAAGCCCTCCAACGCTACGTCACCGACCCGCCATAAAACAAAAAAGTTCATGATGCTGGGGACTGTCCCCGTAGCACGAATCCGTTACATGGGGACTGTCCCCGTGTAATGGACTTTTGATTATTGCGAGCGGCGGGCGACGAGTTCTTCGGCTATTTGAATGGTGTTCAGCGCGGCGCCTTTGCGGAGGTTGTCACCGGAGAGAAAGAGGGCAAGACCGTTAACTGCTGTTTCGTCAATACGGATACGGCCCACGATGGTGGGGTCAATGCCTGCCGCATCCAACGGGGTTGGCACATCAGCCAAGGTCACTCCCGGGGCGCTGGCCAACAACTCGGTTGCTCGTTCAGCACTCAAAGGTCGAGCAAACCGAGCGTGTATAGACAACGAGTGGCCAGTAAACACCGGCACCCGTACACAAGTACCCGAAACCAAAAGGTTCTCAATACCCAAAATGCGTCGGCTCTCATTGCGAAGCTTTTGTTCCTCATCAGTTTCGCCAGAGCCATCATCAACCAGCGAACCGGCCAACGGAATCACATTAAAAGCAATCGTCCGAGGAAAAGACGACGACGCCGGAAACTCCACCGCACGCCCATCATGAGTAAGCGCCGGAGCATCAGCCAACACCGCCTCCACCTGGCCTGCCAACTCATCAACCCCCGCCAAACCAGCACCGGAAACCGCCTGATAAGTCGCCACCACCAACGAAACCAAACCCGCTTCAGCATGCAACGGCGCCAACACCGGCATCGCCGCCATAGTGGTGCAGTTGGGGTTCGCCACAATGCCTTTAGGAATAACATCTAAAGCCTGCGGGTTTACTTCAGGCACCACCAACGGCACCTCTGGGTCGTTGCGCCAACCCGACGAATTATCAATCACCGTTATGCCGGCCGCCGCCATAACGGGCGAATACTCCAACGAAGCCGTTTTACCGGCACTAGCCAAAGCAATATCAATACCCGACCAATCCGCAGTGGCCACATCTTCAACCACAATCTGGCGGTCGCGCCAAGGCAACACCGTGCCCGCCGACCGGGACGAAGCAAAAAACCTCAAATCCCCTACCGGAAAATCACGAGCCTCCAAAAGGTCGCGGATAACCGAACCGACCTGACCGGTGGCTCCCACAACTGCGACATTTACTGAAAAAGAATCCATGCCACAGCCTACTAACCTTCCTAGGGTTCACCGAAAACATTATTTCGTTACTACTCAATAACCAGCCCAGCAACCGCCGCCAACAAAGGCTGCGCTCCACAACTCTCCTCGGTCCACTCAACCAAAGTGGCTGCCGACGCCGACAAAGTAACGAGATCCGTTTCCGCAAAATCAAAAAGAGCAGCCGCGAGCCAACCCTCCACTTCCACCAAATCGGCTTCCTGGGCTTGGCCGCTGTTTACCGTTTGCACAAGATGCGTATAAAGAGCCGCCACCTGTTGAGCGGCCACCTCAAGTTCTTCAGGCACCTCAGCCGCTACCCACTGCAACAATTTTTCCGTAGCCACCACCGACGCTGCCAACAACGCACCGCTAACTTCCTCATTTTCTAAACCAACCGCGTTAATCGCCGAAGACGCAGTTAGCGACTCTTGGCGTAGACCCGTACAAAACCATAAAGGAACGTCAGGCAGTGGGGCTTGAGAGGCCTCCACCAGCGGGGCAGATTCAAGTAACTCGTCAAAAACAGAAAACACCGCCTTGACCGTTTTGCCACAATCAGCCAACAAATACTCCTGCAACTCCGTACTCGACTGTTGTAAAGATTCACGCTGCGCAGAGACGCTTAAACCAAAATCGCTTAGCCCCGTTAAAACAGCCAAACCAGCAGCACTATTTTGTGCGGCCTGAGCAAAAAGAATCGCCCCCCTTTGGCTACTTTCTGCCAAACGCTGTGCAACCCCCGGCCAAGAGTCATCCAAAGCCGGGACCAAAAGTAAAAACCCGCGAGCCGCCGCAAAAAGTTGCCCCGACAATAAAAGTGCTCCTTCATTTTCTGCACCCTGCAACGTTTCTAACGTCACCTCAGTCGCCGCCTGAGTTACCGCTTGGCACACCGAAGAAAGCTCCCCCCCGACCTCAGCCAATAAGTCCTCTACCAGAGTGCAGCGCACCAAATTAGCGAGCAAAGAATCATCCAATTGCCCTACCGAAACCTCTCCGTCGCCCGAAGAAACCAAACCCGTCACCAGTAACGGTTCTAACGAATCAGGCTCGATTCCTTCTAAGAAACACTGCGGCTCAACCTCAAGATCTGCAGCCCCCGCAAGAAAAACCGTAGGCACCAAAGCACAGGTACTTAATGCATCCACCACCAGCGAGGCCTGCGCCGGTGTCGGACCATCTTGGCCTAAACGAATAACCGTTTCTGGTGTTTCAGAAACCAACAAAGCATCCGCCAAACACCCCAACTCATCGAACGAGAGGCTGCCCACTATGGGAGTACTGTCCGAAAAATCGCCAGCAAACTCATCCCGCAATGCCTCAGGGCTTAGCTCCGGCTCGGAACTCCCACAAGCGCCTGCCACCAAGGCCAGCGAAACAACAACAGTAAAAAAGTGGCGCATAAGAGGAGCGTAGAGCCCAAACGGTCTTCCGTCAGGGCAGGGAACTAAACGACTGACAAGCCAAACGCATCGTGGAGAGCACGAACCGCATCCTCAACCCGCACTTGTTCAACCACACAACTCACCCGAATAGCCGAAGTGGAAATCATAGCAATATTGATTTCCTCAGTCGCCAGAACCTCAAACATGGTGGCCGCCACCCCAGGGTTAGACCGCATACCGGCACCCACCACGCTCACCCGAGCAATAGCGGTATCTACCAAAACCTCCGAAGCGCCTAACTCGGCAACCAATGCCGAAGCGGCTTCTTGAGTCTTTGCTAAATCTTCATGAGGAACGGTAAACGAAATATCGGTTACCCCCTGGGCCGACACGTTTTGCACGATCATGTCTACGTTTACCCCCAGGTCAGACAAAGACCGAAACACCCGGGCCGCTACCCCAGGGTGATCGGGCAAACCGGCCAAAGTCATTTTTGCTTCCGACATGTCATGAGTGACTGCCGAAACGATTGCTTGTTCCATTTCTGGTTCCTCCTCAGTTACCCACGTTCCCTCTTGCCAAGTGAACGCAGATCGCACGTGTAATCGCACCCCGTGGGTACGAGCATATTCAACTGACCGCATCGCAGGTTTTGGACAACCCGTTGCCGTCATTTCTAACAATTCATCAAACGAGACTGTTGGCATCTTGCGGGCCGTAGAAACCACCCGGGGATCAGTGGTAAACACCCCGGTTACATCGGTATAAAGCTCGCAAGCGTCGGCCCCCAAAGCGTGAGCCAAAGCTACTGCAGTGGTATCTGACCCACCACGGCCTAAAAACGTTACGTCGTTGTCGGTGGAGACTCCTTGAGAACCGCCGACCACCGCTACTCGCCCGTCGTCTACCGCTTCTTGAATCCGATCAGGGCGGACCGCTAAAATTTTGGCATTGGTGTGAGTGGTATCGGTTAAAAACCCGGCTTGGCTCCCAGTAAACGAATCAGCCGGAATGCCCAGATCATGTAAAGCCATGCACATCAAAGCGGTAGATTTGCGCTCACCAGCAGTAATCAACATGTCCATTTCACGGCCCGGGTGGGTAGACGAAACATCTTTTGCCAATCGCAACAGGTCATCGGTCTCTTTACCCATGGCCGAAACCACCATGACAACTTGGTTTCCTCGGCGCACCGTGCGCGCCACGTGGTCAGCGACCGCACGAATACGCTCTGCGTCGCCGACCGCGGTACCACCGAATTTTTGGACCAAAAGAGCCATTCCCTTACGTTACCGCTATGCAACAAGGAGACCGGCACCATTTTGTCTGTCTTACCTTCCTTGGAGGTTGTTAAGGTGCCCATTCATGGCCAAAAAGAAACACGTTCCTTCGATCTCTCCCCAACCGAATCGGCATTCTTCAACCGTTCGCATCACCGGTGCTTTGCTTGCTGCCATCATGATTGGGGGGCTTATTGCCGCCATCGTGGCCAACAGCGGTGGTGGGACCAGCACCATTGTTCCTCAAACCACGCTGACCACCAGCAGTTGCCCCGCCGAAGACGGCAGCGACGCTCCTCTCATGAGTTTTAGTTCTCGCCCCACCTGGTGTTTAGCCAGCGGGTTTGCTTACACCGCGGTGTTCGACACCACCGAAGGAGAAATCCGGGTGGCCTTAGATATAGAACGCACCCCAGAAACAGTAAACAACTTCGCCGTACTCACCCGCTATGGCTACTACGACAACACCTCGTTGTTTCGCCTCGACCCTTCCATCGCCATCATCCAAGGTGGGTCACCTCATACCAACGATTGGACAGACCCCGGACCGGGCTACACCATCCCCGACGAAGGCGGCATGTTTACCTCTATGAGCGACGGTTCCTTGCTGGGGCCTTTTACCTACCAACCCGGGCAACTAGTAATGGCACGCTCTGGAGGCCCCAATGCTTCAAGCGCCCAATTCTTTTTTACCACCGGCCCAGAGGCTTCTTTGCTCGACACCCAAGGGACCTACCTTGTTTTCGGCCAAGCCGACGAAGCAGGCTTAGCGGTACTCCAAGCCATGATGGACCTTTACGTGGTTGACGAAACCTCACCCTATGGCGGTGGGCCAAGCCGGCCGATAGACATCAACTCGGTAACCATTGTCGCCACCCCCGGTGACTGACCCAGGTTCAAGGCCTACCGAACCGGAGCCCAACACCTGGTTGTTTCCTCCCGCTAACACTGCTGACGAACACGGGATGGTGGCCATAGGGGCCGACGTCACCCCCGGCACTTTGCTGGCCGCTTACCGAAGCGGGTTGTTCCCCATGCCCATTGAGCCCGGTGGTTTAATGGGTTGGTGGTCGCCCAACCCGCGAGGTGTTTTGCACCCCAAGCAATTAAAAGTCAGTCGCTCGCTCCGGCGCTCTCGTCAACACTTTGAAATCCGAGTAAACACCGCTTTTGCCGAAGTTATGGATGCTTGTGCCGACCCGTCTCGACCGCAAGGTTGGATTGATGAACAAATCATGGCCGCTTACCTTGCCTTGCATCAGTTGGGTTGGGCCCACAGCATTGAAGCTTGGGATGACCAAGGCTTAGCGGGTGGTCTTTATGGCATCGCCGTTGGCGGCTTGTTTGCCGGCGAATCAATGTTTCATCGGCGGCCCGATGCTTCCAAGGTGGCGCTTATGGGTTTGGTTGAACTCATGGCCCCGCAAGCAGAATGGTTGATTGATGTGCAATGGCTCACTGACCATTTGGCTACTTTGGGTTGTATCGAAATGACTCGTGACGACTATTTGGCTGTCTTGCCAATGCTGGTTTCTGGCCCCGGCCTTCTTTGGCCAGGAGGGGTTTAAAACTGGTTGGGGGTTTTTGTTTCTACCCACCACCGGCCAGAAAAACGCCAAGAAGAAGCGGCTTCGGGCATGGTTGGTGGTTTTTCTTCAGGCCAGAGTTCTTGGTAAGCCATAACAATGGCCGTGAGTTCCTCGGGTTCTGCACCAGGAACTGAAACATGCAAGGGAGGGTCAACGGCCATGGTTTAAAGCGGCACGTTGCCGTGTTTGCGTTGAGGGGTTTCTACTCGCTTAGTGGCCAAAATTTCTAGGCCGGCGATAAGCCGAAGACGCGTGGTGGCCGGGTCAATGACTTCGTCAATAAAGCCCCGTTCTGCAGCCACGTAGGGACTGGCGAATTTTTCGGTGTATTCCTCAACCAACTCAACTCGACGTGCTTGCGGGTCTTCGGCCGCTTCTATCTCGCGGCGGTGAATAATTTCTACCGCCCCTTGAGGGCCCATTACCGCAAGTTCAGCCGTTGGCCAGGCCAGCGAAAGGTCGCAGCCCACCGATTTTGAGTCCATCACCACGTAAGCCCCACCGTACGCTTTGCGGGTGATGACCTGAATGCGGGGCACGGTGGCTTCGCAGTAGGCGTAAAGAAGTTTGGCTCCATGGCGAATAATGCCGCCGTATTCTTGATCCACCCCCGGCAAAAAGCCGGGAACGTCTACGAAAGTAACCAACGGTATGTTGAAGGCATCGCAGGTGCGTACAAAGCGTGCTGCTTTTTCGGCGGCTTGAATGTCGAGCACCCCGGCTAGCACCATGGGTTGGTTGCCGACAATCCCCACACTGCGGCCATCCAGACGGGCAAAACCGCACACAATGTTGGCGCCCCATGCGGCGTGATATTCCATAAAGTCGCCGTCGTCTATTACCGCGGCGATGACCGCTTTCATGTCGTAGGGCTGGTTTGGGCTGTCGGGCATGATGTCTGACAGTTCAGGGCATAACCGTTCAGGGTCATCTTCGGAAACCTGCATGGGGGTGAGTTCAAGATTGTTGGCGGGCAGGTAACCCAACAAAGTTTTCACTTCGTCGAGTACTTCTTCTTCGCTTTCAGCCACGAAGGTCGCTACCCCAGATTTTGTGGAGTGGCTTTGCGCCCCGCCGAGTTCTTCAAGGGTAATTTCTTCTCCGGTTACCGTTTTTACCACGTCAGGTCCGGTAATGAACATGTGTGATTTTTCTCGAACCATGAAGATGAAGTCCGTCATGGCCGGGCTGTAGACAGCACCACCAGCGCATGGGCCGAGCACCACACTGATTTGAGGAATAACCCCCGAAGACTGGACGTTGCGCCAAAAAATGCCGCCGTAACCGTCGAGGCTGACCACGCCTTCTTGAATGCGTGCCCCGGCGCCGTCGTTGAGACCAATCATGGGGGCGCCTACTGATTGGGCGAGGTCCATTACTTTATGAAGTTTTTGCGCAAAGACTTCTCCCAGCGCTCCACCAAATACGGTGAAGTCCTGGGAGAAAAGAAATACTTTGCGCCCGTCTATGGTGCCCCAACCGGTGACCACTCCATCGGTGTAAGGGCGTTCTTCGAGGCCGCTATCTAGGGCTCGGTGGCGTACTAGCATGTCGAGTTCGTTAAACGACCCGGGGTCAAGCAGGTAGTCAATGCGTTCACGGGCCAGCATTTTGCCTTTGTCGTGTTGACGCTGGACCGCTCGTTCTGACCCGGCGTGCAAAGCTTCTTCTTTGCGTCGCTCGAGGTCTTCGAGACGTTCGTTCATGGTGTATTCAGTCATTGGAACCACAGGTTAGCGAAACCACGGGCTAACCCCGGTGCTTGGCTAAAGCAAACGCTCGTTGAGCGATGCGGGGGGCATCAAGATGAGCGCAAATTTGTTCAAAATGTTTTTGTGGGCCAACCCAGCAAAGTTGATCTACGTTGTCCATTACCGGGGCGTTGAGGTCAAGGGTGGCCAGGTGACGATAAAGAAACACCGCTTCTTGTTGGTCGGCCAAAGTGGCGGCCAGTTTGGCGGCGCTGCGCACGGTGACCACCCAGTCTTCATGATGGGCAGGAATATTTTCGAGGTGTCGGTAGTGAGCCAACACGGTTGACGAAGATTTCGCTCCCCACCCAGCCAGGCCAGGAATACCGTCGGCGGTGTCGCCTACTAAAGCAAGGTAGTCGGGGATGGACTCTGGGCTGATGCCAAATTTTTCTTGCACCCCGGCTTGGTCGTAAATAATTTCTCGCCGGCGATCAAACTGCACAATATGGTTTTCGTCGTTTACTACCTGGGCGAGGTCTTTGTCGGGAGTGCAAATCAATACTTGGTTTACCCGAGGGTCAGTGGCTGCTTTAACTGCGGCGGCCCCCATGGCGTCGTCCGCTTCGTGGTCAACCATAGAAAACACGGTGAAGCCCGCTGCTTCTAATGCTGCGTCAAGTAAAGGAAACTGCGAAAAAAGTTCCGGTGGGGTGCCTTCGCCTGTTTTATATCCCTCAAAAAGTTGGTTTCGAAAAGATTCCACTACCTGGTCGGTTGCTACCCCCACGTGGGTAGCTCCTTGGTCTAAAAGGTTCATCATGGACCCCAACACTCCTCTTGCTGCGGCCACTTCGACCCCTTCATCAGTTATGTGAGAGGGCAAAGCAAAGTGGTGGCGAAAAAGCTCGTATGTCCCGTCAACGAGGTGAACATCCATCAGTCTTGTGTGTTTTCTTGCACGAGTTCAATGAGGGTTCCAAAAGACCCTTTGGGATGAACAAAAGCCACGGTGGTGCCACGAGAACCAGGCCGAGGAGTCTGGTCAATGGCTCGGCCGCCGGCCGCCACCACCGCCTCAAGAGCAGCGGCACAATCATCGACCCGGTAACCGATGTGATGCATGCCTTCGCCGTGACGTTCCAAAAAGGTTGAAATCGGTGAATCGGGGCGGGTGCCGGTAGTTAGTTGAAGATACGATTCGCCGACCTGCAGCAGGGCTTCCTCTACGCCGTCTCTTTCTACGGTTTCTCGATGGGCTACTTCTGCCCCAAAAGCGGTGCGGTAGTAGTTAATAGCTTTTTCAAGGTCGTGAACAGCGATGGCCACATGATCAATTTGGGTTAACAGCATCGAATTATTTCTCCAATCTGAGGCTTTTGTTACGAAAGTTTAATTCTGGCTATTTTGGCATGATTTTGCAAAGAGCTCAAAACGATGCCCCCTACCTGCAATTTTATCATTTTAAGCCTTGAAAATAAAGGGTAAAAAAATAATTTGGCCCCTGACTTGTCATGAAGCTGTCAAAGTTGTAATGTAATTGCAACATGTTGGGTCCCCCTCCTCCCAACTCAGAGAGCGCCTTCGACACCGACCCAGCAGCGGTTCTCGAAGGCGCTTTCTCTCGTCTTGACATGGGTCAAGCCCCGCCGAGGCGTTGGCGGCCCTCTAAGGCCCGTCCCAAAGTAAGTTCGTCGGCGTATTCCAAGTCGCCGCCCACCGGCAACCCGCTGGCCACTTTGGTGACCATCACCCCAAGTGGTTCAAGCAACCGAGCCAAATACATAGCGGTGGCTTCGCCTTCGATATTGGGGTTGGTAGCCAAAATCACTTCGGTGACTTCTTCAGGGTCTAAACGAGCCAGAAGTTCTGAAATATGTAACTGATCAGGGCCCACCCCTTCAATCGGGCTAATGGCTCCCCCCAGCACGTGATACCGGCCTCGAAACTCACCGGTTCGTTCTACGGCCACGATGTCGCGGGCGTCTTCGACCACGCAAACTACTCCGGCCTCTCGGCGACTGTCGGCACATACTGTGCACAGTTCATTTTCGGAAATATTAAAACATTGGATGCAAAAACGAACTTTTCTTTTCATTTCGGTAAGAGCGTTACTTAAACGCTCAACGTCTTCGACGGGTAACTTCATGAGATGAAAGGCCAAGCGTTGCGCCGATTTTGGGCCAACGCCCGGCAAACGCCCGAGTTCGTCAATTGCGTCTTGAACTGCGTCGGCGTACATCAGTCAATTACTCGCCGTCAACGACTTCAGCACCAGGAAAAGCCTGGGTAACTCGGTCTACCGCAGATCCTTCATCGGGAGAAGCATCGGTTAGCGCCGTGAGGTCAGTGGCGGCATCTTCATCATCTTTTGCTTTTTGCGTCTGTGCTTCTTTTTCTGGCGACGGAGGGGGCGGTGGGGTCGCCGCTTTTACTACCAAACGGACTTTAATTTCCGTAGAAAAATGGTGAGATAATACGGCTTCTGCTTCGGGAATCAACTCTTCGCAGCGCGCTCGGTGCGGTTCGTTTGGTAACCCCATGACCACGGTGTTTCCTTCGCATTCCACAAACTGCACCGCCGACAAGCGCGCCCGTGCTCTTTTAGATAACCCACTCAAAAGGGTTGCTTGCCAAACTTCCACTACCTTGGGTAGGTCAGGCATTTCTCCCCCAGTAGGAGCGCTCGGCGCAGACACCTCTGCGGCTTTTTCTGGTTCTACAGGGGTAGGTTTTTCTGGTTCCGCAGCGGCAGGTTTTTTAGGTTCAGGAGCTGCCTCTGGTGTTTTTTTTGGCGTTGCTGCTCCGCCCGCTCGTTGGGCCAATATTTCTCGGGCACGCGCTCCGGGGCCTTTTGGTGCTGGCGCAGGGGCGGTTGTTGTGCCGGCCGTTCCCCCAGCCGCTAATGCTGCTTCGAGTTGCGCCACTCGCTTGGTAAGCGCTTCAACCGCTCCTTGGTCGGTGGCTGGGGTTTCTGCGCGGCGAGTCAAACGCACCAAAGCTACTTCTAAATCAACCCGAGGGTCAGGGGCTCGCCGCATGTCTATAAGGGCCACGCCTATGGTTTCTAAGGCTCGAGTAATGCTGGCGGGAGTTACCTGGTTGACGAAGGTTTCCGCTCGTGCACGATCTGCATCAGCCAGTTGTTCGCTGGGTACCCCCATAGCTACCAAAAAGGCGTCCCGCAAAGCAGCCAAAAGTGACTCTCCTAAAACTCGAGGCTCACGGCCCTGGGAAATACCGGACCCCAAAGCACCGAGAGCTTTGGCAGTGTCGCTTTGAGCCAAGGCAGTTAAGAGTTCTTCTACCGTGGTGTCGTCGGTGGTCATGCCGCCGGCCACTACACGGTCAAGGGCTGACAAGGTGTCGCGCGCCGAACCACGCCCCGCCCGCACGGCGTGGGCCATGCCTTCGGCATCAACGCCAAGATCGGCATCGGCCACTACATCAGCCACCAATGATTCGAGGTCTTCTACTGGCAATAACTTGAGTTCTAAATGCTGCGCCCGACTGCGAATGGTTTCTACCACTTTGTGTGGTTCGGTAGTAGCCAACACAAAAACCACGTGCTCGGGGGGCTCCTCAAGAGTTTTTAACAAAGCATTCTCGGCGCCCGAGGTGAGCATGTGTACTTCGTCAAGCAAGTACACCTTGGTGCGGCCTGGGGTGCCTAAAGCAACTTTGCTCAACAGGTCACGCATGTCGTCGACCTTGTTGTTGGACGCCGCATCAAGTTCGTGTAAGTCAAACGAGGTGCCGGCTTCCATGGCCACACAAGAATCACAAGCGCAGCAAGGCTCGCCCTCTTGCGGGTCGGTGCAGTTCAATACTTTGGCCAAAATGCGCGCTGCGGTGGTTTTACCGGTGCCACGGGGTCCGCTTAGCAAGTAGGCGTGCTGCACCCGGTTGTTCTCTACCGCATTGCGTAAAGCCGCTACCACGTGTTCTTGACCACGTATTTCAGAAAAACGACGAGGCCGATAACGACGGTAAAGGGAGGTGTACTGCATACCTGATCACCCTACCTCTCTGGTGCGACAGCCACCGAACTCGTGGCCAAACCCTGAAAGGTTTTTGGCGGATGGGGTGGGATTCGAACCCACGGTGACCGCAAGGCCACACACGCTTTCCAAGCGTGCCGATTCGGCCGCTCTCGCACCCATCCAAGTTCCACCCGTAGGCGAGACCGAACGCTAAGGGTATCGTTACCGGACACCCGTTTTGTGGTGTGGCGGTCGGGTCCTGTGCGACCAGAGCCCGTGAACCGAGTCAGGGCCGGAAGGCAGCAGCTCTCAGCGGAACCTCTGGGGTGCCGCAGATCACCTGGCCGCCACTCCTCAGAACGGGTGTCGCTCTTTTTGGGTCTAACCTGCGCAAGGTGAACGACCACCAGTTAATGACCGCCGCCCTTGAACAAGCCCAAAAAGCTTTCGCAGTCGGCGAGGTTCCTATTGGCGCCGTGGTAGCAGTAAACGGGGAAATCATCGGGGCAGGCCACAACGAACGGCAAGCCAGTAATGACCCCACTGCGCACGCCGAGGTACTGGCTCTCCGCCGAGCCGCCCAACATCAAGACGACTGGCGTTTAGCAGAGGCCACCTTGGTGGTTACTTTGGAGCCTTGCCCCATGTGTGCCGGGGCGGCCTGGGCGTCACGCATTGGCCGAGTGGTCTTTGGGGCAGCCAACATGGAGGCAGGTGCTTTGGGTTCGCTGCTTCACGTGGGGGCCGACCCGCGGCTAAATCATGAGTTTCCGGTAACCGGCGGGGTGCAAGCCGAAGCCTGTGCCGCTCTACTGGCTACTTTCTTTAATCAACTACGCCAGCCTTAACCGTTGGGCACTGCGGCCAAGGTGGCTAGCCTCGCTGGTGGAAGGTTGCCAGAGCGGACGAATGGGGCAGTCTCGAAAACTGTTGTGGCCTTAGGGTCACCATGGGTTCAAATCCCATACCTTCCGCCAGGGTTATCGAACGGTCTCGGTGTAAAAGCCGAGGCCGTTTGGCGTTAACCCTCTGAGCGGTAAGCGGTGGCCTGGGGTTTAACTGGGCGAGCGAACCATAGTGGTCGTCTCAACCCGTCGGGGCCCGGCCCGGGGCGAGTTTTGGCCATCCATTCTTCGTAGATGGCGTGCGAAGCGTCGGTGTCCACCACCACGTCACCGTATTCGTCGCCCGGTTGGGCGGGGCCGACGGTGACTCGTTGTAGCCAGCAATGCATGCCACTAATGGGGTCGGGTTGCACCGGGAAGGTCAAGTTTTGGTGCACACCGGTATCGGACCACCAGATGCGACCGGTATCGGGTTCGTTGCTGTCGTAAGGTTCGTTGCCGTGTTGGCGCCGCAAACGCCAGCGGCCGTCATCGTCTTGGTCGATGCTGGCTTTGCCAGCCCCCCAGGAGCGGGCTTTGTCTTCGTCGAGGCGCCAGCGCCCCATGTGGTGGCTGGCGGCAACTACGCCGGGGCGAATGCCTTCAGTACGCCAGGCGCTAATAACAAAGTGGCCGATGCGGGTGGTAATACGCACCAAACCGTTTTCTTCGATGTTGAGTTTTTCGGCGTCGCTGGGGTGGAGCCACAACGGGTGGCGGTGGCTGATTTCGTTGAGCCACTGCGAGTTGCCACTGCGCGTGTGAATAAGCGTAGGGATACGAAAGGTGGGCACCAATATGCGTTCTCCCGCGGTGAAGTCCAGGTCTTGCCAGTGCACTTGGCTTTTAATGAAGGTCGGGGTGGAATATTCGGGCCAGCCCCAGTCCCGCATGGTTTCCGAAAAAAACTCCAGTTTTTTCGATGGAGTGGGAAAACCAAATTTGGCTTCGCCGTCGATCTCTACCGCTGGTGATCCGTCGCCGATAAAGGGCATGTGGCCTTGGATATCTTCGAGGTTTTCGTAGGACCCAGCGGTGCCGGGTTTACGCCATACTCCTGCATCATCTTTTTCGGCGCCCGCTAAATCTGCGTCAGCGACCGCCCGCTCGTAAACCTTGTATTGGTCTCCGTCAATGGCGAATGCCCCTTTGGTGCGCATATATTCCAAAGCGGTCATGCCTTCGGCTTGGGCTGCTTCGGGCAAACCAGGCACCGAGTTTTCAAACAACATGGTGTAGTACTCGTCGATGGTTAATGGTTGGCCCGGGTTGTCGGGGCTTTCGAATTGTTGGCGAATACCTAACGAACCGTCAGGGTCGATGCGCCAAGACAAGTCGATCCAAAATTCTTGTTCTTCCCACACTTCGCCCGGGTTGGTTTCGTGGGTGCGTTCAACTTTTTGGCCTTCCAGTTCGGCGTGGCGGCGCATGACGGGTTGGCGAAACCCAATCCACCGGCCGTTGTGGGTTTCGAAACTCGAGACATCATGGCGTTCGGAGGCGATACCCATGGGCAGCACGTAGTCGGCGAACCAAGCTGATTCGTTCCAGGTGGGGGTGAGGGCGATATGGCAGCCGACTTTTTCTGGGTCGGAAAGCACCTCAAGCCAAGTAAACCCATCGGGGTTGGTCCAAATAGGGTTATAGACCCGAGAGAAATAGGTGTCGATGTAGCCGCGGCCGCTCTTTAAAAAGTGGGGCAACAAAATAGACATTTCGTGGTGAGCCAAGGGGTACTCGGCTGGCCAGGTCAGGTCGTTCCATTCGCCTTGGGGCTCGGGGTGTATGGGGGTTACGGGTATGAACTTGTTCCAACCGTTGGCGTTGGTTCCGCCTTCGGTGCCCACGCTGCCTGTTAACACGTTAAGGAACTGCAAGCAGCGTGATACTTGCCAGCCGCCTTCGTTGCCGGCTGAAGCGGCCCGCCAGGTGTGCGAGGCGAAACCGCCTAGGCCTTCGCCGATGACCCGAGCGACCTCACGGAGTTGGTCTTCGTCGATGCCGCACATTTCGGCGGCCGCCGCTGGCGTGTATTCGGCGTAAAGTTCTAAAAGTGCCGGGCCGACGTTGCTGAACACTGGTTCAAGGTCGGGGCGATCCGCAGTGAGAAAGGTTTCCCAGTTGACCCAGCGTTCGAAGAACTCTTGGTCCCAGGTGTTGTTTTCTACAAGTATCCGGGCGATGGCCAGCAACAAGAATGCTTCGGTGCCTGGCCAAGCCGAGAACCAGTGGTCGGCGTGGGAGGCCGTGTTAGACAACCGGGGGTCAATACAGATAATGGTGGCGCCTGCTTCTTTGCCTTCCATGATGCGTTGGGCGTGGGGGTTGAAGTAGTGGCCTGCTTCAAGGTGTGAGGAAATGAGAAAGATCACCTTGGCGTTAGCAAAGTCGGCGGATGGCCGGTCGAAGCCCATCCAGGTGGCGTAGCCCACTCGGGCCCCGCTGGAACAAATATTGGTGTGGCTGTTGTGGCCGTCAATGCCCCAAGCATGCAAGACCCGTTCCATGTAACTGTCGTCGCCCATGCGCCCCACGTGGTACATGACCTCGTGTTTGCGTTCTTCCCGAAAAGCTTTGCCTATACGGTCGCCTATTTCGTCTAGGGCTTGGTCCCAGGTGATTTGTTCCCAAAGGCCCTCGCCTCGTGCGCCGACCCGTTTCATGGGGTGCAAAATGCGTTCGGGGTCTTCGACCTGGTTAATGGTGGCCGGGCCTTTGGCGCAGTTGCGCCCCCGGCTAGCGGGGTGCACCGGGTTGCCTTCAAACTTGGCGATCTTGCCGGAGTCTTTATCTACCCACGCCAAAAGGCCACAGGTTGCTTCGCAATTGAAACAAGTGGTGGGTACTAAACGAAACTTTCGTTTGACTTTTTTGGGCCATGACTTAGCGTCGAGAGCTTCGAAGTCGTCCCATTGTTCTTCGGGTGGGTAACTCTGCAGTATGGGGGTTTCCTCTGTCATGACTTATTCCTTCTCATGATAAGGGGACCGATTGCCCGGCCCGAACGTAAGCGTTTTCGTAAGCCAGCAGGCCGCCAAGAGCAGAAGCACCAGCCAAAGCAGCGGGGATAGTTCCGTTACCGCCCAGCAATAGCGCCACCAAAAGTAGAGCAACCGGGGCGGCTATTCCAGCGAAAACCCAGATTTTAAATAGCCCTTTTTGACCGCCTTGGGTGAGGTCGGCAATTGCCATGGTGACATGTCGACTGTGTTTGCCGCGAGTCTCAACGGCCACCAAGAGAGCGTTGGCGACCAGGCCAGCCAAGAACACCCACTGTAGGGTTGCCGCTTCGGGAACATCCATAACTAAGGCCATCAGCATGTAGGCGGCCCCGCCGCCCACCACGGTTTGCCACAACAAGATGGGCAACAAGATGGGCTCTTGCCAAAGGTCGCGACCTTCGCATTGGCCAAAAAGGTAAGCGGTATAACCGGCGGTGGCTAAAGCCAGCAGCACGGTAGGGGCTACCAGCCAAGGAAGCACACTCCCGGTGTCGGTGAGGCCAACGATCCACCAAGCGGCGGTGAGGGCAGCAAAACCACCTAAAAGGTAAGCCCCTTTTACCAGCCAAGATTCCCAGTTGCCGCGGGTAATGAGGTAGTAGAAGCGCCCGGGTTGTTTAAGGTCGGCGACCAATAAAACCCCGGTCAAAGCCAGCAAGGCGCCGGCCAGCATGGGGGGAACTACTCCAACCACTGCTTGGCTGTCGCCGTGCCCCAGTACGGTCAGCAAGGCGGCCATCATCATGGTTCCGGCGGCTACTGCTTTGGTAACGAGGTAGCCCGCTACTTTGTTGCCCCAAGTAAGCGAGTGGGCGGTGGTGTAAGTGGTGCGGGCCATTTCTTGGCCATCATCTCGTTTCGGGGCGGCCCCTAAAGCCACCGGAGTGGCGGTGGGGTGGCCTGGGGTGGTGTCCGCCCAAATCATCCCGTCGTTGGCAATAAAGGAGGCCAACGGGTCAAGCGAAGCCGGGTTGGCGTTTTTGTAAATTACCCGCGGGTTGGTGTTTTGTTCAGGGGATCGCACCAGGCCTTCGCCGGAAGCATGCAGTTGCGCGAGTTCTGAGGTGGGGTCGTCGAGGTCGCCCACCCGAATGGCTTGGGTGGGGCACACCACCACACAGGCTGGTTCTAAACCCTCGGTTACCCGGTGATTGCAGAAATTGCATTTGTGGGCCGTCATGGTTTCCGGGTGGATATAAAGCGCATCGTAGGGGCAAGCATTCATGCACGCTTTACAGCCGATGCAATTGTCATCATCGAAGTCCACCACACCGTTGTCGGCGCGAAAGAGTGCGTTGGTGGGGCATATAGACATACACGGTGCATCTTCGCAGTGGTTGCAGCGCATGACCGAGAAATGGCGGTCGGTCTGGGGATGGCTGCCGGTTTCTACATATTTCAACCAAGTGCGGTTAACCCCGAGGGGCACTTCGTGTTCGCTTTTGCACGCCACGGTGCAGGCATGACAGCCAATGCAACTACCGGAGTCAAGAACAAAGCCGAGTCGTGTCATAAGAAAGTCTTAAACGCTTACTGGTTGTTGAGTTGCGGGTTCAAGCCGGGAAATGCCGGCACATAAAAGATCTAAAAGATGGTCGAAGCTGTCGTCGAGGTCTTGGGGATGGGGGTGCCCGTCACCGGATTCCAAGTGAGAGAACCCGTGAAAAGCGCTGCGTAGCGACCGGGCGGTGTGGACCCGTTCGTCGGCGTTAAGTCGGTAAGCGGCTAAGGCCTGGCTCAGCACTTGCACTACTCGTTCAACGGCTTCTTCGAGTTCTGGGTCGTTGGCACAGGGGTAGCGATCGGTGGCGGCGTAGAGCCCAGGATGATCTTTTACCATTTGCCGCCAAGCCGCGCCCATGGCCCGCACAGCATCATCGCCGGCTAAGCCCACTGCGGCGTCAGTTAATCGGTGGGCCAATATTTCTCGGGCTCGTAGTCCGAGTGCCCTAAGTAACCCGTCGAACCCGTCGACGTGGCGGTAAAGCGCCGGTTGCCTTACCCCCAATTGTGCCGCTACCCGGGTCAAGGTGACTGAATCAAGACCTTCTTGGTCGGCCAAAGTAGCCGCTTGGTCAATGACTTGTTTACTGTCTAAGGTCCGCCTGCTCATAGGTTCACCTTAGCGTTAGAAGCAATAACTGTCCAGTTAGAGGGCAATGCTTTACCAAACAACAAGAAATGCTCCCCCGGCTACCAGCGCCGCTCCCCACCAGGCCCGCCGTCCTAGGGCTTCGCCAGCCAAAAAAACACCCAACAAAATCGAAACCTGGCGTAAACCTGCGACCTGTCCTGCTTGGGCTCGCTGAAAAGCCAACAGAATTAATCCGTAGGCCCCACCCTGGCCAACCCCGACCAGCAACCCCGGGGCAAAAGCCTGGCGCAAGCGGTCTACAGATGGGCGACGTAAAACCAAAACCACCGTGGCACCGACTACCGATACGACCGACAAATACCCCAAAGGGTGGGTGCGATCCACCGCTTCAGCATCCAAAAGCGAGTACCCCACGGTGGCTAAGCCACTTATCAAAGCCATAACTACTGCTCGGCGTTCGGCCAAACGCCAGCCCACCCCGGCTAACAACAACAAGCCCGCAACCAGCACCACTAAGCCAACCGCCGTAAACGGCGAAGGCTTTTCGCCGAGCAGCATCCATCCGCCTATCCCCACCAACAAGGGAGCGGTGCCTCGAGAAATGGGGTAAGCCACCCCCAAACTTCCTTCACCGTAAGCCGAGCCCAGCATCCATTGATAAATAGCATGCGCAACTATCGAAGCCAGAACAAACCACCACACACCACTGGGTGGATTAGTGATGGCTACCGGCAAGAGAACCACCCCCACGCTGAGGTAACTCACAGCAATCACCACTTGCGGGTCGGGTAACTTGTGTAAACGAGCATTCCAGCCGGCATGCAAGACCGCAGAAACTAAGACCAGTGCAATGGCTGAAGTAGACATGATCAGCGGTGACGGGCCAGAGTTTGCCAACTAGCGATAACCGCCACATCGACAATGTCACCGCCCGTACAACCTCGAGAAAGGTCATGCATCACCCCATTGAGGCCCTGTAATAAAGGGCCAAAGGCACGAGCTCCGGCTAAACGCTCGGTGATTTTATAAGCCAAGTTGGCGCTGTCTAGGTCAGGAAACACCATAACGTTGGCTTGCCCAGCCACTGCAGACCCCGGGGCTTTGCTGGCTGCTACCTCAGGCACCCAAGCAGCATCAAACTGCAATTCGCCATCAATCAAAAGGCTTGGGTGCTGTGCCCGTACCAAGGCCGTAGCGGCTCGCACTTTGTCAACCTTGGGGTGTTGGGCACTGCCTTTAGTAGAAAACGACAGCATGGCCACTCGAGGTTCCAGACCGGTCAGTTCAGCAAAAGTTTGCGCCGTAGCAACGGCAATAGCGGCTAATTCTTCTTCGGTGGGGTCGGGAATTACCCCACAGTCGGCAAATGCCACCAGTTGTCCACTGGCCAGCAGCATCAAAAAACAACTACTCACCACCGAAGACTCGGGGGCCACCCCTAAGATTCTCAACCCGGCCCGCAACACATCGGCCGTGGGGCAGGTAGCGCCCGCTACTACGGCATCGGCTTGCCCATCGGCCAACAACAAGGTGGCCGCTACCACGGGTTGCTTGGGGTCAAGACCTACCGCTACCGCCTGTTGTGCCAAAAGGTCATTCACCTTGGGTGGGACCACCACGGCAAGGCCTTCATCAGTAAGTCGCTGGGCCGCCGCTTGGCCTCGGGGGTCGGCCAAGTCGGCTAACACTATGCGCTGGGGATTCGCTCGCACCCGGGCATACCAAGTTTTACAAACTTCGTTCATGGTTCTCTCTTCAAGCATTTTTAGAGAGCCAGGCCGTGGTTTGTGTAAGAACTCGATCGGTGCGCTCAACGAGGTCGTCGATGACCGTTTGGTCAGCAATAAGCGGCGGAGAGATGGTGAGCCCGGTGTAGCCCCGATCGTCGGGACGGATAGTCATACGTTCTTGACGCACCAACCCGCCAAGGATTCCTCCTTGCAAACCGGCGGCCTGAGTTTCGCTGAGCTCTTGACCGTTATGGCGGTTTGTACAAAGTTCAATGGCGTAGAAGTAGCCGGCGCCCCGGACTTCTTTAACACAAGGGTGCTGGCCGACGAGCCCTTGAAGTTTGTCGTTGAACATGTCTTCGTTCGCTAAGACATGTTCAAAGATTTTTTCGTCTCGCATGGCCGACATGTTGGCCACCGCTACTGCTGTGGCTACCGGATGCCCGCCAAAAGTAGATCCGTGCATGTAGATGGCCTGAGCTGAGTCGTAAATAGTATTTATGAGTTCTTCACGAATCACTACCCCGCCGAGTGGTTGGTAAGCCGAGGTGACTCCCTTGGCAAAGGTAATCATGTCGGGGACTACCCCCAGGCGATCGCTGGCAAACCAGTGACCGAATCGCCCGAAGGCGCAGATCACCTCATCGGCCACCAGCAACACGCCGTATTTATCGCAAATGCGACGCAATTCTTGCCAGTATCCGTCAGGCGGAACCAGGGCACCTCCACCGTTTTGGATGGGTTCGGCAATAACCATGGAGACCGTTTCTGCGCCTTCAGCCAAAATTGCTTCTTCAATGGCTTGTACACAAGAGAGGTCTGCGGCGGCGGTGCCTTCTGGGGAGTCGCACTGGTTGGTGTTGATCACATGGTGTACCCCGTCCCACAAGTTGGGCAGGAAAGGGGCCCGGAACTTTGGGATAGCGGTGACGGACAGCGCCCCCAGAGTGGTGCCGTGGTAAGCCCAGTTACGGGCAATGACTTTGTAGCGGCCGTCGTCGCCGTTGGCTAGGTGGTAGTTGCGGGCAAATTTGATGGCAGATTCCACGGCCTCGGAACCAGAGTTCACGAAAAAGACTTCAGAGAGGTCGCCGGGAGCAAAGTCGGCAATCATGGAAGCAGCTTCTATAGCTGGCGGGTGGGCTGACCCCCAGTTGGTGGCGAAAGCAAGTTTGTCCATTTGCTTCGCAGCGGCCGCAGTGAGGTCGGGACGCCCATGGCCAATGTTTACGCAAAACAGACCTGCTAAGCCATCGAGATAACGGTTTCCTTCGGTGTCCCAGAGGTAGCACCCTTCGGCACGATCAAAAATGGGGAGGCCTTCGTTGCGCCACGCCGCACCTTTAGTGAAGTGAGGCACCAAATTTTTCTGAGCTTGTTCTCGTTGGGTATTCACAAAACTTCCTTGTTGATCTATGCTGCGCGCATCGTTTTGATTTAGAACGTGACCCCGGTCACCTCTGTTATAGCGAGTAACATAGTTGATATTCCCTCTAACCACAAGGGTAATATTCTCACGAGATTCATGAGGCACTAATTTGGTAAAAGAACTCCCTCAACAAGCACAAGTAGTAATCATCGGTGGAGGCATCGTAGGGGCCAGCATTGCCTACCACCTCACCGAATTAGGTTGGAGCGACGTACTCCTTTTAGAACGCCACACCCTGACCAGTGGCACCACCTGGCACGCTGCCGGGTTAGTGGGGCAACTCCGAGCCACCCACAACATGACCCGCTTGGCTGCATACAGCGCCGACCTTTACCACCGCCTCGAACACGAAATGGGTTACCCCACCGGTTTCAAAAAAGTGGGCTCAGTCAGCGTGGCCGACAACCCCGAACGAATGGAAGAACTGGTACGCGGCGCCGGCATGGCCCGCTGTTT
>JAPKBH010000067.1 GCA_028823445.1 Acidimicrobiales bacterium | reverse complement strand
CATCGGTGACGGCCCCTCGCTGCACCGCTTCAACGACACCAGTCACTTAATCTAGGAATCTAAGATCTACGGATTTGGCCGGTGGGTTAACTGCTGGGCATTAATTCATCGGCGTCAAGGTCTTCGATTGCTGCACATACCCGGTCAAACATGTCGCTCACCAACTGAACCGCACGCTCGTTCACCAACTCCACACCACCCGCCGACTGGATGGGGTAGCAAAGGCAAAACAACACCGCACGACGATAATGGTCCCAAAGTTCATCTGCGGGGTAGTCGATACCTGCTGCAGCCAAAACTCGCCGGTACCGCTCAATCAAAACTTTTTCGTGAGTTCGCCGGTCTTCAATGGTGAGGCTTTGGCTCAAAAAATAACCCAAGTCGTAAGCCCCGGTGGTGCGGACACAAATCTGCCAATCAATAACCGTTAACTCTGACCCATCAAAAAACAGGTTGTCTAAACGAAAGTCACCATGGGCCAGCGTGGCCGGTGCTTCAGGGAACTGCATGAGTTCTGTGGTGACCGAAGCAAAGCGGTCACCCACCGCACGGATGCGATCCGAAATACGATCACCAAAAATCTCTAAACAAATAGGCCACGCAGCCGCCACCCCGGCTTGAACCCCCTGAGGCATGGGTGGGTCCCAACCTTGGGGAATCCACGCCAAATCGGTTTCAAAACGAGGGCTATTCCAAAAAGCAACATGATGGGCCGCCAAGGCATCGATGGCGTATTCCGCTTGAGCAATAGGGCAACCATCTATCTGGCTGTAAACCTCAGACCCGCCCAAGTCTTCTAAAACCAAAACAAAATCGTCAGTATCTGGGGCGTAATGAGCAGCCAAACACCGCGGCGTACCCAACGGAGAGTCCGCGGCAGCATCCCGGTAGAAACCCACTTCTTTTTCATAAAACATGAAGGTCTTAGTTAAAAACCGAGTGTGCTCGTGTTGCACCGGCAACTTGACCACTAACGAAACCGGCGCCGATGCAGCACCCTCAGAGTAACTCGGGGTGACTCGATGCAAAAGGCCCAAAATGCCGACCCCTTGACCAATCAACTCAACTTCAAGGCTGGTGACCTCGCCATGAGGTAAGTCGCCAGAATCTCGCAGAACTTGGGTTAACCAAGCAGGAGTTACTTCTTCAATAGTGGTCGGAAAGTCGGTATTGGCCATGCGGAATCTCCCTCGTGATGGTCTTCATAAAAAAGACCTTAAAAAAGAAACTAACACGCTCTAAATGAGCGAGCAATTTAAACTTTGTTACTCGTGGTCGGTTATGCCGCCCGAAACAGGAGGAACGAAATCAGCAGGCCACAGCGTGTCATCGTCGTAACGAATACCTTCTAAAAGCACGTCCTCAAATTGGGTATCAGAAAAATCTGCTCCACCTAAATCGGCGTAAGAAAGATCCACACCCACTAAGGAAGCCCCCCGAAAATTGCTACCCGTCAGGTTGGCCGCCCGAAAAGCAGTACCGGTGCAAATGGCGCTACGAAAATCCGCACCCATAGCAAACACCCCAGTGAGGTCAGCATCACGAAGGCATGTGCGAGTAAGCGAAGTTCCGGCCAGCGTGGCGCCCCCCAACTTGGCTTCGGTTAAGTCGGCCCCGGTTAACCAGGCTCCGCCGAGTTCTGCCGAGCGAAGATCGGCCCCCACCAAATGAGTATTGCCCAGCCAACTACGGCTCAAAGTAGCGCCCACAAATCGGGCATTGCGTAAATCGGCAGACCACAAGTTGGCGTGGTGTAAATCTGCATCAGCGAAAATAGTTTCTCGGCACACCGCATTGCGAAGGTCGGCGCCCACCAACGAAGCATCAGACAAATTCGAGCGGCTCAACATAGCCCCAC
>JAPKBH010000020.1 GCA_028823445.1 Acidimicrobiales bacterium | reverse complement strand
GCTTCTTCAGCGGCCTCTTCGGCGGGTTCTTCAGCGGAAGCAGATGCGTCGGTTTGTTCTTCGGCGGCCTCGTCGCTCGGTGCTTCGTCGGCGGCACCGTCAGGATCTTCGCTGGCAGCCTCTTCGGCGGCCGGCTCTTCGACGACTTCTTCCTCTTCGGGCTCGCCTCCGTCGCGAAGGTTTTGCCAAGTGGCTACGGCTGCCCGGTAGGTAGCGTCAGCTTCCGCTACTACCTCGGCGCCACCGCCAGAGTCTTGAGCCTTTTTTAGTTCCTCCGCTGCTGCATCCTTAGCTTTAGTGGCTTTGTTAACTCGCTGAGTAGCTGCCACAGCGTCTTCGGCGGCCTTGCTGCGGCGGTTATAGAGCAGGAGAGCTTTTTGTGTGTCGTCATCAAGTTTGACCATGCCCCCATGATGGCCGAATGAACGCCGACTCCCACCCTTTAATACGGACTTTAAGAAATTCGTAGCGTTTATTTTGTTTGGTCTAGAAGTGCTCGGGCTCGCCGTGCCACCGGTTCATCAACCATCTCACCGTTTACGGCAATGGATGCTTGGCCTTCAGACAAACCTTTTTGGTAGGCCTCAACGACTTGCTTAGCCCAAGAAAGCTCTTCGGGGCTGGGCATAAAAGCCTCATTGGCCAGCGCTACTTGACGAGGGTGGATGCAAAGTTTTCCGGCAAAACCTAGAGCCCGAGCTTCTTGGGACTCTCGGGTAAAACGTTGGTCATCGCTAAAATCTGTTACCACCATGTCAAGGGCTACTGCTCCCCCCAGGCGGGCTGCTTGGCCTACCTGGCTGCGGGCCATTAGTACTTCAAGGTTGTCGGGGCGCCGCACCCCGCCGAGGTCGGCGATGTAATCTTCTGCCCCGAAGTAGCACCAGTGGACTCGCGGATGGCTGGTTACGTCAACTGCCTGTACTACTCCGGCTACGGTTTCTAACCCGGCCATGATGTTGAGATTGGCGAGGCCAGCGTTGTCAAGAGCGTCGACCACTTTGGCTACTTCGGCGGCGCTTGTTAGTTTTGGCACCACCACGCCGGCCAACTGTTGGGTAAGCCCGTGGGTGATGTCCTCACCGAACCATGGGCTATCTAATCCGTTTATGCGCACCAGCAGTGGCAGGGTGGTGGCCAGTTGGTTGGCGGTGGATACGGCGATTTGCCGGGCTTGTTCTTTTTGTTCCGGTGGGGTGGCGTCTTCTAAATCTATGACCGCAGCACTGGGCAACGACCGGGGCAGTTTTGCCAAAACGTCAGGTTGGTTGCCAGGAGCAAAGAGAAGGCTTTTCATAAGCGTTCACGTTACCGCGTGGCGATGGCTTGGGCCCGGGCTTCTTTGATAGCGGTTGGGAGGTTGTCGATTGAGCGCTCTTGGGCGGGGCCGTTTCCGAGGAAACAAAAAACCATGCGCTTAACCGTTAAACCGGTGGCTTCTTGGGCCATGAGGGCGTAGGCGGCTCCTTGGAGGCGGTAGTGGGCTACCTTGGCGTCGAGGTCTTCGCTGGTTTGGTAGCCGTCGGTTTTGTAGTCCACAATGACCAAACCATCACCGTCCCGGTAGGCCAAATCTATGTAGCCCTCTAAGAGCAGGCCGGGGTCGACGGAAGCGGCAACATAAAGTTCCCTCCAATGGTCGCTTTGTGCTGCTGCAGTTACTGATGGAGATCGTAGAGCAGCGCTCACCATGGAGGCCACAAGTTTCTGGTCGGCGTCTTCGGCGGCTGCTGCTTGCCGGGCTTCGGCTTGCCCGTCGCTTGAGAAGTCAATTATTTCTAGCGCTTTGTGTACCGCCCGGCCGGCAGCCGGGCCGTGCCGACCGGCTTCGCCGTAGGCCGTATGGGCATCTTCTTCCGTGCTCTCTGGGGTAAGTGAGGTGGCGGCCACCGTGGGTCGGAGGTTGCTGTGTTCTTGTACTTTGGTTAGGTCGTCTTGCCAACGGGTGTGGTCAGGAAGAGTGCTGGTTAGAGGAGCAGGTGGGGCCACGAAAGGTTGGGCTATGGGTGTGGCCAGCGTGACTGTTGATGGGTCAGATGCTTCGCAAATAATTTCTGCTGAACAAACGCTAACTTGGTTCTCTGCAGGTTTTTTTGAGAGTTTCCGGTGGAGGGAAACCACGAGGTGATCTCGGGCTCGGGTGGCCGCTACATAAAGTAGACGCAACCGTTCAAGGTGTTCGTGGTGGTCGGATTGATCTTGAGAATGCTGACGCTCGTCGTTGACGAGATCTTTTTTGAAACCCACAGCAATGCCAGAAGTTCCCGTAGGAAACGAAACGTGCAAGCTGCGAGTGTTGCGGGTTGACCCGAGATCAGCCAATACGCATATGGGGAACTCCAAACCTTTTGAAGCATGGATGGTCATGATCCGCACGGCGTCGTCGTCGGCCTCCGGGGGGACTACCTCGTCTACTTTTACTTCATCGTGGGCGTGCAGGCTGCACCAGTGCAGAAACGAGCGAAGGTCGCCGCTGCGTAGTTCGCAGTAGGTGCGTGTGGTGTCGGAAAAGGTTCGAATGCGCCGCCAGGCGTCCCGGGGACGGGGGTAAGCCATGGCCAGTTCCATGGCCTTGCGCTCTCGGATAACTCGATCAAGAAGTTCAATGGCGTTACTCCAGGGGCGGACGTTGTGAAGTTTTTTCATCCAAGCCAACCCATCCCGTACCGGGTGGTCGTCGGGCAGATTAACGGTGCCGGGGTCTTGATGGTTCCAGCTTCCTCCGTGGCTGACAAAGGCATAAAGGTCGTCATCGCTACACCCAAAAAGTGGTGAGCGTAATGCGGTTACCAAAGCTAATTCGTCGGTGGGGTCGTCAATGGCCCGCAAGGTGGTGAGCAGGTCACGTACTTCATCATTTTTCCAAGGGTCTGACCCGGCTTCTACTCGGCAAGGCACGCCGGCGGCCTCAAGGGCTTTGGCGAGGTCGGCCACGGGTTTACGGGTGCGCACCAAAATTGCTATGTCGCCTGGTCGGCATGGTCGCCATTGGTCGGTTTCTTGGTCAAGGATGGTCCACCCTTCGGCCAGCGCTGTGGTGATGGTGGCCGCCACTTCGGTGGCGTCTTCGGTGCGTCGTTGGTCAGCGTTAATTTTTTCGTGGCCATCAAAACCAAGAAAGGTGACGGAAGGCCCCACAAGAGACCCTTCGCGCTGAGCTACTAGGGGCACGTAGTTGGGTTGGGCATGGGCTTGGGGGGTGATGAGTTGACTGAATATGTTGTTGACCCAGTCGATGACCGGCCCGGTGGTGCGGAAGTTACGTTCGAGGTTGATGCCCTCGGAGTCAAAAGACTCTTGGGCGGAAAGGTAAAGCGAAATGTCGGCTCGGCGAAAACCGTAGATGCTTTGTTTTGGGTCGCCAACAAAAAACAAAGCACCGGGGCGGGGTTTGAGTTGACGCCAGTCGGTGGTGATGGTGTCGGGGTCGGCGATGAGAGCGGCCAGTTCGATTTGCAAAGGGTCGGTGTCTTGAAACTCGTCGAGCAATAGGCGCTGGTAGCGCTGGCTTAAGGACTTTCGAACGGTTAAGCCATGATCGGGGTGTAAGAGCACCCGGCGGGCTAGCACCAGGAGGTCGTGGAAACTCAGTTGGCCTTGGCGCTGGCGTTGGCCAGCCGCCGCTACGGCACTTCGGCCAATGGTTTGAATGAGCCGGGCAATGATTTCGTTGGTAAGACGCTGGAGTTCATCGGTGATGGTTTCGTGAGTTGCTACCAGTTGTTCACGTACCTCTCCCACGCTTACGTCTCCGGTCCAGTTACCTTTATTGCCGGCACCTTTGCCGGTAACGGTTGGGCTTTTAGAGAGAAGCCTTACTACGGAAAGGGGGTCGGCAGTGTTGCGTGCGAGTTCTTCGGTGAATTCGGCTATGGCGCTAAGTTTCTCCGCCATTTTGTCCCCGCTGGTTGCACAGTGGTCGGCCAATGCGGTCAAGTGCTGCAAGGCCTCAATGATTTGGTCCACCTCAAGGGGAGTGGGTTTGGGAGCGGAGGGGAGTCGCTGTTCAACAAGGTCCCAATTTTCGTCAAATCGCAAAGCCAATTTGCGAAGATGGTCAAGGGTTATGCCGAGTTCCATGCCGGCCAGCACCGTGAACGTTTGGTCAGGGTCGTTGAGTAGATCATGCAGGGTGAGGGACCACCGTTCGTCAAACTCCAGCAACCCTGAAACATCGTCCATGAGTTCCACGGCTGGGGGAAGCCCGGCTTCTATGGGATGGTCGATCAGGATGCGTTGGGCAAAGGCGTGCAGAGTGCACAAGGCGGCCCCGTCAAGTTCTACTAAGGCCGCGGCGGCTAAGCCGGCGGTGCCGCTGTCTTGGCTCACCATTTGTTCGAACCGGCGTCGTACCTGGTCGCGGAGTTCGCTGGCCGCCCGATCGGTAAAGGTAATAGCCGCTACATGTTCCACAGGGACGCCGCTGGATACCAGTGCCACGATGCGTCCCACCAGGGCAGTGGTTTTGCCGGTGCCGGCCCCTGCTTCTACGAAGAGGGTGGCGTTAAGGTCTTCTTTGATGCGGTCTCGTGCTATTTGATCAACCATGGTTTTTCTCCAAACCGACGGTGGCGGCGATTTCTTCGTCTTTGAGGTCGCCGATGAGCGAGCGGTAAACGTCGAGGGCGGGGTCTTCTTTTTTGTGTACCCAGCGGTCGAAACTGCTTGTGGTGCCGAGCCCGTCTGGGTTGCAATAGTGGCAAGGCAAGCCGTAACGATCGTCTTTGTCGGGGCGGGCCGGGAAAAGCCCAGATTGAATGCTGTTGGCGATTACCCCAAGGACATAATCGAAGCGGTCAAGCACTTCGGCGGTGAGGGGGTGGCCTTGCATCTTCCCTCCGTCGGTGAGGAACCAGTATTGAGCGTGCACGTTGCTCTCCGGCAGTTTGAGTTGGGCCCGTGCTGCTAATCCATAGAGCGGGAGTTGAAGGTACTGGCCATTGACGTCGGGGTTTTGGACGGTGACTTTTTTGTAGTAACTGGCTTGACCGGTTTTGTAGTCGCTGATAATTAAGTGCCCGTCTTGGGTTTGGTCTACTCGGTCGATCATGCCGCGGAAACGAATTTGGCGACCGTCGGGCAGGGTATGCACGTAAGGGGTTAAGCCCTTTACGCCGAAGCCCAGTTCGGCCGCCAAAGGGGTGGCGCCGGTGCTCTTGCGAAATAAGTTGTCGTCAATGAGGAATGCTTCAAGAGAGCGAAGCAAGTGTTGACTTTCCATTTTCCAGAGGAGCGATTGGCCGGCTAAGCCGCGATCTTCAAGGAGGGTGAACTCTTCTTGGCAAAGGGCGTGTAGGCGTTGCCGGTGTTGTTGATTCCATGCTTCACCATGGGCTGGGAGGTCGCCGGCCTCAAGGCCGTCTTTGATGAAGCGTTCAAGTATGTGGTGGGCCAAGGTGCCCCGGTCGAGTGGGTTGATTCGCTCTTCGTCGTTGGGCTCTAAGGGTGCTTTTACCTTGAGTATGTGTTCCACAAAGTAGGCGTAGGGGCATTTGACCCAGCTTTGAAGCCGGGTGGCCGAAACGATGGTGCGCCCATCAGCGGGGGTGGGGAGGTTTTTGCTGGTTAAGCGGCCGTCAAATTCGGTGAGAGTGTCAAGGTTGCGCTGAGATGTAAGCCAAGCCCCGCGTCGCAATACCTGGTCATTGGCCAGACGAGATGACGTTAAGAGTTGGCCACCGGTGTGTTGATGGCGAAGTAACTCCGCTAAAGCGTATTCCTGATGGCTGAGGGGAAAATCTAGTTTGTGTAAGGAGCCCACAAAAGAAGGGAAGGTTTGAAACCATGAGGATGTAGTTTTTTCAAGTTCTTCGGGTGCCGGGCGGGTGCCGGTCTTGGCTTCTACTTGGTCGAGAAGCCATCGCGAGGGCACTAATTCGGTTTTGGCGCCAAGGTCGCCTCGCGGGAAGATCATGACTTGTTGTGGAGCGGAGGCCAAGACGGCTAACAAATTATGATGCAATTGTGCTTGATGCTCGTTGCGGGTGAGGAGTGAGCCGTTGGTAGAGCGCCGAAGAACGTCGGGTAGCAGTGGGTCGTCTCGGCGTCGGGTGGGGGTGATCCCCTCGGCGAGACCAACCACGATCACGAGGTCAAGGTCTAAACCGGCGACCACGCTCAGTCCGCCCACCAAGACCCCTTCACCGAAACGGCCTGAGCGGTCAAGGCCTCGGTCCAGCCCGTCGGATACGGCACGATAAAAAGTAGTGAGCCCGGGCGTGGCCTCTACGAAATGTAGGCGAGAAAGGCTGCGCAAGAGGTCGGTTACTTGACTGAGGGCTTCGGTTTCTGTTTCGGGCCAGTCGGTACGTTCGGCGGATGGTGCGAGGTATTGTTTCAAAAGCTTTTCGGCCCAGACAGCGAGTTCTGGCCAACTGGAACGGGGCTCAATGTCGTTTACGGCCTCCGCTAGGCGATGAACGAAGGTTGCCAAGTTTTTGGCTTGAGTGGTGTTTTCTTCGAATCGGCTCCAGGTGGAGGGGTCTGAACCGGCGGCCTCTTTGTCTTCTTTGTTTTGTTTTTGGTCGGCTTGGTATTGGTTGAGCCGGCGTTCCCATTGTTCTAAGCCAGAAGTAACGCCCGCTTGGCGTGACAGACGCTCCCATTGAGCAGAAGGTATTTTTTTATCGTCCCCATCAAAGATGGCTCCGGAAGACACAAGAGCCATAACGGCAGAGCGGGAAAAATCTTGGCCCGGCAACTCGAGTAATGCCAACAGGGTGCGGCCAGCTATTGATTCGCTGAGTCGTCGGTCGGCGGCTCCGTTGAAGGTAAGGCCAGCGGATCGCAGGTGTTGATGTAGCAGGCTGGCGTAGTGGTCGGTGCCGGGATGGGCAATAGCCATGCGAGCAAAGGAGGTGCCTTGGGCTGCGGCGGCCACTATTTGGCGTACGGCCATGCGGGCTTCTTCGTCGGGGTCGGCGAGGGAACAAACAGAAAGTTGTTCGGTAAGGGGTTTTGCTGGTGGTGGGGTGAAGGCCCCGCCGAGATGTTCAACGACCGATTGGGCTGGCTGGTCGGCAGTTGGGTCTCCGGTGTAGCCGGCGATGACCGCTAAAGGGTTTTGGTTAGCTAAAGCGGTTAATAAACCGAGACCTGAGTTGGTAATTTGACCAGGCAGGTAAACCACTACAGATCCCAGAGGTTCAAGTGCCGGGTGGCCGCTGGCGGCGGTGCTTTGGGCGGCGTGGTTGAGGTCTACTTCGTCGAAGTAACGGGTGGCCAACCGCTGGTGGGTAAGGCGATGGATGCGCACAATTTCTTGAGCTTGGCGATGACCGGTGGACAGCGCATCTAATGTTTCGTCGTCGAGTTCGCGTAGCTCGCGATGCACCCGCACCATGGCGCGTTCGGTGGCTGGGTGGCGGGCCACCGGTTTCAAAAGGTCAGCTGATTTGGCCAGCGTGGCTCGCACGGCAGCTGCCACCACGGGGTCAGAAACAGGTATTCGTGAATCGTCAGTTAGTGCCGGAGCGGCCAAGAGGCGGGCCACCCCAAGCAAGGTGTCGAACCGTACGGCGGCCAAACCACCCTGAGCAGCGAGGGCTCGACGGGCTGACACCCCGACCAAGTTGGAGGGCACGATGACGGTTACGGGAGCCAAAGCGGCGCCGGCTTTTGCTCGGCTTACTGCGGCAGCGAGCGCTTCGGTGGCCGCAGCCCCGTACTGGGTGAAGGTAAAAGTGGTTTCCATGTAGCAGTAAGAGTACGCCACACCTGTGACAGTGCCGATTCGTGGCTGAATGTGGTGTGCTGCTTTACTCCGAACTAGGTTCACGGTATGACCGATGAAACAGTAGAACTTGAGTACCCAGGGCGGTGGGCCGCCGAAGATCCTGATCGTTTAGCTATCGTGATGCACGGTTCGGGGCAAACCATGACCTTCGCCGAGTTGCATGCCGAGGCCGGCCGCATAGCCAACTTATTTCGTAGCTTGGGGTTGAAAACCGGCGAACATATGGCTTTTTGTCTAGAGAACCGGTTGGATTTTTTGCCGCTGGCTTGGGGCGCTATTTATGCCGGGTTGCATTACACGGCGATTTCTTCTCGACTGACGGCCGGTGAGATGACCTACATTGTTAATGACTGTGGGGCGCGGGTGTTTGTAACCTCGCCTTACAAAACAGAGGCCGCCGCAGAAATGCTGACCGCTACCCCCAAGGTAGAGGCTCGCTTTAGTGTGGGTGGTTTGCTTGAAAACCATGCATCGTTTGAAGATGCAGTAGCGGCGCAATCCTCTGAGGTGCCCGAAGATGCGGTTGAGGGCCAAGACATGCTTTATTCCTCCGGTACCACCGGTAGACCTAAAGGGGTCAAGATGCCTATCGCCGGCCAACCGTTGGGCCAGGCCACCACGATTTCCCTGATGGCTAAAATCCTTTTTAGCGCAGAACCCAACACGGTGTACTTGTCGCCGGCCCCGCTCTATCACGCGGCCCCTTTGCGTTTTTGTCTGAGTTATCAGCGCATTGGATGCACCGTGGTGGCTATGGAAAAATTTGACCCCGAAGAGGCGCTGGCGGCCATTGAAAAGCATCAAGCGCACGGCAGCCAGTGGGTGCCCACCATGTTTGTGCGCATGCTCAAATTGCCCGAAGAAGTCCGGAAAAAATACGATGTGTCGTCGCTGGCCTCAGCCATTCATGCGGCGGCCCCCTGCCCGATAGAGGTAAAGCGCCGAATGATCGACTGGTGGGGCCCGGTGCTTCATGAGTATTACGCCGGCACCGAAGGCAACGGCTTGACGTACACCAACTCGGCCGACTGGCTTGAACACCCCGGGTCGGTGGGTAAAGCGATTTTAGGCGAACTGGCTATTATGGACGACGACGGCAACGAGGTGCCGGTGGGCCAAGAGGGCAGTGTTTATTTTCGCGGCAACTCGGCTTTTGAGTACCACAACGATCCACAAAAAACCGCTGATGCCAAACTGGGAGCCAATATGAGCACCCTGGGCGATGTCGGTCGTCTTGACCAAGACGGGTTTTTGTATCTCACTGACCGTAAGGCTTACATGATCATTGCTGGTGGGGTAAATATTTACCCGCAAGAAGCAGAGAACGTGTTGACCATGCACCCTGCGGTATTCGACGTGGCAGTTATTGGGGTGCCCAACGATGACTTCGGCGAAGAAGTTAAAGCGATAGTGCAGTTAGTTGACCCATCGGAGGCCACGCCAGAGATGGCCAAAGAACTCATTGCTTATTGCCGGGACCAGTTAGCCGACGTGAAGTGTCCGCGCAGTGTGGATTTCAGAGACGAACTGCCACGGCATCCCACCGGCAAGTTGTATAAGCGCCTACTAAAAGACGAATACTGGGCGGGTCACCAGAGCCGCATTTGATTTAGGTTGGTGGCCCGACAGGGCTAGCCAGCTTCTGAGTGGGTGACGGGTTGTTCGCCCATCCATTCACGCAGGGTGTTCTTTAACTTGGTTTGTTGGATGAACAAGTCGTGTTCGGGGCCAGCATCGGTGGTTGATTGAGGGGCCTTCAGGTAGAAGGACAACCATTCCTGTACGCCTGATTGGCCAGCGCGGTGAGCGAGGTCCATAAACAAGGCGAGGTCCAAAACGATGGGGGCGGCCAAGATGGAGTCACGGCACAAGAAGTCAACTTTGATCTGCATGGGGTAACCCAACCAGCCGAAGATATCGATGTTGTCCCAGCCTTCTTTGTTGTCGCCGCGTGGTGGGTAGTAGTTGATGCGCACTACGTGGTCGATGTTGCCGTAAAGGTCGGGGTAGGACTCGGGTTGCAAGATGGCATCCAGTACGCCGAGTTTGGACATTTCTTTGGTTTTGAAGTTTTCTGGGTCGTCGAGTACTTCGCCGTCTCGATTACCCAAAATGTTGGTGGAGTACCAGCCGCGCAAGCCCAACATGCGAGCTTTGATACCGGGGGCCAATAGGGTTTTCATCCAGGTTTGACCAGTTTTGAAGTCTTTGCCGACGATGGGTACGCCGCGGGTGGCGGAGAGTTCAATCATGCAAGGCAAGTCGGTAGAAAGGTTGGGTGCTCCGTTGGCGAAAGGCACGTCGCTCATGAGGGCGGCGTAGACGTAAATCTGGCTGGGAGAAATATTTTCGTCGTTGGCGTGCAAGCCGGCTTCGAAGGCAGCCACGGTGTCGTGTACTTCGCTGGCTTCTTGGTAGGCCTCGGTGGATCCGCACCACACCATGACCAAACGGTCGCAGTTGTTTTCGATGCGGAAATGTTCGATGTCAGCAATGAGGGCTTCGGCTTGTTCCCATTTGGAGGCAATGTTTTTTACCCGAACCCCGTCGAGCCTTTTTACCCAGCGTTGGTCGAACACGGCGTCCATGGGGACGATTCCTTCGAGTTCAGCAGAGAGGGGAGCGAGGTCTTTTTCCTCGAGCACGCCGCAGGTGCGGGCTGCTTCAAGAGCGTTCGGTGAGATGGGGTCCCAGCCGCCAAAGACCAGGTCATCGAGTTCGGCCAGGGGCACGAATTCGCGAATTAGTGGGTTGCGGTTTTCTTCTCGACCACCAAGGCGAATATGAGCCATTTGGGTGAGTGACCCGATGGGGGCGGTGAGGCCTTTGCGGGCGGCAATTACGCCGGCGATAAAGGTGGAAGAAACAGCGCCCAGGCCGGGGGTAAGTATCCCCAGTTTGCCGGTTGCCGGTGTGATGTTCATTTGTTCAGTCATAGCGAACAAGCATAAGCATTGGTCAACGTTTATGTTGTTATATTAAGCAAGACTTAATATTACGAAAGGAGAACCACATGTCGTCTCGAGAACCAGTGCTGTTGCCGAACCTCAGCGTGCAACAACTCGAGTACCTGGTGGCCGCCGCCGATCACCCCACCCGAGCCGCCGCCGCCCAAAACCTTGGAGTCACGGCTTCGGCACTTACCCAGGGGCTCACCGAACTCGAACGCCGGGTCGGGCTCCCACTTTTTGAACGCCAAGGCCGCTCCACCGTGTTGCGCCGCCAAGCCGACGAAGTGTTGGCCCATGCCCGCCGGGTAGTAGCCGAAACCCGCGATCTGGCTCGCTGGGCGGAGGCGCAAAAAAGCGGCAGCACCGGTCAAATAAGGCTCGGGGCTATTGACGCCGTAGCGGTGCATCACAAAGCCGAAGCCATTCGCCGCTTTCATCAAGACAGCCCCGAGGTAGACCTGCACCTCACGGTGGCTCCCTCCGGGCCTCTGCTGGAAGCCCTCCAATCCGGAGACCTCGACTTGGTGCTTTGCGTTGACCCGACCCCCGCCCCTCCGGGCATTGTCACCACCTTGCTCTTTGAAGAACCGCTCATGGTTTATGCCCCTCCTGGTGTCAAACAACACCCAATCCTTAACTGGGGGCCATGGGTGTCGTTTCCGGCGGGGTCGCATACCCGCTCGGTAATCGCTGCCGCTCTCGCCGCCGAAGGAATTTCTTACGAGGTTGTTGCCGAGTCCAACCAGCCCGAGGTGCTACGAGAAATGGTTCGCCTGGGTTTGGGTTGGGCAGTACTGCCCCCGGTGCAAGCTGAGTCCGGTGTTGAACCGCTCACCCCGGTACGCCGCCTCCCGATAGCGAAACGCAAGTTGGTGATCGCTCGTCGTGTGGCCGCACCAACCGACCCGGCGACCGAGGCCTTAATTACTGCGTTAGAAAACTCGGCTTGACAACCAACTCCCTCGGCTCAAGACCGCTAGCCTGCCGACACCGGTAACTATCAGACAGTTGCTTTTATTGTTGCTTAAACAAAGGACGATGACATGCCTTGGCCTACCACCCGAGACGAAGAACTTTTTGGTTACGTCGATCAAGAAAAAATACGTCAAAACACCACGCTGCAACTCATTGCCTCAGAAAACTTTGCGTCACCAGCAGTACTGGAAGCCTCCGGTTCGGTACTCACCAACAAATACGCCGAGGGTTACCCCGGTAAGCGTTACTACGGGGGCAACGAGTTTGTCGACGAAGTAGAAGACTTGGCCCGTGACCGGGTCAAAGCCTTGTTTGGGGCAGAACACGCCAACGTGCAACCCCACTCAGGAGCCAACGCCAACATGGCGGTTTATCAGGCCTTGTTGCAACCCGGTGACACCGTCTTGGGTCTCAGCCTCGACCACGGGGGTCACCTCACCCACGGGTCTTCGGTTAATGCCAGCGGGATTCTCTATAACTTTGTTTCTTACGGTTTAACCGCCAGCGACGAACGCCTGGACTACGAAGAAATCCGCGCCTTAGCCCATGCCAACCAGCCCAAGATGATTGTGGCCGGAGCCACCGCCTACTCGCGCATTATTGAACCAGCCCCCTTTCGAGAAATCGCCGACGAGGTTGGGGCGCTGCTCATGTTTGATGCGGCCCACATCGCTGGTCTTATTGCTGGGGGAGTACACCCCAACCCGGTGCCTTACTGCGACATCGTGACCTTTACTACGCACAAAACTTTGCGGGGCCCCCGAGGCGGCTGTATTTTGAGCCGAGAAGAACACGCTAAAGCGATAGATAAAGCTATTTTTCCCGGCACACAAGGCGGGCCGCTTGAACACCACATTGCCGCTAAAGCGGTGGCTTTCAAAGAAGCCGCCGACCCATCATTTGCGGTTTACGCCGCTCAAGTAGTGGCCAACGCCGCAGCGCTCGCTAATGCTTTGGGGAGCCAAGGGTTTCGCATGGTTTCTGGTGGAACCGACAATCATCTCATGGTGGTAGACCTGCGCACTTTTGACCCCGACCTCACTGGAGCGGTAGCGCAAACGGTGCTCGACCGGGCCGGCATTACCTTGAACAAAAACACGGTACCCGATGACCCTCGCTCACCGTTTGTGACCAGCGGGGTACGCATCGGCACACCGTCTACCACTACTCAGGGGATGAAAGAGCTAGAGATGGCGCAGATAGCCGAGTTCATTGCCCGTACCTTGAAGGGGCGTGAAGACGATGCAGTAATCGCCCAAGTGCGCAGTGAAGTGGCAGCTCTGTGCCAGCGCTTCACCCCTTACGAGGTTGAGAAAGCGTAAGTTCTTTCTATGCCGAGCCCGCTGGCCTTCATGATTGTTGGAGGAGTAACCGCTTCGGTGACCGCAGTGGCGACCCCGGTAGCTATGCGTGTGGCGGTGCGGGCTGGGGTTTTGGTGGCCCCCGATGATCGCAATGTGCACTCTTACCCCACTCCACCGTTGGGCGGGGTGGCCATGTTTGTGGGTTTGCTCGCCGGGTTGCTTACCGCTTGGGCGTTAGGTGACTTCGCCGCAGTATTTGCGGCCCCCACCGAAATGGTTGGCTTTTTGCTGGCCGCTACTTTGATGTGTGGGGTCGGGGTGCTCGACGACGTGCGTCCGGTGTCGGCGCCCGCCAAGGTGGCCGGCATGGTGGCCGGGGCCAGCATTTTATCTCTGGCTGGTATTTCGTTGCTGGTGTTGCGTATACCGTTTTTGGATTTAGTCATTCTCTCTCCGGATCTTTCCGCCTTACTCACCGTGGTGTGGGTGGTGCTCATCGCCAATGCCGTGAACCTCATTGATGGGCTTGATGGTTTAGCCGCTGGCATTGTTGGTATTGCTGCGTTAACGTTTTTTCTTTACGCCTTACAGCTTGAAGAGTCGGGGGTTTTGTTTGACGGTAACCCTGGGTCGCTTATTGCTTTGCTCACCGTGGGGGTGTGTGTAGGGTTTTTGCCCCACAACGTGCACCCGGCCCGCATTTTTATGGGCGATGGGGGAGCGCTGCTTTTAGGGCTTCTGATGGCGGCATCTACCGTGGCGGTGGGGGGCCGAACCGATGCTCCGTTTAGTGGGCAGTCGTTCTTTTTCTTCGCCCCGATTTTTATCCCCATCATTGTGTTGGGGGTGCCGCTACTCGACATGACCTTCGCCATTATCCGTCGCATCGCCACCCGCGGGTTAAAGGTGACCCAAGCAGACAAAGACCATCTGCATCACCGTTTGATGCGCCTCGGCCACGGGCATCGTCGGGCGGTGTTTATTTTGTGGGCGTGGACGGCGTTGTTGTCGGGGTTTGTGCTGTGGCCTACCTACACCGGGGAAGGCGATGCTTTGGTGCCTATGGGTATCGCTGCGGTGTGCCTGGCTCTTTTTACGGTTCTTCACCCTCGGTTTCGAACAAACGAAGAAACGGTGTGACCGATTTGGCAGCAAAGGCGCCCGTTTGGGTTGCCGACCTTGTCTTGAGTGAATAGATTTGTTAACGGTCAAGGAGGATTTACCTCGTTGCGCCAACTACCCGGGCAGAGGATTTTTTGTTTATGGAACAAAACGAATCACGCGAACTGAAGCAAGGCTTTGCTGACGCCTTCGCTGCTGCTTTTGAAATGGTGGTGACCCCGGTGATTTTTGGTTTTCTCGGTTGGTTGCTTGACGGCCAAATCGGTACCTCCCCGCTCTTCACCGTGGCTTTCGTTTTGCTGACCGTGGCCTATGCCTCGTGGAAAACTTTTCATAACTACACAAGTAATCTTGAACACCAAGTGGCCGAGCGACGCAAAGCTTGGCGAGCTAACGGGCCGCTGGTATGAACATGGCTCTGGACGCTGCGGTGAACCCCGAACAAGAAGTTGCCCGAGATTTATCGCGCCGAGCCTTGATGGTGTTGCCAGTGTTTCTACTGGTAGGAGCATTTTTTGATGGCTTGAGCGGGGCAGCATCTGCAGCGCTGGCCCTCACTTTGGTGGCTTTGAATTTTCGTTTGGGCGCCGCCATCATCGCTCGCGCCATGGCCATTTCACTTAACGCTCTTTACGGAGCGGTGCTCTTTGGTTACCTTTTCCGCCTCGGTTTAATGACCGCTGTTGTTTTGGTTGTCAGAAACGGTGAATGGTTTGCTACCGTGCCCTTCGCAATAACCCTTCTCATTACCCATTTGGGTTTGCTCACCTGGGAGACCAAGTACGTTGCGGCGTCGCTGGCTTTCCCCGGGTTGGCACCCACCGACCTTAAGCCTCAGGAGTAGCACCAAAAGTGAACGTGCTCGCACTCGACTTCCCACCAGTCAGTCACCTCTTTGAGTGGCCCGACATTTTCTTTAATGGCACTTTTTACGCCATTAACAAAACGGTACTCATTTACTTTGCTGCGGTAATTCTTACCTCAATCATCTTTTTGGTGGCGGGCCGCAAGCAAACATCAATGGTTCCCGCTGGCATGCAGCACGTTGCAGAGTCTGGCATTAATTTCATTGAAGAATCTGTGGTTATGGAAACCATCGGTCCAGAAGGCAAAAAGTTTATGCCTTTCTTGACCACCATGTTTTTCTTCATCTTGTTTTCTAACATTTTCGAGGTTATTCCTGGTATTCAGTTCCCCGCCAACAGTCGCATGGCGGTACCCATCACTTTGGCGTTAGTGGTTTGGGTTATTTACAATGTGGTGGGCATTAAGTCTCAAGGTTTGGGCGGTTACCTCAAGAACTCACTTTTCCCCCCGGGCGTCCCCAAGGCGCTTTACCTCATCGTTACTCCCATCGAATTGGTCTCCACTTTTGTGGTGCGGCCTTTCTCGTTGGCTATCCGGCTTTGGGCCAACATGGTGGCCGGCCACCTTTTGTTGGTGACCTTCGCCGTTCTTTCTGCGGCCCTGTGGGACGCCACCTATATTGGTGCGGCGGCCCCCTTTGCCATGCTGGTCATGATGACCGGCTTTGAAATCTTGGTGTCGGTCTTGCAGGCCTTCATCTTCACCATTCTTACTGCTGTATACATCGGCGGTTCGCTGCACCCTGCTCACTAGGGCGCAACGAAGTAAAAGATCAATATTAATAAACAATCTCCAGACGGAAACTCCGACTGGATAACAAAGAAAACAGGAGAATCCAAGTGCTGAACGTTCTGGCGCAAACGGGAGCGGGCGAAATGCTCGAAGGCCTTAAGGCCATCGGAGCTGGCCTAGGTTACGGCTTGGCCGCTATCGGCCCTGGTATCGGTATCGGTACCGTGGTTGGTAACGCAATTTCATCGATGGCTCGACAGCCAGAGTCTGCCGGCATGGTCCGGACGACGATGTTCTTGGGCATTGCCTTCACCGAGGCTTTGGCCTTGATTGGTTTCGTTGTCTTCATCCTTTTGATGCCTTAAGCATCGTCGACGACGAGAGAGAGTAAACCAATGAGCAAATTACGGAACCGCCTACTGGTGGCCCCGCTTCTTGCCGTGCTGGGCCTTGTGGCCTTGGCCGGACCGGCCTCTGCGTCGGGCGAATCAGTGGGTGGCTGCATGGCCGAACTGTTCACCGAGGCAATCGAAGAAGCCCATGGCGACGTTGCACACGCCGCCCATGATGTGGCCGTGCAAAGCGCCCTCGAAAAGTGCTTCGAAGCACCGAGCCCCATTATCCCTGAAGTAAACGAAATCATCTGGGGCGGTTCTGCCTTCTTGATCTTGTTTGTCATCATGGCTAAGAAAGGCTTCCCCGCTGTTAAAGGCGCTATGGATGCCCGGGCCGACAAGATTCGCGACGACCTTGACGCTGCTGACCAAGCCAAAACTGATGCTCAATCGGTAAAAACCGATTACGAAGCACAGTTGGCCGACGCTAAAGCCGAGTCATCACGCATCATCAACGAAGCACGGGTAACCGCTGATCAGCTTAAAGCTGACTTGGCTGTCCAAGCCGAAGCTTCTATTGCTGAAATGCGTGAACGCGCTGCTGCCGACGTGGAATCTTCACGCCAGCAAGCCATCGCCGACTTGCGGACCGAAGTGGCCAGCATCGCTTTGGGTGCAGCAGAACGGGTAGTGCAGTCCAGCTTGAACGCTGAAGTGCACGGCAACCTGATTGACGCTTACATCGACGAGGTGGCCGAAAACAATGGCTAACCCCCAGGTGGCCGGCTACGCCGAAGCCTTGTTCGCAGTAGCAGCGGCAGAGGGAAACCTTGCCGTTGTCGAAGACGAACTATTCGGTTTTGCTCAGGCAATCCGGTCCAACGACGAACTGCGTTCAACGCTCGCTGACGGCAACGTGCCCGCTGGTCGACGCCTCCAGGTGGTTGAAGACCTCCTGAGTGGTCAGGCCACAGCAACCACGTCAGCGTTGGTATCCCTAGTGGTAGGAGCCGGCCGCGCCGCTGACCTCCCCGCCATCGTGGATGCCTTTATTGAACGTAGTGCCGCATCACGCAATAAAGCTGTCGCCACCGTGCGTTCAGCGGTCGACCTTTCGGTCGACCAACGCCAACGCTTGGCAGAGGCTATTAAAACCTCTTCCGGCAAAGACGTCGAAATTAAAGTGGTTATTGACCCAACTGTTTTGGGCGGGGTAATCACCGAAATCGGCGACGACATAATCGATGGCAGCGTGCGACGCCGCCTAAACCAGCTTCGTGAGAGCTTTCGCTAACCGGCGAGCTATCAGAGACGAGAGAGAAAAATGGCTGAACTGACGATCAACACGGCGGACATTGCCTCCGCTATCCAGAAAAACCTTGAAGGTTTCCAACCAAGCCTGGAACAATCCCAGGTGGGGCGGGTAATTTCCGTAGGTGATGGTATCGCTCGTGTATCGGGTCTTCCCGACGCAGCGGTTAACGAGTTGCTCCAATTTGAGAGCGGCACTTTTGGGCTTGCCCTTAACCTTGATGAGGGGTCCATCGGTGCGGTGGTCCTTGGCGAGGTAAACGATATCGAAGAAGGCCAAGCAGTACGGGCCACCGGCGATATTTTGGCGCTGCCCGTGGGCGACGGCATGTTGGGTCGCGTGGTAAACGCTTTGGGTGAACCCATCGACGGCAAGGGCCCGTTGGCCAATGTTGAACAACGCCGCATGGAGCTCCAAGCTCCCGGCATTATGGGCCGCAAGCCGGTGCACGAACCTATGCAGACCGGTATTAAAGCCATTGACTCTTTGATCCCCATTGGGCGTGGTCAACGTGAGTTGATCATCGGTGACCGTAAAACCGGTAAAACCACTATCGCTATTGACACCATCATTAACCAGGCTGGTCAAGGCGTGAAGTGCGTTTATGTAGCTATTGGCCAAAAGGCTTCTACGGTTGCCCAAACCGTGGCTGTGCTTGAGGCTCATGGTGCTATGGAATACACGGTGGTAGTGGTGGCTCCGGCCTCTGAACCAGCACCTTTCAAGTACTTGGCTCCTTACGCCGGTTGCGCCATTGGGCAACACTGGATGGACAATGGTGAACACGCTTTGGCGATTTACGACGATCTTTCTAAACAAGCTGAGGCTTACCGACAAATGTCGTTGTTGCTTCGTCGTCCTCCGGGCCGTGAGGCTTACCCCGGCGACGTTTTCTACTTGCACAGCCGTTTGTTGGAACGCTCCGCTAAGTTGAGCGACGATTTGGGTGCCGGTTCGATGACCGCTTTGCCCATTATCGAGACCAAAGCGGGCGACGTTTCGGCTTTCATTCCTACCAACGTGATTTCCATTACTGATGGCCAGATCTTCTTGCAAGACGATCTGTTCAAATCTGGTGTACGCCCCGCCGTAGATGTGGGTATTTCCGTATCTCGTGTGGGTTCTGCCGCCCAAACCAAAGCCATGAAAGGCGCCGTAGGTACGCTCAAGTCTGACTTGCAGCAGTTCCGTGAGCTGGAGTCTTTTGCAGCGTTCGGTTCTGACCTGGATGCTGTCTCGCAGTCGCAACTTGACCGTGGTTACCGCTTGGTGGAATTGTTGAAGCAGGATTTGAACTCTCCGCTTTTGATGGAGGAACAAACCGTTTCGCTTTGGGCCGGTACCCGAGGTCACCTTGATGGCATCGAAGTAGTGGACGTCACTCGTTTCGAAGCCGAGTTGTTGGAATGGTTCCGTACTCGTGAAGCAGGCAGCCTGGCCAGCATTAAAGAAACCGGTAAAATTGTTGACGAAGAAGCTTTTGATGCTGCTATCGCCGCTTTTGCTGAACAGTTCACTGGTTCGCAGAGCAGCGAAGATGCTCCTGACGCAGAACACATCGACACTGATTCGCACATTGTTGATGCCGACACCACTTTGCCCGAAGAAGATATTTCGGCAGGCAACGAGTGATCTTGATGTCTCGTTCTTTCTGCGCTTCGAAGACCCTCGGTTTTGCCGTGGGGTCTCTCGGCGCCCTTACGTTAGGGGCGGCTGATGGCCGGCGGTAAAGAACGCGAACTGCGACGTCGTATAGACAGCGTCCAAAACACTAAAAAAATTACCCGCGCCATGGAGCTTATTGCTGCTACCCGGGTGGTTAAGGCACAACAACGAGCACGTGAAGCACGTCCTTACGCTGAACAAATCACCAAGGTTATTGAAAACCTGGCTGCTGGTGGCGCTGAGGTAGACCACCCGTTGCTTCGCCAAGCCGAAAAAGTTGAACGTGTTGGGGTCATCGTGATCTCGTCGGATCGTGGCTTGGCTGGCCCGTATAACTCTTCGGTTATTCGTGCGGCAGAACGCCAAGTACAAAATGCCCGTTCTGAAGGTGCTGATTATGCGTTGATCGCTATCGGTAAAAAAGCTCGTGACTACTTCACTTTTCGTAAATACGAAATTGCTTCGTATACCGAGGGCATTAGTGATAATCCCAGTTACGAAGATGCTCGGAAACTTGCCGACACGGTAGCTGACCTCTTTATTAGCGGGTCCATTGACCGTGTTGAGTTGGTTTATACCGAGTTCTTGAGCATGGGCAGCCAAAAAGTAGCGACTCGTCGTTTCTTACCCTTAGAGGGCACCGACACTATGGCCGCTGTAGGCAGCGGCGAGGCTGGAGCGACCGACTCTTTCGAGTTTGAACCTTCACCAGAGGCCGTATTGGCAGCTTTGCTTCCTCGCTATGTGGAGGCTCGCTTGTTTGGGGCGTTGCTGGAGTCAGCAGCTTCTGAACACGCCAACCGGCAACGAGCCATGAAAGCAGCGACCGATAACGCTGATGAACTGATCACCAAGTTGTCCCGTGAAATGAACCGGGCCCGCCAAGATGCTATTACTACCGAAATTATGGAAATCATCAGTGGCGCTGAGGCGCTTAATGATGATGACCAATCCGAAGAAATCGCCCCCGTGGGCGCTGAGAACTAACCGAGACCTGAAAGAAACACAGGAGTAACCATGACTGTTACCGACCTTAAAGACGGACACATTGTCGGCATCGCCGGCCCAGTAATCGATGCGGAGTTCCCTCCTGGGGAATTACCAGAGATCAACACGGCCCTCGAGTTCGACGTTGTTATTGAAGGCGAAACCACCACAGTGGTGGCCGAAGTTGCCCAGCAACTCGGCAATAGCCGGGTGCGTGCTATCGCTATGAAACCTACCGACGGTTTGACTCGCGGTGTAGCGGTGCGTAACACCGGCCGAGGCATCACTGTGCCGGTAGGTGACGCCACCTTGGGCCACGTGTTCAACGTGATTGGCCAAGGCCTGGATGACCCCAACGCTGCTCTTGATGCTGAACGGTGGGAAATCCACCGCAGCGCTCCTTCGTTTGATTCGTTGGAACCCAAAGCACTGATGTTCGAAACTGGTGTGAAGGTGATTGACCTTCTTACCCCTTACCTGCAGGGCGGAAAGATCGGCTTGTTCGGCGGTGCGGGTGTAGGCAAAACGGTACTTATTACCGAAATGATCAACCGGGTTGCAACCAACCACGGTGGTGTATCGGTGTTCGCTGGTGTGGGTGAACGCACCCGTGAAGGCACCGACCTCATGTTGGAGATGGAAGAGTCCGGCGTGCTGGAAAAAGCTGCTTTGGTCTTCGGTCAAATGGATGAGCCTCCTGGCGTGCGTTTGCGGGTGGCTTTGTCTGCTTTGACTATGGCTGAGTACTTCCGTGACGAGCAAGGCCAGGACGTGTTGTTGTTCATCGACAACATTTTCCGCTTCGTACAAGCCGGCTCTGAAGTATCAACCTTGTTGGGCCGTATGCCTTCTGCCGTGGGCTACCAGCCCACCTTGGCCGATGAAATGGGCCAGTTGCAAGAACGCATTACTACCACTCGAGGTCGTTCTATTACCTCCATGCAAGCGGTTTACGTTCCGGCCGATGATTACACCGACCCGGCTCCGTTCACCTCGTTTACTCACTTCGACGGCACCACCGAGTTGAGCCGTGATATCGCTGCTTTGGGTATTTACCCAGCGGTGGATCCTTTGGCTTCGACCTCAACCATTCTTACCCCTGAGGTAGTTGGTGAAAAGCATTACAACACGGCTCGCCGGGTGCAAGAAATCTTGCAGCGTTACAAGGAACTCCAAGACATCATCGCCATTTTGGGCTTGGATGAACTTTCTGAAGAGGACCGCATCACAGTATCTCGAGCCCGTAAGGTGCAGCGTTTCCTTTCGCAGCCTATGAACGTGGCCGAAATCTTCACCGGTCTTCCTGGGGTAACCGTTCCGGTTCAAGAAACCGTTGATTCGTTTGCTGCTTTGGTAGACGGCGAGCTGGATGACCTTCCTGAACAAGCTTTCTTGAACGTGGGTGGCGCAGATGACGCCCGCCGCAAAGCCGCTGAGCTCGAGGGCTAACGCAGCTATGACCTTTCAGGTTGAACTGGTTTCTCCGGAGGCCATTACCTATAGCGGCGAAGCCGAGATGCTGGTAGCGCGCACCGTAGAAGGCGGCGATATCGCTTTCCAGCCCGGGCACGTGCCATTTATTGGCGTGTTGGCGGTGTGGTCGGTAGAGGTTATTCGTCCCGATGGGGGCCGTGATACTTTTGCGGTCCATCAGGGGTTTGTTCAAGTAGCGGGCACCAAGATCAGCATTTTGTCTGATGTGTCTGAAGAGGCCACCGAGATCGATGTGGCTCGTGCACAGACCGCTAAAGATAACGCTGAAGCGGCCTTAACGGCCGACAGCGAAGACCAAGACGCGGCGGGTGCTTTGGGTCGTGCAGAGTTGCGGCTTGCCGTAGCGGGCGCTGAACAGGCTTAACGAACCGTTTTTTGGTCCTTATGCGGGGCCGTCGGTGTGGGCATCTAATTTTTCGCTGTTGTGACTGGCTGAAATAAGCCGGACGGTGCCAGAGAGCGAGCGCATGACCAAAGTTTGGGTATGTACTTTTCCTGATGAGTAGTGCACGCCTTTTAGTAGGTCGCCGTCGGTAATGCCGGTGGCGGCGAAGAAGCAGTTGTCACCTGATACCAGGTCATCGATGGTGAGTACTTTTTCAAGGTCGTAGTTGAGTTCCAGGGCGGCGTTGCGTTCTTTGTCGTTGCGGGGCCAGAGGCGGCCTTCCATCACGCCACCCATGCATTTGAGTGCGGCGGCGGTGATAACGCCTTCTGGGGTGCCGCCGATTCCGAACAGCACGTCGGCGCCACTGTCGGCCCATGCGGTTGAGATGGCCCCGGCTACATCGCCGTCGGGGATGAGGCGTATGCGGGCGCCGGCGGCTCGGACTTCGCTTATTAAGTCGTGGTGCCGATCGCGGTCCAAAATTACGGCAGTGATGTCGTTTACTGATTCGCCTTTGGCGGTTGCTACTGCTCGTAGGTTTTCGGTAGGGCTTTTGGTGATGTCAATGACGCCCACGCAGTCGGGTCCGGCCGCTATTTTTTCCATGTAAACACAAGGCCCGGGGTCAAACATGGTGCCTCGTGGGCTTACGGCGATGACCGCTACAGCGTTGCCGCGTCCTAGCGAGGTAAGGGTGGTGCCGTCGATAGGATCTACGGCGATGTCGGTGGCGGGGGAAGAGCCGTTTCCTACTTTTTCGCCGTTAAAAAGCATGGGAGCTTCGTCTTTTTCGCCTTCGCCGATGATGACCAAGCCGTCCATGTTGACGTCGCTGAGTACGTCCCGCATGGCGTCTACGGCGGCTTTGTCGGCGCCTTCTTTGTCGCCTCGCCCCATCCAGCGGGAGGCGGCCAGGGCGGCGGCTTCGGTTACCCGCACCAGTTCGAGAGCGAGATTGCGATCATCAAATTCTAGATTTTCGTTCATAAGGTTGAACCTAGTGGGTGAGAGGGGCGGTGACACGGCCAGAGTGAGTTTCCTTGGGGGGTGTGGTTCGCTGCTGTTGGTGCGAAGATGGAGGTATGCGATGGTGCTTTCAATGCGGAATCCAATATGACGAGGGTGTAGCGGACTGCGTGGAGTGCGGGGTTGAGCTTGTTGATGAAGCGCCGACCGCTTCTGATGAGGTCGGCACGGAAGGCGAAGATCAGTTGGCTTATGAGTTACACGAGTGGGCGGGGGAGTCTCGTCGCTTGTTGGATCAGCAACTTACTAGCCGTTCGGTAGCGCATTCTTGGCAGGGGGCCACTTTGGTAGTGCGGTCTGAGGACGAAGTGCTGGTTGATGAGTTGGTGGATTCTACCGATGGCACCGGCGGCCCGGTGTTGGACCCGGCTGCGGAGAAGATTGCTTACGAGGTCGAGGGTTGGGCCGCTGATGAACAAACGGCGTTTACCGAACTGTTGGGCCGTTTAGGTATTCCTCACGAGTTTGACGAGGTGGGTGATTTGTTGGTGTTGGCCGCTGATGAGGATGCGGTGGAGTCGGCTTTGGATGCTTTTCAAGGTGGGTCCGATGAACGGCCAGAACTTGAGGGGTTGGCGGCTAATGGTTTGTTGACTGATATTTTTGTGGCTTGCGACCGGTTGCGCCGAGACCACCATGACAACCGTGGGGTGGAGGGTTTGGTGGATAACGCTCCGGTGTTGGTCAGTTATCGTCCCCCGTTTGGTTTTGATCCGCAAATGTGGAATTCCTTGGGCGAGCGATCGGCTGAACTAGCCGAGTTGTTGGCGGCCGGCGACACCGACCCCGAGGAAATTAAAGAACGAGCCAAAGTGCTGACTGAGGCTTTACGCCAACTGGTCTAAAACGTTTCCAACCACAGTGACATGGTGTCTGACATCATGTCACGCTAAAGGGGCTTGGTAGCCAGCGCCTTCCAGAGGGTGAGGTAGCTGGGCCATTGCAGGTCGCCGAGGTAGCCGTCTTCTTGGAGGGCGGTTTGTAGGTGTTTGAGGTTGCGCCATGGCACGGTCATGTCAACGTGGTGGGCGAGGTGGTAGCCCACGCCCACCGGGGCGATGATGGCTCGAGACCAGGGGGTTTGTTTGATGTGGTGGGTGGTTTGACGGCGGTCATCGGAACGAGTCATGCCGGCGTGTTCGGCCAGAGCCCGTAGGCGGTTGAGGACTTGGTAAATAAACATCCAGGGGGCCAGCCAGAGGGCCAGGTACAGCCAGGGGTGGCCGGTAGCGGCGAAGACCATGAAGATGAGGCCTTGGCCGAGAAGGAACAGGGCGGTGAGTTTCAGGTGGCGGGCTTGGTTAAGGCGTTGAAACCGGGGCCGTACGATACGAAAAGCCGACACCCCAGTGGCGTCACGTACCAGTTTGCGACGCAGCGAGGCCTTAGTGATGGGGTAAAGGCTGTAGAGCAAAAAGTCGGGTTCTTTAGGGCCGAATTCGTCTCGATGGTGGCTTATGTGTCCGATGCGGTAGCCGTGGCTACCGGTGCCGAAGGTCAGCCAGCCGATGAGGGTGATACCCACGAGGTCATTGAGTCGCCGGTTGCTAAAGAGCAAGCGGTGGGCGGCTTCGTGATGCAAAATGAAAAGCCGGTTTTGGGATAGGGCCATAAGGGGCACGGCGGCGACCCAGGTGGCCCAGTGGTTGAGGGTCAGGGCGGCCCAGACAATGAGTACGGGCAGGGCTACGGCTCCCAATACGGTGCCGACGTTGCTCAAGTTAGAGATGCGCCGGAGTTCGTCACGGAAAGCGCCGCGGGGTCGGCCGTCGGGGTGCAGGCGGTCACTGCCGGCGAAGGGTGCCGGGTGGGGGGCCATGCCACCGGTCATGGTGGACACCAGGGTGTCGTGGTCCATGGATTGGTTCATGGTTGAAGGTTACTCAAGACTCTAGGCTGGGTCTATGTCCGGTGCTGATGCTCTTTCGCTTTTTTTGACCCCGGGGGCGGGCTCCAACCGAGAACATCCGTGTTTGTTGGAGATAGAAAAACAGGTGGCTCCGTTGGCGGTACAGCGTTTTGATTTTCGTTACCGGCAGGAAGGTCGTCGTTTTCCGGATCGCGCCCCGAAACTTATTGCTGAGGTAAATGAGGCGGTAGCGGCTTGGGGGGTGGACCCGCAGCGCCTGGTGTTGGGTGGGCGATCCATGGGGGGTCGTATTTGTTCCCTAGCGGTGGCCGAGGGTTTGCCGGCCGCTGGTTTGGTGTTGATTTGTTATCCATTGCACCCGGCGAAGAAGCCTGAGACCTTACGGGTAGATCATTTTGGTGATCTAAAGGTGCCGTGTTTGTTTATTTCTGGCGATCGAGACGAGTTCGGCACGCCCGACGAGTTCGACCAGCATCTCCATAAAATCCCCGGCCCCGTAACCCGGGTGATCTTGGAGGGCAAACGCCACGACCTTAAAGGCGCCGACGAAACCATCGCCGCCACTGTGGCCGACTGGTTGGCGTCGCTGCCTAATAGCTAAACATCATCTAGTTCAACGTCGTCGGGGTTGAGTTCTTCGAGGGCTTTGCGGGCTGTTTCGGGGTAGCGAGAGATGACCAACCAGGCGGCCAGAAACGGCCCCAAGGTCACAATGGCAAAAGCTGGGCCGTAGGCATCGAAATAATCGTGGAGCCAACCCACCAGAAGTAAACCGGCAGCGCTGCCCAGCACCCCGATGGTGACGATGGTGCCGTTGGCCTTGGCCCGGTGGTGGGTAGAGAACAACTCGGGGCCGTAAACCCCCAGAGCAACGGTAAGCGACCCGATGACCACCCCGCCGAGGTGGCTGGCCCACATGAGGGGCCCAGCGAAAAAGTAACTCAAGGTAATAAACACTGACCCACCGGCGAGGCCCAGAGCACCGACGTGGCGGCGGCCTCGGGTGTCGGCCCATTTGCCGGCCAGAAAAATACCGATAGCCGCCGGGGTGGAGGTCAACAGGGTGTAGATGGAAATGCCGGTGGCGTTGAACCCACGTTGCTCACGTAAGAAATCGTTTTGAAACTGGCTGGCCGGTGAAGCAAAAAGCAGGAACAAGAAGGCCCCGGTAGCCAATAGAGCTAACCGCTGGTATTCGGTGCGTAACGGGGCGCCGTGCAGGTCGGGGGTTTGTTTGTTGGCGGTGAAACGGCGAGTTTCGGGGAGACGACGGCAAGCGGCTAAAACTAAAGGAAGCGAGAGTAGCGGCACCAGGTAAACCACTCGCCAGCCTTGAGGGCTGAGGTCGGCTACCGGCAGCACCCACACGGCCATACCTGCACCTAAGGCAGCGGCCAGCGAAAGCATGCTGACCCCGTAAGCGCGTGAACCGCGGGGGAGTTCTTCGGCGGCCATGACCCCAATAAGAATGCCCATGCCGGTAGTGAGGCCACGGGCAAAAAGTTGTGAGCCCCCTAAAAACCAGAGGCCGGGGGAGAGGGCTCCGAGGCCGGTCAAGAGAACCGCCCCGAGGATGGCCCAGCGCAAGAGTCGCCGGCGCCCGTGGCGGTCGGCCAGCACCATGACCCCTAAGGCCACCAGCACCCCGATGCGCACTACGGCCAAAGTAACGCCTTGAGCAGTGCTGGTGCGGTTGAACTCGTCGGCGGCAAAAGTAATGGTTTGGGAGATGACCGTGCCGAGGTAGCCGTCGATTACTTGTAAAACAGCGAGCAGCGAAAGCACCCGGGCCGCTCGGGCATCTAGCCGGCTGGGCGGCGACCACCAGGGGTTGCGGCGTCGGGGGAGGGCCCGTCGCATGATCAAAGTAAACAGGGGTCGCCAGACGGGCACGCTTAAGCGAAACTGGTAGGTCTCGGTGACCTGATGGTCTTGAGTGCCTTCGGTGACGGTCAGGGTGCGCTGGTAATGCTCAAACGGTCCGTGGTCTAAAACGAAGCGGTCGGGGCCGTCGGGGCGTTCGCCTACCAAGTCGTCTCTTGCGGTACGAAGTTCGGCTAGGCCGGCATCGTCCACCGTTAGGTGATGAGAAACAGAAGAAATGAGAGATCTCTTTCAAAAATGGTCTGCAATGCAGCATACTTAAAGGGTGAGCAGTGATTCTCTTTCTCCCGAGGCAGCAATTTTGGTGCGACCTTCGGGGCCTCTGCGCGGCACGGTAAAAGTAGGCGGAGCGAAGAACTCGGTGTTAAAGCTTATGGCCGCTTCTTTGTTGGCGCCGGGCCGGTTCACCATCAGAAACGTACCGGCCATTGCTGATGTGGCTTGGATGGGCGAACTGCTTGAACACATGGGGGTTTCGGTAAACCGTGTGGGTGATGTGTTGACCGTTGAGGTACCTGACCAACTCACCCCGGAAGCGCCGTATGAATTGGTGGAACGCATGCGGGCGTCCATTGTGGTTTTGGGGCCATTGTTGGCTCGTTTTGGCCGGGCCAAAGTGTCGGTGCCGGGCGGCGACGATTTTGGTCATCGCCCTATTGACATGCATTTGCAGGCGTTAGAAGAACTCGGTGCTACTTTTTCTACCAGCCATGGTTACATCGAGGGGCGAGCCGAAAATCTGGTGGGTACTCGAGTTTTGTTGGAGTTCCCGAGCGTGGGGGCCACCGAAAACTTGTTGATGGCTGCCGTGTTGGCGCAAGGCACCACGGTGATTGATAACGCAGCTCGTGAACCAGAGATCGCCGACCTGGCGGACTTCCTAAACGCTATGGGGGCCAAAATTAGCGGTGCGGGTCGTTCGGTGATGACCGTCGAGGGGGTCACTGAACTTCATGCGGTGGAGCACACGGTAATCCCTGACCGTATTGAGGCCGCTACTTATTTAGCAGCAGTGGGGGTGGCCGGCGGAGAGATCACCATTGCCGGGGCACGAGCCGACCACATGTCGATGCTTTTGCGAAAAGTTGGCGAAATGGGTATGGAGGTCAACCCGGTGGTTGATGGATTGGAGGTCAAAGTTGACCAGCGTTTGCGCTCGGTTGATGTTTCTACTTTGCCTTATCCGGGGGTGGCTACCGATTACAAACCGTTGTTTGTGGCCATGTTGTCGGTGGCTGACGGGGTGGGCATCGTGACGGAAAACATTTTTGCCGGGCGCTTTCGGTATGCCGACGAGTTGGTGCGCATGGGCGCCGATATTCGGGTGGAGGGCCATCATGCGGTGGTGCGCGGCATGGCCGCACTTTCTGGCGCACCGGTTCGGGCGCCGGATATTCGTGCGGGGGCTGCGCTGGTGATAGCTGGCTTAGCGGCAGAAGGCGAAACGCTGATTGCTGAGGCGCATCACATTGCTCGGGGCTATCAAGATTTGGTCGGCAACTTGACGGCTTTAGGGGCTGACGTTTCTTACGCTTGATCGTCGGGCGGGGGGCCCATGCGGCGGGCGCGTCGGTCGGCGACCCATAAAAGGGTGGCTACCACCAGTAGCGGGCCGGCCACCACCAGTATTTCGTCCCATCCACCTTGGTGGGCTAGCATTAGAGTTTTTTCCACTCATTCAATCTATTGGGGTGGAAGTGGGGTTGTGGCGTGGGAGGCTAACCGTATGTCCCTAAAGGTTGCTCCTGAGGCTGTTGGTTCGTTAACCGAACAGGTTGAAAAAGTTATTGCTATTATCCGGCCGGCTATCCAGGCTGATGAGGGTGACATTGCTTTGATCAACGTGGATGAAGAAACTGGCGAGGTTTTGGTTGAGTTGAAGGGGGCTTGTGTGGAATGCCCGGCTTCGGACCAAACGCTCAAAGCAGGCATTGAGCGCATTATGAAAGATCGAGTGCCGGCTGTTACTTCGGTGCGTAATACCGGCGAGACGCTGGTAGATGACGGTACGGCTACTACTTTTTCATAACAGCGGCTACGGTCACTGCTATGGATGATTTTAACTTTTTGCAAGTAGACCGCCATGAGGTGACCGATGGCGGTCCGGTAGTGGTCATTACTTTGGATCGACCCAAAGTGAACGCCTTGTCGACGGCACTATTAAACGAGATATTGGTGGTGGCTGAGGCTTGCACTGCGGACCCTCCCGGTGCGGTGGTCATCACGGGGGCCGGCCGGTTTTTTGCTGCTGGAGCAGAGATTTCTGAGTTCACCGACCCGGCTACTCGTGGCGCTATCGGTCAGGCTTTTCGGGATGCTTTTGATGCGGTGGCGGGCATACCTTGCCCGGTGGTGGCGGCGGTTAATGGTTTTGCGTTGGGTGGCGGAGCGGAGTTGGCGTGGTGCTGTGATTATCGCATCGCCGGGGAGTCCACAGTGTTTGGGCAACCTGAGATTTTGTTGGGCATTATCCCCGGGGCGGGCGGTACGCAGCGCTTGACCCGTTTGCTTGGGGTGGCCCGCACTAAGGAACTAGTTTTCGAGGGCGGCCAGTTGACGGCTACCCAGGCCGCTGATTTAGGTTTGGTGAATGCCGTGGTGGCCGATGATGAGGTGCTGAGTGTGGCTATGGCTCGGGCTGAGGCGTTGGCTCGAGGCCCGCAGTTGGCGTTACGGGCCGCTAAGACGGCTATTGATTTTGGTATTGACGGCTCGTTGGCAGAGGGCCTTGATGTAGAGGCCGAAGTATTTACTGAACTCTTTGATACTGAAGATGCGCAAACTGGTATCGCTTCATTTTTTGAACATGGCCCGGGCAAAGCCACTTTTTCCGGTCGCTGAGTTAACCCGATACCGTTTCGTCTTATGAATGCTTCGGAGTCTTGCCACCGCCACCCTGACCGCCGTGCGGGGGTGACCTGTCAGCGTTGCGGGAGTCGTATTTGCCCTGACTGTATGCGCACCGCTTCGGTGGGGTTTCATTGCCCGTCGTGTGCGGCGGGTTCGCCTATAGAAGCCAAGAATCGCCGCAAGGTTCGGCGGGCTTCGGGCGACCCAGAAGCCACTCGGGCCATTATCGGCTTGAACGCTTTGGCATTCCTTTGGTCTTTGATGAACGGCGGCAACCTTTCGGGGGCCGGCGGTGACACCACGCTGGATTTTGGTTTACTGGGCTTTGGCCGCACCCGGGTAGATGGTTTGATGACCGAAATTGGGGTAGCTGAGGGCGAGTGGTGGCGTTTGATCTCATCGGCGTTTTTGCATGCCGGGATTTTGCACATTGTTTTCAACATGTATTTGTTGTGGATGTTGGGCCGCCAGTTAGAGCAGTTGCATGGCCGCAGCCGTTTTGTCGGACTGTATGTCGGGTCGCTGGCTGCTGGCTCGTTGGGGGTCATGTTGATGGATCCCACAGCGTTGACGGTGGGGGCGTCGGGTGCAGTGTTTGGTTTGATGGCCGCCATGTTTGTGCATCAGCAGCGGCGGGGTATTAGCCCGTGGCGGAGCGGTATCGGCGGCTTGGTGTTGCTGAATGTCTTCTTTACTTTTGGTCGTCCGGGCATCAGCATCGGTGGCCATTTGGGGGGTTTGCTGGGCGGAGCGTTTTTGGCCTGGGCCCTCGACGAGATGGATAAAAAACAAGTCAGTCGCCGCCGCAGCAGCCTGGTAGTTGCGGCCTTTACTGTGTTGTGTTTAGTGGCCAGCGTGTGGGCCGCCAACCGTTGGTACGACCCAGTTTTCTAAGTTTGTAATGTACAGAGCAACTACCTTCAAGTCCCCACGGCCACGATCTACTCATGGCGATGCCACGGCACCGCACCACCCGCAGTCAAACTCGGGCGACACCTACGTTGGAGACCAGAAGACGTTGAAGCGTGGCTAGTCGAGCGAACTTCGACGGGAAGCCACTCCTCCGACCCGCTATAAACACGCCCATGTGGTAGGCAAAGCCCAACACTTCAAAGGAGGCGCAATGTCAGAAGGCATGAAAAAACTTTTTGGCCTCGCCATTTTTGTACTTCTGTTGATGGCGTGCAGCAACAAGACAGAACCCTTCAATGAAATTTCAACGTTAAGTTTTGAGACGACAATTCCGATTGTTGAGACAGTAATACCTCAAATATTAGAGAATCCGTATCAAGACTATGTAAGCGATTTGTACAGTGATCCAGCAACTTGGCTTTGCTGGCCAGCCGTTGATGATGTTTGTGAACGTGATCAAACAGCAACAGCCATTTATCCTGATGGAACATCTGAAGTGGTTTCTTTTGAAAAGACCTCAGAAGCTCTAGTTGATTGTTTTTATGTTTACCCAACAACAAGTGGAGACATGACCCTAAACAGTGATTTAATTCCCGCAACGGCAGAAGAAATTTCTACCGCATGGTTTCAAGTTTCTCGCTATAGCCAAGTGTGTGACGTATATGCCCCGATGTATCAACAAATGACCAAGGCAAATATTTCCAGGACTATCGAGGTTCCAGAAGACGACTTAATAGGGGGCCCGGGTACAACTGGCTTTGAAATTGCCTATGAGGATGTTGCTGATGCTTTCAAATATTACATTTCAAAAGCCAGCACAGAGCGTGGCTTCATCCTGATCGGCCACTCTCAAGGTGCAGCAATGTTGACGCAACTACTCAAAAGAGAAATTGATCAAAATCCGTTACTTCGTGCTCGCCTAGTTTCCGCTCACCTTTTTGGAGGAGCACATATAGCTCAAAGCGATAATGAATTTGAAACAATTTCTGGTTGTAAACAGGCAAATGAAATCGGCTGCATCATTGCGTATAACGCTTTCCGTATTGATACTCCTCCTCCTTCTAATTCATGGTTCGGTCGGACATGGCATGATGCCTCTTGGAAAGATCAAGATATTTCTTGGGAAAATATCTCTTGGGATGAAGTCGTATCCAATCCTTCGTTATGCGTTAACCCTGGAAACTTTGGTTCTGGTAAAGCAGAGTTGACGCCATATTTTTTTGTCAATGAGGGCGTAGAAGAAGTTTTTGAAATAGCGACAACTTGGGTGACGTATCCGGGTTTACTTACTGGTGAATGCATAAATGATGGAACGTTTGGTTACTTGTCTGTTGAAATTTCGGCTGATTATGAAGACCCTCGTGCAAATGAAATTTCTGGAGATTTTGATCCTCAGTATGGGTTGCATGGGGTGGATATGAATATTGCTTTAGGTAATTTAATAACCGCAGCTGAAACCCAATCTATTTTTTACTTGGCTTCGAAACCTTAGCTTTCTATCTTAAAGAGCTCAAAAATTTGCTTATTAAGACCTATGAGAATAACAGTACAACTGACAGCCAAATTCCTGTCTTATCTAAATTTCAAATTTAGACAAAAAAATTGAATACGGGGACTGTCCCCGCGTTACACGGTGGTCAGTCGCTGAACATTTTTCCGAAGCCGCCGAGGACGGATCCTTGGCCGGTGGAGGTGCCGCCAGCGGAAGGGGCGTTGGCCAAAATGCGGTCAGCGAGGCGAGAGAAGGGCAAGGATTGTAGCCATACTTTGCCGGTGCCTTGCAGGGTGGCTAAGAAGATGCCTTCACCACCGAAGACCATTGATCTTAGGTTCCCGGCCCGCTCAATGGAGTAGTTGATGCCTTCTTCGAAAGCCACAATGCAACCGGTGTCCACCCGTAGTTTTTCGCCAGATAGTTGTTTTTCAACAATGGTTCCACCGGCGTTGAGAAAGGTCATGCCGTCGCCTTCAACTTTTTGCAAAATAAATCCTTCGCCGCCGAAGATGCCGGCTCCCAGTTTCTTCTGGAAAGCGATGCTGAGTTTGGTGCCTAAAGCAGCAGCTAGAAAAGCGTCTTTTTGTACCAAAATGGGTCCGTTGAAGGTGGCCAGGTCTAAGGGTAATATTTTGCCGGGAAACTCTGCCGAGAAGGCGGCAATTTGGTGACCGCCCCCGCTGTTGGTGAAATGCGTCATGAATAAAGATTCTTGGGTAAGCACTCGCCCGGCCGCAGATTTGATTTTTTTCCATCCACTGGCGTCAGGGTCGGAGCCGTCGCCCAGTTTGGTTTCAA
>JAPKBH010000019.1 GCA_028823445.1 Acidimicrobiales bacterium | reverse complement strand
ATGTAAGAGGAAGCAGGTAATGCGAGGTGGAGAACGCCGTGTGCGAGTTCCTCTGGATGTCCGTACCGTCTGAGCGGCACGCGTCGTCTCGCAAATTTTGTTTTCATTTCTTCAGGTATCCCTTCAGTCATGCCAGTGTGTATCGGCCCTGGTCCGACAGCGTTCACGGTTATTCCTTCATCTCCTAATTCAACGGCAAGTGAGCGGGTTAACCCGACTACTCCATGTTTTGCTGCGGTATATGCTGATGCTGTTGCCGAACCTCCCACCCCTTCAGTGGAGGAAATATTTATTATTCGCGGGTTTTCTGACTTTCGCAGATAAGGCAAGGCTGCTCGTATTGTTCTAGTTTGAGCAGTCAGCATCACTGCCACAGAAGTATCCCATGCTTGCTCATAGTCGGGGTCATCTATTGCGGTGCTTACTGATATTCCAGCGTTGTTGACGAGAACATCTATACGTGGTGAATCTTCTTTCCCCCATAGAGCAATCTCGTCGAAAACTTTTTTGATTGCTTCAGAGTCGGTGACATCAAGTTCCCAGCCTTGCGCTATCCCGTTGGCGGCATTTATTTCTTGAACTACGGCTTCGACCCTGTCGTTGCCTAAATCTGTTACCGCGACTCGCGCTCCTTCGTGTGCGAAAAGACGTGCAGTGGCTCGCCCAATCCCGGAAGCTGCTCCAGTGATTACTACTACATGACCCTTTACGGATCGCGACAAGTTCAAAAAATCTGAATCATTCATATAAAGAAGTTTCCCATTATTTTTTCACCCATCTATTACCAGCCTACTAAGAGTTCCCTGAGTCCTCTTCACTCACCGTCTTAACAACATCAACGATTTGTCCGAGACCGTCTAAACGTTCTTGCTGATTCGCGCCTTCGGGTTGCACTCTTAGCACCGTGATTCCTGCGTCTCTATATGCTCGAACACGTTCTGTTACCTGTTCTTTGGTACCTAAGAAATTTGTTTGTAGAACTAACTCATCGGGCACTGCCGCAGTTGCTTCTTCTCGTTTTTTTTCAATCCAAAGTTTCTGCACATGTCTAGCTTCTTCTTCGAATCCTGCTCGACGATAGGCGTCGTTGTAGAAGTTAGTTGTCGGGGATCCCATGGCTCCTAATGTGAAAGCTACTCCTGGGCGTCGTGGGGCAATTAATGCTTCAAGGTCTTCGCCAAATTGGACCGCTCCCCCTGCTTGATATTCGACACTATGTGGTTTTCGGTTGGCTTCGCGTGCTGCTTGTTGGATATGTCCGAGTGTGGCTTCTGCTCCACTGGGTACAAATGATGTCCCAACCCAACCATCAGCAGCTTCTCCGGTGTAGGCAAGAGACTTAGGTCCAAGCGTGGCGAGCCATATCGGAATATTTTCATTTGGCCGTTGAGCTAAGCGTAAAGATTTTCCTTGCCCTCCGGGGAGAGGGAGTTCATGATGTGTCCCTTGATAGGAAATCTTTTCCCCGGCGAAAGCTTGTCGAATAATATCAACAGTTTCTTTCAATCGAGATAACGGTTTTGAGAAGGGAACCCCGTGAAGACCTTCAACTACTTGAGGTCCGCTAACCCCTAAACCAAGAATAAAGCGATCATCACTGATGGATGCAAGAGACAAAGCGGTCATGGCGGTCATTACGGGAGCCCGAGCAGAGATTTGTAGAATTCCTGTTCCTAGTTTCACTTTCTTTGTTACTGCCGCAAGGTAAGCCAAGGTTGTTACGCCGTCCATGCCCCAGGCTTCTGCGCTCCAGATAATATCGACACCCATCTGTTCTGCTTCGAGAAGGAACTCGACTTGAGTATCCCAATCGCGCTTTGATCCTGATGCCGGCCCGCCATATCCGATTGCTACCTTCATTTTTCTTCTTTCCGTCAGAACGCTTACTTTACTTTTTTTTTAAGGCATGCCTCAAATAGACATTTTCTTTCTCGTCGGTAATGCTGAGTGGATGCGCTGGGGAATAGTAGGTCATGGATCGATTGCTAAGACTTTTATGGAAGCTGCTCGAGGGATTGGGCACTCTATAGAAATGGTTGTAGGCAGAGATTCAGGTCGTATAGAAGATTTTTGTAGTTCTTATGATGTGCCAGAAGGTTCAACTGACCTTCTGTCATTAGTAAGTGCGGTGGATGCTGCTTATATTGCTGTCCCTCATAGTGAGCATTGTTCTTCTACTGTCCCCTTATTAGAAGCTTCAGTTCCGGTGTTGTGCGAAAAGCCTCTTGCAGTAAATGAGTCCGAGGTTTCCAAAATGATTCGAACAGCGGAGAGCACGCAAACTTTTTTAATGGAAGCAATGTGGACACGACATTTACCTGTTTATGAAAAAGTTTTATCATGGATCAACGAAGGAAAAATCGGGGAAGTCGTTCTTGTCGAAGCATCATTTGGTTTCAACGCCCCCTATGTTCCAGAAAGCCGATTATGGAACCCTGATCTAGCAGGAGGAAGTCTGCTTGACGTCGGTATTTACACATTGACTTTGGCTGACCTTATTTATGGATCTCCGCCCGAAGAATTCTCTGCTAAAGCTGATCTTTCCTCTAAAGGTATAGATACACATCTTGGGATAGTTGCTAAATACCCCAACGGTGGGCTTGCCCGTCTTGGTTCAGCGATAAATGCTGCTCTTGGATTCTCAGGCCGGGTAATCGGTTCCGAGGGAATGATTGAAATACCATTTTTTTGGCAAGCCGAAAAAGCTGTCCTTACATCTAACTCTTTGTCAGAAGATATTTCTATTCCTCATGACGTCAACGGGTTCGAATACCAAATAAGAGAAGTTCAGAGATGTTTGGAATCTGGAGCAGTTGAAAGCGATGTGGTTCCTTGGAGTTGGTCTCTTTCGATGTCGCGTTTAATGGATGAAATCCGTTCCGAAATCGGCGTTATTTACCCTGCAGATAAGGAGTCTGAAAATGGATAAAAAAATGATAGACGGTGTCCCTCTTCCCGTACCTTCCGTGATTCAAGGAGCCACCCCGCTCTTTGGTCAGACTCTGGTTGAAGAACCTCATCGCCTACTTGATGACGTTTTCTCGGCGGGTATCAACGCTTTTGACAGTGGACTTACTTACGCAGACGAGAACGGGTCATGTGATGAGCGGCTCGGGAAGTGGGTGACTACACGAGGAGTTCGTGATGACGTCACAATCATCGGTAAAGGCTGTCATCCTGGGCCTCCGGACTGGTCTGCTTCACGGGTGCTGCCAGAAAATGTTTCTAAAGACATATCTATTTCTTGTAACCGTATGGGAGTTGACAAGATTGATCTTTGGCTTTTTCACCGAGATGACGAACGCGTTCCTGTTCCTGAACTTGTTGATGCTGTATCTCTTGAAGTCTCGAAAGGAACCATTTGTGCTTGGGGTGTCTCAAACTGGTCTTTTACCCGGCTTGAAGAAGCAATGACCTACGCTCAAGAAAACGACCTAACTCCCCCTTCTGCAACAAGTCCTCATTTCTCACTTGTTGATCAGATTGACGCTCCTTGGCCTGGTGTAACAACAATTACCGGTGGCAACCATTCAGATGAGCGAGACTGGTTTGCGCAAAACCAAATGCCTGTGCTGGCTTGGTCCTCTTTAGCTAGCGGGTTTTTAACTTCTTCTTATGATCCGAATCTTTCAACTTTTTCTGAAACAGTTCGTTGTTACGGTTCTACCGAGAATATGAATCGACGGGAACGTGCAATAAGTCTCGCTGCGGAAAAAGGATGCGACCTTGAACAGGTTTCTGTGGCCTACATTCTTGCGGCACTATTTCCTACTTTCGCTACCTGTGCGGCCCGAACACTCTGCGAAGCAGAAAAAAATGTAGAGGCAAGCGGAATAGTGCTTACCAGCGACGAATACTCTTGGCTTCAGGGAAGTCAGTGATTAGAGATCCCCTCCATATTGCGCTATCTCTTTTCTCTCTGCTCCCCCTACTCTTCTGAGGAGGTGACCCATAAGGCGAAAGCCTGGGAGAACCCTCAACAAGTTGTTCTAAGGCTGGTCCCGCTAGCAGCAGCCGCCGTTTAGTGTGCCCAGAGAAAAGTAAAGGAAAATACCGATGATCCAAAGTGATATCGGGTTGCCGATAAGAAGAGTCGTCATGGCCAAACTTCTTCCTCGCAAATGAGGATTTTTTTTCGTGCGAATTAAACCCCAAATGCCGCACACCCCTCCAGGGAAGTAAAAGATTAGAAAGGCTACAAATAGACTCGGTGGCCCGCTGTCAGTCATCGGGAGGAGCGCGGAACAAAAGGCTAAAAGCACCAACACCAACGAAGCCACAGAAACCTTGTCAAATTCTTTCTGCCCTGCTACGGACTCCTGTGTTTCAAAGCTTTCCATACTGCATTATCTCATCGGAGCAAACAAAGTCAAGATTGGTGGGCCGGGCGGGGATCGAACCCGCGACCGAGCGATTATGAGTCGCCTGCTCTAACCACTGAGCTACCGGCCCACCGGCATTCTGGCAGGCTCAGCGCAAAACCCACGCCCTAAAGAAAAATTACCCTCGAGCAGCTGCTTCCAACAACCGTTCCCACACTGGGATACCGATCTCACCGCTCACCCGAGCAACCACCTTTCCATCCGCACCAACCAACACGAAAAAGGGGTAACTGCTCAAACCAAAAGCATCAGCCACACCCATCGCTTCGGAATCCACCAACACATCGGCCGTCCAACCAACCTCACGAAACCAAGCCGAAGGCGGATAGTTGGGGGCACCATCATTAACGGCCGTCGAAACCGCCACTACCTCTACCCCATCTGGGGGATCATTAAACATCATCCACTCGCTCAACCCCGGCAACTCACGCTGACAATGCGGGCACCAGTGAGCAAAAAACCCGAGGACATAAGCAGAGCCCTCGCCCGCTTGCACCGAAATCTCCTCACCAGTAAACGACACCCCGCTCACCCCAGGCGCCTCCATGCCCACCGCTACATCACCTAACTCATTAACAAAAGAAGGCAAAGGAACACCGGTTACCTGCACCGCCGCCACCTCTACTGTGGGCACCATCTCACCCACCGGTTCATCAGAACCAGAAAACCAAACCACCATCAGCGCCAACACCACTACCCCGGCGATAGCAAACAACAGATTTTTATTTTTTGCTGGCACAGCGCTCATGCTGTCTCCTTCACTTGAGAAAACTTGCTATCCAAAATCATTAACGCACTAATAACGGCAAACCCACAACCCGCCATAAACGGTATCGAAATAAACCCAAAGGACTCCACCCACCGAAAAGCACAAGAAGCCCCCGGAGCACACGAAGAACCCTGCTCAGGAAACACTTGCAACTGGTAATGGTAAACCGAAGTGGCCAAACCAGCCAGCGACAACGGCAAAACCAGCCAAACCAAATCAGAAATACGCCGCCACAGCCCTACCCCCAAAACCACCACCAACGGATACATGGCAATGCGCTGCCACCAACACAACAAACACGGCGTGTAATGCGCCACCTGCGAAAAATACAAACTGCCGGCCACCGAAGTCGCAGCCACCACCAACGCCAAGGTTCGCGCCTGAGGAACCAGCCAAAGCCGTAGACCCGCTCCCTTTGGTGTCAAAGCCCACAAAACCAACAACGTGCCAACGCCGGCTATCAGCGCCAACAACGACAAAAACATCGAAACCTGGTCAACAGTCATCAAAGCCGACGGTATCGCCGAGAAAACTAAATTCTTACTAACCGCCAGACAGCGCACTGACGGCAAAATCGTCCCACCAAGCATCAAGCAAAAAGCCTTGGTCGTACAAAGCACACATCAACTCTCCAGAGGTGTAAAGTTTGATGGGACTGATTGAAGCAAAGCCATCAGGTTGACCCTCCGGGCTATAAGTAAAGCCCGTCACATCAGCAATCAGATGCTGCGAATCATCAGCCAGGGTTACCGTCACCGTTACCCGACCAGAATCTTCGCCGCCTTCCACCAGTGACACGCTTAAGGTAAACCATTCTCCAATAGGTACCGGAATTGAAACAATCTGCCCCTCGGGCCACACCGGAAACCACTTCTTGTCCGTTGCTTCATCCGGCTGCATATCAGACTTCAAACCAAAACGTAACGGTGCGCCCCTCTCTGCTGTTTCCTTCACCAAATTTAGCGTCACCCGAAACGACCCTGATTCTGCCGATGTGTTATTCCAAAACTCTCCAATGGTCAGCCAGTCAATCTCTCGGTCGCCCTCCACCAAAGCCTGAAACCCATCCCCTAACCGCAAACGCACCGTGTAATAAAATTGCTGCAAATTCGGATTGTCCTTAAGCACCGCTTGCACCCGTGCCTTGCGGTCCCCGCGGCCGCCGGAACCATTACACGGGATGTCATCATCGTCAGACACGTTTTCACCCGGCAGAGCAATCCATGTGTGTAAAACCAGGTTGGTGGGGTCTGCGGGGTCAGCGACAATTTCCACTCCCCGTTGGTCGGGCGTTCCCCCACCGAAACAAAACTGGAACCGGCCAAACGAACCGCCCTCTAAATCGGTTTCCCAATTTCCGTAACCATCCACCGAGACATCCTCGCCAACAATGTCGTCGGTACAAGGCGCCCCCGTACCCACTGCCGTCAAAACTTCGCTCCCCGACTCAAACCCGCTCTGGAACACCAAATCAGGCACCCGAGGAACCTCCACAGTTGAGGAAGTAGTGGTTATTTCCTCAAGATCAGGCAGCAGCGTCGTAGAAGAACCCAAAGTGGTAGTTACCGACAAACCACTACTTTCCGTGGTCGTCGTGGCAAAAAAGTATTCCTCATCAGAAAAAGCCCCGCAGCCAGCCAACAAAACTAAAACACCAAATGTCAATACAATCTTCTTCATCAGGCCATATGGTTACCACAAAGCACCGTCAAGTCCGTGCTGCATACAACCTTCAGCACCGCGGCACATCTCTTCTACCCGTGGGCTAGCGTCAGCACCTATGTATTTAAAGCACCCACTCCAAGACGGAGACCCAACGTCCAACCAACTATGGGTGTTGAGTCAGACTGTTCTACGTCAAAGTAGGAAAAGTTGTTGATGAATACAAAAAAACTTACCTTATTAAGTGGGTTGCTGCTGTTCACGTTCGCTTGCAGCAAAGAAAACGCCACCCAACCCCCCGAGCCACCCAAGTCTTCAACCACCACCACAGAAAACACACCCGTCCCCACAGCGCCGCCCAAAACCCCAATTAGCGACATCGAGGTAACCCTCGACCTTGACAATTTTGGCGAACCCTTCGGTGACCTGTTTCGCTCCCTCAACCTTGATGCGGGCAAACAAATGAACGACGACGCCGATTACGACCGAATCGAACGCTTAATGTGCCCCGACCCCACCAACTGCACCCCAGGGCCCGTGCGTTACTGGGACAAAATAAACGTTGGTCGATTTTCCCTTGAACAATCCATTGCCAACCACGGCGTCATACAAGAACTCCATACCAGAGGTTTTCCCATCTACTGGTCAATGATGGGTGTCCCCGCCTTCCTTCACTCCAGTTGCAGCGGTTGTCTCATCAACGAAGACGACGACACAACCCATCTTCTACGTGAACTAGCAGTAGACGCCTCCGACCCGCGGAATCCTTTCGGTATAGATATTGATTGCCAATGCGAAGACGACATTTGGTGGTCCGGGCCGCCGTCCCTTGACCCAGTCGGCGGCATTTCTTGGCTCCAATACGTAGAAGAAACAACCACCGAACTTCTTACCATCTTCGACTCAGAAACCCCCAACCTGCGGATCGGCATATGGAACGAACCCGATCAAATCTGGTGGGAAGAAAACCAAACACAGTTTGTAAACATGTGGTGTGCCACCGCTCAAACAGTGCGCCAGGTGCTCGGCGACCGGACCGACATTCTCATCGGAGGACCCGACGTGTCCTCATGGGCCCACAGCATCGGAGGCGCCGACACACCGCTCCTTCAAGCCATCCAAACAGCCTGCGGCGATAACCCCCCCTACGATTTTTTAACCTACCACCACTACTCCGAGCCGGGAAAGTTCCTCTTCGAAAACACCGTAGAAACGGTGCGTTCCTGGGGAAGCCAACCCGACCTACCCATCGGTATTGGAGAATATGCGTCATCTCTGGGCCACGGCGCAGAAGCCACCACACCTTGTGACCAAAGCGTCATCGCGGCCCAAGACGGAGACACACCAATAGCCACTGGCTTAGACCCCAGCGCCGTGCTATGCGACCACCGAGGAGCCGTAGAAGACATTGCCCTAGCGGCCACTATGGCTGCCCAAGATCACGACCGGTTATACCGCTTCGAAGTCTGGGATTGGGGCACCACCGACATGATCAACTCCCGCATGGGGTTGCTCACCATCAACAATCTGCCCAAGCCAACCGCCACATCATTTTGGATGCTGTCGCATTTGCAAGGAAACCGGGTCGCCGTCATCAACCAACTCGATGGCCCCTTCCCCTATCACCTCATAGCCTCGCTAAACGGTGACGAGTTAGTGCTTTTGGTCGCCGCTCAAAACCGAACAGTAACCGAACAATTCGCACGAGGACTACTCTCCCAAGGGTTTGAGTTCGCTAAGGAAGTCGCACCAGTCTTAGCCGAGTGTCCAGCATTTCAACTTGAAGACGTAGAGGCATCCATCAGCACCATGGCGATAGCCAACCAATCGGCCGAGCAGATCATTGCCGACTGCTCAACAATAAACCCATCCCTTGCCGAAGCACTAGCCAAAGCGTTGGCCTATGCCGCACCCCGCGTCGGCCATGTAGGCGAGACCTTCAATCTCACCATTCATGCTCCCGGCTGGGACGGAGCAGTAACCCGCCACCGCATAGACGCCTACCACAACACCTTTGCTGAGGCCTACCGCCGGTGGCCCAACGAAGAGTTCGTCAACGAAACCTTCGACTACCAATCGGCTGAAGAAGTCCTCTGGGAATACCTGACCAGCCCCCTTGACGAAATAAAAGCAACAAACGGACAACTAACCTTTGAGGTTCGGCCAGATTCGGCGACCATGCTGAGCAGCGAAATACAGTAAAGCGACTAAGGCACCTCGCCCAACCAGACAGAAAACAAAGTGGCCCCAGACTTTCGTCTGGGGCCCTTTAGCGGCTCCGGGGGTGGGGATCGAACCCACGACCTGCGGATTAACAGTCCGACGCTCTGCCAGCTGAGCTACCCCGGAATAACCAGTGAGATGATAACAGGACTGCTTCCCCACGCATCACGACAACAAAGAGAATTCTCCCCAGCAAGCACAGGCCAAAAAAAATCCACCAAAAACATTAGAAAACAAGCAAACACCCCGCAGCTAAGGCCTAACACCAAACCTGCGTCGTCTACGCCGCTAGATTCATGCCATGGCCACCAACCCGGTAACCAGCATCGTGGGCAAATCACCCCAACACATCGCCGCCGAACACGACCCGGCCATCACCCTGAGTCTGGTCATCCCCACCTACAACGAAGCCGGCAACATCGCCACCCTGGTTCGCTCCCTTCACCAGCAACTCAGCGACGCACAAATTAGCCACGAACTCATCGTGGTAGACGACAACAGCCCCGACGGCACCAGTGACGTAGTAACCCAACTAACCACCGAAATACCCACCCTGCGACTCATCCACCGCAACGACGAAAACGGCCTCGCCACCGCCGTGATCTGCGGATGGCACCACGCCCACGGGGCGCTACTCGGCGTCATCGACGGCGACGGCCAACACCCACCCGACACGCTCCCCAAACTGGTGGCCTCACTCAGCGACCCCACCAACCCCGCCGACATCGCCGTGGCCAGCCGCCACCTCCCCGGCGGGGGCGTACCCACCTGGTCAGCCAGCAGACGGCTACTTTCCCAAGGCGCCCAAACCCTCGGATCCTTACTGCTCCCCGGCACCGTTGGTCAAGTCACCGACCCCATGAGCGGCTACTTCGTAGTAAAACGCCAAGCCATCGCCGGATGCGACCTGCAACCCGTGGGCTACAAAATCTTGCTCGAAGTACTCGCCCGCGGCGACATACACCAAGTGGTAGAAACGCCCTACTACTTCCTTGAACGCGAAACTGGCAGCTCAAAAGTAAAAGCCACCCACTACCTCGACTACCTGCGCCACCTTCTGCGCCTACGAGTGCAACCGCTACGCAGCCAAGCCCTCGGCCGCTACCTCATGGTGTCGCTCATGGCTCTACTGCTCGACGGTGCCATTTTTTTCTGGCTCTTTGACACCCTGGGGTGGAACCTCACCCGCTCCGCTTTAATCGCAGGCGAAGCCGGCATTTTGTTCACCATCGCCTTGCTTGACCTTTGGACATTTGCCGGGCGCCCCGCCAGGACCTCCCTCGACCGTTACCGACGGCTCATCGGTGTACAACTCGCCCACGGAATCCTGCTCATCGGCCGCCTCGCGCTAATCAACTTCCTCATCACCTGGACAAACCTCGGCCCGCTCACCGTGTTTTTCTCCCTGCTGATCGGCACCGCCCCCCTAGGGCATCTCTTAGGGTCACGCCTCAGTTGGCGACCCACCCGAAACTAATTGTCTTCTATATATTCACGAAGATTTTGCGACCGCAACGGATGCCGCAACTTAGCCAACGTACGGGTCTCGATCTGACGCACCCGCTCCCGCGTGACCTTAAAATGCTTCGCTACTTCCTCCAACGTTTTCGGATGCCCCCCGTCTAAACCAAAACGCATACGGACCACCTCTTTTTCACGGTCATCCAAACCATCAAGAGCCGCCACCACATCTTCGCCCAACATTTGCCGAGCCGCCGCAATATCTGGCCCGTCAGCACCCTCATCGGCCAACACATCAGACAAACTCATCTCACCATCCGCACCCATCGGCATGTCTAACGACAAAGTTCGTTGACTGTGATCTAAACGCAGCAACTCTTCTGCCTTAGCCGGGTCTATCGCCGCCCGGTCAGCAACCTCCGCCACCGTTGGTTTGCGCTCCAACTCTTGCGTCAAATCTCGCTGCGCACGAATCACCTGATTCATAGCATCAACCATGTGCACCGGGATACGAATAGTGCGGGCCTGATCAGCCAAAGCACGACTCACCCCCTGGCGAATCCACCACGTAGCGTAAGTAGAAAACTTAAAACCCTTAGTGGCATCAAACTTCTCTACCGCCCGCATTAAACCCATGTTGCCTTCTTGGACCAAATCCAACAGCGGCAAACCTCGCCCCGCATGTCGCTTAGCCACCGAAACAACCAAACGCAAATTAGCGCGTGTCATACGGTCACGGGCCTGGTCCCCCCGGCGCTGACAACGCCGCAAACGCGAAAGTTCCGCCCGGTCAAGGTCACCCAACGCGTCAGCAGCCGCCAAAGCAGCCAACGTAGATTCCGCCGCCAAACCCTCTTGCAACGCCGTCGCCAACGACACCTCTTCTTCGCTAGTGAGCAAATCCACTTCGTTAATTTCTTGCAAATACTGCCGCGTGGAGTCCGCACTCTCGCGGCCCTTCCCCTTAGATCGTTGCCCTTTCGTTTTTTTACTTTTTTTGCGCGGCGGCCTCTTTAATTTTGGTGCCGCCCCCTCAACGTCGTCCGATAAATCAACCACCGCATCATTAAGCACAATCCCTTCGTTTTTCAACGTCTCCGTCACCTCAGCCACCAACTCAGGGGTCAACTCAGCGTCTCGTAACACTTCGAGCACCTCATCAAGGTTCAACTCTCCGCTGGACTGCCCATGACGAACAAGACGCGCAAACTCAAACGGCGAAACACTCTCCCAAAGCGGCGCCTCACTCACCGGTGACGCCAATACCAAACCACTGCAACGCCGGCGCCAAATCAGCCATATCGTTTGGCACCTCGCGTAGTTCAATCGCTTGCCTACGCAGATACGTAATATCAGGCAACAAAGAAGCCATATCGGCGCCCCGACGAACCTCACCCTCCAACATGACGGCCGCCTGAACAGCCGCCAAAGCAAGCAACCGGCACACCACCCCCAGCGGATCATCATCAGTAGCATCATCAACCGCCACCTGGCTCAACACATCAGCCGCCTCCCCCTCAAGAGCCGCACGAGCCTCATGCAAATCCTCATACTCGGCCAACGCTTCATAAGCCAGCCGCATAGTCGGATCAGCAAACAACACCGGCGATAAAAACGCCGCAACCTCCGACGGTCGATGCATCAACAAACGCAAAGCTTGCCGCTCCGTAGTGACCTGTCGAGTCGTTGACACCACCGGCGAATCGGCCAGCGGCGTCTTCGCTACCGGCTTGTTTTCCATACGGCGACGCAACTGCCCCGCATCTAACCCGCACTGATCAGCAATAGAAACCAAGTACTGGTCACGAACCAACGCATTCGGATGCTCAGCCACCAACCCCACCGCTGCCTCCCCAGCCCGGGCACGCCCCTCCACCGTAGAAAGATCTCCCCGAGCCAACTCTCGATCAATGCGAAAAGCCAAAAAAGGCTTCGCATGCTCAACCGCCCGGCGCAACCCCTCCGGATCGTTGCGAGCCATATCGCCCGGGTCAGAACCCTCCGGCAAATCTGCCACTGCGAATTGCAAACCAAACTCCTCTTCCCACGCATACACCCTTTCGGCAGCAGCTTGGCCCGCACCATCAGCGTCATAAGCCAACACCACCCGAGAAGCAAACAACTTAAGTTTGCGGGCATGGTCAGGGGTCATGGCCGTACCGCAAGTAGCGACCGCCCGTTCAATACCAGCTAAGTGAAACCCAATAACATCGGTATAGCCCTCACAAACAATAATTTCGTCGAGTTTCCCGGCCTCGGTTTTGGCCCAGTTCAACCCATACAACACTCGGCTTTTGGAGTACACCTTGGCGGCGTCAGAAGTATTCTTATATTTTGGACCCTCGCCATCAGGCAACTTGCGGCCCCCGAAACCCACCGCATCACCCCGCTCATCAAAAATCGGAAAAACAATACGTTCACGAAAAAAATCGTATTTAGTGCCCCGCTTACTCAAACCACCCAAACCAGCATCTTGCATGTCATCAGCAGAAATATTTAAATGCTTAGCTAAATTGTCCCAACCCTCCGGAGCCCACCCCAACGAAAACTGACGAGCCACCTCACTGTCATAGCCCCGCTCTCGCAAATAGTCTCGCGCCGCCCGGCCATCCGGGTGACGCAAAAGACGGTCATGGTAAAAATCAACTGCTTTTTGCACCGACTCCAATAACTCTTTACGCCGACCCCTTTTCTGTGTTTCATTTTTGTCGGTGTAGCGCAACGGAATATTGGCTCGGCTGGCCAAATACTCCACCGAACCGGCAAAATCTAAGTGCTCCATCTGGCGCACAAAATCAATAACGTCGCCGCTGGTTTGGCAACCAAAACAGTAATACAAACCTTTTTCATGGTTAACCGAAAATGAAGGCGACTTCTCCCCATGAAACGGGCACAACCCCATCCACTGGCGACCATTTTTCTTCAACTGGGTGTGCTGGGTAATAAGTTGCACGATGTCGGTTTGGTCCCGCACCCTTTTTACGTCCTCGTCAACAATGCCCATAGGGGGTCAACTTAGCAGCGGACTTTGCCTTGTGCCGGAGGCGGGCGACCGGGTTTTATATTGCTACCCTTAACGACGAACGCCGCGAGCCAAAGAAGTTTCGCCGCACCGCCCTTTACCCCCTCCAAGACAAGCGAGTAGCCCCCATGGCCGTTGAATCTTCCACCCCCATCAAACTAGTCAACCAAGTTTACGCCACCCTTGAAAAACGTTTAGCCGCAGGTCGACAGCGCTTTGGCCGCTCGCTCACCCTGGCCGAAAAAATACTCATAAACCACCTCGACGACCCAGCCGCCGAACTAGAACGAGGCGTTTCTTACGTCGACTTGCGCCCCGACCGGGTCGCCATGCAAGACGCCACCGCACAAATGGCGTGGCTGCAGTTCATGACCGCCGGCCTCGACGAAGTGCAAGTGCCGACCACCACGCACTGCGATCACCTCATCCAAGCCAAGGTAGAAAGCAAAACCGACTTGTTGACCGCCGTAGAAAGCAACGCTGAGGTCTACGACTTTTTAGCATCTGTATGTGCTCGTTACGGAGCTGGCTTCTGGAAACCCGGTTCCGGCATAATCCACCAAGTAGTACTCGAACAATACGCTTTCCCCGGCGGCATGATGATCGGCACCGACAGCCACACCCCTAACGCCGGCGGCCTCGGCATGGTGGCCATCGGAGTCGGCGGCGCCGACGCCGTGGATGTCATGACTGGTTTTGCTTGGAACGTCAAATGGCCCAAACTGATCGGCATCCATTTGACCGGTCAACTCAACGGTTGGGCCGCCCCCAAAGACGTCATCTTAAAAGTAGCCGACATCCTCACCGTAAAAGGCGGCACCGGCGCCATAGTCGAATACTTCGGCCCCGGCGCACGCAGCCTCTCGGCCACCGGCAAAGCCACCATTTGCAACATGGGCGCAGAAATCGGAGCCACCACCTCACTTTTTGCTTACGACGACGCCGTGGGCCGCTACCTCAGCGCCACCGGCCGCCAAGACATCGCACAAGCCGCTGATGCCGTGGCCCAACACCTTCGAGCCGACGACGAAGTTGAAGCCAACCCCGGCGACTACTTTGACGAAGTCATCGAAATTGACCTCAACACCCTGTCGCCTCACATCAACGGCCCCCACACCCCCGACCTGTCCCGCCCAGTAGCCGACCTAGGCGCCGAAGCCGAAGCCAACGGTTGGCCCCTTGAGGTAAGCGCCGGGTTAATCGGTTCATGTACCAACTCTTCTTACGAAGACATCACCCGAGCCGCATCCATCGCCCGCGATGCCACCGCTAAAGGCCTCACCGCCAAAATTCCGTTGCTGATCACCCCCGGGTCTGAACAGGTGCGAGCCACCATTGAACGAGACGGCCTACTGGCCGACTTCGAAGCGCTGGGCGCCACCGTGCTGGCCAACGCTTGCGGACCCTGCATCGGCCAATGGGATCGCCAAGACATGGACGACGGCGTACCTAACTCCATCGTGACCAGCTATAACCGCAACTTTCCTAAACGCAACGACGGCTACGCCACCACTCACGCTTTCGTAACCTCACCAGAAACGGTCATCGCTTTAACCTTGGCCGGACGTTTGGACTTCGACCCAGCCACCGACACCTTGACCAACGCCGACGGTCAAGAAGTACGCCTCACCGTTGGGGCAGGCGAAGAACTACCAGCCAATGGTTTCGACCCCGGCGCAGACACCTTTGTGGCCCCGCCCGCTGATGGTTCAGACATAAACGTAGTGGTCTCCCCCACCAGCGACCGACTGCAATTATTGACTCCATTTGCTGCCTGGGACGGACAAGACTTTACTGACATGCCGGTATTGCTTAAAGCCCAAGGCAAGTGCACCACCGACCACATTTCGATGGCCGGCCCATGGCTCACCTACCGTGGCCACCTAGAAAACATCTCCGGCAACGTGTACATGGGGGCCGTTAACGCCTTCAACGGCGAAGTAGGCACCGGCCTCGACGTAACCGACGGGCAGCACCGCACCTACCCAGAGATCGCCCGCCGCTACCACGAAGCAAACATTTCGTGGATCGCCATCGGTGATGAGAACATGGGCGAAGGATCATCTCGAGAACATGCCGCCATGGAACCCCGGTTCCGCGGCGCCAAAGTTGTGTTAGCTCGCTCTTTCGCTCGCATCCACGAAACCAACTTGAAAAAACAAGGCGTACTGGCTTTAACCTTTGCTAACCCCGCCGACTACGACTTGATTGGCGAAAACGACCGGATTGCCGTAACTGGTTTAGCCGACCTCGCCCCTGGAAACCCAGTAAACATGACCATCAGTCACGCCGATGGGTCAAGCAGCAACATCGCAACCAAGCACACCTTTTCTAAAGATCAGTTGGCTTGGTTTCGCGCCGGCAGTGCCTTAAACCTGATCCGCCAACGAACCGCAGGCTAAACCTTGCGCAACTGGTAACCCCGGTTGCGGGCTTCGGCCAACGTGTCGGGGCCAAAGCACAAAAACGTTTCGGCCGACATCAACTCGTCGAGAACAATGCTCATGGCTTCTTCGTCAACTACTTCATCGAGGTCATAAACTTGCTGAGTTCGTTTGTCGCCGAGAAAACGTTGATGACTAAATACTGTTGGTCGGTCCATAAGCCGAGACTAGCGTTCTGCTGGTCGTAGGAAGGCCACTTGACGAATGGCTACTCCAGATTAGTTAGGGTGACCTATGTCCTCATTTAACATATGGCCGGTTCTCCGTTGTCAAGACTCTCGCAAACTAATCGATTTTCTCATTTCGGCTTTTGGTTTTGTCGAGGGTTTCGTCGTGCTTGCCGATGACTCCATAGGTATCGTGCATGCAGAAATTTTGTGGCCAGAAGGCGGTGGGGTCATGATGGGAGACGCCGTTATCGGTGATGCCGTGCACTTGTCTCTGCCTTCAGGGCCGGTAAGCATCTACATCATTACCGCTCAGCCACATGTTCTTTATCAAAGAGCGGTAAAGGCCGGAGCGCTCATCGTTAAAGAACTTCAGCATGAAGAATACGGTTCCCATGGCTTTTCGGCAGCAGACCCAGAAGGAAACATTTGGAGTTTCGGAACTTACTCCGGGGCCTAGCCCGTTATTACATGCCTAGGACGCGACACGGGAGCACACCAACTTGGTGCACTCCCGGTGTCTTAATTTTTTAGAACTTTCTGGAGTTCCCAAATCGACCAATAACGTCAGGCAGGACCAAAGCTGACGGTCGTTTTAGGGGTGGATGGCGGGTAATCGCCAGATGGTCCAGGGCCGTCTAGCGGCCGTCCACCTCCGAAGCCCTACAAGGTTTGCTACTAATTTGGACCACCTCCTTTCCTCGGTACCTCCACCTTAACCTCCCAATCCGTTCCCTTCAGCCACCCACTGAGTGACATGGTGTTCGACACCATGTCTCCGACACCATGTCACGGAGGTGTGGCGAGTTGGGGTGGTTTGATTATGGCATCTAGAGTAACTGGCATGTCTAAAACAGTCATTTACCCGGCGGCCGCTATTTACACTATGGACCAGTCGCGGCCCACTGCTCAAGCAGTAGCGGTTCGTGATGGGCGTTTTTTGGCCATCGGGTCCCTTGATGAACTCAGCGTTCTTGACGACTACACCGTTGACAACACCTTTGCCACCCACACTCTCTTACCCGGTTTTGTAGAGGCCCACAGCCATAGTTATGCCGGTGGACTCTGGATGCACACCTACTGCGGTTTCTTTGACCAAACCGACCCCCAAGGTAAAACGTGGGCGGGTTGTAAAAATATTGAAGACGTACTCAACCGACTCCGCCAGGCCGAGGCCGTTCTTCTCGACCCCAATGAGCCTCTCCTTGCTTGGGGCGTCGACCCCATTTACTTTGAAGGTGAACACTTGGCCGGTAGCCACCTAGATCAAGTCTCCGCCCACCGGGAAATTCTTGTCATGCATGCCAGCCTGCACATAGCCACCGTCAACAATGCCCTCATGACAGCCCAAGGCATCACTCCCGACACCACTATGGAAGGCGTTCCCAAAGATGGGGCAGGATGGCCCATTGGTGAACTTCAAGAACCGGCCGCCATGTCGTTAGCCGGAAAACCCTTTCGCTCCTTTTGGGGGCGTCTCCGGGCAGAGCACGCCATACAAGGTTTGGGTCAACTCGCCAATCAGGCCGGCATCACCACCCTTACCGACCTTGGTAATCCCACCTCAACTGACCCAGCCACCATTGCCCAATGGCAAAAAATCGTTAATGACTCACAATTCCCCGCCCGAGTCTCCATCTTCAATATGGGCAACCCCGCTACCGACCTCCAAGCGGTAACCGCCACCCGCCAAAAGTCCAGCGACAAGCTCCGTTTTGGCCACGTCAAAGTAGTTTTAGACGGTTCCATCCAGGGCTACACCGCCCGCCTCAATTGGCCCGGCTACCTAAATGACCGTCCCAACGGCCTGTGGCTGGTACCGCCCGAACAAGTCACCGACCTGCTGCGTCCCTTCCATGAAGCCGGTCTCTTAATTCATGCGCACTGTAACGGTGATCAGGCCGTCGACGTGTTTCTCGACAGCGTGCAAGAGCTCCTTACCGAAACCCCCCGCTTTGACCACCGCTACACCGTGCAACACAGCCAACTCACCACTCCCGCTCAATATAAACGTATTAAAAGTCTTGGCATGTGCGCCAACATTTTCTCCAATCACACTTGGTACTGGGGGGATCAACACGTCACCTCCACCGTGGGCCCTGACCGCGCCGCTCGCATGAACTCCGCCCGCACCGCCCTCGATCTTGGCGTGCCACTCTCCATGCATTGCGATGCCCCGGTCACCCCCTTGGGATCGCTACACGTAGCTTGGTCCGCCGTGAACCGTGTGACCTCCAGCGGTCAAACTCTTGGACCCAAGGAACGCATCACCGTGTACGAAGCGCTTCAGGCCATCACCATCGGAGCGGCCTACCAACTCAAAATGGATCACGAAATTGGCTCTATCGCCCCGGGAAAGTTTGCCGACTTGGCCGTGCTGAAAGCCGATCCCTTCCTAGAGGACCCCATGGAATTACGCAATATCGGCGTATGGGGCACCATGCTGGGTGGAAAAACTTTCCCCTCCGCCTAGTCATGAAACAATCTCCACTACCACTCACCGTTATTGGCGGTTACCTCGGAGCCGGAAAAACCACCCTCATAAACCGACTGTTGGCTGACTCTCAAGGCGAGCGCCTCGCTCTGCTCATCAATGACTTTGGCGACGTAAACATTGATCAAAGTTTGATCACCAGCCACGATGGCGACACCATAAGCCTGACCAACGGATGCATCTGCTGTTCGCTGGCCGATGGTTTTGCTTCGGCCCTTGACACCGTTAAAGAAAACGCTCACCGTCTCGACCGGGTCGTCATTGAAGTCTCCGGCGTTGGCCAGCCCGCCAAAGTAGCCCTCTGGGGCCAGTCCCCTGGCTTTTATTCCGACGGAGTCGTTGTTTTAGTCAACGGCCAAAGCATCATGCAGCGAGCCGAAGACCCTTACGTCGGCGAAACCGTTCTCGCTCAAATCAAAGGAGCAGATCTCCTGCTCCTAACCCACACCGACCTTATGGATAGCCCACAAGTCGAGGAAGCAACTCAATGGTTGGCTACCAAACACCAGGCGCCGGTTTTAGAATCACCGGTGGCTACCGCCCTTTTATACGGGCTTCCCCCACAAGGAACCGACTCCGACCCAGCGCCCGTTGACTACCTCACTGCCTCGGTCGTTCTCAATAAGACTGTCGATAAATCCATCCTTGACCTTTGGGCCAAAACCCGCCCCACCGGAGTCATCCGCGCCAAAGGCTTGGTGAAAATCTCTGACCGGGCCGAAAACCAAACCGACGTACAACTCTTTGGCCCCAACCTGGTGTTACGCCCACACCCCAGCGACCAGACCCTCAACACCGTGGTGGCCATCGCTCGCCCCGGAACCCCCCGGGCTGCTTTAATCAAATGGTTAAATCAACTTAACCCTGCAAATTGATTTGACGCTGGCCGGCCTCTACCGCCAAACGGTCAGCTTCATCGTTCCAACGGTCACCTGAATGCCCCTTGACCCATTCAAAATCCACATTGCCGCGAGCCACATAAAGGTCAATCAACGGCTTCCACAAATCTTGGTTAGCCACCGGTTTTTTTTGGCTATTCACCCAGCCGCGGCGCTGCCACCCTCGCCACCAACTATCACGAAAACAATGCACCACATACGTTGAGTCGCTGACAATAAGCAACGGCCCCTCCAACGCCCGTAGCGCTTCCAAAGTGGCCCGCAACTCCATGCGCTGGTTGGTGGTGTCTGGGTCAAAACCGGCCGCAAACGCTCCATCGGGGATAACCCACGCCCAGCCCCCCGGCCCGGGGTTTCCTGAACATGCTCCATCGGTGTACGCCACCGTGCGGGTTTCTTCCATAGCCTCCGACCTTACAAGACACGACTAACTGCCTACGGTTTTTCTTTCCTCCCTAAACACTTTCAAATCTGGCATGATTAAAGAATGATCGATGGTTTCACCAATCAACTCCCCGACAGCGACCCGGAAGAAACCGGCGAATGGCTTGATTCTTTTGATTCCCTGGTAGATCGTTCCGGTCGCCGCCGAGCGCGCTTTATGTTGGCCAAGTTGATGGAACGAGCCGGCACCCTCAACGTAGGCAACGCACCTCCCACTTGGACGCCCTACATCAACACTATTTCCCCCTCCGATCAGCCATGGTTTCCCGGCGACGAAGAACTCGAACGGCGCATCCGGTCTTTTATTCGCTGGAATGCCGCCGCCATGGTCATAAACGCCAACAAAACAGCCGACGGCATTGGCGGACACCTCTCAACCTTTGCCTCTTCGGCCACCCTTTACGAAGTGGGGTTCAACTGGTTTTTCCGTGGCAAAGACGACGGCCAACCCGGTGACCACGTTTACTTTCAAGGGCACGCCGCCCCCGGGGTTTATGCCCGAGCCTTTTTAGAACGCCGACTCGAAGAAGAACACCTCAATCGGTTCCGCATGGAAGTAAAAAGCGGCGGCCTGTCTAGTTACCCCCACCCTCGGCTCATGCCTGACTTTTGGGAATACCCCACAGTTTCTATGGGGCTCGGACCCATCAACTCCATTTACCACGCTCGTTTCAACAAATACATAACTGATCGGCGCCTTGACGACACCTCATCCAGTCGAATATTTTCGTTTTTAGGCGACGGCGAATGTGACGAACCAGAAACCTTAGGCGCAATTTCTTTGGCCGGACGCGCCAAACTGGGCAACCTTGTTTGGATTGTCAACTGCAATCTGCAACGCCTCGACGGGCCAGTACGGGGCAACGGAAAAATCATTCAAGAACTCGAGGGTGTTTTTCGCGGTGCCGGTTGGAACGTCATCAAAGTCGTGTGGGGCTCGGTGTGGGACGAGATTATTCAAAAAGACACCGACGGGGTGCTGCTCAACAAGTTCAACACCACTGTGGACGGAGAATTTCAACGCTTAGCTATTGAGCCCGCCAGTTATGTGCGCGAAAACTTTTTTGGACCTGACCCACGCCTTGGCGAACTCGTTAGCCACCTAACCGATAAAGAAATAGAAGACCTTCCCCGCGGGGGCCACGATTATCAAAAAGTTTTCGCCGCTTACAAAGCAGCCACCGAAGAAAACGATGCTCCCACAGTTATTTTGGCCAAAACGGTTAAAGGATGGACCCTCGGCGAAGGGCTTGAAGCCCGTAACGCCACTCACCAAATTAAAAAAATGACCAAAGAACAACTGTTGGCTCTACGAGAACGCCTACAACTAACCGAAGACATTCCCGAAGAACTTCTTGAAGGCGACCGGGCCCCCTATCTGCGGCCCAGCGAAGACAGCGACGAATACCAATACATGATGCAGCGCCGCCGAGCTTTAGGGGGCTCTATCCCCAAGCGACGCATCCGCGAACGCCGGCCGCTTACCATGCCTGACCCTTCAGTCTTTGATGGGCTCACCAAAGGGTCACAAGGGCGCCCGGTGTCAACCACCATGGCCTTAACCAACTTGTTGCGTGACCTCATGCGGGACAAAGAATTTGGCCCCCGGGTAGTGCCCATCGTGCCCGACGAGGCCCGAACTTTCGGTATGGACTCCTTGTTTCGAGAGTTCGGCATTTACGCACCCTTCGGTCAACTTTACGAACCCATCGACCACGAACTCCTGTTGTCTTATCGCGAAGACACCGACGGCCAACTCTTAGAAGAAGGCATCACCGAAGCCGGCTCGCTCTCGAGTTTTATTGCCGCCGGCACCAGTTACGCCAACCTTGGCGTACCCATGGTTCCCTTCTTTACTTTTTATTCCATGTTCGGTTTTCAACGGGTAGGCGACCTGATCTGGTCGGCGGCCGATGCCCGCACCCGCGGTTTCTTATTAGGCGCTACCGCCGGGCGAACCACCCTGGCTGGCGAAGGCCTTCAACACCAGGACGGCCACAGTTTGGTATTGGCCACCACCGTGCCCCCCTGCCAGGCCTACGACCCAGCTTTTGCCTACGAATTAGGCGCCATAGTTGATGACGGCCTACACCGCATGTATGGCCACGCTGACCCGCTCAAAAACGAAGACATTTTCTACTATCTCACCCTCTACAACGAGCCCTACGAAATGCCGGCCCGCCCCGACAACATTTCCAAAACCGACATTGTGAACGGCATTTACCGTTGGGCCGACGGCCCCGAATGCACCCACCAAGCAGGCATCATGTTTTCTGGTTCCGCCCACCAAGCAGCCCGAGATGCCGCCGCCGAGTTGGCTACCCGTTGGGACGTAAGTTGCGACCTGTGGAGCGTGACCTCTTACAAACGTTTACGCGAACAAGCCCAAGAGGCAGACCGCCTAAATCGTTTACACCCCGAAGACGCCCCTCAAGAACCCCTCGTTACGCAAGTACTCAACGACGGGCAAGGACCCTTAGTGGCGGTCTCCGACTTTCAACAATTAGTAGCCGATCAGGTTTCTCGCTGGATACCGCGCCCCTTTACCGTGTTAGGTACCGATGGTTTTGGCCGCAGCGACACCCGAGAAGCCCTCCGGCGTTTCTTCGAAGTCGATATGGCCCACGTGGTAGTGGCCGTGCTTCATGCCCTGGCCACCGCCGGAGAAATCCCCTTAGAAACCGTTAACAAAGCTATTGCCCTTTACGGCATCGACCCGGAGTCTCCCGACCCGGGCCGCCACGACACCGTCCCAGCGACCGGGCACGGCGTAGGAAGATCCACCTCATGAACGCATTCCCCAAAGGCACTCTGGCCATCACCGGCGACCCCGAAGCCGACCGTCTCCTCAACAGCAATGCGCTCGCCCTGTTGGTCGGCATGTTACTGGACCAACAAGTACCAATGGAATGGGCATTTCGAGGGCCCGCCACTTTGCAAGAACGCCTCACCGGTTTTGACGCCCAGGCCATAGCCGATTACGAACCGGAAGCTTTTGTCACCCTGTGCTGCCAAAAACCCGCCATACATCGTTTTCCGGCTTCCATGGGGCGGCGCATCCAAGACCTCTGCCAACACTTGGTAGACCACTACCACGGCGACCCGAGCGAACTCTGGCAAAACGTCGACGGGCAAGAACTGGCCAAACGTTTACGAGCCCTTCCGGGCTATGGCGAAGAAAAAACTAAAATCTTTATCGCTTTGCTGGCCAAACGGATGGGTGTCCCTACCGAAGGATGGCAGAAATACGCCGGAGCCTTCGCAGACGAAGTACCCCGCTCGGTAGCCGACATTGATGGCCCCGAAGCACTGGCCACGGTGCGCCAATGGAAAAAAGCCCAAAAGGCCGCTAAAAAATCTAAACAGGATTAAAGCCGAGCCGTACCATCGGCCAGGGCTTGCAAAAACCAGGCATAAGTGTTTGCTAAACCATCGGCCAACTCGGTTTTGGCTGTCCACCCCAACTCAGTAAGTTTGCTTACCTCTAAAACCTTGCGTGGGGTGCCGTCGGGTTTCGTGGTGTCGTAAGTAATTTCGGCTTCGGGATGCACCAAGTCTCGTACCTGCTGCGCCAAAGCCGCAATGGAATCATCAATCCCAGTACCCACATTGACGTGACCGGCTTTGGAATAATTATCCATCAAAAATAAGCAAGCATCAGCAAGGTCATCGACATGTAAAAACTCTCGACAAGCCGACCCGGTTCCCCAAATTTGCACTTGGTTGACGCCGGCCTCTTTGGCTTCGTGAAAACGCCGGATAAGCGCCGGCAACACGTGGCCGCCCTCCAAATCAAAATTGTCGCCAGGCCCATACAAGTTGGTGGGCATCGCCGAAATAAAATCGCAACCGTACTGACGACGGTAGCTTTCGCACAGTTTGATTCCGGCAATTTTCGCCAAGGCGTAGCCCTCGTTGGTGGGCTCCAGCGGGCCCGACAACAAAGACTCTTCGACAATGGGTTGTTCAGCGAGCCGAGGGTAGATACAAGAACTCCCCAAATAAAGCAGCTTGTCTACTTTATTTTGGTAACTGGCGTGAACCACCGTGCCATGAATCATCAAGTTGTCGTAAAGAAAATCGGCCGGGCGACTGCTATTAGCGCCAATGCCTCCTACCGTGCCGGCCACCAAAAACACGTACTGGGGCTGGTGCTCGGCAAACCAAGCATCCACCGAAGACTGATCCCGCAAGTCGAGTTCTTGCCGTGAAGCGGTCAACAAGTTGGTGAACCCCTCAGCGGCCAAACGGCGCATAACCGCCGAGCCCACCAAACCACGGTGGCCGGTAACAAACACTGGTGCGTGACGATCAAGCATGAGTTAACACTACTTCTCGCCGGCTTGATCAACGGCACCCATTTCGGCCAGGTAAACCCCGAGGAGGTCCACCGCTACAACCACCGACACCGCATCCAACGGTTCTTCAAGTGCCAGAGCCTTAGCCACCACGTAATCCACCGCGTCATCAAGTTCTGCCACTTGACGACCGGTGTCTTCGGTCAGCGCTTCATCGCCTAGTTCTTTGCCGAAAGGCGAAGCCAGACCCGCTTGGTTAAAAGAATCAAGCCACCATCGGGTGATCAAAACCACCTCGTCACGGGTGAGTTGACCCGCTGCTTCTTCGGGCAAGCACTCGGCCACCCAATCGACGGCATCGTCAACTTCGAACACTGTGGGCACCACCGTGCCCTCTAAACGGCCCACTGCCGAGCCGACCGCCCAAAAGGCAACAGCCAACACCAACAACGCCCCAAGGGCGACAAAAAACCAAATCATGTACAGAGTATGGCCTCAAAAGGCCTCAACCGCTCAGAAACCGATTGTTCAAAAACCAGTTGCTTAGATGCCGATACGTTGAGCTAAAAGCTCCCGATGGTAAGTGGGGTCACCAAACAACAATTCAGAGCTTTTTGCTCGCTTGAAGTAAAGGTGTGCTGAGTGTTCCCAAGTAAAACCAATACCGCCGTGGATTTGAATGTTTTCGGCCGTGGTATGAAAGTAAGCCTCGGAGCAGTAAGCCTTAGCCAGCGAAGCCACCGACGGCAACTCATCGTTAAGTTCTGCCGCACACCAACCAGCGTAGTAAGCCGCTGATTTAGCTGATTCAACTTCAAGCAACATGTCGGCACACTTGTGCTTGATGGCCTGGAACGAGCCAATAGGGCGCCCAAACTGCACACGATCTTTGGCGTACTGCACGGCGGTGTCTAAACAAATTTGTGCGCCACCGACTTGCTCGGCCGCCAAGGCCACTGCGGCCAAATCTAAAACTCGTTCCAGCACCGGCCAGCCGGCACCTTCAGCACCGATCATGGTGGCCGAAACCCCGTCGAAGTCTAGGCGAGCTTGTTTGCGGGTCATGTCCATGGTGGCTAGTGAGGTGCGGGTCAAGCCTGCATCCTCACCGTCGACCTTAAACAGCGACACGCCAGAAGCAGTACGAGCTGCTACCAACACCACATTGGCCAGGTGGCCATCTAACACGTACATTTTGGTTCCAGAAAGCGTCCAAGCGTCACCGTCGGCGGTGGCTTCCATGGTGATGCCGGCTTCGTCCCAGCGTCCACTTTCTTCGGTGAAAGCCAAAGTAGCGATGGTCTCGCCGCTGGCAATACCTGGCAAAATCTCTGCTGCTGCAGCTTCATCTCCAGCGTGGATCAAAGTGTTAGCGGCCAAAACAACCGTGGAGAAAAACGGAGCGCACAACAGGGCTCGGCCCATTTCTTCCATGATGACCACCAACTCGACGTAGCCAAAACCTTGACCGCCGTGTTCTTCGGGGATAATCAAGCTTTGCAAACCCAACTGCTCAGCCATCATGGCCCAAGTAGCGGGGTCGTAGCCGGCTTCGGTTTCCATCAACTCGCGCACCGTTGCTTCGGCGGAATAGTTCTCTAAGAACTGGCGGACAAATTCCCGCAGTTGTTCTTGTTCTTCACTGAAGGCGAAGTTCACCTGTTGCACTCCTGTTAGACGATTGTTACGAATTGGCCATGTGGCCGTTCCCCATGTTCTACCAGCCGGTAACCACCGCAGCCACACCGGGCGGATAAGTCATTACAGGAAGTTTTCGGGCAAGATAGAGCCATGACCGAAACCAGCAGCCCGCTTAGCCCCTGCGACCACCACGATCACCCCAACACCGGGGTGCCGGGAGTGTCGCTGCACTGGTGCGACGCCCAGGCCGAGATTCACAAAATCGTGGTAGGCGACTATGCCAACAACGTTTTTGTCTTGCGCTGCCGACAAACCGGTGACTCAGTATTAATCGACGCCGCCAACGAGCACGACAAATTACTGGAACTCTGCCGGACCCTCAACGTGCGCACCGTGTTAGAAACCCACGGCCACTCCGACCATATTGCCGCCGTACCAGCGGTACGCGAAGCCGGCTACCAGGTGGGGGTAACGGCCGCCGACGCCGAGTTACTCGACGGCTACGACTATTTATTGGAAGACGAATCCGTTATCGAAGTGGGGCGCCTGCGCCTGCACACCATCTGCACCCCCGGCCATACCCCGGGGTCTATCTGCTTTCGCTTAGAAGGGGCGCCCATTCTTTTCTCCGGCGACACACTGTTTCCTGGTGGGCCCGGAGCCACCCACTTTGACACCGGCAACTTTGAACAAATCATCGAATCCATAGACCGCCGGTTGTTTGCTCCCCTACCCGCAGAAACCTTTGTTTTGCCGGGCCACGGCACCGACACCACCATCGGCGCCGAACAACCCTCATTGGACAACTGGGTAGCCCGCGGCTGGTAAGCAATGATTTCCCCTATGGGTATAGTGGTAATCCCTTAAACCGTTTAGACTCCACACTGTGAACACCACCGCCCCCCTTTTCGAAATCGAAAACCTGCACGCCACCACGGTGGACGGGCAACCCATTTTGAATGGGGTTGATCTGGTAGTAAACACCGGAGAAATCCACGCTTTGATGGGCCCGAACGGATCAGGTAAATCCACCTTGGCCGCCGTACTTTTAGGTAGCCCCGAATACGTCATCACCAAAGGCTCTCTGCGCTTTCAGGGCGACGACATCACCGAATGGCCTACCGACACCCGCGGTCGGGCCGGCATCTTTTTGGCTTTCCAATACCCCCAAGAAGTAGCCGGCGTATCGGTCATCAACTTTTTACGCCAAGCCCTTTCAGCCCGTAAAGGCATTGACCTCTCGGTACTGGAACTTCGTTCAACCATTATGGAATGGATAGACCGCCTGGGCATGGACTCCTCCTTTGCCGACCGCTATCTCAACGAAGGCTTCTCGGACGGCGAAAAAAAACGCAATGAGATTCTCCAGATGGCTATCTTGGAACCAGAACTGGCCGTCTTGGACGAAACCGACTTCGGGCTAGACATTGATGCCCTGCGCACCGTGGCTGACGGGGTAACCGCCGTACGCCAACAACGCCCCGACCTGGGCGTCGTCACCATCACCCACTACCAACGCTTGTTGGAATACCTCCAACCAGACTTCGTGCACATCTTGATGGAAGGCCGCATTGTCAAACAAGGCGGCTTCGAACTCGCCGTCCAACTCGAAGAACAAGGCTTCGATGCTTTTCGTTCCGAGGCAACAGCGTGACCTTAGATACCGCGGCCGTCAAAGCAGATTTTCCTCTGCTCAACAATCTGATTAACGACCGGCCGATCATCTACTTAGACTCTGGCGCTACCTCCCAAAAGCCTCAACAGGTACTCGACGCCCTCAACCACTACTACGAACACCTCAACGCCAACGTCCACCGCGGCGCCTACTACCTGGCCGCCGCCGCCACCGACGCCACCGAAAACGCTCGCCTGCGGGTAGCTAACTTTATTAACGCCCCCGCCGACCGAGAAATAATCTTCACCAAAAACGCTACAGAAGCCATCAACCTGGTGTCTTACACTTGGGGGCGAGCAAACCTCAACGCCGGCGATGTGGTACTCATCTCGTCGTTAGAGCATCACGCCAACATTGTGCCTTGGCAACAACTGGCCGCCGAAAAAGGTTGCGAAGTGCGGTGGATTCCCCTCACCGACGATGGCCAACTTGACCTCACTGACCTTGACCGCATGCTCGAGGGGGTCAAGATGGTGGCCATTTCGGCCGCTTCCAATGTTCTAGGTACCCTGCCTCCAGTGCGTTTACTGGCCGACGCGGCCCACGCGGTAGGTGCCCTTTGCCTCGTGGACGCTAGCCAATGGGTTCCTCATCGCCCTACCGACGTTGCCGAGTTTGACTGCGATTTTTTAGTTTTTACCGGCCACAAAATGTGCGGCCCAACCGGCATCGGTGTGTTGTGGGGGCGCGCAGAGTTACTCGAAGCCATGCCGCCTTTCCTGGGCGGAGGCGAAATGATTCTCAACGTCACCCAAGAAGGGTTCACGGCCAACGAAATCCCTTGGAAGTTCGAAGCCGGCACCCCACCCATTGCTGAAATGATCGGCTTAGGCGCCGCCGTGGACTACCTAGAAAACCTGGGCATGGAAAACATCGTCGCCCATGAAACCCAACTCACCGGTTACGCCCTGCGCACCCTTGGCGACCGTTTCGGCGAAGACCTAATTATTCACGGCCCGCAAGACCTAACCATTCGTGGCGGCGTGCTGTCACTTTGCTACAAAGACGTTCACCCCCACGATCTCAGCCAAGTACTTGACGAACGCGGTGTTTGCGTACGTGCCGGCCACCACTGCGCCAAGCCCCTCATGCGTTTACTGGGGGTGGGTGCTACTGCCCGCGCTTCGCTCTACCTTTATAACGACGAATCCGATGTCGACGCACTGGCCGATGCTCTTGAAGCAGCCGGACAGTTCTTCGCCTTCTAATCACCCAACCACCCGCTACCCAACGAGACCAAATGCCAGGCTTAGAAGATCTCTACCGAGAAATAATCCTTGACCACTACCGAAGCCCGCGCAATCGTGGTGAGTTAGAAACCCCACCAGCCCACATGGCAGAGGGGTTCAACCCACTCTGCGGTGACGAAATAAAAGTGTTTTTGACTGTGGAAGGCAACACCATCACCGACATTCGTATCGGTGGCCAAGGGTGCTCCATCAGCCAATCTTCTGCCTCCATGATGACCACCGCCGTACTAGGAAAAACCGTAGAAGAAGCCCGCCAAGTACTGCATGCCTTCAAAGAAATGATGTCCATCCACGAACACGAACTCGACGACACCAATGCTGATGCCGCTCCCGCTCCCCAACTCGGGGACCTTGAAGCGTTACGAGGTGTGGTGAAGTTTCCGGTGCGCATTAAATGCGCCACCTTGGGTTGGAACACCCTGGACCAAGCATTGGTCGAAGCGACCGCTTAGCGCACTGTCCAGTTAAAGAAGCGGATCAGCAAAAGGGTCGGGCAAAAGGTTTTCTTCCTCTTCTGCCTTGACCGCTGCTTCACCAAGCAACCCGCGGTAACCCTCTACTTCGAGTCGCTCTACAATTTCTGGCCCACCAGAAACCTGAATACGACCCTGGGCCAACACGTGCACTTGGTCGGGTTCTAACACTTCGAGCAGTCGGCTGAAGTGAGTAATAGCCAACACACCTAAGCCTTCGTTTTCGGTGGCCTCTTGAATGCGTTTAGCGGGCGAGTCAAGACTTTTGATCAAACTGGTAATCCACCCGTCTTGAAGCACCGCCGTGGCGCTGGGGTTGGCGAAACGCTGGCCACCCGGAGGCACCATGGGGATTGGCCGTTCGGTTACTGGAACGACCAAGGACGGGCAAACAACCATTCCGGTCGGTGGTATTTATCTCATCCGCGTAGGAGAAACTCCGGCGAGGGTTCTCAGTAGAAATCAGTCAACAATTCCACCATCTTCAGGCGACTCTTGATACAAGTGGCTCAGGTCTCCTGGTTGGATACGAGACTGTTCGACGAATTGGTCCACCCCATCAAGGCGCAAACGAATCACCCGACCAAAACGGAAGCCTTCAAGTTGGCCTTCGTTGATAAGCCGGTACAAGGTACGTGGGGTAATCCCTAAATGCTTGGCCGCTTGTCCAGAACTCAACCACACTGTCTCTTGAGATGCCTGCTTTGACTCAGCTGCTTTTTCTTCCATTTCAGTATCTTTCCATCTTTTTCGCTAATCGGCAAGTCAATAAGGGTGTCTTTTCTTGTTAACCATGTCAAAGTGTGGGCATGACAACCTTCGACAACATTACCGAAACCGACCAAGAGGGCATCGAACGCCAAGTGACCCTCGAAATAACCGCCACCAGCATTGTGCGCTCCACCGAAGATCAACACTGGGTAGGCCGCCTCGATACCACAAGCGTAGAGGGCCTAGACAAAGACAAAAAAATGATTGGTGCCGATTCCATCGTTGCTCATACTTCGTTTGGTGAAATCACCTGGTCTCTCAAAAAAGGCCAAGACCTTTTTGACGCCTTAGAAGCCGCCTGCAACTAAAAACCGGGCCGCCGGGCTAACGGGAAAAATCTGGACTACCTTAAGCCCATGAGCGGGCAGCGTTATGTGCTTCTCGGTCTGGCCTCGGGGGCACCCAGTTGGATGACCAAAGTGCAACCGGTGCTCGACACGGGGCAACCAGCAGGAGAGTTTCTGCCCTGCGCCGGTTTAGCCGACCTCACCAACCGTCTGGCTTCCGGCCGGCCTTTTTCTGCGCTTTTAATAGACCACCACACCGTCGGCTTAGACCGCGAGTTGATTCAGCGCTCGCATGCTGCCCACTGCCCAGTCATCGTTGTTGGCAAAGAAACCGATGTGGGTCGATGGAAAAAACTGGGGGCCGATGAGGTGATCTCCTCATTTTTGGCCGACGAAGACCTTCGATTAGCGCTACAACGCCACGGCAGTCTCATAAACCAAACCGACCGTTTTCGCAAGAGCGATACCCCGGCGGCGCCACCGGCCATCGGAGACAAAGCCAAATGGCAAAACACCAGTTGGCGCGGCCGCTTAATCGCCGTAACCGGGCCCGGCGGCACCGGGGCCTCTTCGGTGGCTCGAGCCCTGGCCCTTGGCTTAGGCCACGATCCACGTTTCCAAAAATCCGTAGCTCTTGTTGACGCCTGCCTAGAAGCCGACCAATCTTATTTGCACGGCGTTGACCCCAACGGTAAAAACCTGCAACAAGCCGTACAAGCCCACCGCATCGGCGAACCCACGGCCCAAGAACTTTTTACCCTCATGGTCCAACCCCAGGGGGCTCCCTACCGACTGTTGCCCGGCCTTTTGCGTCGCGGCGACTGGCCAGCGGCCGGCGGGTCCAGCCTGCGCGCCACCCTCATCAACATCGCTCGTCACCATTTGGTTACCGTGATTGACGTGGACCCCTTTGTTGATTTGGCCCCCGAAGAGCAACCCACTGGCCCTTCTACCCCCGGTGAAATCGCCCGAGTGGTTATGAATCTGGCCGATTTTGTGGTGGTGGTAGGCCGCCCCAGCGAGCGAGACACCATCGCCCAACAACGCACCCTCAACACTTTGGTAGCGGCCGGTGTAGACGACAAACGAATCTCTCCGCTCATTTTGTATCCCGCTGGGCCAAGACCGCGGTGGCGTTCTCCGTTTGGTGGCAAGAAATTAGCGGCCACCAACCCAACCGGAGAAATCAGTGACCCCGGGACCGACCCCAGCGAAGAAAGTGCGGCACAGATCGCCCGCCGTATTGCTGCCCAACTGGACCGACTCGCCCCTCGGGTACAAAACGAGCCATCCACCCCGCTGCCCCCCGGTTCTTTAGGAAATGAAAATCGACCATGAGCAACGGCCCCACAGAACGCCAAGCCAGCAACCCACGCCAAGCCGATGTACTGGAAGCCGAAGTAGTACTCCTCAATGGCTTAAGCCTGCCCGGAGTGGTACGAGTGTTGTCTTTCGAACGCACCGGCGACCACGCCACCCTCACCTACGACGATGCCGACTATCAGACACTCAACCATCACGATTTGCAAAGCGCCACCGACCTCTGCCACCTTGGCGCATCCTTAGCTCGCACCCTGGCCGAAATGCACCGCTCAGGGGTAAGCCATCAAGCGCTCAGCGCAGAAACAGTCCTCGTAGACCTTGAGGGTCGGCCGCTGATTACCAACTTTTCTTTAGCCCAGCCTTTGCCCGACGACCCCGCAGCAGCTTTTCAAGACCTCACCGCTTTAGCCGACCTGTTGACCGCGACCGTTGGCCGCCTCCCCGCTAACCCTTCAACCCAAGAACAACGCCACCGAAAAAAACTACGCCACACCTGCCGGGTAGCCAAAAACGACACAGCCACTGATCTGGCCATTGCCTTGGCCGACCTCTCGGGAGTTTTTGCTGGGCAAAAACCCGCCCACGACCCTTTTCGGTTGCGCCCCAACTTGCCGCAAAATTTAACCACGGTCTCCCGTTCCCTCCTTGGGGTAACCGCCATAGTTCTTTTAGTAGGGACCGGGTTACTGCTTGCCAGTCGAACGGTCACAGAGCCTTCGCCGGTTTGGGTAGCCAACGAACCGACCGGCCAACTAGTGGAGCACCAAGGAAACCAATACCAAGTAGGAATATCCGGCGATGTCGCCACCGTTGGACAATGGCTGGTCGATGGCCAATGTTCTCCAGAACCCTTGCTTGCTTTGTTGCGCCCAAGCACCGGAGAAGTATTTGTTTTTGACCAATGGGCTGGCCAAGCGTTGCTCGGCACGCAAGTCAGCGCAACCATAGATGGCGCCGTTGGCTTAAGAGCCGAAACAATCAACGGTTGTCAACAACTCATGGCGATCACTGACCAATCGGTGGTCCCGGTAGACCTTGTCAGCAAAACCCACCCAGCGACATAGCCAACCAACTCCCGGCTAAA
>JAPKBH010000001.1 GCA_028823445.1 Acidimicrobiales bacterium | reverse complement strand
GGCGCATGAACTTTTTGCCTATGGACACCGATTGCTTTGACACCCTACGCTTTCCTGACTTTACTTTTCGGGTGCCAGCCAGTTGGGACAAATATCAAGAGCGTCTCGTTGAGCAGTTTCCTCACGAAAAAGCTGGGGTAGAAAAGTGCCTACGCATTTTGCGCACGGTTAGCGAAGAAGCACGAAAAATATTCGGCGAAGAACGCCCGACCTTTGAACAGTGGGCTACCCGGCCTTTGAACGAACTCTTTGACGAATGTGAAATGTCAACGAAGCTTTGCGCCGTACTCGACCACTGGTCGGGTCTTTATGCCGGTGGCCCTCGCCAAACCGCGGTAGCCATGCACGCCGCCATTATCGGACACTACATGAACGGCGCCTATTACCCGCAGGGCGGTGGGCAGATGATGGCCGCCCGGTTGGTGCAAGCCATTGAGGCCTGTGGGGGAGAGGTGCGTTGTATCGAACCGGTGAAACGCATTGCCATAGAAAATGGAAAAGCCACCGGGGTTGTTTTGGAAGACGGATCGCTTCTGGCAGCTCCCTTGGTGGTAAGCAACGCCGATTATCGGCGTACTGTTGAACACTTGGTGGGCCGGGAACACCTGGCTCCAGCCACCGTCCGATGGGCACAAGAAGCCACCATGACCTTGGGCCTGGTTTGCACCTACGTGGTGGTAAACAAAGAGTTAACGGGCCCCAACACAAACTATTTTCTGTTTTCAGGGTACGAAACCGACGAGTACTACGCTGAACTTGATCAGGGACGGCTTCCGGGTGGGCAGGTGCCTTTTGCCTATATTGCCTTGGCTTCACGCAAAGACCCAGGAAACGCCGCACTTTGCCCCCCGGGCCACACCAACTTCCAGATCATGTCGCTGGCCCCCCGGGGACACGATTACTGGGGGGTCAAAGCGGGTCCCGCCGATGGTGGCCAATACCGCCGAAACCAAACTTATCGAGCCAAAAAGGAAGCATTCACCGAGAAACTACTTGATGCTGCGGAAACGGTGTTTGGGCCGTTGCGTGACCACATCGTGCACATCGAAACGGCCACTACCTTGTCGCACGAGCGCTATATACACGGAACGGGCGGCACCAGTTATGGCTACCAGCACTCACCAGAGCAAATAGGTAAGCATCGGCCTTCCTACCGCACCGAAATAGACGGCCTTTGGGTGGTGGGTGCCAACACGGTAAGCGGTCACGGCATTGCTGGCGCCATGAGTGGGGGAGTCTTCTGTGCCGGAGAAATCCTTGACCGGCCGTTGATAGCCGAAATCTACATGGGGCAGCAACTCATAGACCCAGAGCTAATCCCGCCCGACCCCGTGGACTTCGACCCCTTGATGGTCAGCAGGGGAGAACGGTTGCGGAAACTACGAGCCAAAGAGGCCAGTCGCTCAAAGGCATCTTAAATTTTTTGGTAGAGGAGGTGATGGCCAGGCGGGCAAAACCGGCTCCTTATCGTCCAAACTAGTGGCCCGGGCTGAGCCCTAAGTCGGCGGGTTAGACACCTTTAGGGGGGGTCGTTTAGGCTGCCCTCTGACGCCTAACAAAGAAGATTTCCATGGAAAACGAATCGCTCACCGACGATGAAACCCAGCAGTTTCGTAGCCAAGTGCACTCATTTCTGACTGAGCACGCTCACCCGGATGCTGACCTTGCGTCCTCTAAAGTATTTCATGCCAAGTTGACTCAGGCAGGCCTGGGCGGTTTGGTGTTTGACAAGGCCTATGGAGGAGCAGGCCTTACCCGAGCTCACGACCGTATTTATCGGGAAGAAGCGGCACATTTCCCGACCATGAGCAACGAGTTTATTATTAGTCACGGCATGTGCCTGCCGGTGGTTAATGACTTCGGTACCGAAGCGCAAAAGGTTAAGTATTTGCCCGATGTCATTGCCGGCAACACCTTGTGGTGCCAGATGTTTTCTGAGCCAGGGGCAGGCTCCGATGTGGCCAGTTTGCAAACCAAAGCCGAACGCGACGGCGAGGAGTGGATCATTAACGGGCAAAAGGTGTGGACGACCTTGGCCCAGGTCAGCGATTACGCCGTACTCATTGCTCGCACCGATCCCAGCGTCGTCAAGCACGCCGGTATTTCCATGTTTATTTTGCCCATGGACGCTCCGGGCGTTGAGGTGCGGCCCATTCACCAAATCGACGGCTCAAGTCATTTCAACGAAGTTTTCTTCACCGATGTGCGGATACCGGTTGACCACCTGCTGGGTGAGTTAAACAACGGGTGGAACCAAGCCACGGCCATGTTGATGTACGAACGAGTAGCTATCGGTACGGCAGGCAGCGGAAAAATCAGTCAACCCAATTACAAGATGTTAAAGGAAGCCGCCGAAGCCAACGGAATGCTGGAAGACCTGAACGTTCGTCAAGACTTGATGCGTATTTATTCTATGGAAACCGCTAAAGCCCTGGTGGCTCTGCGTACTCGCGCCGAAATGCAAAGTGGCAAAGCGCCGGGCCCTGGTGGTTCGCTGGGCAAACTCTTTAGCTCGGTCATCCAGTGGCGGATACGAGAGTTATTGATGAATATGGCGGGGCCCTGTTCGCAAGCCTGGGATCCTAAAGACCCGCACGGCTACGATTTGGCCAAGCATACGGCAGGTTCGTTTACCGCTTCAATAGCCGGCGGCACGGACGAGATTCAACGCAACATCATTGGTGATCGCGTGCTGGGCCTTCCCCGAGACATTTCTGTAGATCGTGGCGTGGCGTTTAACGAAGTAAAAGTCGGCACCCAGCGTTAACCACCTCTAGGTGAAACCGAGTTTGGGGCCTGACCTTAGGTTCGGTTTGTTAGGAGGCGATGAAGGCGCCGACCGTTTCGCCGTGGGTGGTCCCGGGAAACATATCCACCACGGTGAGCTGCTCAAGATGCATGCCGGATGCGGTAAGGAGTGCCGCATCAGCGGCGAAAGCACCGGGCTCACAACTGACGAGAACAAATAAGCTTGGTTCGGCAGCTAGCAAAGTGGCCATGGCCGCCTTGCCCACCCCTTCACGAGCTGGGTCGGCTATGACCAGCGCAGCAGGCGAAGCATTCCAACTTTCTACCGGTGCCTTGATGATCTTGACCGACTCGGCATCGAGGTTTACCCGAGCGTCGGCTATGGAGTGACTATTGCGCTCAATAGCCACCACCGAACGACCATGCCCCACCGTGCCAGCGAAAACTCCGATTCCGGCGTAGGCGTCGACCATAGGGCCATCGGTGCCCAGCGCATCGACCATGCCCGATACCACGGAAACCAAGGCATCAACCCCGGCCGGCCGATTCTGAAAGAACGACCGAGCTGAAATACGCCACTTGCGGCCCGCCGCTTCTTCGTGAATCCAGGCCCGCCGACCCTCGCTTAACTCTTTGGCGCTAACCACTAAAATATCAGAAGGCACGCTGACCTCTTCTGGGTCGCCCTCAACAAGCACCAGACGATCGTCGGTACGACTCCCTACCCGAATGGTGACTTGGCTGGCTTCGCCGAAACGGCCATCAAGTAAGATTTCTTCAACCATAGGGTCGAGGGCCTCGCACTTGGTTGGCAAAATCACCTCGTGGGAGCCTCGCATGCGGTACCCGGCCTGACCGTCTTTGACAATGGAACGCACCGTGGTGCGCCCTTGGTCGTTAACTAGCGGCCAAAGAACGGGGGACGGTGCGGCCACCTGTGCCCGGTCTAACTGATCAAGCACAATGTTGGCCTTCATAGCGAGTTGCGAATCAGGGGAGAGGTGCAGCAGGTCGCAGCCCCCGCAGCCTGCCTGTTGAGTAGTGCAAGTGACCGGGATACGCAAAGGCGAAGGGTTAAGAACCTCCAGCACCCGTGCACGGGCCCAACGTTTTTTTACTTTGATTAACTCGACGGTCACCGTTTCATCGGGCAAAGCACCCTCCACGAAGACCACCTGGCCATCTTCAGATCGAGCTACCCCTGCTCCGTCGCGAGCCACGCCATTTATCTTGAGTTCCATATGGAATAATACCTTCCTACCCAAGAGAACTTTGCGCTATATGTGAAGCACATGGAAAAAGTAGGGATTCGAACGTTAAAACAAAATGCCTCAGCGGTAATGGCACAAGCCACCGCCGGAGAGACGACGTCATTACCGATAGGGGAAGGCCGGTAGCGCAACCCTCTGCACCACCCAAAGGGCCGCTTCAAGCTTTGCTGGAATGGTTACCTACGATGACTGGCTGGCATCTGTAGCCGAGATACACGGGATTCCGGTTCTGCCGGCGAGCTAAATTTGTAGCTATTGGGTCGCTCGGGTTGGCCGTAGCGGTTAGTCTCCGCCCGTGGACATTCTTCATATTACGGACTTGCATTTTGGCCCTTACCACTGGTTGGCCGACGACCAAGAGTTGCTGGAGCGGCTCAACGCTTTTGATGCTGACTTGGTGTTCAACACCGGGGATTCCACCTCTGACTCCTTGCCCGACGAGTTTGCTGCGGTGCAGGCGTTTCTTTCTGGCTTGCAGTGCCCCAACGTGGTTTCCATCATGGGCAACCACGACAAATATGCCAAACGCTCCCAAGAACTCTTTCGCCAATACCTTTACGGCGGGCCCTTTTTGGAACCCAAAGACCCCTCCAAGGTGACCAAACCAAAGGTGTATCACGACCCACAAAAGATGAACCTCAGCGAATACATGGCCGACGTCAACTTTGTTCGACAATTCACCATCGGGCAAGAAGAAGTATTAATCCTCTGCTTGGATACCAACAAGTTTCAAAGCGACTTCGGCCTAGTTGAGGAACAGTTTTTATACGCCATGGCTGACGAGATGGCCGCCCGAACCTATGACCGAGCCATCATGTTGGCCCACCACCCCATCGTGGTGACCGACCCTGACCCGTTAATTGATTCAAAACGGGTAACTGATTTTGTTTTGGATAACCAGATCGAAGCCGTTTTTTGCGGCCACACTCACGAGGTAGACATGGTGGAGGTCTCGGATCTGGTGCGCAAGGCCAAGTTTCGTCAGTTCATGACCGGCTCGTTGTCTTCGGCCAACGTTTATCGAGACAAAAATATGTTCACCACCATAAAGAACTTCGGTACGGCAGAAGAAAATATCACCATCACCCGCATTGAGGTAACTCCTGAAGGTTTGACCTATAGCGACACGGTGGTTTCTTAGCAGTCATGCTCATTGAGGTGATTGTTGGGGAGGCCTTGAAGAGAGGCCACGGCAAGACCCTGGCTTAACGGGCAGCCAGTAATTGGGCGAGGGTTTTTTCCCAACTGCTGGCAATGCGCTTGCTGCTGTGTTGCTGGTCCTCGGTCCGTTGATCCCAAGCCTCAAAAGAAGTTAAAGCAACCAGTGAGGCCAGCAGATCTTCCTGCTCTCGGAGGGAGAGAGAGTTCATCTCTTTAGCAAAATGTGTGGCCAGTTGCTGTCGTTGCTTTTGGCGCTGCTGAGCCAAGGTAGAGCGAACCTCGGGAGCGTCAAAGGCCCGCCAGCGAATGAGTCGAGCAATGGGCCCAATGGCTTGGTATTGATCAAGGCGGCTAGCCACCAGGGCGGAGATCTTTTCTTCGGTAGTTCCCATACCTACTTGTGGCATCTCAAAAAGGTGAGCGAAGCGCTCCAGGCACTGTTGGGTGGCGTATTTGCGGAGGTCTTCCAACGTTTCAAAATAGCGGAACAGGGTGGCCACCGAAATGCCGGCCCGTTGGGCCACTTGGTTGGCCGAGGGGGGCGTATGCCCGTCATTAAGAAGGTCGATCATCGCCTCTAAGGCGGCCAGGCGCCCCCGCTGGCTTCGGGCGCGTCGGCCATCACTTGGTTGTTGATTGCTGAGGTTTGAGGTGAGGGCGTTCATAAGAAGGTCAGGGTAAAGTATTGATACTCCTACTCGCATAAGTTATAGTATTGAACAGCCAAGAGCAAACAAGAGGAAAAAATGACCGTTAGCCCAGAAACCTTTACCGGCCATATCGGAAGGACCCTCGAGGAGTCCACCCCCAGTTTTGTTGAACCCCCTCACCCCGGGGAAGATGCCCCCAACGTGGTGGTGGTGCTGCTTGACGACACTGGTTTTGCTCAATTTGGATGCTACGGCTCAGACATCGACACCCCAAATATTGACCAATTGGCGGCAGGTGGCCTGCAGTTCACTAACTTTCATGTGACCCCCTTATGTTCACCTACTCGGGCCTCGCTGCTCACCGGGCGCGCACAACACGCCGTAGGAATGCGGTCAATTTCTAACTTCAACACTGGTTTCCCGCACCAACTGGGCCATATCTCGCCTCAAGCCGCCACCATGGCTGAGGTACTCGGAGCCGCTGGTTATGCCACCTTCTGCACCGGAAAATGGCATCTTGCCCCCATGGAGCAATGCTCAGCTGCCGGCCCGTTTGACCATTGGCCGCTCGGGAAAGGCTTCAACCGTTTCTATGGCTTTCTGGAAGGAGAGACCGACCAGTTCTACCCCGACCTAGTTTCTGACAACCACCCCATTGAGCCACCGGCGAAGCCAGAAGATGGCTACCACGTCAGCGAAGACATTATTGATCAGGCTCTGAGCATGATCAGCGATAGCAAAGGAGTGCGTCCCGATCGCCCATTTTTTGCTTATATACCTTTTGGGGCCACCCATGCACCGCATCAAGCACCGGAAAAGTATCTCACTAAATATCGCGGTGCTTTTGACGAGGGCTGGGATGTGGTGCGGCAACGCTGGTTTGAACAACAAATTGAACTTGGGATTATTTCGGAACAAACCCAGTTGGCTCCCCGCAACCCTGGAGTGGAACCATGGGACGAACTCCCCGAAACCCAACAGCGCCTGGCCGCCCGCCTACAGGAAGCCTTCGCTGCTTTCCTCGATCACACCGACGACCAAATAGGCCGTCTGGTCCAAGGCCTTGATGATCTTGGGCAACTCAACAACACGTTGCTCATACTTTTGTCCGACAACGGTGCGTCACAAGAAGGTGGCCCTTTCGGGGTCATGCACGAGATGAAGTTCTTTAACGGCATTCTCGAAACTCCCGAAGAGGCCATCAAAGATATTGAGAGCATCGGTGGCCCACAGAGCCACACCAACTACCCCTGGGGTTGGGCCCAGTGCGGGAACTCCCCCTTTAAGTGGTACAAGCAGAACACCCACGAGGGCGGGGTACACGTGCCCATGATTGTGCACTGGCCCCAAGGCCTTGACCAGTCTGAGCGAGGCACCAAACGGCACCAATTTGTCAACGTGGCCGACATCGCCCCCACCATCTATGAATTCTTGGGTATCACCCCACCAGAAACCTTCAAGGGCATCGAACAACTACCGGTAACTGGGCACTCTTTTGCCCCTCTGCTCAACGACGCTAACCACCCAGCCACCAATACCTTGCAGTATTTTGAGATGGCGGGCAGCCGAGCTTTGGTCGCAGGAAATTGGAAAGCGGTGTGTCGCCATCTGCCCGGCGCCGACTACGACACCGAGTTATGGGAACTTTATCATCTAACCGTTGACCCATCAGAATGCGACGATCAGGCTGCCACGCAACCCGAAAAGCTTGATGAACTTATCGGCCTGTGGTGGGAGGAAGCCGAGCGCCATGGGGTTTTGCCGCTTGACGACCGCGGCCTCACCTTGTTTGGCCCACGTTTTCGTGACCGCTCGCCCCACCCCACAAGCCGCCGCTATGTGTACCGCCCGCCCATGCTGCCCATTCCGGCACAAGCCTCGGCGGCCATCGGTGGACGAAGCTTTGACCTTACGGCACAGGTGGACTGCCAATCCGGCCAAGAAGGCGTACTGTGGTCTACCGGTACCGAAAACTCAGGCATCAGTTTCTTCGTACTCAATGGGGAACTGATTTTGGAGTACAACGCTTTTGGGCAGCGCACCGTGGTCTCTGGCCCCCGCTCCGTTCCCCAGGGACCGAGCACCCTCGTAGCCCACCTGCGGCGCACCGGGTCCAGCACAGGCCGCGTTCAGCTGTCTCTCAACGGCGAGTTTGGCCAAGCCGCAGAGTTGCCCCTCTATATGGGGGTTATATCTTCGGTGGGGTCAAGTATCGGTTACGACCATGGGTCTGCCATTTCTGCCCAATACGAAAGCCCGTTCCCCTTTGCCGGTATTTTGTATCAAGTAGAGATAGAACTTCTGTCCCGTCAATCAGTCGAGGCAGAGAGCGCCCAAGCCCAAGCCGAAATGTCTCGCCAATAATGAACCAAGGAACGAAATGAAAACTCTCCGCACCCCCGATCGTTGCTTTGATCAACTTGAAGATTTCCCTTTTGCCCCCCACTATGCAGAAATATCTGATCAAGACGGGGGAACCCTGCGAGTTCACTATCTAGATGAAGGCCCCGCAACCGCTTCACCGATTCTTCTTTTACACGGAGAACCCACCTGGAGTTACCTCTACCGGACGGTTATACCTCCCTTGGTGGCTGCGGGGCACCGGGTAATTGTGCCCGACCAAGTGGGTTTCGGCCGCAGCGATAAACCGGAACAGCAAAGCGACTACACCTATGCCCGCCATGTGTCTTGGATGTCGGAGCTAATCTTTGAAGTTCTTAACTTGCAAGACATCACATTTTTTGGTCAAGACTGGGGCGGGCTCATCGGCCTACGATTAGTAGCCGCCCAGCCTGAGCGCTTCGCCCGGGTGGCTATTGGCAACACTGGCTTACCAACCGGCGATCACTCAGCGAGCGAAGCTTTTCTTAAATGGCAACAGTTCAGTCAAACCACTGAGCATTTTCCGGTTGGTAAAATCTGCACCGGGGCCTGCGTTAACGGACTTTCTCCGTCAGCGATTGCTGCTTATGATGCTCCTTTTCCTGAAGATCGATACAAGGCTGGGGCAAGAATTTGGCCCTCGCTGGTTTGCACCTCGCCTCAAGATGTTGAATCTTCAGCCAACCGGCAAGCCTGGGAGTCTTTAAAAAAGTTCCAAAAACCTTTTCTCTGTTGCTTTAGCGACCAAGACCCAGTAACTCAGGGGGGCGACAAGATCTTTAAAAAATTAATTCCCGGCGCCCAGGGACAACCCCATGTCACCATAGAAGGCGGGGGACATTTTCTACAAGAAGACTGTGGTCCGGAACTCGCTGGCGTTCTCATTTCATTCATAAACGCATGATTGAACTCACCCAGAGTCGCGAACTCACGTCCTCTCCCCAGGAAATCTGGGCCGTTTTGAGTGACTTCGCCGCCATTAGTAGATGGGCCAGCAATGTTGACCATGCATGTCTCATGAGCGAGCAAACTTCGGGCCGTGGCATGGTTCGCCGTATTCAAAGCAGTCGTAATGTAGTGATAGAAACGGTCACCACCTGGCAACCCGAAAAAACATTGGCCTACACCATTGAAGGCCTGCCGCCGGTTATCAAATCGCTCACCAATACTTGGACACTTAAAAAGATTACTCAAGGAACCAAAGTGACTTTAATTACTCGCATCGATGCCGGCCCTCGACCTCCTCAAAAACTTATCGCCAAAGCCGTCGGTAAAAAAATGTCTCAGGCCGCTGAACAAATGCTGAGTGGACTGGTCGCTGAAACAAACATTGAAGCCCCCAAGGAAGAACATCATGGATAGACCCGACATTGTCATCTTCATGACCGACGAAGAGCGAGCCGCCCCTTCGTACGAGGCCAACAATCTCCAGCACTGGCGCCAAGAAACACTGACCGGTCGCAAATGGTTCACTGATCATGGGGCAGATTTCGGCCGCCACTACACCGGTTCTTTAGCCTGCGTGCCCAGTCGACCCACGCTATTCACGGGGCAATACCCCGATGTACACGGGGTTACCCAAACTGACGGGTTGGGAAAAATGGCCAACGACACCCGCTTGCGCTGGCTACCTCCCTTTGAAGTCCCCACTTTGGGCAACTGGTTTACGGCCGCCGGATACGACACGCACTACGACGGCAAATGGCACATTTCACACGCTGACCTCACTGATCCGACTACCGGCAAGGTCTTAGCCACCAACGATGCCCACGGCGTTATCGATGCCTCGGCGGTAGATGCCTATTTGTCGGCCAACCCGCTCGAGCCCTATGGGTTTTCCGGCTGGGTAGGGCCCGAGCCTCACGGTGGGCAACTCGCCAACTCAGGGTTCCGTCGCGACCCATTAATAGCGGACCGGGTAGTGGCTTGGCTGAAGGATCGCTACGCCCGCCGTCAAGCAGGGGAGGCCGCCGCCCAGCGACCATTTTTGTTGGTAGCTAGTTTCGTTAATCCCCATGACATTGTTCTTTTCCCGATTTGGCAACGCAAAGGGCTTCCCTTTGAAGCTTCTTCGCTCGACCCGCCACCGGTGGGCCCATCGCCCACCGATAGCGAAGACCTCTCCACCAAGCCGGCCGCCCAAATAGCTTTTCGTGAGTCCTACCCATCGGGGTATGGCCCGCCGGCCGCCGTGGCTCGGGTTTACGCTAAAAACTCTCAGGAATACCGCAACCTTTACTATCGATTGCATGCGCAAGGCGATAGTGCTATTGACCAAGTTCGCCAGGCGGTCACCGAAAACGGCTCAACCAACGCGCTTCTGGTACGCACTTCCGACCACGGTGATTTATTGGGTGCCCATGGGGGATTGCATCAAAAATGGTTCAACCTGTACGACGAAGCCACCCGAGTTCCTTTCACCGTGGCCGGCATTGGCAACCAAGCAACCACCCCTCAGCAAATCGTTGGTGCGGCTACCTCGCATGTCGACCTCGTTCCTACCCTGCTGGCGGCCGCATCTATTGATCACGACAGCACCGCCGCCGAGTTACGGAAAACTTTTTCCGAGGTCCACCCCTTGCCGGGAAAAAATCTCTTACCGACCATTCGCCAAGAGACTTCTCCAGAGGAAGACCGTTCGGTCTACCTAATGACCCGAGACAACATGCTGGAAGGCGACAGCGGAGCCAGTGGCCTGGCCCGTCGCTTAGGAAAAGAAAAGAACCCCCCGGGACCACTACGCATTCAAGTGCCAGCCCATGTGGCGGCAAACTTTGAAGGTTTAGTGTCACGAGTGTCGAAAAGCGATGCACTCTTTGGCCAAGGACACCTTTGGAAAATCGTTCGCACCTATGACGACCCAGAAACTTGGACCGAACCCGGAGTGCGCCATCTGGCGGCCACCGGGATGGGTGGACCGTCTTTTCGCACCAAACCACTACCTGACCAGTGGGAACTGTACGACCTAGACGCTGACCCCAACGAAGCACTCAACCAAGCCGGTCAAGCAGAGGCCGCTGCGGTATTTGCCTTGCTCAAGGAGCGGCTAGCTAAAGAACGTCAGCGCTGCCTAGCTACTCGAAACAAACCATGGCCCTACGCCACACGACCCACGAAGGAAAAAATGAAAAGTAAAACACCACCACCCCCGGCCCGACTTCTCCGCAAAGGCCTGCAGCGACTTGGTATGCACCCTGAAGACTCCGAAGCAGTGGCCCTTGACCTGAACGGCCGTAGCGCCCTCGTGGTGGCCACCAATGCCGCTGTCCTAGAGATCGGCAAGCCTACGGGGGTGTTTGCCAGCGAAATGACCGTTCCCTACTACGCCTTCTTGGATGCTGGGATGGAAGTGGAGGTAGCGAGCCCCTTAGGGGGAGTGGTACCGGTAGATCCGAAATCGCTCAAGCCCGTGTTGCGTACTCCGAGCGACGACCGCTTTCTGGGGGATGAAGTTTTTCAAGAAAAAGTTTTAGATTCACGGCCCATAGCCGACCTTGATATGGCCGACTACGACATTGTTTTTTTAGCAGGTGGGTGGGGAGCGGCCTTCGACTTTGGTTTTTCGGAGGCCTTGGGTCTAAAAATGACGGAAGCCAATGCGCTCAACCGGGTCATAGGCGGGGTGTGTCATGGCCCACTGGGGCTGCTGAAGGCTAAAGACGCCAACGGGGAATCCCTGGTTAAGGGCCGCCGTATTTCTGCCGTAACCGACAAACAGGTCTCCGAGTTGGGTATCAGGAAAACCCCTCACCACCCCGAAACTGAGTTACGTGCTCACGGAGCACTCTTTGAAAGCGTTACCAAGTTTCGAGACCCCTTAGCAAACCACTGGGTGGTCGACGGTAACTTAATTACCGGACAAAACCAGAATGCAGCACCCATGGTGGCCCGAGAAATGATGGAACTGCTGTTAAGCAAGCAGTACGAGAGTTAAACCCGCGGCTCTTTGGGTAAGCCGAGCACCATTTCGCCTACGATGTTGCGCTGTACCTGTGAGGTGCCAGCATAAATGGTGCCGGCTCGAGCGTTATAGAAGGCTCCCACCCAAGAGGTGGAGGTATTGGGCGAACCCGTCCAGTCACCGTGGAAGGCCCGGCCACGCCACGAGCCCGTGGGGGTCATGGCTTCGGCGCCCAAAATGTCTACCGCTAATTCAGTCATACGTTTGTGATACTCAGACCAGTACAACTTAAAGGTGGATTCTTGTGGGCCGGGGTGACCGCCGCCTAAAAAGTTGGTCAAAGTACGCATACCCATGTAGCGCATAATCTCTACTTCGCAGTGCACTTGGGCCAAACGCTGGCGAATCCGGGGGTCGTCGGCTTTGCCGTGTTTCTTGGCTAAGGCCATCAATTTGTCCGCTTCTTCTCGGAATTGCAAAGGCATGGTGGCTGCTGCTTCACCGCGCTCTAAGCCCAGCAGCGTCATGGCCACGCCCCATCCGTTGTTTACTCCACCCACCACGTTTTCTTTGGGGGTGCGAGCCTCGTCGAAGAAGGTTTCGTTGAATTCTGTATCACCGGACAACATGGCGATGGGGCGAATCTCTAAGCCAGGTTGATCCATCGGGCAGGCTAAAAAGGAAATCCCCTTGTGCTTGGATACATCTTGGTCGGTGCGGCAAAGCACAAATATCCAGTTGGCGTACTGGGCCGATGACGTCCATATTTTTTGCCCGTTGATTATCCATTCGTCGCCGTCGAGTTCGGCTTTGCAACCCAACCCAGCGAGGTCCGAACCCGCATCGGGTTCGGAATAGCCTTGACAGAAAACGTACTCGCCGCTAATAATTTTTGGCAGAAAGTCTGCTTTTTGCTCATCGGTTCCCCACATGAGCAAGGTGTTGCCAAACATAGAAATGCTAAACGCGTCGTTGCCGCCACCGGTAGGGGCCCCAACCCGTTCGAATTCTTCGGCAATGATGACCGACTCCAAGGAAGACATGCCGCCCCCACCGTATTCCACCGGCCACGACGGGGCCAAAAAGCGAGCTTCCGCCAGCTTGACCCGCCAGTGCATCAAAAAGTCGTGGATCTCTTCGGGCTCGAGACCACCAATGCCTTTCCACCCATCGGGGAGGTTGTCGGCGAGAAAGGTTTTTACAACGGAGCGAAAAGCGTCGGATTCGGCTGAATAGTTAGGGTTCACCTGCCTGTTTTAGCATTAAATGACGTCGCCCCACGCATCGCAGGACGGAAAACTTTAGTTTTTTGCCATTAGCGTGCCGCTATGGACCTCCCCCTCGTTGACTTCGCCGATAGCCCAGAAAGACAAGCCGCTACCTTGGGCCAAGCGTGCGCCGAATACGGTTTTTTTAGCATCCCTCAATCGGTTATTCCGCCGGAAACCTTGCCGGCCGCCAGCCAAGCGATAGCGGAGTTCTTTGCCTTGCCAACCGAAGAAAAAATGCTGGTGGCCTTCCCCTCCGATGGCTACCCCTACGGCTACGCCCCTTTGGGCTACGAACGACTGGCCGCCTCCTTGGGCATGGCTAGCCCGGCTGATTTGAAAGAAACCTTTTCGGTGGGCCCCGATACCGGTGGGGGTTCGCTGGGCGATGACCCCGACCAGGCGTGGGTTCGCTCACCCAGTCTTTGGCCCGACCGCCCCTCGGGTCTGCGTTTCGCCTTAGAAGAGTATTTTTCGGCCATGGCGCAAGTCGCCGAACACCTCATGGCGGTCATGGCACGGGCCTTGGACCTCCCGACGGATTTCTTTGTCCCACTTATTGATCAACCCATGAGTTCGCTACGGGCCATCAACTACCCGAAGCACTCGCCGGCGGCCCCTAAGAATGCTCTCCGCGCTGGTGCGCATACTGATTATGGAACCTTCACCGTGTTGCACACCGACCAAGTGCCGGGCTTAGAGATCCAAGACTCAGCGGGAAACTGGCAAAGCGTTACCCCCAACCCAGATGTTTTTGTGGTCAACCTGGGTGACTCCATTGCTCGCTGGACGAACGATCGTTGGCGGTCTACCCTGCACCGGGTAACCACCGCTTCTTCAGAACAAAGGCAATCTTTGGCCTTTTTTCATATGGCCAACTGGGATGCTTTCCTAGATTGTCTTCCCACTTGCCAAGATGCCGAGCATCCGGCGCTTTATCAACCTGTCCAAGCCGGGCCGTGGCTTAAAGAAAAGTTTCAGGCCACCGGTTCGGTAAGCAGTGAAAGCAAAGTGGTGGTTTCCCCACCATCAGAAAGTGCGGCCACCTGACTACGGAGCGCATGGGCTCTATGTGTGCCCAAGATGGGGTCGGCCAGGCGGTGAAACTTTTCGTTAATCTCCGCCGACGACAGATGGTTTTCTGGGTCACCCCGAGGCTCGGTTACGGGCGAGACAAAGGTCGTTCCGTCTTGGCAGATTAATGAAACTTGGGCAAAGCGTTGCGCCGGAAAAGCTGCGTTGAATCCCGGGCTCTCTACAATGGTGATGGCCGCTGCTAAACGCAAACTTTCTGGGTCGGTGAGGCCACTTTTGGTTATTTCTTGTACACCAAGTTGCCCATGGGCCAGAGCGGCCCCTACCGAAAAGGGCAAACTGTATTGGGCTTGTTCTGTACAAGTGGGTGCCACGGTGGCTAAGCGAAAGGCCTCGTGGAAAGTGGTGATCTTGATTTCAGAAATCTCAGAACCATCCAAACCATGTTTTTGGCGTAGAGCCAACGCTGCTTCTACGGCAGGTTGTGCCCACCGGCAGACCGGGTGAGGCTTAAAGTACTGCTCAAAAATACGCCAGTTGCTGCCCAGGTCTTGCCAAAGGTCGTTGACTTCTGGGCTTTCCACGGTGATGGCCGGCGCCCCGGTAAACCCATTAGCCGCCAGGTAGGCCGCGCTTACCCCGGCCATTGCACCCCACCCTGAACCGTCTTTTACCATGGTGGGGTGGTCGATGACCCGCATCATTTGGCTGCGTGGGCCGTGATACTCGGCAATACCTAGTGCTTCGGCCAGGCCCCGACCGTCAAGACCGAGGGCTCGTGCCCCCAGCGCTGCGGTTGCTAAAGATATGGATGCTCCCGAAGAGTGATAATCGGGCACCGTCTGGTGCATAGCGATGCCTGCTCGAGTGCCGATTTCGTAGCCCACAGCCACCATGGTGAGCAGTTCGCGAGACTCCATGATGGTTTCGGCTTGCCCGAGGGCCAGAACGGCCGGTACTACCCCGCAGCCCACATGCCCTTTGGTGAGTTTGTGACCGTCGTGGGCATCGATGGCATCAATGGTCATGCCGCCAGCCAAGGTGGCCCCCGCAGCGCTTACCGGCCGACCATCGAAGAGCAAGCGGGCGGGCCGGCCACCCGAAGCAAACTGCTCTACCGCATGTTGGCGAATGAGTATTGATAAATCGGTGGTCGTGCCCGAAGCGGCAACCCCCAGAACATCGAGCAGGCAGCGTTGGGTAAAGGCCACCACCGAGTCGGGGAGGTCGTCAAAGGTGAGATCTAAAGCGAACTCAGCCAGCTTGCTCACTCTGTTGGGCACCAAGGAACTGCAGCTACCAAATGCACTCGTTCCATTAATCCGCCGTTAAGCGCCGTGTGGTAGCCCCGGGTGTCGGTGAAGTACACCGAACCATCAGCGGGAAGGTGGGTGCAATGATTGTTGACCACAAACAGCGACCCGGGGTTAGACACGATGGGTACATGAATGCGGGGTTCGGGGTCTCGGTGCCACGAATTGCAGTTGTAGAGGTCTTTCCACAACAAACGCATACGCCCTATGGGGAAGCGGGCCGTCAACTCTTGATGAACGTGTTCAAAGTAGGTCCCGACAAAGGTAGGAACTAACTCGGTGAAGGCGGCTTCGTTTACGGCCTCTTCGCGAGGTTCTTCTTGGTAGCGGTCGTCGGCCCGTAGCCAGTAGAGCCCAGACAAATCGTTGGCGGTAGGCACTTCAACCCCTGGCCGGCGGGTAACCGCTAGCGCTCCGAAACTGTCGGCTTCGGCAGCCGCCGTGAAATCTGTTGTCTGGCGAAGGTCGCTTAAGGCGGTCTTTAACTCATTGATGTCGAAACGCAAATCCAGCAAATCAATACCCGACCCGTGCACAAAGTTTTTAACGGCCTCTTTGTCGGGGACGTTGCCGAGCCACTGAGCCATGGATCGCTGATCTTTTTCTACGCTAGTGGCCACGAGAAATCTCCTTGCGGGGTTCTTGGTGCTTTCGCCCCGGAGTCTAGACTGCCAGAACCCGACAAAAGGAACGCTTATGCCTGCCTTAACTCAAGAACAAAAAGACCAGTTTTGGCGTGACGGGTTTTTGGTAGTGGACCAAGCGGTAAGTACCGAGTTGTTACTACAAATGCAAGAAGATTTCGCGGCCTGGGTACAAGAGAGCCGCAGCCATGAGGCTCCCTACGGCGACACGCTCGACGGCCGCCCTCGTTTCGATATGGAAAGCGGCCACACCGCAGACCAACCCCGGTTGCGTCGGGTGAACGCCCCGGTGGAAGCCTCAGCGGCCTACTACCAAACCATGGCCGACAGTCATATGGCTGACTGTGTGGTGGACCTCATCGGGCCAAATGTCAAACTGCACCACACCAAGATCAACTCCAAGCAACCGGGCGGCCACACCGAAGTCAAGTGGCATCAAGATTTTCCTTACACCCCACACACCAACGACGACCTAGTGACCGCTTTGTTGATGATTGACGAAGTGACCGAAGAAAATGGTGCCCTCGAGGTGGTGCCGGGTTCACACCGAGGCCCGCTTTATAGCCTTTGGCATGAAGGATTATTTACCGGTGCAGTGGCCGACCAAGTGGTTGAACAAAGCAAAGAAAAAGCGGTGCTCTGTACGGGGTCGGCGGGCTCTGTGTGTCTTATGCACACTCGTCTTTTGCATGGCTCTGCAGCCAACCGCTCTGACCTGCCGCGTACCTTGTTTATTTCGGTTTACTCGGCCGACGATGCTGTGCCTTGCGCCCCGAACCCTATGCCCACCGAGTATGAAGGCTTGCTGGTCGCTGGGCAGCGTAGCGGGCGCATTCGCAGCATGGATTTCGATGTTCCGCGTCCCCAAATGCCCGTTACCGCCTCATTTTTTGATCAACAAGATGCTCCCCGATAAACCTCTCGAATCTCAAGAAATCCTTGATCGGGCGCAAGCCTTAGGTCTCGCCATTGACGAACCAGAGGCTTATGTGGCTGCCGTGCAGCAGCAAGTAGCTGACGCCGAAGGAATCCTTGATTTTCCCACCAGCCACCAAGAGTCGGTGCGTCGCCAATGGTCGGTTCCCTCGGCGCAAGAGAACCCCCTTAACGCTTGGTATGTGCGCACCGAGATAACCGAGGCCACCTCCGGGCCGTTAGCGGGGCAAACCGTCGCTATCAAAGACAACATTCGGGTGGCCGGCGTACCCCTCATGAACGGCACAAAAATTCTTGAAGGTTATATTCCGCAAGTTGACGCCACGGTGGTTACCCGGCTTCTGGGCGCCGGAGCTACCATCGCCGGAAAATCCACCTGCAATGCTTATTGCTTTTCCGGGGGCAGCCACGTGAGCGACACCGGCCCGGTATTAAACCCGCACGACCCTGAACGCTCGGCCGGAGGGTCATCGTCGGGGAGTGCTGCTTTGGTGGCCAGCGGGGGAGTGGACTACGCTTTAGGGTGCGACCAAGGCGGGTCGGTGCGGGTGCCAGCCTCTTTTTGCGGCTTAGTGGGCATGAAAGCTACGCACGGCCTGGTGCCTTATACCGGGATTCTCGGCATGGCCCCCGGCATCGACCATGTCGGGCCGATTACTCGAACGGTGGCAGAAAATGCTTTAGTGCTTTCGGTGCTGGCCGATAGCGACCAGGTGTTGCCCAAAACTTCAGGGGTTCAAGGCTTACGCATCGGTCTGGTTAGTGAAGGGTTTGGTCGCCCCACCTCGGAAACTGTGGTTGATGACTCTGTCCGGGCGACTGTGCACCAACTGTCCGGTCAAGGGGCCACGGTAAGTGAGGTCTCGATACCTCTCCATCTCGCCGGCGCACCGATCTCTGCGGCCTTGGCTCAGTTGGTCATAGACAACATTTTCACCAACGACGGTCAAGCCTTGGGCGGCGAACCAGTGGACGAAGCATTTTTGCGCCAGCAAGCCTTGTGGCGTACCCGCCCCAATGATTTGCCTCAATCAGTACAAGTCTCGTTGGTGTCTCGTGAGATTTTGCGGCAACGCCACGGCACCGCTTTAGTTGGGCGAGCGCTCAACGAAACGCATCAACTGCGGGCCGCCTACGACGCTGCACTAGAAGATTTCGATTTGCTGGTTATGCCTACCACCCCCATGCGGGCCACTCGACTGCCGGGGCCCGAAGCCGGGTTAGCCGAAGTAATGGCCCTCTCTGGTGAACCGCTAAGCAACACTTGGCCTTTCAACAACACCGGTCACCCTGCTCTGTCGCTACCCTGCGGGTTCAGCGACGGGCTACCCATCGGCCTGATGCTTATTGGGCCGATGAACAGTGAGACCCTCTTGTATCAGGCAGCCACGGTGATCGAACAAAACCAAAAGAAGGAAAACACATGAGCGAAAAACATCAACTAGCCACCCAAGCAGTGCACGCCGGCGAGCCCCACGACCCATCGGGGGCCCACGTGGCGCCCATCCATCAGACCTCGACGTTTACTTTTGCTGATGCCGCAGCCGTTGAATCCTACGGAAACGGCGAAACGGCTGGCCACATGTACTCCCGCGGGTCCAACCCAACCCGCCAAGCGTTAGCAGCCAAGATCGCTGCTTTGGAAGGTTTCGATTACCCCGGTAGCGAACCGGTAACCGCAGAAATATTTGGCTCAGGCATGGGGGCAATCAGCGCAGCGCTGCTGGGCCTCACTAAATCTGGTGATCACGTTATTACCCAACGAGCGTTGTATGGCTCCACCGATCACTTGATCTCTGACGTGCTCCCCAACTATCAAGTCACCAATACCAGGGTGTCTCTTTTAGACCCGGACCTTTTAGAACAAGAGTTGGCTGCCCACCCAGAAACCACGGTGGTCTATTTAGAAACCCCAGCCAACCCCACCATGACCGTTATTGACATTGCTCGGACCGCCGAATTGGCTCACGCCCATGGGGCGAAAGTAGTGGTTGATAACACGTTTGCTACCCCCATTTTGCAGCGCCCTTTAACCTTGGGAGCCGATGTGGTGGTACACAGCACCACCAAGTACATCAACGGCCACGGCACGGTCTTAGGCGGGGCAGTGGTTAGCGCCGACGCCGAGTTTATGGATACCGGTGCTGGTTCGATGATTCGTTTTGTCGGTGCCGTACCGAGCCCCTTTGATTGTTGGCTAACCAGCATTGGTCTCAAAACCTTGCCCCTGCGTATGAAACAGCACTGTAGTAATGCTCGGGTTTTGGCTGAATTCTTGGAAGACCATGCAAAGGTACAAACAACGCTTTGGCCTGGGTTAGCGAGTCATCCGCAGCACGCTTTAGCAGCGCAACAAATGGATGACTTTGGGGCCATGATCACCATTGACCTCGGTAGTTACGCCGCCGCCACCCAGTTTCTCGATGGGCTCAGCATCTGCTCACTAGCGGTGAGTTTGGGCAACGTCGATACTTTGGTTGAGCACCCGGCGTCCATGACCCATCGGGTGGTACCGCCAGAAGACCGGGCTGCTTCGGGCATCACTGACGGCATGGTGCGCATTTCGGTAGGTATCGAAGATGCGCAAGATTTGGTAACCGACCTCGAAAGCGGTCTGGCCAATATCTAAATCATGATGAGGGCTTGGTGAACTCCATAACGCCATCTTCCACCTGGGCTTTGCCCAACAACTTGATGTCTTTACGGTAGTCCTGGGTGTTTAACCAGGGGGCACGGTCACCTTGGCGAGGGAGCAACGGCATAACCCGGTTCATGTAGCCGGCGGGGAAGTCGTCTACCCAAGGGCGTGGTGGCATGTCGTGGTCACTGGGTCGCAGCCTTGGCGTGCATTGTGTGGTGCCGGTTTTACGCATGTGGTTCAATAAACGGCACACGTGTTCGCCAATGAGGTCAGAGCGCAGCGTCCACGAGGCGTTGATGTACCCAAAGGAGGACACCAGGTTTGGGATGTCTGAGTAGGCCAAGCCTTTATAAGTCCAGGTCTGCGCAAAATCGACCGGTTGACCGTCGACGCTAAAACTCATTTCTCCTAAGGTCACTAACTGCAAACCGGTGGCCGTCACGATGATGTCGGCTTCGAGTTCTTGGCCAGAACTTAAACGAATGCCGTTAGGGGTAAAAGTATCAACGGTGTCGGTCACCACCGAAGCTTTGCCGGAGTTAATTGATTCAAAAAGGTCACCGTTGGGGATTAAGCAAAGCCGTTGGTCCCAAGGGTTGTAGGAAGGAGTGAAGTGTTTCTCTACGTCATAGTCGGGCCCTAAACCTTCACGCACACCATTGAGGAGCATTTCTTTGACCTTGTCGGGGTCGGTGCGGGACTTGCGGTAAACCAAGCCCTGACGAAAGACGTTCTTTTTACGAGTAAGCCAGTAAGCGACTTTCTCGGGCAGAAATTTGCGCAGTCGGTTAGCGATGACGTCATGGTCGGGGCGAGCCACCACATAGGTGGGGGAGCGCTGCAACATGGTGACGTGTTCTGCCTGATCTGCCATTGCGGGAATCAGCGTCATGGCGGTAGCCCCTGATCCAATAACCACAACTTTCTTCCCGATGTAGTCCAAATCTTCGGGCCACTCTTGGGGGTGCACTATCTGGCCATGAAAGTTTTCTCGGCCAGCAAATTCGGGGCTGTAGCCCTCTCGATAACTGTAGTAACCGGAACACATAAACAAAAAGTTGCAAGTGTAGGTCGCAGGCTCTCCTTGGACGTCGGCAGTTACCGTCCAGGTGCTGTCCTGGCTCGACCATTGGGCATCTGAAACCTGATGGTTGAAGCGAATGTGGGGGCCCATGTTGTTCTCTTCAGCCGTCTCTCGAAGATAAGCCAAAATTGATGGGCCATCGGCAATAGATTTGGCGTTGGTCCACGGCTTGAAACTGTAACCCAAGGTGTGCATATCGCTATCTGAGCGAATCCCCGGGTAGCGGAATAAGTCCCAGGTGCCGCCTAAATCGGGGCGTCCTTCCAGTAGGGCGAAGGAATGATCAGGGCAGTTTTTTTGCAAATGATAAGCAGCGCCAATGCCGGAAATTCCAGCCCCCACGATGAGGACGTCAAAATGTTGAGGCGAAGTCATGGCCGCACTCTAATGAGAAACAACTAACGAGGTGAAAGCGGGGCGTAGGAAGATTGGGTGCCCAGTTTGGTTACCGAATCTGTGGCCCGATCCATACCTAGTTGGGCCGCTGCTACTGGGGCAAGGCCCGCGGCTAATCCGTAGGCAAAAGCCCCCACGAAGGCATCGCCGGCCCCAGTGGTATCAATAGCTTCAACACGGGTCGTCGGCAATCGTATGACCTCACCATCGACGGCTAAAGCCACCCCTGCTTCACCTAAGGTAACCAACAGTCGGGTAGCGGTCTGCGTGGCGAAACTCAAGAGGGCGGTGTCAGAAGGTTCACTCCCCGCCAACAGGGCAAACTCATGTTCGTTGGGAATCAACCAATCGGTAACGGCCAGTAGTGCCGGGCATAACGCACTGGCCGGGGCGGGGTTCAACACGGTGGTTGCCTCAAATTTTTGTGCCGCAGCAAACCCTGCGGCGGTGACCTCTTGCGGGATCTCAAACTGGCCGATAACTACCTGAAGGGGAGCCAACGCTTCAATGGCGGCGGTTGCTTGCTGTGCAGTTAAGGCATGATTAGCGCCCGGGATGATGATTATGCGGTTATGGCCTTGTCCGTCGACCCAAATAGGGGCCACGCCGCTGGCCCCCGGAGCGGTGTAAACATGGTCGGTATTGATGCCGTAGTCGGCAAAGTTTTTACGGTACATCTGGGCGTAGTCGTCGTCGCCCAAACAATTAACCATGGCTACCTCGGCTCCCATCAGTTTGGCCATCACTGCTTGGTTGGCACCTTTACCGCCGAAGCCCATTTGAAACTTTTCACCGAGCAGGGTTTCGCCGTCTTCGGGTAGCACCTCGGCATAAGCAACCAAATCGATCATGGTGGAGCCGACAACAGCCAAGGTTGGTTGAGTTTCGTGGGTCATGGTTTCCTTTGGTCGCCCGGAGCGACGTTCGTTCATGTCAGTATGGTTGATTCTGCTCACAAAATGGAGACCAAATGCAAACCAGTAGCAAATGGCAAAAACCCGTACTGAAATCGGTGCTGCCCGTTATCGAACAATCCACCCATGTTTCTACTTCCCTTGACAAGGTTCAAGAAGTGGCCAGTTGGATGGCCTACGAGCATTTTTCCATCCCTGATGACACCGGTACCGGCCCCTTCGATATGGGCAAAGACCCGGACCTGTTGTTTGACGTGAACTTTTTTATTGGGGCGCTCAACTTTGCTTTTACTGATTTCGCCACCAGCGTTAAGTTTGCCGTGGACTACCAAGGGCAAACCTGGTCTGACACCGAAGGCATGTTTGCTCGCATCCACGAAGCGCTGGCTGCGGGGCAAGATATTTTTAGCGGCCAACATTTGGCCTCAGTAACCCGAGATGATCTGGCACGTTTGTTTGCCGGCAACGTGGAACTCCCCATGTTGGAAGAACGGGTGGAAATTTTGAATGAAATAGGTGCCACCCTGGTTGACCGGCATCAGGGTTCTTTTCATGCGTTTGTGCGCTCCTGTGCGCCAGCAATGTATGCCGACGGTGAGGGGTTGATGGAACGCATGGCCCAAGAATTTCCGCGCTTCGATGATTCAAGTCTGTACCACGGGCAAAAAGTTGAGTTTCATAAATTGCCTCAACTTACTTTGTGGTCGCTGCATCGGGCTTTGTTTCGTAGCGGCCAATGGGCGCTCAAAGATCTTGAAGACATGACAGCCTTCGCCGACTACATCGTGCCAGTGGGGCTACGCCTTATGGGTCTGATTTCTTATGCGCCTGAGTTGGAGGCCAAGATTATGGCAGGCCAAATTATTGAGCGTGACAGCGACCAGGAAATCGAGATTCGTGCCCACACGGTTTATGCCACGGCATTATTGACCGACGCCATCAATGAGATCCGGCCCCCTGATCAACAAATTGTCGTACCTCAGGTGGACTTTCGCTTTTGGAACACTTATCACGACACCTTTTGGCCTCACCATTTGACGCGAACCATCATGTATTAGGCCGAGTCTTGTCTTAGAGACGACAGATGGCACAATAGTGACATGTTAAAAGCCCTTCGCTCGGTAGTGCGGTTGAGAAGATTTGAACGCAACGGGGCACTTCGCCGCTTAGAGCGAGCCAGCAATTTGGAGGATCTCCGCTTGTTGGCAAAAAAGCGCCTCCCCGGTGGAGTTTTTGATTACATCGATGGTGCGGCCGAAGACGAGCGCACAGCGGCCCGCAACAAACAGGGTTTTGCCGCCATTTCATTTAAACCCCGAGTTCTACGGGGCATAGAAAGTATCGACACCTCTACAGAACTGCTGGGCCGTCGCCTCCCTCTGCCCCTGATTTTGGCGCCGACGGGCTTTACTCGCATGGCCGACTCTGCCGGAGAACTCTCGGTGGCCCGAGCCGCTGAGCGGGCGGGGCTTCCCTATGGTCTCTCAACGCTGTCCACCCGCTCTATCGAAGACGTAGCGGCAGTTTCGTCCGGTGATAAGTGGTTTCAAGTTTATGTTTGGCGAGACCGCGATCTTGTCGATGAAATGCTCAAACGGGCTGCTGCCTGTCACTATTCGACCATCATTTTGACGGTCGACAATACGGTTTTGGGAAGGCGAGAGCGAGATGTACGCCGTGGTTTTACCTTGCCGCCTAAAATCGGGCTAGACACAATTTTTGACGGCCTTCGGCACCCCAGTTGGACTTGGGACTTCATAACGTCAGCGCCCATAAAGTTTGCCAACCTGACCGAAAGCAAAGTCGGCGACGGGTCAGACCCGGTATCCCTCGCCACCTACATAAACAGCCAATTAGACCCGAGCTTGAGTTGGGACGATCTGACGTGGTTGCGCGACCGATGGAAAGGGAAGTTGGTCATCAAAGGCATCCAATCGGTAGAAGATGCACAACTTTCCGTGGATCACGGGGTGGATGCGATTGCCCTGTCAAACCACGGCGGACGCCAACTCGACGATGCTCCTGCCCCGATTGATTTATTGCCAGCGGTGGCCGCGGCACTGGGGGGACAAACGGAAATCATTGTTGATGGTGGGGTGCGTCGGGGGTCGGACATTGTTAAGGCAGTAGCGCTGGGGGCCACGGCCTGCATGGTGGGCCGTCCTTACCTTTATGGCCTGGGTGCTGCCGGCGAAGTCGGGGTGGACTTTGTTATTGATCACTTTGCCAATGGGGTGGAGCGAACCTTGGCTCTGTTGGGTTGTCCGTCCGTAGATGACTTAGGGCCCCAATACCTCTTGGCCAACAAACATTGACCTTCGAAAATTTTTGCTGTACCTTGTGCTCACTCGAGTCGGGCAGGCAGCGAGAATAAAAGGTGTGCGCCCATGTCCGTCATTCCTCGATAGAAAGCGCAAGCATGCGATTCGGGTATTTTCTGAACCAAAATAATTGGGGCCTTCGTAAGCCCTTTTACGAAGTTATAGATGAAGGGCGAGAAATCGCCCAGTATTGCGACCAAAACGGGTGGGAATCCATTTGGACTACCGAACATCACTTTGGGCACGAGGGGCTAGAAGTTTGCCCCAACCCCGTGCTCATGAGCACTGACCTAGCGGCCCATACTGAACAAATTCGTATCGGCCAAGCGGCCAATATTATTACCTTTCGCCACCCGATCCAGATGGCTGAAGACCTCGCCATGTTGGACCACATGAGCGCGGGCCGCCTTGAAGTAGGGGTAGGACGGGGGGTCTACCCACGAGAGACGGTCAACATGAACCCGGCGGCCGATGTTCGGGACCCGGCGGTCAACCGTGCCTTATTTGAAGAAACCTTAGAGGTCATACGCCGCTGCTGGACTGATGAATTCTTTTCTTTTAAGGGCGAGTTTTTTGAGTTCCCTTACCCTGGTGTCACCTTTAATCACGCCATGAGCCCACCTGTCAGCAACAATACCGACCCCGAAACTGGACATATTACGGCACTCTCGGTAATACCTAAGCCCTTCCAATCCCCGCACCCACCGCTTTGGCAGGTTATTGACTCGGCTCCTTCTATTGAGTTTGCCGCTCGTAACGGGCTTCAAGGCATGTTCTGGATTCCACCCACCGATGCCATGGTCTCTCGCTTTGAACTCTATAGCGAGACGGCTTCACAGGCCCAAGGCCAAGACGTGCCAATGGGTGAAGGGGTTACCTTGGTCCGTGACATGTTTGTGACCGAGACCATGGCCCAAGCCGAAGAACTGGCCGGCCAGGCTTTTTTGCGCTACATGGAGTGGGTATGCCATTTTCGGGGCCTAAGCAACCACCGTTATCCGGGAGAAGAGTTGCCCGAGACCCCCGGTAAACTTGATCTTCTTAGCTACCAGTGGCTCCACCCGCGCAATATGTTGTTTGGCACCGCTGATTATGTGGCTGAAAAAATCCATGAGATGAAGGAAAAACTTAATCTTCAATCCCTGTTGGTGTGGTCAAACTTCCCCGGTCTGGACCACCGTACGGTAATGGACAGCGTCCATCGTTTCACGGAAGAAGTGATGCCCCAATTTTCCGAGGAGACAAACTGATGAGTTTAGAAATACGTAAAGTCGTAGCGCACCACGAAGAAGTGCTCATTGAAGGCGGAAAAGTCGCCGCCCCCTCGTTGCACCTGTACGGAGTAGCGGCGGTGTTGTCCAACCCGTGGGCCGGCCAAGGGTTCGTTGAAGATCTGCGCCCCGAAATATTGGCGACCGCCCCGGCTTTAGGCGAGGTCTTGGTGCCTCGCCTCACGGCATTAACCGGCGGGGGAGAGGCCATCGAGGCCTACGGAAAAGCCTCCATGGTAGGAACCAGCGGCGAGGTAGAGCATGGGTCGGCATTGATCCATACCTTGCGTTTTGGCAACGTTTTTCGCGACGCCGTGAACGGTACGGCTTACTTGTCGTTTACCAATACCCGAGGCGGCCCGGGAGCCACGGTGAGTATCCCCATGATGCACAAAGAAGACCCGGGTTGGCGCTCCCATTACCTCACGCTGGAAATGACTGTCGCCGATGCACCTGGACCCGATGAGATTGTGGTGGCTATTGGCGCTTCGGTAGGTGGGCGGCCGCATCATCGCATCGGTAACCGTTACCAGGACATGGAAGAAATGGGAATCGACCCGCAGTGAGTGGTCAAACCTATATTCGTATGGAGGGCCAAGGCCCGCCGTTGCTGCTCATCCATGGGGTGGGGCTTGATCACACTATGTGGGACCCCGCCATGGAGCAACTCCAAGATGAGCGCACGGTTATCCGTTACGACCTCTTAGGCCATGGGCAGACTTCTGGCAGCGGGGGGCCGGTGACCATAGAAGACTTCGTGCGCCAGGCCCGAGAAGTCGCTGCAGTGGCCGAAGGTGAAAAACTGGATGTGGCTGGCCTTTCACTAGGCGGCAGTATCGCTTTGGCGTTAGCTTTACGCCAGCCGGAACTGGTTCGTCGAGTGGCGCTGCTTAACACAGTGTTCGAACGCAGCGCCGAGCAGCACTCTGCCCAACAGCAGCGCTTAGAACTCTGCCGCCAAGACGGCATGGCGGTAGTGGCGCAACTGGCCATGGACCGCTGGTTTACTCCGGCTTGGCAAGAGGCAAACCCTAAACTGGCGGCCAAAATTTCCGCCCGTTTACGCACCACCGACCATGACGGTTACCTGGCGGCTTACCAATGCTTTTTAGACGGCGACCCTCTGGTGCCCAATGGACTCTCCCGGGTTAGCGCACCCACGCTCGTCATGACGGGAGCCCTTGATGCCGGGTCAACCCCGCAAATGAGCGAAGCTCTCGCCGCTGCTTTGCCCTACGGTGAAGCCCAAATACTGCCGGACTTGCATCACCTTCCCCTGTGGGAAGACCCCTTTTTGTTTACTACCTCATTACTCATCTTTTTAAATAAGGAGATCACCCCATGCACGATTATCTAATGTACATCGACGGCGAGTTTTGTTCGGCCTCCGACGGAGCGACCTTCGAAACTATCAATCCGGCGACGGGTGAGGCTTGGGCTACCGCTCCAGCGGCCACCGAAGATGACGTAGACCGTGCTGTTAAAGCAGCTCATCGAGCGCTCCACGAGGGCCCGTGGGCAGACATGACGGCCACCGAGCGGGGAAAGCTACTTTTTGTTTTGGCCGATTTGCTGGCTGAACATTCGGAACATTTAGGTTCCGTGGAAACCACCGATAGCGGTAAATTAGCCGTCGAAACTCGTGGGCAATCAGCTTATGTAGCCGAGTACTACCGCTACTACGGTGGTTTGGCCGACAAACTGCAAGGCAGCACCTTGCCTATCGACAAACCAAATCTGCATGTGTTTACTACCCGTGAGCCCATTGGGGTAGTGGCCGGCATTGTGCCTTGGAATGCCGAAATGCTTCTCACCGCCACCAAAGCCGCTCCTGCTTTGGCGGCCGGCAACACCGTGGTGATTAAATCTTCAGAAGAAGCCCCGGCCCCTGTTTTAGCGTTTGCCGAATTGGTTGACCAGGCAGGTTTTCCCCCGGGAGTGTTTAACCTCATCACCGGTTTTGGCGAGCCCTGTGGCAGGGCCCTCACCAGTCACCCGTTGGTCAGCAAAGTTTCTTTCACCGGGGGCATCGATGCCGCCCGCCAGGTGGTGGCCAACACAGCCCAAAACTTTGCCCCAGTTTCGTTAGAACTGGGTGGCAAATCACCCATCTTGATTTTTGACGATGCTGACTTTGAGGCGGCCGTTAACGGTGCAGTAGCGGGCAACTTTGGAGCGTCCGGTCAGAGTTGCGTCGCTGGTTCCCGAGTCTTTGTTCAAGAAGGCATCTATGACCGCTTTATGGAAGAAGTTACCCAACGTGCCCGAGCGGTGCAAATTGGCGACCCGCTTGATGCAACTACACAAGTTGGGCCGTTGGCCACAAAAAAGCAGCGAGACAACATTGAAAAAACCTTGAGTGAATCAGTGGCCCAAGGTGCCGAGATTATGGCCGGCGGTCAACGCCCCGAAGGGTTTGACCAGGGCTGGTATTTTGAACCCACCGTAGTGTCTTGCCCCAGCCAAGAAATTCTCAGTACCCAGGTAGAACTTTTTGGGCCCGTCATGTCAGTCATCAAATTCAGTACGGAAGAAGAAGCCATCGCTATGGCCAACGACACGGTCTTTGGACTGGGTTCTGGTGTGTTCACCAACGACTTAGGGCGAGCCCATCGGGTAGCCGCTGGCCTGCACGCCGGCATCGTTTGGGTCAACACTTACCGAGCGATCTCTCCGGTGGCTCCTTTCGGAGGATTTGGGCAAAGTGGTTACGGGCGAGAAGCCGGCATCGACGCCATCTACGACTACACCCGCACCAAAACCGTGTGGATCAACACCTCAAAAGAACCCATGGCTAATCCTTTCGTGATGCGTTAAACCGGCCAGCCGTCCCCTAAGGTACGCCCACCTGTATTTCAAGAACCAAGGGGCTTTGTGGCTTTTCAATTTGACACCGAAACCCAACTCACCGAGCAAAGCCCGGGGGAGTGGTCGCTGACCTTAAGCGACCAATGGAATATTGGCGACAACCCCAACGGGGGCTACTTGTTGGCTCCCTTGCTACGCGGCTTGAGCACCTTGAGCCCACATAACGACCCGCTCAGCGTGACCGCACACTATTTACGTCCCGGAAGCGGCAACGCCTCGGCCCTAGCGCATGGCTCTCTGGTCCGCTCGGGCCGCAACATCAGCACGTTGCGGGGCTCGTTAGAACAAGCAGAAAAAACCCGAGTAGAGGTTTTGGCGGCCTTTGGCACCTTGGGCGCCGGTTCTGATCAAGCACCTCAAGTGAGTATCCCCGCCCCCGAAATACCAGGACCCGACCAATGCCGGTCCCGCTCAGGCCTTGAACAAGGCGTAGAATTGGCTATTCAGAACCGCATCGAAATGCGTATCCACCCCGATCAAGCAGAAGCCGGAGCAGCGGAAAAAGCCGAAACCTCCGGGTGGATTCGGTTCTTAGATGGCCGCCAACCCGACCCATTAGGCCTGGTGCTGTTTGCCGACGCCTTCCCGCCACCTATTTTTGGCTTGCTGGGAAAAATAGGCTGGGTGCCTACCATTGAGTTAACGGTACATATACGCCGACTCCCTGCACCTGGCTGGGTGCAAGGAGAATTTGTTACCGAAGATCTTCATGATGGCCGCATGATTGAAAGCGGTCGCCTCTGGGACTCCACCGGGGCGCTGGTCGCTCAGTCGCGACAGTTGGCGATGTTGTTAACCCCGGAGGGTTAAAGGCTCAAGTACCGGTCCACTCGGGTGGGCGTTTTTCGGCGAAGGCTTTGGGGCCTTCTTTAGAGTCATTGGAAACAAAGACTTTCATTTGCATTTCCGTGTTCAACGCCCAGAGTTCTTCTTCGCTGGCCCCTGAAGAAGCAGCTTGCACCAGTTTCTTCGAAGCGGCCACAGCCAAAGGAGCATTTTGGGCGACTCGTTCCGCAAGCTTGAGTGCTCCTTCTACCGCTCCACCTTTTTCGGTCATGCGGGCAATCAGCCCGAACTGCAAAGCTTCTTCAGCCAAGATCGGGTCGGCAGTGATAGCCATTTCCATTGCTTTGCCGTGGCCGACGCGGCTAGACAAGCGCAGTACGCCACCGGCGGCCGCAAAAAGGCCTACCCCTACTTCAGGAATGCCCATCTTGGCGCCTTCCGAAGCCACCAGAAGGTCGCAGCTCAAAGCCAACTCCAAGCCACCAGCTAAGGCAAAGCCTTCGATGGCACCAATCAAAGGCTTTTGCGCTCCTTCTTTAACGAATTCCATAAAGGGGCCAATGTTTTCACCCCGCAAGAAAGCTTTGAGGTCCATGCCAGCGCAAAACCCTCGCCCGTTACCGGTGAGTACCCCGGCGGTTAAACCCGGATCGTCGTTGAGCATTTGTACGGCATCCCAAAGACCGTTGGCTAAGTCACCGTTGATGGAGTTCATGGCCTCGGGCCGGTTCAAGGTAATAAGTAAGACCCGGCCACGTTTTTCGGTAAGTACTGCAGTGTTTTCAGACATAGCGCCTCCTATTTCGGTGGCATGCGAATGCCGCCATCTACCCGAATGGTTTCGCCATTCATGTAGGGGTTAGTAATGAGATCCATCACCATAAAGGCCAACTCTTCGCCGCTACCCAAACGCTTGGGAAACAATACCGATTGACCGAGATGAGATTTAAATTGCTCGCTTGCTTCACCTTCGCCATAAATGGGGGTGTCAATCAGACCGGGAGCCACGGTGTTTACTCGGATGCCGACTACCGAGAGGTCACGGGCGATGGGCAGGGTCATGCCGACTACGCCGCCCTTAGAAGCCGAGTAGGCACACTGGCCAATTTGGCCATCAAAAGCGGCCGCCGAAGCCATATTTACTACTGCCCCTCGGCTGCCGTCGTCGTCTACCGGTTCGGTCTGGGCCATAGCGCCGGCGGCTCGGCTCAACATGTTGAACGAGCCAATCAGGTTGACATTTATAACAAACCGGAACTTTTCAAGATCCATGGGTTGGTTATTACGATCAATAGTGCGTCCGGCAAAACCAAGTCCTGCCGAGTTCACCAAGGCCCGCAACGGGCCCATTTCGCTCGCTGCTGCTACCGCAGCGTCGGCGTCTTCGGTACTGGAAACGTCGCACTTGACAAACAAACCGCCGAGTTCTGAAGCGACTTCGGTGCCCCGTTCTTCGTTGAGGTCGGCAATGACCACTCGAGATCCAGCGGCAGCCAATTGGCGGGCGCTGGCCTCGCCGATACCCGAGGCACCTCCGGTAATGATTGAGGAAGACCCCTCAAGGTTCATACGTGGCATTAGGCGCCAATCCTTTCAATAATGGTGGCATTAGCTAAGCCACCGCCTTCACACATGGCTTGCAGACCGTAACGGCCGTCGGTACGTTCAAGTTCATTAAGCAAAGTCGTCATAAGCTTGGCCCCCGAGCAACCCAAAGGATGCCCCAAAGCAATAGCGCCGCCGTTGACGTTCACTTTGCTCAGGTCAGCGCCGGTTTCTTTTTGCCAGGCCAAGACAACCGAAGCAAATGCTTCGTTAATTTCAAACAAGTCAATGTCTTCAACGGTCAGGCCGCTGCGCTCAAAGACTTTTTCGGTAGCCGGAATAGGGCCCTTAAGCATGGTCACTGGGTCGGTACCAGCCAAAGCAAAGGTGTGAAAACGGGCCCGAGGCTTCAAACCCAGTTCGGCGGCTTTTTCAGCGCTCATAATCAAGATGGCGGATGCTCCGTCACAAATTTGTGAGGAGTTGCCGGCGGTAATACGGCCGTCTTCTTTGAAAGCAGGTTTTAACCCTCCGAGTTTTTCAGCAGTGGTACCGGGGCGGATGCCCTCGTCTACGGTGTGCATTTCGGTTACGCCATCAATTTCAATAGGCACAGGAATGATCTCGTTTTCGAAGCGGCCCTCTGCGGTGGCCTGTTCGGCTCGTTGCTGAGATTGAGCTCCAAAAGCATCAAGCTCTTCCCGACTGATGTTGTATTCGTCGGAAATCATGTCGGCACCAATGCCCTGCGGAGGGAGGCCGGTTTCGCTGTAGCGCTCCAACATGGCCGGGGGAAAGGGGTGGCCCATTTCTCCACCCACTACCGAAGACCCCATGGGCACGTTGCTCATGGACTCAACGCCGGCGGCCACCACTATGTCGTAGGCTCCGGCCATAACACCTTGGGCGGCAAAGTGAATAGCTTGTTGGCTTGAACCACACTGGCGATCCACGGTGGTTGAAGGAACAGATTCGGGCCATCCAGCGGCGAGCACGGCGCTGCGGCCAATGTTGAGCGACTGTTGCCCGACCTGCATTACACAGCCCATGATCACATCGTCTACCAAAGCAGGGTCAAGGTTGTTGCGCTCCTCTAAGGCCTTAAGTACATGGGCAGCCAGCGCTGCTGGGTGCCAGTCTTTGAGTCGGCCATTTCGGCGTCCTCCCGGTGTTCGTACAGCGTCTACGATTACTGCTTCGTGCATGATTTTCTCCTTAGGCGGCCAGCATGGCCGGATAGATTTTTAATCTCGGTATGAGGGGTCGTCCCGGTCAAGTAATTCTTTGAGTTGCGTAAAGTGATACTGCCCTACCGGGAGAAACTTTTCCCAACCGAGGAGTGTTTTTCTTGCAATTTTGTCGCTAATGACACTTAATGGTTGCCCAGTAGAGAGTGCCAAAACCATGGTTCGACAAGCAATCTCTAAGTAATACATTTCTTCAAAGGCATAGGCCACGGTCTCAGCAGCCACCATGACCCCATGGTTTCCCATCATCATGACTTGCTTGCCTTGCATGACCTGTGCGATCCGTTGCCCCTCTTCGGCCACGTCGCCCATGCCACCAAAGTTCAAGTCGTAGGCCACTCGATCGTAAAACCGTGCCGTGTTTTGATCAATGGGCAAAATGGTTGGGTCGGCTAACCCGGCCAGTGCGGTGGCATAAGGCGGGTGCAGATGAAGCAGAACCTTGGCTTCGGGGATAGCGGCATGGATAGCCCCATGAATGCACCACGCCGAAGGATCAGGAGACTCTGGGCGGTCCAAAGTATTGGGGTCATCAGCGTCAAGAAGTAGTAAATCGCTCGCCTTAACGAGAGAAAAATGCCGCCACCGAGGGTTCAGTAAAAACTTTTTGCCGTCTGGCGAAACCGCCGCACTGAAATGGTTGGCCACCGATTCATGCCACCCAAAACGTACGGCGAGACGAAAAGCAGCCGCTAGATCAACCCGAAGAACATCTTCTTGCATCATAGGCGCAGCCTAGCGCAGCACAAATAAATACAAATGAGCATGTCAGAAAACACTTTTGGAACGATCAATAGAGAAAGCGACCAAAGGAGAAACCATGCAAACCACGGGAGGAAGCAAGAAAATACCAGGAGGCCTTGCTCGCTGCTTGGCCAACAGCCTCAGCTTTAGCCTGCTGGGGGTAATGCAACACCATTGGAACCGTTACCGGGCTGATCGAAACTTTCGACTGGCTATTGAGGACCGGCGACAATCCGTATTAGTTGAACGCCGGCGTCGCTATCAGGCTTTAGGGCTCCCAGTACCGTCCTAATAGTCGCTTGGGGTATTCTCACTTCTATGAGTGGGACAAAAAAAATCCTCATTGCAGGAGGCGGCATTAGCGGTTTAACCGCCGCTCTCTGTCTACATCAAGCCGGTCACCAGGTGCAGATTTTTGAGTCAGCCGCCGAGCCTCGTGAACCTGTCGTAATCAGCATCAATGCGTCTCTACCGACGATCTTGAACGCGAGGCCGATGCCTATAAAAAACTTGCTGGATTCGATATTGCGGAACTCCAAGCCCTTGCCCAACAACCCGAGGAATAACTATGCACTTTGTACTCCACGCCCTTGATCGACCGGATTCCGGTGAACTGCGAAGCCAAACTAGAGAGGAACATTTGGCCTATATGAGCAATTTCAACATTGTTTATGGCGGCCCACTCCTAGATGCTGAGGGCGATATGTGCGGGTCGCTCATCGTCACCGATATGGAGCATCGGTCTGAAATGGAGGCCATGGCCGCCGGAGACCCTTACGCCCTCGCCGGCCTGTTCGCACAGGTAACAATCACTGGGTTAAAAGCAGTTCTCGGGCCTTAGCCCAAGGCATTGAGGAACTCCACCAGCGCTGGGTTAACCACCGCTGGCTTCTCTAAGTTGGCGGAGTGCCCAGCGCCGGGAACGACCACCAGGGTGGTGTCTCCTCCAAGCATTTCAACCATAGCTTGGCCCCGTTCTAGCGGAATAGCAGCGTCTACTTCTCCGTGGAAGGTGATGGAGGGGCAAGAGATTTCACCTAAACGGTCGTTAATGTCGTCGCGTTCAAATAAGCATTCTTTGGCATCCAGCCAGGCTGTACCGGGCCGGGCGTTCCACTTGGCTCGCCAAATATTTGCGCCGGCAAAACCGGGGGCAAACAAAACACTGGCCAGCATGTCGCCAACTGGGCCGACGAAACCGTGTTCCATCATGGCATCGAAGAGTGCCTCGAATTGTTGGCGTTCTTCGTCTCCGTAGGCGCCGCCTTCGGTGTCGACCAGTACTAAAGCTCGAACGCGTTCTGGTGCGTCTAGTGCGGCCCGCATAGAGAGGAAGCCTCCTTGGGACATGCCGCCCAGCACTGCTTGTTCGATACCCAGGTGGTCCATAAGGCCTAAAACGTCGTCAGCTAAATCCCAGTAGGTAAAGGCACCGCTATAGGTGGTTTGGCCCCATCCACGTTCATCGTGGGTAATGACCCGCCAGCCGGCGGCGGCTAACGGAGCGATTTGTTCATCCCACATTTCGTGACCCATGGCGAACCCGTGGCTCAAAATAATGACCGGCCCTTCGCCGCCGTGATCTACATAATGCAGGTTTTGTCCGTTTACGTCAGCGAATGGCATGAAGGCTCCTAATTGGGGGTAGCCAAAACATAGTTCTCCACGCTCCCTCAAGCGAATCGGCCAAAGTTCGTGCTCTGGGGACTGTCCCCAAAGCACGAACTTTTCGGTTGTTTGAACCAAAGGGGCCGTGGTTCCGTGTGACTTTTGCGACATCAGGCCATGGCGGGCAGTTGGTAGCCTTGACTACGCCCGAAACCGAAGGCGTTTCTTAATGCTTTCAAGGGGTGCAAATGATTCAGAATTCTCAGACATCAGGGCGCGGCCGTTTAGGTTGGCGCTCGCCGGCGCAGCGAGCCACTAGTCAACGGTTCCGCGATCAGTGGCTGGTGAACCCCACGGCAAACCTGTTGTCGGGACTGGTAGTAGCTCTCGCGTTGATCCCCGAGGCCATTTCGTTTTCTATCATCGCCGGAGTCGACCCGAAAGTCGGGCTCTATGCCTCATTCTCTATTGCCATTATTATTTCTTTTGCCGGCGGACGCCCGGGGATGATCTCGGCCGCTACCGGCGCTATGGCCCTGGTGGTCGTACCATTGGTCGCTGAATACGGGTTGGGCCATCTCTTCGCCGCAACCATCTTGGCGGGGATAATCCAGGTCGGGTTGGGCCGCCTTGGTGTCGGTTCGCTCATGCGGTTCATCCCACGAACGGTCATGGTGGGCTTCGTTAATGCTTTGGCCATTCTTATTTTCTTAGCCCAGGTGCCCCATATTCTTCCTTCGGAACACGTTGCGCAGAGCGACCTTTGGTTAAATCTGGCCTTCATTGCTGCCGGCCTGGTGATTATCTACGGTTTGCCACGAATCACCACTGTCGTTCCATCCCCACTGGTGGCCATCATGGTGCTGGCCGGCGTCGCCATATTCTTTGATCTGCACCTCCCCACGGTTGGCGATATGGGAGCGTTGCCTGATTCTTTGCCTGGGTTGGCGCTACCAAATATTCCTTGGAGTTTCGCCACGCTGCAGGTCATCCTTCCTTTCTCTATCACCTTGGCGCTGGTGGGGCTACTTGAGTCGCTGCTCACCGCTCAAATACTTGATGACCTCACCGACTCGAACTCCGACAAGAACCGTGAATCCCGCGGCCAAGGGGTGGCCAACATTGCTACCGGTTTTCTGGGCGGTATGGCCGGTTGCGCCATGATTGGCCAGTCCATCATCAATTATCGTTCGGGTGGACGTACCCGCTTATCAACTTTAGCCTCTGGGGTGTTCTTGCTGCTCATGATCTTGACGCTGGGTGGTTTTGTTGCTCGTATTCCCATGGCGGCCTTGGTTGCTGTCATGATCATGGTTTCGGCTAGCACTTTTGACTGGAAGAGCATCCGACTGGCCACACTACGAGTCATGCCCCGTACCGAGAGCATCGTGATGTTCGCCACGGTGGGCATCGTGGTCCTTACCCATAACTTGGCCTACGGCGTGGGCGGCGGGGTGGCTCTTTCAGCGGTCTTCTTTGTCCGGCGTGTCTCGCACTTGGTGGAGGTAACCAGCGTGCTTGACCCCGACAATACGGAACGGCTCTATGCGGTGAGTGGGCAACTGTTCTTTGCTTCCACAAACGACTTGGTGCATTCCTTTGATTACGACGCCGTGAAGGTCAAGCGAGTTGAAATCGATGTGAGCGAGGCCCGCATTTGGGACACCTCGGCCATTGTCGCTATCGACGCCGTGGTGGCCAAGTTTGCTCAACGGGGAATCAAAGCCGAATTAGTCGGTCTGAACCGCCACGCAGCAAAACTCCATAGCGACACCACAGATTCGCTCACTCCCTCGCACTAACCCACCTCTAAAACCACATCACGCAGCCTCTTTTCATCAAAAATCCGTTACATGGGGACTGTCCCCGTGTAACGGACTTTTTGGTAGGTTGAAGAAGGCAAAGGAGCACCATGAGCGAGCCGGAAGATTTTGATCTTGATGAGGCGTATGCCGTAGAGACGCTGCAAGACAACATAGAACTCTACGCTCGTTGGGCCAGCACTTACGAAACTTTCGTGGAACGCAACGGGTATCAGCACCCACTTATGGTGGCCGCTAAGTTATTGGCCTGGGGCGGGCGAGATCACCAACCCGTGTTAGATGTGGGGTGTGGTACCGGTTTGGGCGGCCAAGCACTAGTGGCCGAAGGGCCGATTCTGGTAGATGGGCTTGACCTCTCCGCCGAAATGATTGCCGAAGCAGCACAAAAACAAGACCCCCAGGGGCAGCCGGTTTACCGGGCCTTCCATCAAGCCAACCTTAAAGAAACCCTGCCCATAGAAGACGGGTTCTACGGGGCCGTAATGAGCGCTGGCACCTTCACCCACGGCCATGTGGGGCCCGAAGCCTTTGACGAGCTTTACCGAATCACCCGCCCCGGGGCATTGTTTGTGGTGGGCATCAACAAAGAGTTCTACGCCGAGCAAGGTTTCGCCCAGCGCTTCAGCAACGATGCCAAAGATGGGCAAATCAGCGAACCAATGGTGGACTCCTCGTCGGTCTATAGCCGGGGCGAGCATAAGGGCCACCACGGTTTAATTCTTACGTTTTCTCGCCAGTAAGAGGTTTTTTCCGCCGTACGGGTTTGCGCACCCAACGCCCCACGGCATGGGCCATCTCGCCTGATCGAGCGCCCAAAGGCTGAAACTTAGACTGCCGCTCTACCGGCACAGCGGCGCGGACCTGGGTGCGATAGCTCAGGTACACCACCAAGATGCCCATAACAACGGCAAAGGTCCAGTAGTAACCAGCGGGCCCGAATGTGCGCATCGCCATCGAGGTCACCATGGGGGAGGCCACCGCCCCAAAGCTGCTGGTCAGCACCAAAGCAGAAGCAGCAGCGGTACGTTTCTCAGTGGGAACCCAGTCGTTGGCCAGGGCTACAAAGAGCCCATAGAGAGGAAAAACAAAGGCCCCGAAAGCTAAGTTGACCAGAATGATCAGCCACCCATTGGGCTCCACGGTGGTCGCAAAAAGTGCTATTGACCCAGCAATTATGGTTATCACCATGATTACTGAGCGACGAGGATAACGATCAGACAAGTTGCCCAACGGCACCTGTAAAAGTACCGCCCCAGAAACACCAGCGGCCGCGAACAAAGCAACTTGGCCGCCCGACATGCCTGACTCGGTGCCAAAAACTGAACTCATAGAACTGGCCGAGGCCTGTACAAAAGAAGCAAGGAACAAGCCCACGACCGCCGGGGGAACCAACCGGTAGAGCTCTTTTATTGACATTTGCTCGGTAGAAGGCATGGGCGGGGCAGATGAAGCCGACAAAGTCACCGGGATAACCGACGCCGAAATCAACACCGAAGAAAGGACAAACATTTCGAAACCTTCGGCCGACCCCAAGTTGACCAGCAGCAAGCCGCCTGCCGTGCCCCCCATCATGATCATCATGTACCAGCCCAATATTTTTCCCCTGGTTTCATTGGTGGCCCGGTCATTAAGCCAACTCTCCAAGACCACGAACACCCCGGCATTGCAAACCCCGCCGATGAAATAAACCAACATCCAAGAAGCAGGCAGAACGATCACGGCGTTTACTAAAACGGCAGCCGAAGCGGTAGAAGCCAGCGCGGCAAAAGCACGAATATGACCCACCGAGGTGAGCATGGTGCGAATTATTCGAGCCCCAACGAGATAGCCAGAAAAGTGGGCCGCCATAACTAAACCCATGGCCAAGGCGGTAAAGCCTTCAGCCTCGGCACGCAACGGCAACAAAATACGCTGCAAACCATTACCCACTTGTAAAAGCAAGAAAGCCACAAAGAGGGCCCCGATGCCGGCCATAGCGGGTCCTGAGCGTGCGGGGGGAGCGCTCGGGGTCATGGTGTCGCTCATTGCAGCGACCGGATGCCTCGGCCGATATGAGCCGGACGAGGGAAAGCAGCGTGAGCGGCAGCTAAACCTTGGGCGGCCGAAAGCACTGGTTCTGCCATGGGGCCTACCTTGGGTGCCTGGTCATCGGCACCTTGCACGACGTGTAGCAACATGGCTTCTTGGCTGGCCGCTGGTTCTGGGTTATCGGCCACAAAGAGTTCTTGATACCAGTGGAGGCGTTTTTGGTCGGCCCCCAGGAGCCAGCCTTTTACCCAGATTTCTGCCCCTTGATGAATTTCATGGAGAAAATGGATGGTGCTTTCTACGGTGTAAAAAGTGCCGTGGGCCTGCCGATAGTTTTCGCCGAAAGATAAGTATTCCAGCAAAGCATCACCCGCCGAGCCAAAAGCCACGCCGTAAAAGCCTTCGGTTAGATGGCCGTTGTAGTCGATCCACTCAGGAGGTACCACGGTGCGCCATCGCTCAACAGGTTTCAAGGCATCAGCCATAGTATGACCTTTCGCTTCGCTCGTTTAGCAGGGTTATCTTGACACAAAATTCTTAGAAGATCCGGTAATCTATGCCCAAAACTCTTTATGTTGCAACCACCGGTGAACGCTTTTTCTTTACCCCAAGGGGCCCGGCGGCAACCGAGAAGGGTCAGTAGTTGCAAGCGCTTCGACAGGCGGGCGAATCGGCACCCCGAATGCTTCTTCAATAAGGCTGGCCCAAGACAATAACTGTCGGTCTGTGCCCCGTGGAGCCACAATTTGTATCCCCACCGGTAGGCCCTCTGGGGTAAAACCAGCAGGCAAACTTATTGAGGGGCAGCCCGACACGGTGACCCGAGAAGAGGACCGCATCCAGTTGGTGTAATGGTCTAAAGCGGTGCCGTTGATTTCCTTTACCCACTCTTGGCCCACCGGAAAAGCCGACACCTGACTGGTAGGGGCAATCAGCAGGTCGTATTTGCTAAAGAATGTGTCCCAATCTTCTCGAAGGTTCTGCTCAGTGGCTAGTGCTTGCTCGATGCTTTCAGCAGGCAACCCGAGACCTAAGTTGACCTCGGCTCGTACCGTTGCTTTGACTCGTTGATCTGCCGCTAGAGCAAAAAACTTCTGGGCATAAAAGGCGGCCCGCAGGGTTTCAAAGCAACGGTCGGCTTTAGAGAAGTCAGGCTCTTGCTGATCGATGCTCCACCCAAGTTGTTCAATGGTTTCGGCAGCTTTTTTGACGACCCGGTGCACTTCTGGTGCTACGGGGAGGCCGCCCAGGTCCGGCGAATAAGCCACCCGGAGAGGCATCTGGATAAGTGGCCATTCATCTTGCCCACTTAAGACCGCATCGTGTAGAGCAACATCGGCCACCGTGCGGCCAATTGAACCCTGGGTAGCCATCACGAACTTGGGGTCGCCGCCGGGCACCCGACCCGAAGTAGGCCGCAAACCCACTACACCGCAAAACGAAGGGGGGTTGCGCAACGATCCGCCCAGATCAGAGCCATCGGCAATTGAAAGCACTCCGCAGGCCACGGCGGCCGCCGCTCCGCCGCTAGACCCCCCGGCACTCCGAGTGGGGTCCCATGGGTTTCTGGTTAGCCCATAAACGGGGTTAAAGGTGTGCGACCCGGCGCCAAACTCTGGCGTGTTGGTTTTCCCCACCACTTGTACCCCCGCTTGGCGCACCAAAGCCACCGCCGGGTGGTCGGCAACCGGTTGATGGTCAGCAAAAACGAGACTCCCGTAGGTGGTAGGGAGGTCTTTTGTATCGGCCAGGTCTTTAAAAGCAGTCACCAGTCCGCCCAAAGGTCGGTCGACCACTACGGCATCCGCTTGCTGTGTCGCTTGTTTCCAACATTCCACGGGGAGAGCGTTCACCACTGGTTCCACCAAAGCCGCCCGCTCTGCACAAGCGGCAAGTAACTCTGCCGCAGAGACTTCACCAGATTTGAGCAGTGCCTGTTGGGCTACCGCAGAGAGGTCAGGAAGATCCATGGGCGAAGACTACAACGGTCGCTTTAGTGCAGGGATAACTCGGCCGGCACACCAAGACCAAACTCTTGAGCAGCATCAGCCACAGCGCTGATCAGGTAAGCCCCAAAAGAGCGCTCGCAGGAAATCAAATAGGCTTGAATGCCCTGGCTGTCCGAACGCACCAAGTCGCAGGTCACTTTGGCCACTGAAGCAGAAAACACTGCGCCGTCTGGGGTGAGGTCATCGGCCAAATCTATGCTGCAAACTTTTGCTAAGGCTTGTGTGGCCGCTGGGCCGAAGAGGCGCATCATGGCTCGCCCGTGGGTGATGTCAACGATCGTGGTGGCCTCTGATTGGTCGATTCCGGCCTGCACCTCAGCGCTTTTTCCCGGGCCGGCTAAAAAGGTCCACTCATCGGGCCGACTACCGCAAATTAGCGTGCCGTTGGGCAGCAACTTGCTTTGGCCATAGGCCACGGCGGGTCCCTGGCCACGTACCAAAATCTTGGTGGTGGCCGACTCATCGGTTAACCCGATGTTGCCGCCGGGAGAAGTCAATTCTGCCTTGTTGAGCGGGCTTTGAAAAAGTAAATCAGACACGTTGACGTGCTCCTTGGTGGTCCAGATGCGCATGATGTTCTTGCACGGTGGCCGGTATGCGCCGGCCGTCGGCCATCAATACGGTGATGACCGTGCCCGGGGCGGCCAGTTGGGGGGCTACTTGGGCTAAGCAAATGGAACGGCCCAAGGTAGGGGAGTGACGGCTGGAGGTAACCCGACCCAAAATAGTTGCGGTCTGGCCGTCCACTATTTGAGCGGCCTCTTCGGGGAGCACCGTGGGGTCGTCGGGTTGCACAGCTACCAGAATCGGCAGGTCTTCTCGTTGGTAAGCGGCCCGTAACTCCGGGAGCCCAATGGTGTCGGTTTTGTCGAGTTTTACCAGCCCACCCAAGCCGGCGGTCGGGGCTTTAGAAAGACCGTCGGTGTCTTGGCCCACGATGTAGTGGCCTTTTTCGAGGCGCAGGATTCGTTGCGCTTCGACGCCAAAAGGGGCGCAACCTAAGTCTTGGCCTTCAGCGAGCAAAGCTTCCCATACCGCCAGCGCATGGCCAGAAGGTACGTGCACTTCGAAGGAGAGTTCTCCGGTAAAGCCAATGCGCCAGATGACACAATCAGGCACGTCGGCCACCGTTCCTTGGCGCACACTGAAATAAGGGAAGGCATCAGAAGACAAGTCGACGTTTGAAACTAGGCGCTCCAAGAGTTGCCGTGAATGCGGCCCCGCTACGTTGATGCTGGTTAAGCCGCCAGTAACGGGGGTGACGTGTACTTGCCATTCTGGGTGCCCGGTTTGGAGCCAGTCTTCGAGCATTTCCCATACGGCGCCTGCTCCCGATGAAGTGGTGGTCATGAGCCAATGGTTTTCGCTCAAGCGGCCAGTTACTCCATCGTCGGAGACCACCCCGTCTTCAGCCACCATGGCGCCGTAACGGACCCGCCCGACTTTGAGCGATTCCCAGCGGTTTACATAAACCAGTTCCAAAAGTTTGGCCACGTCGGGGCCTTGCAGGTCGATTTTCCCTAGGGGCGTAACATCGATGATGCCCACTCCGTTGCGCACGTTCTGCGCTTCGGCTACCGCATCGCCGTAGTGATCGGGACGCACCCATTGGCCGGCCAGCAAAGCCGTCGCTCCGTGGGCTTCGTGCCAATCTTGTAGAGCAGACCGGCGCACTGGCTCAAAAATACGGCCCGCTAACGCTCCTAAAGAAATGGGTGCAAACGGGGGTCGCCAGACCGTGGTACCGATGTCGGCTAAGTCCATGCCACGAGATTCAGCAAGTACCGCTGCTGCATTTACGGTTTCGAGTTTGCCTTGAGCGGGCCCCATGGTGACCGTGGTGTAGCGCTTCATCAACTCAATGGAGTCAAAACCTTCGCCGGCCGCTTGAATCAGATCCTTCGAGGAAACGTCTTCGGCGTAATCCACAAAACCGTGGGTGCTGGCCCGGTAGCACTCGGGGTGGGCTTCTCGCCTGAGCGGCGTACGGGTGTCGGTCAAAGCTTCTGGGGCGGGGCCTTCTGGGCTGCGTGACCGGGCGGTGGCCGCTCGGCGGCTATGACGTAAACGCAACGACCGGTTGGCGGCCAAAACACCGGTAGCGCTCCCGTGCGCAATGAGCTCGTCGGTGCTGCCGTTGCCAGCGATGCCCCCGCTGGTCAGTATTTCTTCGGGGAGGTTTTCTGGAAAGTAGCGAGCTGCCTGCGGGTCGTAGACCGGGCGGTTGCCGGCCATATTGAGTAGCGAGGTTGGGGCGGTCCAGCCAGTAGCGGTGACCAAAAGGTCGGCCTCAATAGTGCGCCCGTCTTCGAGCACAACTTTTTGCAGCCGGCTCTTGCCTACCGCGGAGGCCACCATGGCGCCGGTGCGCACATCTACTACCTCGACCACTTCTACACCAGCGGCTTGGAGGTCTTTTACTGCGGCGTCTCCTTCGGCGTTGGCGGTCAGCACGACCGCTCGTTGGCCGGGTTTAACTGCCCAAAGGTTGATTAGGCGGCGAGCCGCTCCCGACAACATGACCCCGGGAATGTCGTTCCCCGAAAAAATAAGTGGCCTTTCAATGAGCCCTGGGGCCACCACCAATGAGCCGACACGAGCTTTGACCAAGCGTTCGGGAGCGAGGGGGTGGTCGCCTTGCATTACGGCTACCCAGTTGTGGTCGTAACGGCCGGTCACCGTAGAACGGGTCATTACCTCAATGTTTGCTTCGGCAATTACCGCAGTTGTCAATTTGTCTAAGGCGGCTCGCTCCGCGTCGTTGCCCCAACAAAGGTGCCCGCCCAACTCCGGGGCCATCTCCACCAGCAAAACGGAAGCACCAGCTTGGGCGGCACCTAAAGCGGCAGCCATTCCAGCGGGGCCGCCACCAGCTACCAGCACATCGGGGTGGGCATATCGCTTGTCATAGGCTCCATGGGTGCTGGTTTTCCAATGCACCCGGCCGCCAGGGGCGAACTTGCGTAACACAGACTGATAGACGTTGTCCCACAAGAATTTTGGCTTCATGAACGTTTTGTAATAGAAACCCGCCGATAAAAAGCGTCCAACCGCCTTGTTCAAAACGCCCACGTCGTGTTGCAAACTTGGCCACACATTCTGGGTGCTTACCTGCATGCCTTCTGCTAAAAGTCGGGTGCCGGCTCGTACGTTGGGTTCGTCGTCCACTTGGAGCGACAGGTTTGGGTCCCAATGGTCGGCGGTCATGATGCCCCGATGCCGGTGGTATTTCATAGACCGTGAAAACACGTCAACGCCTTGGGCCGCTAAGGCGGAGGCAATGGTGTCGCCGGCCAAACCGATGACTGGTTGCCCGTTCCAAGTGAAGTTGATGACCGTTGACCGGTCGATGACCTCTCCGGGTTGTGGGGGTAGGCGATGGCTACTCATGACTGGTCTCGAATCTCGTTGGTCACGGTGTTGCGTTCAATGGTGAAATAGCGGCGGCAGCCAGCACGGCAGTACCAGGTTTCGCTTACCCAACCGGCGGCGTTTTCGCGTAGGTAAAGGTAGGTGCGCCACTCGGTGAGCGTGGCGGTGTCAGGGTTGGGGCGGTTGACGACTTCTCCGCAGTTGCGTAGGTCGACCGAGTTGCGGGGGCCGCAGTGGGGGCAGGGAACAATAATCATTAGTGGCCCACCGCCGCGGCGCCTTTTTCGCCCACCAGGTCGCCTTCGGTGAAACGGCTGAGATTAAAGGGAGCGATCATTTCATCGGTCTTTCCGGTAGCAATAGTTCGGGCCATGGTCTCGCCCGAAACAGGGCCGGCTTTGAAACCGTAGGTGCCCCATCCCACATCGACTAAATATCCCTCTACGGGGGTGAAACCCATAACCGGGGAGTAGTCGGGGGTCATGTCGCAGAGCCCGGACCATTGGCGCATGAGTCTCATTTTGGAGATCCCGGGCATGAGTTCAAGCACGTGGCCGGCCAGTTCTTCGGTGAACTCCAAGGTGCCGTTTACTCGGTAGGTGCCAACCGGGTCTACGGAGGCACCGAAGACCAACTCGCCTCGGTCGGTTTGGCTTACATAAACGTGCAGCGAACCCGAAACCACCACGGTGGGCAGGAAAACTTTGGTGGGTTCGGTGACTGCTGCTTGCAGGGGGTGGGTGGTGATGGGCAGGGGAACGCCCGCCATATTGGAGATAAGCGAAGCCCACCCCGCGGTGCAGTTGACAACTATGGGGGCGCTGATGTCGCCTCGACTGGTTCTCACGCCGGTTACTTTGCCGCCGGGGCCTTTACCTTCTGGGCCGGTTCCGCCTTCGCATAAAATGTCCAGCACTTCGGTTTGTTGGTGCAAATGCACCCCGTGATGGTCGGCGGCTCGGGCATAACCCCAAACCACCGCATCGTGGCGCACGGTTCCCCCAGGCGGGTGAAAGAGCGCACCCAGAATGGGGTACCGGGTGTTGGGCGATACGTCCAAACTGGGGGCTTCTTTTTTTACATCGCTGGGGTCGATAACGCTGGAGTCGATGCCTTGCAACTTGTTGACTTCGGCTCGCCAGTGCATGGTGCGCAGTGCCGAGTCGGTGTGGGCCAGGGTTAGGTGGCCGCGGCGTGAGAACATGACGTTGAGGTTTAGATCGTCGGCCATGGTGTTGTAGAGGTGAAGTGAGCGGTCGTAAAAGGCCACGCCTTCTGGGGTGAGGTAGTTGGAGCGCACGATGGCCGTGTTGCGGCCTGATCCGCCGCCGCCTAAGTAGCCCTTGTCGAGGACCGCCACGTTGGTGATGCCGTGTTCGGTGGCCAGGTAGTAGGCGGTGGCGAGGCCGTGAAGCCCACCGCCGATGATGACCACGTCATAGGTGTCTTTGAATTCGGGTTGGCGCCACATGCGGGGCCAGGTGCCGCGAGTTAACCCATGGCGCAGCAGTTTGGCTGCCGAATATTTATAGGCGTGTTGAGGCATTAGCGCGGGATTTCCTTAGTTTTTTGTCCATGGGTGCGGGTTGGTTCCTTCTCCGTAGGCGGGGAGAGCGTCGGTGTCGCCGGTGGGCACCCTAACCGTGTCGGTCATATGGTCGGCCAGCATATTATAGAAACGGTGGAGGGGTTCTTCGAAGCGAGGGGAGAGGCGCCCGGGTGTGTAACCGCCTTGGCTGATGCCTCGTTGGTTTCGTTCCACAATGTCGATGTCTTCGTTATTGATGTCGAGCCAGAAATCTCGGGTTGCGGCAAAGTCTTCGTCGGAAATTTTTTCGTTTCCTGGGGGGAGTAACCATGTGCAGTGTTCTCGGGTTTTTCCGGTTCCGAGGGGTTCGAGGCGCAGCACGAAGGCGTGGTTGGGGAGCAGGCTCAACAAAACATTCGGGAAAAGCGCCAGAAATCGACCACTTACTTCTTCGCCTTCGTTGAGCGTCACGGCTTTGGGCATAACGGTCCAGTCGTCACGTGTGCTTTCGGTTATGGGAGTGGTGGTTTGCCCGCAGTACATACCGGGGCCTTGAAAGCGGTAGTGGTCGGCCACTCGTGAGACTTTTGCAAGTTCTGGGTGTATCCACGGGACGTGATAATACTCTTGGTAGTTTTCTGAAATAAGTTTCCAGTTGGCGTTCATTTCTAGGTCAACTTCGAGGCGGGTTGACCAGTTTTCTAGTTGATAGTTGGCTACCCGTTCGGTGAGGTCGCCGAACCATTCATCGAGTTCCACCGTATTTGGGTCGGCGCAGGCAAAGAGCAGGCAGCCCCACTGGGCGGTACGCACTGGGTGCAGGCTAAAATCGGCGGGGTCAAAATCGTTTATCGCTACTTCTTCAAAGAGCGGTGTGGTGTTCAATACGCCGTCTCGGTCGTATCCCCAGCGGTGGTAGGGGCAGCGCAGGGTGGCTCCGGCGGTGCAGTCATTAGCAAAGAGTTCGGTGCCTCGGTGGCGACACGAATTGTAAAAACCACGGAGTTCTCCGGCTTCGGTGCGCATTAAGAGGACCGATCGTGTGCCGAGTTTTCTGACCAACACCTGGCCGGGTGCGTTTAGTTCGTTGGCTGTGCCGACACAGACCCATGCGGTTTCAAAAACTTTTTCGTTCTCTAAATCAAAAAAACTCTGATCGGCATAGCAAGCGGCGGGCATCGCAGAGGCATCTTCTATCGGTTGACGCGTGGCGGCCCAGAAGGCATCGTCGGTCCATGGCACCGAGGTAGAGGCTTCCTGCTCTCCGGTCATCACGGTGAGCGTAGAGCAAGTTCCCATTCCCGCGCCAGCGTTACCATATTGTGGGAACACATTTTCCTGTTGGAATGCCCTACAGTGCAGGCATGCCAGAACTTCACGTCGTAGACCACCCCCTTGTCCAACACAAGTTGACGCAGATGCGTCGGTTTGACACCCCCAGCGAGCGCTTTCGCCAGTTGCTTACCGAAACCAGTTTGTTGCTTACTTATGAGGTGACTCGCGAGTTGCCGCTCACTACGACCACGATCACGACCCCTTTGGTTGAAACAGAAGCCCCGGAACTTGTTGAACACCCAGTAGTGGTCTCTATTTTGCGAGCCGGCAACGGGCTTCTTGATGGTGTGCTGCAGGTCATTCCGGGGGCTCGGGTCGGCCATGTTGGGCTTTACCGAGACCATGAAACTCTTCAGGCAGTCGAGTACTACTGCAAGTTTCCTTCGTTGGAGGGGCAAACGGTGATCGTGGTTGACCCCATGTTGGCTACCGGAAACTCGGCCGCCGCTGCTTTGGACCGGGTTAAAGCAGATGGGCCGGCAGCTATTCGTTTTCTTTGTTTGTTGGCTGCTCCCGAGGGGATCGCCGCTTTGCATGAAGTGCACCCTGATGTGCCCATCTGGACCGCTTCGGTCGATGAGTGCCTCAACGAGGTTGGGTACATTGTGCCCGGGCTGGGCGATGCCGGTGACCGTATTTTCGGCACTACATGAACATCTGTACTGACATATTTTTCTTGCCCTGTCTGTGAACCCTCAAGAGGAAAAAAAGCAGCTCCGAGCTCAACGCCGGGTTTATCAGGCGGTACGCCCTTTGGCGCGCTTCGATTTAGGGTCCGCGCCAACGGGGGTAGAGGGGCCAGTAATCTTGGCCGCCAATCATCGAAGTTTGGCTGACCTATTATTTGCGGCGGCGCTGTATCACCGCTGGGGGTGGCCGGTGCGTTCATTAGTAGCCGCCTCTTACTTTGAAAAACCAGGCATTGGGTTTCTTTTGCGGAGTTTGGGATGCATCCCCGTGTCGGGCCGAGAAGCTGTTGGAAAAGCGGTCGAAGTTTTGTCTGAAGGAACTTCAGTAGCCATCATGCCTGAGGGGCGGATCGTGCGTCCCGAAGAGTGGCAGCCCACGGGGGTCGGGGAGGCCCGCACCGGGGTGGGCCGATTGGCTTTAGAAAGCAAACGACCGGTTATTTCGTTGGGGGCAGCGGGCACCGAGGTGCTGTGGCCCCGCAAAAGTGCGCTCCCCAAGATACGGCCGTGGAAACGCCCATTGCTGGTGGCTCGCTACGAAGTAATCGGGGTCGTTGAAAATCTTGAAGCTCGTGCAGCGCTAGAGAAAATCTGGGATGGTGTACGGCGCCAGGTGAACGAGGCTGACCAGGTCCGTGCCAACGACTAGCTTTCGTGGTGACCGTGCCCGTGGTCGTCTATAAGTAGCAACTCGTGCCGATGATCGTGTTCGCTGTGGTCGCCTAGTAGGCGGGCTCCGTAGGCCTGACGTAATACATCTGGGCAGAGCACCGCATCGGGTGGACCAGCGGCCACCAAGGCGGTAGCCAGCACCGCTACTTGGTCTGCATGGCGGGCTTCGTCTAAATGGTGGGTTGAGAGAACCACGGTTCCTCCGGCCTGGCGGGTTTGTTCAATGACGCTCATAATTATTTCTTGGCTTGTAAAATCTAGGCCGGTAATGGGTTCATCTAGTAGCAGCAACGAGGCGTCTCGGGCCAGTGCCTGGGCAATGAAGGCCCGCTGGCGTTGACCACCGGAGAGTTCGCTTATGGGGTGCCCCGCCAGCGCTGAAATGTCGAGTTTTTCTAGTGCCTGGGCCACGAGGGCATGGTCGGCGGGGGAGAGACGGTTGGGGAAGAGTTTTCTTTGATAACGGCCCATGCGCACCACTTCGGCCACCGTTAGTGGCATCCATGGGTTTTCGTGGTGCTGGGTTACTAAGGAAACTGATTCTGGTCGGTTGCTTATGGTGCCTTTGGTTGGTTTACGTAGCCCGGCGAGAACTTCGAGCAGCGTGGTTTTTCCTGAGCCGTTGGGGCCCACTAAAGCGGTGATGCTGGCGGTGGGGAAGTCTATACATAGATTTTCTAGGGCCCATTTATGGCGGCGCTCTACGAACACCTCGTGTAGTGAAAGCGGGGGCAAATCGTTCATAGTGAGAATCATTCTCGCTCAGCGAAGGCCGAGACGCAACCTTTTCTAAAAGTGATAAGGGAACTCACTAAAATCTTGCGGCCGTTTTTCCAAAAAGGCATCTCGTCCTTCGGTTGCCTCGTCGGTGGCATAGGCCAACCGGGTGGCCTCCCCAGCAAATAATTGTTGGCCCACCAAACCATCGTCGATCATGTTGAAAGCAAACTTCAACATACGTTGCGCCGTTGGGCTTTTAGCATTGATCTCTTCGGCCCACTCCAAGGCGGCGACTTCTAACTCCTCATGGTCAATCACTGCATTAACCATGCCCATGGCGTACGCCTCTTCGGCTGAATAATCTCGGCCTAAAAAGAAGATCTCTCGAGCCCGTTTTTGCCCCACTTGACGAGCCAAGTAAGCCGAACCAAAACCGCCATCAAAGCTTGCTACGTCGGCATCTGTTTGTTTAAACACGGCGTGCTGGCGACTGGCCAAGGTGAGGTCGCAAACCACATGGAGGCTATGGCCGCCACCCACTGCCCACCCCGGAACTACGGCGATAACTACTTTGGGCATGAAACGAATGAGTCGCTGGACTTCTAAAATATGTAATCGTCCAGTTTGTACCTGATCGACGCTTTCTGCGGTTTCCCCTTCGGCGTATTGGTACCCATCGCGACCACGAATGCGTTGGTCCCCACCGGAACAAAAAGCCCAGCCACCGTCTCGGGGCGACGGGCCGTTTCCAGTCAATAAAATTGTTCCTACGTCAGCGGTCATGCGGGCATGGTCTAGTGCTTGATAAAGCTCATCGACAGTACGAGGCCGAAAAGCGTTGCGCACTTCAGGCCGAGCGAAAGCTACACGCACTGTGCCCTTACCAATAGCCCGATGGTAGGTAATGTCGCCAAAATCGAAGCCCGGCACTTCCTGCCAAAGTTCAGGGTCAAAGGTTGCAGAAATCTTGTTCTCAGTCACCCAGCCAGCATAGAGCCCAACCGGGCGCTGTTCAGACAACACCCGGCACTTACGTCTCGGGGTACCGCCATCAGGGCTGTTTGGCGGTTACCCTGCCGTCCATGAAACGGCATCTCCCCGCAGCGCTTTTAGTAATGGCTGCTCTCTCACTGCCTACGGTGGCTTTTGCGGTCACTGACTCCATTCGTGATGCCCGAGATCGTCGGGAAGAGGCCGCAGATCAAGAGGCTTCAGCGGCCGAAGAGCTTGACCTCATTGAAGCCGAAGACCTCGAAGTGGCCGAAGCCCTGGATGCTCTTGATGACTACGTTTCTTTACAGATGGCCAAAATAGCTAGCGCTCGTCAGTCCATCGAAGCGGCCGAAGCCGAAGCCACCCTGCGTTGGGTCGAGGCCGGGTCCGTCGACAAAGAGATCGTGGCCCTGCGACTACAAATACAAGAACTTGCTGTTGATGCTTATGTGCAAAGCATCCGCCCCGGCACGCTTCTGGAGGCCGAAGACCTCACTGCCGGTATACGTAAATCAGCTATTCTTAAAGCAGTTACCGGCGACCGCGGTGACCTTATTGAACAGTTTCGCTCTTTGGAGTCAGACCGAGAAGACATTGCTCGCTTCGCCGACACTGCCATCGTGGATGCCGAACGCCAACAACGCGAGCTTGAAGCTTCGCTAACTATTTTAGACCAACGCATCGTGGCCCAAGAAGCAGCCCAAGACGAGCTTCGTCAACGCATCCTGGACTATGAAGAAGAAATACGTCAGTTTGAACGTGAGCAATACCGCATGGCCATACTCATCGACACGTTGATTGCCGAAGAACTCCGTGCTTCTGCTCCTGATTTCACCTCGGAGTCGGCATCTGGTTTCATCATGCCCATGGAGGGGCGCATTGGTTCCGGGTTTGGTTCTCGGGTGCACCCAATTTTCGGCACCGTCCGGCAGCACAACGGGGTGGATATCGGCTGCGTCACCGATCAGCCTATTTGGGCCGCCAAAGCAGGCACCGTGCTTTTTGCTGGCTGGCGGAACGGCTTCGGCAATGTGGTCCTTATCGAGCATCAGGGGTCGGTAGTGACGGTCTATGCTCACCAAAACCAAGTTCTGGTATCTACTGGGCATACCGTCAGCACCGGTGAACTCATTGGTAAATGCGGCTCTACTGGTTGGTCTACGGGCCCTCACCTGCATTTCGAAGTTCGGGTAGGCGGCGAAGCCCGTGACCCTCTTCTCGTTCTGCCCTAACGCCCGCCTCCCGCTTGCCATAGCTACTTCCCCAGAGATGAAACACGGGGCCAGGCCCTAGGTTTCACCTTGGACAGCAAAAAGGAGCGTGGCCCGAAAGCCCCGCTCCTTTTTTGTAAAGATTGGTTTAGCTAGCCAACAAAGGCTGAGGCAAAGACCAGTGAAACAATGGTCATGACCTTAATCAAGATGTTCATGGCTGGGCCAGAAGTATCTTTGAAGGGGTCGCCTACGGTGTCACCCACCACGGCTGCTTTGTGGTTGTCGGAACCCTTGCCACCAAGTGCACCGGCTTCGATGTACTTTTTGGCGTTGTCCCAAGCACCACCAGCGTTCGCCATAAAGATGGCCAAGCAGAAACCGGTAACCAAGGCACCGGCTAAGAAGCCGCCCAAAGCATTTACGCTTATGAAGCCGATTACCAAAGGAACCGCGATGGCCAAGGCCCCGGGAACCACCATCTCTTTAAGAGAGGCTTTGGTAGAGATCTCGACACAGCGAGCCGAATCAGGAATAACCCCTGGCAAGCCTTCACGCAAGCCCGGGATTTCCCGGAATTGACGGCGGACTTCTTCGATCATTTCTTGTGCCGCACGACCAACCGCGTCGATGGTCAAAGCAGCAAACAAGAAGGGCAGCATGGCTCCAAGGAACAGGCCAATGAAGACACTAACTTCGCCAATGTTCAGCGAGAGCGTTCCGCCGGCCTGAATGACCGCAAACTCGAAGCTCTTGAAAAGAGCCAAAGCGGTGAGTGCTGCGGAACCAACGGCGAAGCCCTTAGCAATGGCGGCCGTGGTGTTACCCAAGGAGTCCAAAGCGTCAGTTACTTCACGCACGCTGGGGTCCAGTTCTGCCATTTCGGCGATACCGCCAGCGTTGTCAGCGATTGGGCCGTAAGCATCAACCGAAACAACCACACCAGTGGTGGCCAACATGCCGATGGCCGCTACGGCGATGCCGTAAATGCCGCCGTCGAGGTTACCGATGGAATCAAACGCCATCTCGCCACCCCAGTAAGCCACGCCTACCCCGAGGACCAAAAGGCCCACCGAAGCAGCTACCGAGATCATGCCGGCAGAGATACCACCCAAAATGGTGGTAGCGGGGCCGGTTTTGGTTTGGTCGGCAATCTTTTTAACCGGGCCGTAATGGTCTGAGGTGTAGTACTCGGCTGTTTTGCCCAGTGCCCAACCAATGACCAAACCGCCAATGACCGAAATAGCCAGGCCATAAGGGTTTTTAAAGACAGAGTCTGAGCCGAACATCCAACCAGCCAACACAACGGTGGCCACTATAGTTAAGCCCATGGCCACGTTGGTGCCCATGTGCAGCGCATGAGAAAGCGCTTTGGAGTCGGTGGAGTCGCCGCCCTTGACAAAGAAGGAACCGATGATGGAAGCCACCATGCCCACTAGGGCAATGGCCATTGGGAAACCCAACAGCGAAATGGTTACTGCATCGGTGGCGTTTTCTGCCGCCAAACCAGTAGCAAAGGCCACCAAAGAAATGGGAGCCAAAATGGAACCGGCGTAGCTTTCGAAAAGGTCAGCGCCCATTCCGGCTACGTCGCCAACGTTGTCGCCAACGTTGTCGGCAATGGTGGCTGGGTTGCGTGGGTCATCTTCGGGGATGCCTGCTTCAACCTTGCCTACCAAGTCAGCGCCTACGTCGGCCGCTTTGGTATAGATGCCGCCACCTACTCGGCTAAACAGGGCAATAGAACTGGCGCCCAAGCCGTAAGCGGTAACAACTTCGAATGCTTTATCAACTTCGAACATGAGTACGAAGATGATGTACACGGCCATAAGACCGGCCAAAGCCAGCCCAGCTACCGAGAAGCCCATCACGGCACCGCCGCGGAAGGCCACAGCCAAAGCTGGGCCAGGGCCGTCTTTAGCGGCTTGTGTAGTACGGGCGTTAGCCATGGTGGCCACCGTCATACCGACATAACCAGCGGTAGCCGAAAGAACGGCACCGATGACGTAGGTAATAGCGGCGGTGGGCACAATCAAGACGCCGATCAAAATGGCCATAACGACCACGAAACCCGAAACCCACATGTATTCCTGTTTAAGGAATGCCCGAGCTCCTTTCTGGATTTCGGTCATCAAAAAGACCATACGTTCGTCGCCGGGATCGGCTGCTTTAACTTTTGTGAAAAAATAACCAGCAAGGACAAGGCCGAGTAAGGCTGATAATCCTGCGAGGTAAGGGATGGCGTCCAAGGACTGCTCTCCTAGGTATTGGGGGTAAAGGCCGCACTCACCACATCGGCAAGGCGGGACCAGTCAGACAAAGCCCGACCGGAACCGAGACAACGCTAGCAAAGACCGGCCGATGGTTCATACCTTTACGCAAAACCAGTCCGTGACATCTGACCAGAAAGATTGTTGGCGTTTTGTCGCCAAGTGAGTAAGCATGGGCTTATGGACCCCGCAGAAACCCGCCAGCGACTCCTCGCTCAGCGCCGTGCCTTGAACTCGGCCCAGGTTGCGGAGGCCAGCGCTTTGGTGGCGGCCCGCATCTTGGCCTTGGCCGAGTATCGGCAAGCAACGGTGGTTGGCACGTATTATGGCATCCGGGGCGAGATTGATTTATCAGCGCTGGCCGGTCAAGAAGGACCAGAGTTGGCTTTTCCGGTTACCACGCCCGAGGAGCCGCTACGTTTTATCATTCCCAACGGGCCTTTGGTCGATGGCACCTTCGGCACCAAAGAGCCGGTAACCGGTCAAGAAGTCGACCCGTTAGACATGGATCTGGTCTTGTTGCCATTGGTGGGAGCAGACCAGCAAGGCAACCGCATCGGGCACGGGGCCGGCTTTTATGACCGAACGTTCGCCAACCGCCAAGCCGGAAAACCACCATTTTTAGTGGGGGTAGCGCATAGCTTCCAAGTAGTGGACGCCCTCACTTCTCAACCTTGGGACGTCCCCTTAGATCTCATCATCACCGATACTGGCCTTGCCGGCCCGGGTATGAACCACCTTGAGCCGCCCATAGGGAAAGATTAGACCGTGAAAATAATTGTGGTAGGAGCAGGAGAGGTCGGCACGTATGTTGCCGAACGCCTCAACAAACAACACGACGTGGCTTTGGTTGAAAACAACCTGGAGCGGTTTCGAGAAATCGACACCGACAGCAGCCTCGATGTGCTGACGGTTTATGGCAGCGGCACCGACCCTGACGCTCTGAGTGCGGCGGGGCTCAGCGACACCGACCTGTTGGTGGCGGTTACCAAAAACGATGAAGCAAATATTCTGGCCGCTTTGCTGGCTCGCCAAGCCGGGGTTGAACGCACCGTGGTTCGCATTGAATCTCGGCGGCTACGCAACAAAGAGGTGGGCAAACTCTTGGGTAGTCAAGGGTCGTTTCACATGATTGATCCCGATGAAGAAATCGCTCATGACGTGCAGCGCCTTATGAAATACCCGGGGGCGCTTGACAAGATTGACATGGCCGGGGGAGAGGTCGTGGTAATCAGCGCTCGTTTGGAAGCCGACGCCCCTTTCGTTGGCGTCTCTCTTCATGACCTTGGTAAAGAACTCGAACCCGATTGGGATTTCATCGTGGGCACTATTACGCGTTGCCGTGACGATGTCGAAACCACCATTATCCCTCGCCAAGATGAAACGCTGCAAGAAGGCGACCTGATTCGGGTGATTTGCAAAGAACGGGCCTTGGACGATGTCATTCATCGTTTGGGAATCGCCTTTGACTCACCCGATCGCGCCTTGTTGCTCGGTGGGGGTCGTACCGCTTCTATGTTGGCGGAGGCGTTGGGTAAAGAAGGCATCAGCGTGGCCATTATTGAAAAAAACCTGCAACGAGCAACCGAGCTTAGTGAGTCGCTGCCTGGCGCAACAATTTTTCATGGCGACATCACCGATGTAGATGTGCTCGAAGAAGCCGAGGTGGGGGAACAAGACGTGGTGGTTGCGCTCACCGGTGAAGACGATGCAAATGTTCTGGCCAGTTTGTACGCCCAAGATGCTGGCACCCGCTCAGCCTCGAGGGGCAAGGGTAAAAGCGGGCCCCAGACCATTGCTGTGGTACATCGGCTCAAACTCATGGCCTTGCTCGCCGCCCATGACGTGGGAGCCACCTTGAGCCCCCGTACTGCTACCGCGAACAGTGTGCTGCGTTTCGTTCGCGGTGATGTGGCCCAGGTGGCTACCTTTCTGCAAGGCGAGGCAGAAATTCTTGAGTTTGCCATTCATGATGACAGCCGCTGCGAAGGTAAAACTATTGCCGAAATCGGGGTGCCGGATAAGGCTTTGGTAGCGGCCATTGTGCGTGACGGCAAAGCACAGATTGCTCGCGGTCGAAGTGTTCTGCGAGACCGTGATCATGTGATTGTTATTGCCCTTCCCGAGTCGGCGGACCGGGTGAGCGAACTCTTCGGGTGAGTTCCCTCAAATTTGCCGAGGGGTTGGCTTCTGGCTTTTCTGGTCATAAAACTCGCCGTACGTGGTCGTCATGGCGTTCGGCCAGCGCTTTGGGGTTTGCTCTTGGGCTTTTGGCGGTAGGCGGCAACGCTTTATTGGCCGCCGCCACTAATCGTCTTGTTGCTGCTCCGCACGGAGGGACCTTTTTTCTGGCCGGGGTTTTTCTCTTGCTCTGTGGGTGGATTTTATTGACTTTTGTCCAGCGACCAGAGCGGCATCGGGGCGCCCATATTTTGGGCGGGCTTACCGTCGCCATGGTGACAGTAATCTTTGCTGCTGGTTATCTCATGGTTCTCACAGAGGCTGTGCCTTCATTTTCTTTGGGCATTTATGAATCTGCCAATGCCATTACTACGACTGCGCTGAGCGGGGTAAACGTTGAGGCTCTGAGTGCAGGGTCGCAGATTTTTCGGGCTGGCCTGCAGTGGACGGGTGGGCTCGCTACTTTGCTTCTGGGGGTGGCAATTATTCCGACTTTGGGTGCGGGGCGTGACCTCGCTGACCGGGTTGGGCAAAGCGGGATGTTGCCGTTGGCTCCCAGCGGTGGGCAAGCGGCCAGAAATATTCTTTTTATCTATTTGCCTCTTTCTCTGGTTCTTTGGCTGGCTTTCGCGCTAACCGGCATGGGTGTTTTTGATGGGCTTTTGTTGGCTCTTTCGGTTGTTTCTACGGGCGGTTTAGCTGTTCCTGGGGAGCCCTTTAGTAACAGCGTGGTTCAGTGGATTGCCGTTGCCGGTATGTCGCTTAGTGGGGTCAGCCTGGTTGTTTTGTGGCGGCTTGCTCAACGCAAAACGAAGGGCCTTTGGCGCTCTATGGAGCTCCGACTTTATCTTCTGGGCACCCTCGGGCTTGCCTTGCTTTTGATTTATTCCGCAGGGGATTTTGGCCTAGACAGTGTTCGCCATGCCGCTTTTATTGCTTCCTCTGCCATTTCTACCACTGGTTTTGCTGTCCAACCGTTTGGCCCTTGGGTGCCGTTGGTGCCGGTAGCTATTTTGTGTGCCACGGCCATTGGCGGTATGTCTGGGTCAATCTCTGGGGGCTTTCATCTGCAGCCTTTGGTGGCTTTGGTTCGGCTTTCTCGTCGTGAGTTGCTTCGACAACTTCACCCTCGCATAGTGTTACCGCTTCGGTTGGGGGGCGTACCGGTGGATGAACGCACTATTGAACGAATGGTGGTTTTGCAGTTTTTGTTTATTGCCACGGTGATCGCTACGTCTTTGGCGGTCGCCCTTACTGGTTTCAGCGTTGTTGATGCTCTTGGGATGGCGGTGCATGCCACGGCTACCGGTGGCCCGGTGCGCAGCATTGAGGGTATTCCTCAAGATCCGGGGGACTGGGGCGTGCTTTCCCGATTGGTTTTGATACCAGCCATGGTGGCGGGTCGTATGGCTATTTTCCCTGTCTTGGTGACTGCTACCTCGGTGGTGGCCGTTGCCCAACAGCAGTTTCATTTTGCGGGCCGCCGAGTTCGTAAGAAATTAAGACGATCATGACCGCTTATCGTCTTGTCCCTTCGCCTCGCTGGTCGTCGACTACTTGGCATATCACGGGGATTGCCTTGCAGTTTGTGGCCTTGGGCATGGTGTTTTGTTCGTTTTTAGAGCTAAATGACGGCGGGTCGATTGTTCCTTTGTTGGCTGCTGGTTTGTTTACTTTGACGGTGGGCACGGTGGCTCGTTTGTCTACAGAAACAGGAAAGACGGGGCAGGCGGAGATTTTTGCGGCGGTGGGCGGCACGTGGTTGATTGTTTCGGTTTTCGGGGCTTTGCCTTACTTGTTAGCTGCTACTTTTGCTCGGCCGGGTATTGGTTTTCCGGTGGAGGTAGCCGATGCTCTTTTTGAGTCGATTTCGGGGTTTTCTTGTACGGGTTCGACCGTTTTTGGGGCGCATAATCCTATTGAGTCTCAAGGGGCGGGCATACTTTTTTATCGACAGTTGACGCAGTGGATGGGCGGGATGGGCATTGTCGTGTTGGTTGTTTCGATTTTGCCGTCGTTGCGGGCTTCTGGCCTGGGGCTAATGAGTGCTGAAGCGCCGGGCACTGGTTCTGCTGATCGTTTGGCGCCTCGGGTTACTGATACTGCCCAGCGGTTCTGGAAGTTGTATTTTGTGTTTACGGCGGCGGTGGCTGTTGCTCTTTTGTTTGCTGGCATGAGTATTTTTGATGCGGCGGCCCATGCTTTGACCACTGCTTCCACGGGAGGGTTTTCGACTCGGGATACTTCGATCGGTTATTGGGATAGCGCCACGATTGAGGCGGTGTTGATTGCGGGCATGATTTTTGGTGGGGCGAACTTCACCCTCCATTGGCGGTCTTTTAACAAAAAGAGGCTTGTTCATTTTTCCGACCCGGAGTTTCGGGGTTACCTTTTTATGTTGACCGCTGCTTCGGCCGCCGTTATTTGGATACTTTTTGCGAACGGCTTGACTTTTGGCCGTTCGGTCCGGGCCGCTGTTTTCAATGTGGTTACTTTGGGCACCAGCACCGGGTTCGGTAACGCCACCAGCACCATGAGCGATGGGAACTTTGTTTTGTGGGCCGGGGGAGCGCAGGTTATTTTGCTGATCCTGCTGGTCTTTGGTGGCTGTACGGGGTCTACTTCGGGCGGGGTTAAGGTGTTGCGCCTTCAGGTGGGGTTAGCGCATGCTCGGCGCTCGTTGCGGAGTTTCCGTCATCCCCGGGCTGTCTTTCCGGTGTTTCTTGGGCGTCGCCCCATCCCGGATTCCTTGGTGGAGCGCATTGCCGGTTTTATGGTGATTTACGCCATGCTGGTGGTGGGCGGTACTTTTGTTTTGGCGGCTTTAGGTACCGATTTGTTGACGGCGGCCAGCGGGGTGATTAGTTCGTTGGGCAATATGGGGCCGGCATTACAAAATGCGGGGCCGACTGCTTCGTTTGTGGATGGCTATTCAGCGCCTGCTCGTCTGGTTTTGGCGTTCATGATGCTGGTGGGGCGTTTAGAGATTTTCCCTATGGTTTTGATGCTGGTGGCGCCGTATCGCACCCTCCGTCACCGGTTGCCTCGTCTCTAGATACTGTCCGCTAGTGGCAAAGCAAAGCAACTAGGAGTTTCTTCAGCATTTCTGGGTCTTGGCTACCGCAGAGTTCTCGGGCGCTGTGCATGGCGAGTTGTGCCGCACCGAGGTCTACGGTGCGCAGGCCGGTGGCGGCGGCGGTTAGTGGCCCGATGGTTGACCCGCAAGCCAGGTCGCTGCGACTCACAAAGGTTTGTAGGGGGACGCCAGCTTTTTCTGCTGCTTGGTGTACTTGGGCGGCGCCGGGGGCATCGGTGGCGTAGCGCTGGTTGGCGTTGTGTTTTAGTACGGGCCCTTGGTTTAGAAATACCTGGTGGTCGGGGTCGTGGCGGTCGGGGTAGTTGGGGTGAGTGGCGTGGGCGCCATCGGCGGAGATCACTAATGTTTCTGGAGCGACCAAAGTCTCGGTGGAGCAACGGGCGGCGAGGAAGGCGTTTAGTAGGGGTCCGCTGGCTCCGGTGGCGGTGGTGCTTCCTACTTCTTCGTGGTCATAGAGGGCCAGCACCATGGCGTTGTCCCCGGGGTTTTGTTGGGCGGCCAGCAGAGCGCCCAAGCCGGCGTGGCAAGAGAGTTGGTTGTCGAGGCGGGGGGCGCTGATGAACTCTTGGTCAAGGCCGGCCAGGGTGGCGGGGGTGAGGTCGTGAAGCATCAGATCAAAAGAAACGATGTGCTCGGGTTTTACTTCGGCTTGCTGGGCCAGTGCATCCAGCAGGCCCGGCCCGTCGCCTAAGCCCAGCAACGGCCGGAGGTGTTGTTGGCGGTTGAGGATTAAACCTTTTTCGTTGACCCCTTGGTCGAGGTGGATAGCCAACTGGGGTATTCGCGCTACGGGGCGGTCTAACAAGACCAATACTTCGCCTAGGGAGTTTCCTTCTTGGATCATCAACCGACCGGAACAGCCCAAGTCGCGGTCGAGCCAAGTGTTGTTGAGCGTTCCGCCGTAGACCTCTATGCCGAGAGTGCGCCAGCCAGACGCTGTTTGGTCGGGGGTTGGTTTTAAACGTAGGTTGGGGCTGTCGGTGTGGGCACCAACTATTTTGACGGCTCGGGTTCCGGTGCCAGCCGCGGCCAACAACGCCCCATCACGACGGAGGAATACCGAAGCAGAATTTTCGGCTTCTTGTGGCTTAGATATTTCTTCAAATCCGGCGGCCAGAAGTCTTTGAGCCGCTGTGTCCACCACATGGAAAGGGCTAGGCGAGGCATCAATAAAGGCGCAAAGGTCTTGGGCGGCATTCTCGTGTGAAGCAGTCATGGCCCTATATTGGTACATCAGGCGAGAAAACTGGTGCCGAAGCGTTGTGAAACGCTAATTTCTTTTGCTTTAGCGGCGCACAATGAGGGGCTTCGGCCAATTTTACGTAAAATTAGGCTCTGCTCCGGATCGATGATGCTCCACAGGTAGCAACCATTCATCAATCAACAGGAGACGGTTTTAAACCTCTGGTATGCGTATAGATCTTCCCCCTGCTCAGGGGCTCTATGACCCACAGTTTGAACACGACGCTTGTGGCGTCAACTTTGTCTGCCATCTGAGAGGCCAAGCCAGCCATGAGATCGTTCAGTTGGGCATCGGCGCGCTTTGTAAAATGCAGCATCGGGGAGCTTTAGGGGCGGAAACCAACACCGGCGACGGTGCCGGACTCTTAATGCAGGTCCCCGACCGGCTTTACCGTGACGACGTTTCTTTTCCTCTTCCCCCCGTTGGCCAGTACGCCACGGGGATTGCGTTTCTTCCCGGCAGCCCAGAACTCGCAGAGGCAGTAGTAGCCCAGTTTGAATCGCTGGTGCAGGCCGAAGGCCTAGAAATTCTGGGTTGGCGCGAAGTACCTATTAACGACCACATGATCGGCCCGGCGGCCAAAGCCAGTCAGCCGATATTTCGCCAAGTATTTTTGGCTGCCCCAACGGGCCCTGACGGAGAACGCCTCGCCGGGCTTGAACTTGATCGGCGCACTTACTTATTGCGCAAACGCTCGGAACACGAAATCAAAATCAGCACGGCCGGAGAGCCCACCGCCGGCATGGCCGGAGCCTCACAGGCCTACACCGGCATTTACTTTCCCTCCCTGAGCGCCCGCACCATGGTTTACAAAGGCATGTTGACTACCCCCCAGTTAGCGGAGTTCTTCCTCGACCTCACCGATGAACGCACCGAAAGCGCCTTAGCTTTAGTGCACTCACGTTTTTCCACCAATACTTTCCCCTCATGGCCGCTGGCCCACCCATACCGTTTGGTGGCCCACAATGGCGAAATCAACACCGTGCAAGGCAACCGCAACTGGATGCGAGCCCGCCAAGCCGTACTAGCTACCGACCTGCTCCCCGGCGACTTGGAACGCATTTTCCCCATCTGCACCCCGGGGGCCAGCGACACTGCCGGCTTCGACGAGGCGCTCGAACTCTTAACTATGGGCGGTTATTCGCTGCCCGAAGCCATCATGGTCATGATCCCCGAGCCGTGGGAACGCCACGCCAGCATGGGCGACGCTCAAAAAGCTTTCTACGAATTTCATGCCACCTTGATGGAACCCTGGGACGGCCCGGCCTCTATTGCCTTCACCGACGGCACGATCATGGGCGCAGTATTAGACCGCAACGGTTTGCGCCCCAGTCGCTATTGGGTCACCCAAGACGACCTGGTCATCATGGCCAGCGAGGTCGGGGTAGTCGACGTGCCATCCAACCAAATTGTCGAAAAGGGCCGCCTCGAGCCCGGAAAAATGTTTCTCATCGACATGAAGCAAGGCCGAATAATCCGTGACGAAGAAATAAAAAACGACATCACCGCCGCCCGACCTTATGGCCAATGGCTTGAAGAAAACATGATTCGCCTTGACGACCTGCCCGAAGCATCTCGTGAAATCACCGACCCTGCTTCTTTAGAACAACGCCAACTGGCTTTCGGCTACACCCACGAACAACTCAAGTTGCTCGTTGCCCCCATGGCCCGAGACAGTAAAGAAGCCATCGGCTCCATGGGCACCGACACGCCAATGGCTGTGCTTTCCAATAAATCCCGATTGCTTTACGACTACTTCCAGCAACTATTTGCCCAAGTCACCAACCCGCCGCTTGACGCCATGCGCGAAGAACTGGTTACCGCCGTTTGCACCACCTTGGGGCCCCGCGGCAACCTCTTAGACCCCACACCGCAGAGTTGCCAACAAGTACAACTTGACCGACCGGTCATCACCGAAGCACAACTAGCCAAGATTCTCCGCAACGAAGAACGGCCCGAAACACTAAAAACCATCAGCATCAACACTCTGTACCCCGTAACGGATCAAGCGGCCGGGCTAGAACAAGCACTCGACGATCTTCGCCAAGCCGCCGTGGCGGCCGTCGATAGCGGGGCAGGCATCCTGGTTATAAGCGACCGAGGCGCCAACCAAACGCAAGCAGCGATTCCATCACTGCTGGCCGTGGGAGCGGTACACCATCATTTGATCGCCACCCACCGACGCAGCCAAGTGGGGCTGGTGGTAGAAAGCGGCGACGCTCGAGAAACTCACCACATGGCGCTCCTCTTGGGCTACGGCGCCACAGCCATCTGCCCCTACATGGCCTTTGAAAGCATCGACCAGATGATAGAAGGCGGCCACCACGGGCTCTCTTCCGAGATGAGTCAAGAGCAAGCCCGAAAAAACTATCTCTCGGCCTGCGACAAGGGGCTCCTCAAGATTATGTCCAAAATGGGCATCGCTACCGTGGCCTCCTACACCGGAGCACAAATATTCGAAAGCATCGGGCTAGGCCAAGAGGTCATCGACGAATGCTTCACCGGCACCACCAGCCGCTTAGGCGGTGTTGGTTTTGACGTCTTGGCCCAAGAAATAGCGACCCGTCACGATTTGGCCTTTCCAGTAAACCCTCATCTGCGAGCCCACCGCAGCCTTGAAGCAGGCGGCGAATACCAGTGGCGCCAAGAAGGCGAACACCACCTCTTTAACCCCGAAACGGTTTACCGCCTACAACATGCCACCAGAGAAGGACGCTACGACCTGTTCAAGGAATACACCGCCTTGATCAACGACCAATCAACCGAACTCGCTACTCTGCGAGGGCTCTTTACGTTCCGAAGCGACCAACGCCCTGCTGTGCCCCTCAACGAAGTTGAATCGGTCAGCGAAATCGTAAAACGCTTCTCTACCGGCGCCATGTCTTACGGGTCAATCTCTTCAGAAGCCCACGAAACTTTGGCTGTAGCCATGAACCGGTTAGGGGCAAAGTCCAACACCGGGGAAGGCGGCGAAGACCCCGAACGGTACACCCCAGATGCCTCAGGCGACTTACGGCGCTCAGCCATCAAACAAGTAGCCTCCGGGCGCTTCGGGGTGACCTCCGAGTATCTGGTCAACAGCGACGACATTCAAATAAAAATGGCCCAAGGCGCCAAACCAGGAGAGGGAGGGCAACTGCCCGGCCACAAGGTCTACCCATGGATCGCCAAAACACGTCACTCCACCCCCGGGGTAGCGCTTATATCGCCGCCACCGCACCATGACATTTACTCCATCGAAGACCTTGCCCAACTCATTTACGACCTCAAAAACGCCAACCCGCAAAGTCGCGTCCACGTCAAGTTGGTAGCCGAACAGGGGGTAGGCACAGTAGCCACTGGGGTAGCCAAAGCGCACGCCGATGTGGTGCTGGTCTCCGGCCACGATGGCGGCACCGGGGCCTCACCACTGACCTCCATCAAACACGCCGGCGGCCCGTGGGAACTCGGCCTGGCCGAGACACAACAAACACTGTTACTAAACCGCCTACGAGAACGCGTGGTGCTGCAAACCGACGGACAACTAAAAACCGGGCGCGACGTCATGGTCGCCGCGCTGCTGGGGGCCGACGAATACGGGTTCGCCACCGCTCCTTTGGTGGTTTCGGGCTGCGTCATGATGCGGGTCTGCCACCTCGATACTTGCCCGGTAGGGGTAGCCACCCAAAACCCCGAACTCCGAAAACGCTTCACCGGCCGGCCCGAATTTGTGGTCAACTTTTTTGAATACATCGCCGAAGAAGTACGAGAGTTGCTCGCCGAACTGGGTTTTCGCACCTTGGACGAAGCCATTGGGCAAGTAGAAACCCTTGATTTTGATTCTGCAGTTGATCATTGGAAAGCCTCCGGTTTAGACCTCTCGCCGATCTTCCACGTGCCAGAGCTGGCGCCAGGGGCGGCCCGGCGTCAAACCACCAACCAAGACCATGGGCTAGAAAACGTGCTGGACCAGACGTTGATAAAAGAAGCCCAACCCGCTCTTGAATCTAAACAAAACGTGCATCTAAGTCACCCGATTTCTAACGTAGATCGCTCTACCGGGACCATGCTGGGCTCCACTTTGACCCGGATATATGGGGGAGCGGGCCTGCCCGATAACACCATTACCATCGATTTTGACGGTTCGGCCGGCAATAGTTTTGGGGCTTTCGTGCCCCGAGGGATCACCTTGCGCCTAACCGGCGACGCCAACGATTACGTCGGCAAAGGGCTCTCCGGTGGGCGAATTATCGTACGGCCACCGAGCGACGTCTCTTTTGTAGCCGAAGAGCAAATTATTGCCGGCAACGTGAACCTTTACGGAGCCACCAGCGGCGAGGCGTTCATTCGCGGCAAGGTGGGGGAGCGGTTCTGTGTACGCAACTCTGGTGCTTTGGCCGTAGTAGAAGGCATCGGCGACCACGGCTGCGAATACATGACCGGCGGGCGTGCGGTAATTTTGGGCCCCACCGGTCGGAACTTCGCCGCCGGCATGTCGGGCGGCATCGCTTACGTTTCTGACCCCCTTGGAGAGTTCACCCATTGCGTAAACTTAGAGATGGTTCTCCTCGAAAGCCCTTCTGAGGAAGACTTAGATTGGCTACAGCAAGTAATTGCCCGGCACGGGGAAGAAACCGGGTCTGCCGTAGCACAACGACTCTTAAGCCGCTGGGGAACCCCCGCCGCACGCTTCGTCAAAGTCATGCCGACCGATTACAAACGCGTTTTGGAAGCTGCCGCAGCAGCACGAAATGCCGGACAAGACGAGGTAGCCGCCATCATGGCTTCCTCCCGGGTTTAGGAGACACTATGGGTGATCCACGAGGATTTTTAAACCACGACCGTCAACTCCCCGAACGCCGATCGGTGCCGGTGCGCTTAGGCGACTGGCGTGAAGTAAACACCCCTTTCCCGGCGGACGACTTACAAAAACAGGCCAGCCGCTGCATGGACTGCGGGATTCCCTTTTGCAACAACGGTTGCCCCTTGGGGAACTTGATCCCCGACTGGAATGACTTGGTCTACCGTGACCAATGGCGAGCGGCCTTTGACCGCCTGCACGCCACCAACAACTTTCCAGAATTTACTGGCCGCCTTTGCCCGGCGCCCTGCGAAGCGGCTTGCGTTTTGGGTATTAACGAACCTCCAGTCACCATCAAACAAGTAGAGGTCAGCATTGTTGATCGGGCTTGGGCCGAGGGCTGGATCACCCCAGTGATTGCCGACCAGTTCACCGGAAAACGCATCGCCATTGTGGGTTCTGGACCCGCTGGTTTAGCGGCCGCGCAGCAACTCACCCGAGCGGGCCACGCAGTAAGCGTCTTCGAAAAAGCCGACCGCATCGGCGGTTTGCTGCGCTACGGCATTCCGTCGTTCAAAATGGAAAAACACCATCTGGACCGGCGTTTGGCACAAATGGAAGCCGAAGGTACCGAGTTTCGCACCAACACCGAGGTCGGCGTTGACCTTTCCGTTGCTGACCTTCGCTCCGACTATGAGGCCGTGGTCTTAGCGGGCGGGGCAACCCAATGGCGTGACTTGCCTATTCCCGGCCGAGAAAACACCGGCATCATGCAAGCCATGGAGTTTCTTCCCGGCGCCAACAAGGTCGTAGAAGGCGATATTGATGTTCCGCCAGTAAGCGCCGCCGGAAAACACGTGGTGGTTATCGGCGGGGGAGACACCGGAGCCGACTGCTTGGGCACCTCGCTGCGCCAGGGGGCCGCTTCGGTACAACAGTTTGAGATCATGCCGCGGCCTTCGGATGACCGACCCGAAGCCAACCCGTGGCCTACTTGGCCCATGATTTACCGTGTCTCTTCAGCCCACGAAGAAGGCGGTGAGCGCCAGTTCGCTATTAACACCGAGTCATTTATTTCTGAGAACGGCCGGGTCACCGGTCTGCGCACCCACCAGGTAGAGCAAGTCTTCGCAGAGGGCCGCATGACTTTCGAACCGGTACCCGGCACCGAAAAAGACTTCCCCGCCGATTTGGTACTGCTGGCCATGGGATTCACCGGGCCAGAGTCCAGCCCCCTGTTGGACGACCTTGCCGTTGACCTCGACCAGCGAGGCAACGTGGCTCGGGCAGAAAACTTCGCCACCAACGTAGACGGAGTGTTCGTCTGCGGCGACATGGGGCGCGGCCAATCCTTGATCGTTTGGGCCATAGCCGAAGGACGCTCGGCCGCACACGCCGTAGATGTCTTCCTCAGCGGCAGCAGCCAACTCCCAGCACCCGTCCTCCCCACCACCGCCCCCCTTCGCTAACCCACGAACCCCTTGCCAGGTTCTACCCGCCTCTCCAAAACAAAAGTTCGTTACATGGGGACTGTCCCCATGTAACGGACTTTTTAAAAAGGAAGGGCTAGAACGGGTGGGCATCTAAGAAAGTAAGAGCGGCGTCGAGGAAACCGAAATCTTTTGGTGTGGCGAAATGGTCTAGGCCACGCAAGGTCTTTAACTCGCCCTGCGGCAAGGCATCCACCAATGGTTGGCCGGGGCCCGCAAAATCTCGGTCGCCCAAAGCCACCAAAACAGGGGCCGTAACTTTACTCAAAAGTTCTTCGTTCATTTCTTGGTCAACCGGCCGTTCTAAAAAAGCCACCAAAGCTAAGCGTTCCGCCCCGGGAGATTCAGGCAGGTTGGCAAAATACCGTAGTTCAGGGTCTGGGGCCTGACCGGTGCGCACCGCTTCGATCATGGCCGCTCGCCGTTCTGCATCGTGGCGAAAAAGATTCTGGCCTACCCCGCCCACCACCAAGCGGTGAAAGCGCTCCGGGTAAAGCGCCGCTAACTCCAACGCAATACGAGCCCCATAAGAAAAAGCCACCACATCAACCGGTTCGTTCGGCAACTCTTTGAGAACCTCATCAGCCACCGCTCGATAAGCCTCCGGGTCGGTCGGCTTGGCAGCCTGCCCATGGCCCAACATATCCACCCCGATAACTTGCCGCCCAGCCTCGCCGAGAATTTCAGCCCACCCATTGCCTACCCAGGTGGCCGCAAACGAGGTACCAAAACCATGCAGCAAAAGTACCGGTGGTTTACCCATTAGGCAGCGCTGCGGGCTTTGCGCTGAGAAACCATCAAAGCCGCAAAACCGAAAATAGGCAGCAAACCAACGAGCGAAGCAATGTTGCTGAGCGTCTCAAAACTGGTAGCGGCCACCACCAGCCCTGCGCTTGCCCCTGCCAAAGCACCCGCCGTGGTCATAGAAAGGTCGGCCAAACCCTGCACCCGTACTCGATCGGGTCCGTCAAAGGTCACCGCCAACAAGGCCGAGGAGGCCACCAGGCCACAGCTCCAACCCAAGCCGATAAAGAACAATCCGAAAAAGATCCCGTTGCTTTCTTGGGCCGGAGTATTGGCCGCCATTTGTGCACCCAGAAAAAGCAGCGCTCCACCTATCGCCATAACCGGGGGCGCAGTGATGCGATCAGTGAGCCACCCCACCACCGGCGAAGCGGCGTACATACCAATAATGTGCAACGAGATAACAAAACCGATTATTTCCAAATTATGATCGCCCGCTTTGAGATGCAACGGGGTCATGGTCATAACCCCCACCATCACCCAGTGGCCAGCCACCATGGACCCAACCGAGAGACGCCCTACCGGAGAAGCAAAAAGTGATTTAGCCGCTTCCTTCAATCCCCGGTCAGCAGCGTCTTTTCCCAAACCACCAGCCACCACAAGGGGGTCAGGCTTCAGTCGAAAGAAAACAACCAGTGCCGAAATAGTAAAGAGCACAGCAGCAAAGAGGTGCGGCCCGGCCAGTTCGTGGATTCCTATAAAGTTCGCAAAATCTTTTGCCGGACCAAAGCCAATAGTCGGCCCCAGAACCGACCCAAAGGTAGAGGCCCAGACCAAGGTGCCGATCGCTCGTGCCCGGTGGTCGGGGGTGGCGAGATCCGCCGCAGCATAACGAGAGGCCAGGTTGGCGGCGTTTCCGATGCCTACCCCCAACATCCCGAGGAGCAACAAAACGTACACACCGCTTACCGCGGCCCCTACCGACAGCAAGGCGCCCACCGCAGCCAAGCCATAGCCCAACATCAACCCAGGGCGTCGACCTCGAGCGGCCATCACCTTAGCGAGGGGCAGCGTGGCCAAAGCGGCTCCGGTGGTCATACCGGCGGCCGCTAAACCGCCGAGCAGTTCTGAGCCGCTGAGTTCTTCGCCCAGCACGGCGGCCGTGGAGTAAGCAGCGCTTAAGGCCGCCCCACCCGGCACCAAGCCCATCATCAGCGTGCGGAGGGTCCGGCGTTGTAAAACGAAATGGTCAGGAGTTGCAAGTTCGGTCACCGGCAGAACCTAGCAAGTGGGGCTGTGAAACTGGTGACCGGGACTGTCTCACCGGGCGACTACGGTTAGGGCGTGCCCCCTACTTTTGCCTGTTTTGATGTTGAGACCACCAGCTTGGACGCCAACGCTGGTCATATTATTGAGATTGCCGTGGTGCGGATAACTGCCGAAGGTGAGGTACTTTCTGAGTGGTGTTCGCTGGTTGATGCCGGCACCAGCATCATGGGGCGCCCCGACATCCATGGCATTTCTGTTTCAATGTTGACCGGGGCACCAACCTTCGCCGAGATTGCCGGCGATCTGGCTGAACTATTCAACGGGTGTGTCCCCGTGGCACATAACGCCAGTTTCGATGTCAAGTTTGTTTCTACCGAATGGGAACGGGCCAACTTGGGCCCTCTTCCTTTGGATGCGCTCGACACTTTAGATATGGCACGCCGCCAAGGACGACCGGGACGGCTTGGGGCGCTAGCCGAGTCGCTGGGGGTTCCACTAGTAGATGCCCACCAGGCCCTTGACGACACGCGAGCCCTCGCTGGGGTGTTGGTGGAGTTACTTAAAGACCACGAACCATCCAAGCCTTTTCCTGTGTTTAGCCCACCGTTGTTTACCCCTGCGCCCACCGGCAAGGTGTGGCTGAGACCGTCGGCGTGAAACTTGCCCAGATTTCAGCTAGAAAATAGCATGCGACGTTGGATGGCCGCCGGCCTATTAGTAGCCATGATGGTGGGTTGCAGCGCCTCTGACGACCCCGAACCGTCGAATTGGGCCACCATGGCCAACCGAGGCCCGGTGCCCGCAGAGGCTACGTCAACGACCACCACCGAGGCGGGCGGGACGAGTACCAGCACCACCTCCACCAGTTCATCTACTACCACCTTGGTGGAAATCCCTGAAAATCATTGGGTGCAGGTGGCTACCGCTTTGGGAGACTCTTTGGTCACCTACCGAGAACCAGGGGGCGAACCCTGGTGGGAGTTTTTGGCTCCCGGCCCCGGCGATGGCCCACGGGTGGTTCGGGTGCTTGACGATTCAGACCCCGACTGGCTTGAGGTTTCTTTGCCGGTCAAGCCAAACGGAACCACCGGGTGGGTGGCCCGCTCCAGCGTGGAACTCTCTACCCATGCGGCACGAATAGAGGTTGACTTAAGTGAGCGAACCTTGCAGGCTTGGCTCAACGGCGAACTCATCGCTGACGCTTCGGTGGCCATCGGCGCTGTAGACAGCCCGACCCCCACTGGCACTTTTTTCTTGATCCATAAAGAAACCTTGGCCGAAGAAGACCCGGTTTTCGGGCACTGGATTTTAGGGACCTCAGGTTTTTCTGAGGTGCTGCCCCTTATCGATGGGGGAGTGCCTGCGGTGGCTATCCACGAGGCGGTCGATCTGTCGCTGCTGGGTCAAGCCGTTTCATTGGGTTGCCTGCGGGTATCCCCCGAGGTTGCCGAAGCACTCTTTGCTTTACCGCTGGGGGCTTTAGTGGTGGTAAGCGATTAGTTCTGCGAGAGGTCATCGGGGGCTTGCGCCATACGGCCCACCAGCCCGCCTTGGCGGGTAAGCACCTTGGCCCACAGCGTGTCGGCTTCGGGGTGAAAAATATCGTCTTCTTGGGCTTCTAGAACCAACCAGGAGCCTTCTTCGATTTCGGCCTCAAGTTGACCGGCCGACCAACCTCCGTAGCCGGCAAAAACCCGTACCTGTTTTACGTCGGAACGTTCGGCGGGGGAGAGGTGCAGGTCAATTATCTCCACCCGTCCTACCAGAGACTTTTCGCTACTTTCTTGGGTGCGGGCAATACCGATAACGGCGTCGGTGGCTACCGGGCCACCTCGGTAGATAACCGCTTGGTCTTCGAACTGGTCGGCCCAGTCTTTGATGATTTCCTCGGGATGCACCAACATGGGGTCGTTGAGAACCACCCCTAAAGCGCCTTGATGGTCGTGTTCAAGCATAAAAACGACCGTCCGGTTGAAGTGACGATCCTCTAAAGTCGCCACCGCCACCAGAAGCTTGCCCTTGGTATGAGTCATTGGTCTATCTCCTGCAAGGTGGTCGTGATGAGTTGGTTTGCCCCGGAGGCCCGTACGGCATCAATGAGACCCTGGGCCGCCACTTCGGTATAAATAGCCGTCGTTTTTATACTGGCATGCCCCAAAAGGCTTTGCACTTCCGACATACCCACACCATAGGTTGCCCACTGAACGCCTGCAGTGTGCCGTAACGCGTGCAACGAACGGTCTCGCAGGCCAGACGCTCGATTTAAAGTAAGCAACCAATAACGCAGACGGCGATAGTTGAATCGTTCTTGGTCTCTGGTTACGAAAAGAGGGGCATCGGCCATGGGTTTACCAAAGCGCTCTTCACGAACCGTCTTCCAGCGATCAATTACTTCAACCAGTTCAGAAGAAAGAGGGAGGCGCCGTATTTTTGAACCTTTTCCGAGGACACGCAAAACCTGTTGACCACGGTCTTCAAAACTATCTTGGAGAATCCAATCGAAATCAATGGCCGAGATTTCTGCGGCCCGTAACCCCAGCCCGGCCAGAACTGCCACCATGGCCAGGTCACGTTCTGCCCAGCGAACACGTCCTCCTGTCTCGTTATCTACAATTTCTGTTGCGGCCGTCCGGTAAAGTCTTTGTAAATCAGCAGCAGAGTAATACTCCGGGTCTGTTTGCGTCACCGCGAGTTGTGACACCTTTCTGATACGTCCAATATCTGGAATCTCAGAGACCAACCCATCGGCTACGCAATAATCAAGAAATGACTTCATGGCGGCCAGGGTTTGATTCAGCGTCGCTTTAGACACATCACCGGCGCTGCGCATGGTCCGAACCGCATCGGTGAGTTCTGCCTGGCTTAGCGTTCCCGGCCCAAAACTTTCAGGTTTAACTTCAGCGAATGAAATCAACCGCCGAACGCCCTGGCTGTAGGCCCGGATAGTGGTGGCCGGTTTATCTTCTTGCAACGGCAGCCAGAGTAGCCATTCATGGAAGACGGCGGGCATTTCCTCTGGGATGGGTAATTTTCGGTGAGCCATTGATTTCCTTGGGTTTTTTACGTACGAATAGATGATAACATCCGTTATCTACAAAATCAAGCCTTTATCTCTGGCTTTCTTTTGGCACTTCTGGCGGTTCGTGGTCGCTTCCCCGCTTCATTCGGCTAGCGTTGCTCTCTATGCCACGGATGGAAATTGAACTCACCAGCACGAGCGACAGCGGTACCTGGACTTGGCGGGCCGCCGGAGCAAAATTACCCAAAGGTTCGCTCGACGGATCCCTGCTTAACGGCGGTGAATCTGTGGGCGATGTCCTCAAAGTTGAGACGGAACAGTTTGTTGACGGCATCACCGTCACCTCAGTTTTGACCACACGGGCCCCTCGCTCCGCACCCGAACTTCTCGAGATACTGGGCAGCGGTAAAGAAACCCCCTTAGTCACCAGCACCCTGGCCTCCAAAAAAGGACGCCGCAGCGACAACGACCGAAGCGACAACAACCGCCGAGACAAAAAAGACGGCGACCGACGTGGCCCCCGCAACCGCACCGATCGCAAACCGCGACGCGAAAACAAAGACGGCGACCGCAAAGACAGCCGAAAGCCTCGCCAAGACCGTCCACAACGGACTGCTCCCCCACGAGCCAAACGGCTACGCCCCCGTCACACCCATCGTGATGCCGCCGTGGCAGTCCTCCCTGAAGAACTCCAACTCTTGGGCCGTCAACTTTCTCGCAACGGCGTCCCCGGACTGCGCACCGAAATCGCTAAACAAAATGCCGCCGCTGAGGCGGCCGGCGAACCAGCTGTCCCTGAAGCCCTCTTGTTGAAACTCGCCGAACGTATTCAACCAGCCCTACGCACCGCCGACTGGCAGGACCGAGCCGAAGCCGCCCTCAAGGGCGTGGCCGACCTTGACCTTCGTGATCTGCGCTCGGTGGTAGTAGCCGCCGAGACAGCCGCCAAAACCGACGACACCCGAGAACTCGCCGAAAAACTTCGGACAGAACTAACCGGACGCGTCGACCGCGAGCACGCCGAATGGCAAGCCGAAGTAGCGAGCACTCTGGCCGACGGCCGCATGGTGCGAGCCCTGCGCCTCAGCTCTCATCCCCCCAAGGCTGGCGCACCTCTCCCCGCTGACCTATTAGAAAAACTTGCCCAAGGTGCCGCCGAAGGGCTCAGCAGCGACACCGGTCAAGACCGTTGGGGTACCGTGCTTGATGCCGTGGCCCTCTCCCCTGTTCGCGGACGAGTAGTCCCCGCTGGCATCCCTGCCGAACCCAACAAAGAACTCCTGGAGTTAGTGACCCGCCTGTCTATGCAGGTTCCGGCCATCGCCGCACTCTTTGGCATCGCTCCTACCGCCCCACCACGGAACAAACGCCGTCGCAGCGGCCCCCGTTCCTAAGCGTTAAATTAACGAGCGCTGCACCACAATTGCTCGAGCCACCATTTTTTGGCTCTCAAAAAAGTTTTTGGTCATCCGGTCACCAGGTAAAGCAATGGCATCAATAGCCACCGCTCCCCTGCCTTTCGACCATTCAATGAGTTCCTCTATCATTGATTCGCCCACCCCCACCGACCGCGCCTCTGGCTCCACAAAAATCGCTTCAACAGTGGCTTGCAGCTGTTGATCCGCTGCCACATACACCCGCACCAGACCGTAAGCCACCGGGGTGCCTTCATAACAGCCCAGTATCACCAGTCGTTGATCATCAGCGAGCGCTTGACGCATCTCCCCCGCCACATCAAGGCGAAATGGGTCCAACCGGTCCAGGGTGTCTCCGCCTCGTTTTTCCACCATTTCCTGGCGAGCCCGCTGACCGAGGTCAACTAATACCGCAAGGTCTTCCGTCGTCGCTTTTCTAGCGGACTCCATAACAGCTATGAAATAGGGCCACCACAGTGGCCGCATTCACCGATCTCGGCGACAGTTTTTTCCTCCACCAATAAAAAACAGTGAGGGCAATGCATTTCGGTCTTTTGACGTTCTTGCACATCGCCAGTTGGCTTAGCCACCACAGCGACTACGCCATCTTCGTCTTCTTCTTCGTCCTCGTCTTCGTCCGCAGCAATGCGGTCACGCAAAATGGCTTCAAGGTCGGCTTCGACCTCGTCGTCATCTAGGTCTTCGTCATCATCATCAGCCGTCTCTTGACCTTTTTCATCGTCGTCGTCGTCATCATCGTCGTCTGCCTTGGCGTCTGCCGTGGCGCCTTCGCCTTCACCATCGACATCTTCGTCGGTGTCGCCATCAAACTCGTCGTCGCCGTCGAATTCCTCGTCGGCTCCTTCTTCAAGTTCTTCTTCTTTTTCTTCGCTCATTTGATCCTCTATAATATTAAATCGTTCGCCGCCGGAGCATAGACACACCAGCGGCCATCACCACGCCTTTTCTTACAAAGGTGGCTTCGTAGGCAATTTAAGTAATGGGTTTTCCAGTATGCCTACCACAGCGGGGTCCATTTGTCGGAGATCATCAGGGGTGCAGGGGCGCCACTCGTGAGATATCTCCTGGCACCGCTCTGACCCCACCGCAGCCTGCGAGCCAAGCAATGTGGTGTGCGCCCAGTAAAAGTACTCAGTAACCATGCATCCGTAGTCGCAGGTTCGGTCGTCATAGCTATACCAAGCCTCCGCTGGGTAAGAACTCGGCACCGAGGTAAAATGGCCACCTCGAGCAAGATCCATGGCCTCCGATAGGGCCGAATCTTCAATCTCTAGAAACTCTGGATAAACCACCGCCCAGCCTCGGTCGTAAATCAAATGGTGCACTTCCTCTAGGGCAAAATCAAAAGAATCCGGTTGCGCAGTTTCGTTGGCGTAGAGCTCTTGAAAAGGAGAAAAACCCGCCTCTTCAAGTTGGCCAAAAGCTTCCCAAATTTCTCTTCGATCAACGTCCTGGTTTGACGCCCCCATCATCATTCCCGAGCGAGCGTCCAAGAGAGCAGAAAGTACCGCTGGGTCATCTACATAGCCGTCTTGATCGTTGTCTAAATAGCCTCGCAACACTTGTGCCGCATGCAAAATCTTCGCCGGGTCGGTGGCGGGGGTCGCCACGATAGGCACGCCAAAGACGCTTACATACTGGGTAAAGAGGCCGTCTAGCGCTCCAAAATTACTGGGTAAAACAGTTACCACCATTGGTTCATGCAGTGGTTGGGTGCTCGGCGCTGCCTCCGGTTCTTCGCTAGGTGCCCCGGTCAGCGAAGCGGTTGCGTCATTAGGCAAGGCTGTTGGAGCCACCGTTTCCTCAGGAGAAACAGTGACATCAGGGCCTTGCCCCAAAATCACCGTCGTGGTCGAGGATCGAGCTTCACCCCCGGAGCAAGCCCCCAACAACAGAACCCCAGACAGGCAGAGACCTACCGACGCTGCCCTCACTAGCGTGTCTGGTCTCGTTGGGCCCGTTTCTGTTCGGCACGACGCTCCGACTCCAAGCGTTCTAAATCAAGTTCTGAAGAATGGTCCACGAAGGTCATCATTTCGGCAATAGCTCGGTGGCCGGCCACGTCAGAAATCAGATGATGCATTTGCTGCCCGACTTCCCGATAAGCAGGATGGCCCTGAGGGCTCGTACGCAACTCTAAAAGGTGCATGGCCTCACGGGCATTCATATGCATCATGTAGCGCACTCGATAAGCCAGCGACACGGCGTAAGACGCCTGGTCAGGGAAAGGCCCCTCTAGTGCTTGGTGCAGTTGAGAAGAACGATCCATAACCGCATCAAACTGCTCAGTCAACCCCGCTTCGTCAATATCTGGAGGTCGCACAAAACCGTGAGACGCCGAGAGGCGCTGCCATTCAATGGTCAACATGCGGTGACGTTGCAGGTCTCGAAAAGCGCCGTAGTCCGACAACACATCAAAGCGGTAAGAAGGCCGCTCAAACGCTCGGCCCGGTCGGTGGCGTCGGTTGCCCCGCTCCCCCACCAGCGCCCGTAAAACACTCACCCTCTCGTCCACCGTCATCATGCGAACTCGTTGTTCCACCACCCGATCGCTGTGCTGGGTATGCGGGTAAAGCGCCGAGGCCACCAATTTTATTTCTGCATCTGGGTCGAAGTCGGTTAAATCAACCAATGGAGCAGCAGCAATGGTTTGCGTCTCGGGAAAGAACCCTTCAGCGAGTTCTTCTAAGCGTTGACGGTTTTCATCTTGATACTCGCCTATCGCTTCGCCACGATCGGGCAGGTCAACCCGCGTTAGAAACGAGGGCACGACTTTACGCAACTCTTTAAGAATCAACTCGGCATAGGAACGAGCCTCTGGTAAAGGATGCGAACGCATGCGAATAAGCAGCGCTTCGTAAGCCTGACCGGTCCCGTAAATACCCACGTTAGAAAGCGAAGCCGCTGGCAGTACACCACGCACTGCATCAAATGATTTAGCAGAAAGCGCCTGACGGTAAATAAAGTCGGAATCATTCGGCCCTTGCGGCACGTTCTTTCGGTAAAAATCACGCATGCTGCCCACCATCGACGAGTAGGCCTCAAACTGTCGATCCATATCGGCGATGTAGCGCGCCCCCAAAGCAGACGAAAGCACCTCGGGGTCACGGTAGTAGCGGAAGCGCCCACCGGGCCGGTCGTCGTAGGCAATGTACCGGGTTGATTGTTCGAGGTAAGCCATCAAGCGTCCCCACTCAAGAATTTTTGTCAACACGTTTGATGACTGCTCACAGGCCAGGTGCACGCCGCCCAGTTGAGCCACACTGTCATCGCCATACTCAAAAAAAACTTTGTCGTAAAGTTCTTCCGCCCGCCGAAGCCCCATGGTGGCGTCGATGGTTTCGTCACCGCTTACATCAAGCTCACCAACAAACTCGTCGAGAAAAAGCCGACGCAGGCTAAGTGATGTACGGGAGTAGCGGGCAAACAGCGCACCTTTGACCACCTCGGGCAAGTTGACCAGCGCAAAGACAGGTTCATCCAAGTTGGTGAAGTAACGCCGCAAAACATCTGCTTCATCAGAACTAAATTCTTCGGCAATATACGGGGTCACGAAAGCCGAGGCTAGGGGTTTATAGAGCCCGAGGCGCGGACACCACCGGCAGCAAGAAACGCCGCTTCAGCGTCCGCTAAAATCTCTGGTTTCGTCCAACAATCAATAACCGTCATGGCCATGGCTTTTGCCCCGTCGATGACCCCTTGGTCACCTTGTGGCCCGCCAGCATATTGAGCAAAATCCACGGTATGGATAGCGGTTTCTTCGGGGGCCACTTTGATCATGGGGTGTATTGAGGGCACGGCGTAACTGACGTTGCCCATGTCGGTACTCCCCACAATGGCTGTTTCGCTATCTGGCCGTGGGTCTCGCCCCAGAGACTGAGCGTTGGCAATGTAGGCCTCCAGTAGCGGGCGACTATCGATCACATCATCGTAGGAACGTTCCACCCACGTGTATTCCATGGTGCAACCTGCAGCTAAAGCACCCGCTTCCAAACAGCGCACCACACGATCCTTCAAACCCGCTAACCCGGCACGGGTTGGCGAACGCATGTACCAGTTCGCCCCAGCGTGATGAGGCACGATGTTCGCTTTGGCCGGGCCATCAGTGAAGATTCCGTGAATACGCTCGTCGGGGGCGATGTGTTGGCGTAGCGCAGCGATGTTGTTGTAGCCCAACACCGCACCGTCAAGCGCATTAATGCCTTTTTCGGGGGCCGCTGCGGCGTGAGAGGCTTTACCGGTGTAACGCACATTGAGTTGTTCAATGGCCAAACTAGTGATGCGCTCTACCTCAGACCCGGCTGGGTGCACCATCATGGCGGCATCGACATCAACAAAGGCTCCACGTTCCAACATCAGCACTTTCCCGCCGCCGCCTTCTTCGGCCGGCGTACCCAAAACCCTTAGTCGCCCGCCTAATTGTTCGGCCAACGGCGCCAAAGCCAGACCAGCACCCAGACCAGCCGTTGCGATGACGTTGTGGCCGCAAGCATGGCCTATATCAGGCAAGGCGTCGTATTCGCAGAGCACAGCAATCACCGGTCCATGAGAACCAGCCCGGGCTTCAAAGGCGGTATCTAGCCCGTAAGCCGCTCGCTGGGTCTCTAGTCCATTGCTTTCCAGCACCGAGGTCAAGAGGTCATGGGCATGGTGTTCTTTAAAATTTAATTCTGGGTTGGCGTGAATCTGATGTGAAGCGTCTATCAAGACTTCGGCTAAAGCATCGATAGAGGCACAAGCTTGTTTTTTGGCTGCAGAAACATCAAAGTTGGTCATGTGGGTAACTTTAGTTCTTAGATCACTACATGGAGGGCTTCGGGCTCAAGGCGCACCGAAAGATCACGGGCCTCCCCCACCCGTTGGTCATCAAGCCAAAGGGAGGTACCCGGCGCCAAAGTTGTTTGCGCCGCCGATGTGCGACGCACCTTCAGACCCGGGTGGGGCAAATGGGTTCCGGTCGCTAACCGTGATCGGGCTTTGAGACGCTGCCCAAAAGGGAGGTTGCCGGAGATGATGTCCAGCAGCCCATCACCCGGGTGGGCACGCGGCGCAAGGTTCCATTTGCCGTGGTGCGCTGCATTGGCGGCCACCCAAATCGGCCCACTCCACCAGTTTTTTCGAGCGACCGCATGGGCCACGAACCAATGGATTTTTCCGTCCACCAACACCGACCCAACATCAATTTTTAAGTGTTGCGCTTCTGCTGTTGCTAAGCGTGACTGCTGCTTACTGCCACCGAGGGTTCGCCACAGGTCCCCACCTGCTAAGCCCACCGTAGGTAAATCCTGGTTGCTGCGTCGGCAATCTTCAACCAACTTCCGCAGTTCGGTATTGCTGTGAACCACCACTCCGTCAGCAGGCAGAGGGCCGCTCTGGCCCCAGTCCTGGCCTCGCTTAACGCTCATCCACTTCCTCAGGCGGTTCTTCTTCGCCCTCGTCTGGTGTCTCTTCTTCGCCTTCATCGGTACCCAAAGCGGCCGAGATGTTTACCACGCCGCGCTCCAATGCTTCGATCGCTTCGCCGGCCGTGCGTCGCAGGGCCGGCGGGCCGACTTTGCGCAACTGCCCGATGAGGTCAACGACCAGACGCACGTTACGCACAAATTCGCCTCCGTTTATTTCTTGGTCAAGGACTTGGTCGAGGTCGCCACCGGCGGCCCAACCGTGGATCACCTCGGCAAAACCGTGGTCGGGTTCAGAAACTGAAGGCAACCCATAACGTTCTTCAACTTCAGCAATCTCTTCCCAAAGAGCGGCAATGCTGTGCAATCGGTCGGCCATAGGACCGTTCATGCGTAGTGGGCCAGACTCCCCCGGGCCGCGATGCCCGTAGGTCAGTGTCGATACCACCCCCGCCAATTCTGCCGGGTTCAAACCATCAAAGAGCCCGTTGTTCAAAGCCTCGACAACCACCAGGTCGGCCTCGTTATAAATACGGGTCAGCGGGATCCCCGCTGCGGTCAAGGCCCAGCCATCGGCCAAACCTCGCTCTTCGAGCACTCCGGTGGTGGCCGCCATGCGGGCTACCAGACTTTCCCCTTCGGCTTGTTTCTGCATGCGTTTAATATCGCGTTTCAAACGAAAAATCCGTCGTTGGCGCTTTCCGTCATCGCTGGCATCGCCCCGCACATACGGCGACAGCAGCGCCGCTACTTCACGCCGATGCAAACGAACGGAGGGGTCCGGCACTTTAGGAATAAAGATGGTGTCCAACAAGCGTGGTTCTAAATTGATCTCTTGCGCTTCTCGGGTCTCCATCTTGTTTTTCTCATTGATGGTGCGCAATTTGACACGCCCACCTTTGCGGTTGGCCACCGAGATCACCCCGTGCACTAACCCATCGTCGAGGACCACCACATCGCCGGGCCGCAAGGAAGCCACCGGGCAAGCTTTACCCCGCTTTTCAGGGTTGCGGGTGGTTACGGCCTGGAGTTCTTTGAGTTCTCTTTCTGCAACTTCTTGACGACCAGATGAAAGTGCAGTTTGTCGATCTACCTGAAACTGTCCGAAGGAACGCCCCAAGAGCCCTTCAGCCTCGCTCTGTGAACGACTATGCATCAAGTTGGCCACCATGTTGTAGGTGGGGCGAAAAGCGGAACGCAAAACAAATTCGCTGCTCATGGTCAGACCCGAAACTTGAGGAAAACGTACAAACGGTGACCACAGCACCAAAGCATGGCCAATAGTGTCAAGGCCGCGTCGCCCGGCTCGACCCGTCAGTTGGGTGAACTGCCCGGGGGTCAGCATTTCGTGGCCTTCGCCAGTGAATTTGGTGAGTTTGTCAATGACCACCGAGCGGGCGGGCAAGTTCACGCCTAAAGCCAAGGTTTCTGTGGCGTATACCATTTTGAGGAGCCCGGCGATAAAGAGTTCTTCAGTTATTTCTTTAAAGAGCGGTACCAAACCTGCGTGATGCGAGGCCACGCCGCGACACAAACCAGCGGCCCATTGGTCCACCTCTAGGGCTGACAGGTCATCGGCATCTACTCGGGCTAAGCGCTCTTGTAGAAGTGCTTCCACCGCCGCTGTTTCTTCGGGCGTATTCAGTGAGATACCTGACTGCAAAACCCGGTCACGTGCTTCATCGCACCCGGCCCGACTAAAAATAAAATGAATACTGGGCAGCAACTCTTGCTTTTGTAGTTCTTCTAATACTTCGTCTCGGCGCGGCGTGGCGTAAACCGACCGTTGGCCACGGTGCCCACCTTGTTCTCCTTCAGAGTCAAAACGGCGCCCTTGTGGGTTAGCTTGGTCCTCTACCAGCACCGGTATGCGATGCAACCGGCGGTATTTGCGTCGCTCGGTGACCATGTAATGCACCTTTAGCGGGACCGGCCGTTTGCGTTCTACGACCACTTCAATTTCGCCTCGTACCGCTCGCAACCAGTCGCCCAATTCATCTGCATTTGACACGGTGGCCGATAGAGCCACCACGCCAACCGAGCGGTCCAGTCCTAAAATTACTTCTTCCCAGACCGGGCCCCGGTAGGGATCTTCTAAAAAATGCACTTCATCAAGTACTACCCAACCTAAATTATCCACTGCCGAAGAGCCCGCATAAAGCATGTTGCGCAGTACCTCGGTGGTCATCACCACTACCGGAGCGTCGCCGTTTACGTTGTTGTCCCCCGTGAGCAACCCAACTTTGTCCCACCCCAATCGTTGGCCGAGGTCTCGGAACTTTTGGTTGGAGAGCGCTTTGATGGGCGTGGTATAAAAAGTTCTCTTTCCGGCTTTTAGCGCAGAGTCAATTGCATGCTCCGCTACTAAAGTTTTCCCGCTCGAGGTAGGGGCCGAAACCAAAACCGAGCGGCCGGCATCAATAGCTTCCATAGCTTCAAGTTGAAAACGGTCAAGAGTAAAATCCCGGGTCACGTCGTGCACACTCATTCTTTGGCCCGTAGGCGTCGGTTGCGTATCCGGCCAAACAAAATGGCCCCTTCATAAAACAGAACCATGGGGACAGAAAGAATCATCAAGGTAAAAGGGTCGCCTCCTGGGGTGATAACAGCCACCAGGGCCACGATTCCTACAATGGCGTACCTTCGCCCGTTGCGTAAAGTTTGGTTGTCGAGCACTCCAAGGATTTGCAAGGCAACGAGCACCAAAGGAAACTCGAAAGCAACGCCAAAAGCGATGCTCATCTTCACCACAAATCCGAGATATTTGACCGGTGAAAATATGCTCACCAAGTCCGGGCCCCCGATGTAAACCAAGAAATCCAGTGCTTTGGGGAGACTCCAGAAGGACAAGGCCAACCCGGCAGCAAAAAGAAGCACACCAATAGCTACGAACGGGACCGCCCAACGCCGCTCTTTGGGGTACAAACCAGGAGCAATAAACCCCCACATCTGCCACAAGATAACTGGCATAGCGAGCGTCATGCCACCGTAACCAGCGACCATCATGCGCACCCCAAACGGCTCCATAGGGTCGGTCACCAACAACTCACAGCTTTGCCCAAATATTGAGTTGCTGGGGTTGTTCAAACGCACTTGGCAGTAGGGACGCAGCAAAAAATCTAAAATCTCTGGGTAGGCAACCCAACAAACGATGGCCCCCAGTATGACCGCACCGGTTACCCGCAAAAGGCGGCGGCGGAGTTCCCCAAGGTGAGCAATCAAAGTCATCTGACCTTCACTCATCGTCCACCACCGGTTCCCCGGCATCATCTACAACCTTTTGCTGGTCCGAATCTTCAGAGTCGAGTTTTTCCGGCTCCTCTTTGGCATTTTCAGATGAGTTTTCTTCGGCCACCAAAGCATCTCCTCGAGCACGGGCAGCCAACTCAGTCAAAGGGTCATCAACTACGCTCTGTAACTCTGCTTGGAAGCTTCGGGTAACTTGGCGAATCTGCTGAAGAACCTTGCCGGCTTGGCGAGCTACCTCGGGAAGTCGGGCAGGACCCAAAACGAGAAGAGCCAACATTAAAATCACTAAGATTTCTCCGCCACCCAAATTTCCCATAGATTGATTCTAACCGCCGCAAAACACTCCCTCCCGCCAGAAATCCGTCATGATAGAGAAATGAACTCATTGCCAACCACGCCTTCCAACCTTCCTCTCCTTTTCGCCCATCGAGGCGGCATGGCCTTAGGGCCCGAAAATACTTTGGCAACTTTTCAACAAGCGGTACGCCACGGCGTTACCGGTTTAGAAAGCGATGTATGGCTAACCGCCGACGGAATACCTGTTTTGCACCATGGGGGCAGTGTGGGGGGCTTTTTAAGACGCCGTTCCATCGCCCAAATAGCCCAAACCGACCTGCCAGAAGAAATCCCAACTTTGACCCAGTTGTACCAACTAGCGGGGAACAGTGTGGAAGTTTCTCTTGACGTTAAAGATCCGGCAGCGGTACCAGCGGTACTTTCTCTGGCCCGAGAGTTTGAAGCCATCAAAAACCTTTGGCTGTGCTTTCCCCATTGGGAGGAGGCTTCCTCTTGGCGCTCCCTTGATTCTGATTTCCTCTTAGTTGACTCACCAGGAAAACCTCTACTAGCCGGGCAACACGAGCGCCGAGCGGTGCAACTTTCAGAAGCCGGCTTCGATGCCATAAACATGCCGGAAACCGGCTGGACCGCCGGACATGTTGCACTCTTTCACCGTTTTGATTTGCGCTGTTTCGGGTGGAACGCCCAACAACCTCGACAAATAGAGCGCTTAATGAAAATGCGAATTGACGGCGTATTTAGCGACCATCCTGACCGACTTCTGGCCGCACAGGAAAAAGTTTTCTCCGCCCGCTAGAGACGCCCAAACCGGCCCAGTGGCCACACCCGTAAAAAGGCTCGGCCTTCTATGGAGTCCACGGGTATCGGGCCAAAGATTCGACTGTCTTTAGAATTAGGGCGGTTGTCGCCCATGACAAAGACGTAGCCGTCGGCCACCGTGCACTGGTCCGGCGCATCGTTGCTGCCCACGCACCCCGGAGGTTTACGAAACGAGCCGGTAATATCTTGAGCGGCCAAGTAGGGCTCGAGCAGCAAACTTTCATCAATGTAGACCCGCCCCCCTTGCACCTGAACGGTTTCTCCTGGCAACCCCACCACGCGCTTGATGAGATCTTCAACACCCCTCGAAGCGCCCTCAGGGTTTTTAAAGACAATGACGTCTCCCCGGTTTACATCGTGCAGTTGGTAGCTAAGTTTATTTACGATTATCCGGTCGCTAATTTCCAACGTGGCTTCCATGGAAGGCGACGGAATGTAATAGGCCTGGAATAAGAATGTTTTTACCACTAGGGCGACCACGAACGCTCCGGCAATCACTCCGACCCATTCCATTATTCCGCGCACCGTGGTAGCAAAAGCCCCTGGAAGCCCCAGGTCGAAATCCTCTTCTTCTACAACTGACCGTGGAGGCTGGGGAACCGAAGGTGTTGTTGCCGCAGCAGGCGGCATGGTCGGGGTCGGAGGCGGTGGGGAAACCTCAGAAGATGACTCGGGGTTGAGCGGTGCAACCGGCGCAGCGGGTACTTCTGCAGGTGGGGTTGTCTCGGGTACTTCAGGCTCTGTTCCGGCCGCTCGTTCTTTTGCCCGCGCCAAAATGTCGTCAGCCCAACCATCTTCAATCGGAGAGTCCGACGACTGGTCAGGGCTTTCCGTAGGGCCGCCTTGGTTCATTTCGTTATCCACTCAGAGCAACCTAGCCCCCGGATGAGCCCGAGAGGTGTCGCTCTTGATTCATACGGGCCAACACTCGGCCGGCTGCTTTAGCACGAAGCGCCTGTCCAAGGTCTTTGGGTGCTTTCAGAATCTCTGCTTGGGGACCGAGCCGCAACAAGAGTCGCGCTAACCAAGCAGGCGAGGCCACCGGTAGACGTACCGTCCAATGACCGTTTTCTTCTTCCGTCGCTTCATGATGAGGGTATTCGCCGACCACCCACTGAGCGGCCGGGGCAAGACGGAGGACCACTTCAGGCATTTTTTCGTCTATGGGAAAAACCTCGCCGATCGGGGCCGTATCTAGTACGGGCGTAAACGTTTGGTCAGTTTCGCTGAAATCTCGTACTCGATCGAGACGAAACAAACGAACTTCTGTGCGTAGTTGGCAAAATGCTTCGGCGTACCAATGGCCTTTGTCGGCAAACAGTCGGTGCGGTTCCACCTGGCGACTTTGGCTTTCATTGCGCCCAAAAGTGTAGTAGTCGATAGCCAAGACTTGACCTTTTTCGACTGCTTGACGAAAGGCCCCCAGAACATCCCCATCTCCGCTGCCTAAACGCACATCGATGGCCTCCTGGGCTCCTTCGCCCAGCGCTACCGCCATTTTGGTTAGCCCACGTTCCAACGATCCCAACTGTTCTTGGTCGGCCAGCACGGCAACCGATTTCCCGGCAGCGATGAGCTCTAAAAGTTCCGCTGGGGTTAGGCGGAGAGGGCGCGAGAACCAATCTGCGTAGCCAATTTCCACAAAACCGTCATCGACCGTTACTTCGATCATGTCGCCCGGACCAAAGGGCGCTACCCCGACCAAACCCACCACGTTTTCCAAATCTAGAAGCAGCATATTTTCTGCGTAGTCGAAGCGTTCGGCGATCTCCGAGAGGTCCGCCCCGCCCTTATCCACTACCCACGGGATGATGGCCAAGATGCGGCGCAAACGGTCTTGAGCACTCAGGCGAATCATTGCAGAGCCTCCAGCCAGTCCAGCATGTCTTGGCGAAGCTCTTGCGGTCCCAAAATCTCTGCGCCGTCAAGAAATGTCAAAACAAATGACCGGAAAGCTTCTTTATTCACTACTTCTTCTTCAACGAGTAGCGAACCGTCAGCGTGCTCTTCGATCACCGCACCTTCTCCGAGAAAGTTTCTTACCCAGGTGGCATGCACCGCGTCTACCGCCATTTTTGCTTTAATCGTTTCTCCCGAGCCGTAGCGCCAAGGCTGGTCGTCATTTGATTCCAATCGTGCTGGAGGCCGGTCGAAAGACTCAGCGTTCCCCAACTGCACGGTGCCGTCAATGCGGTCCACCCGAAAACGCCTTTCGGCTTCCCGGTCTTTGTCCCAGCCGCTCAAATACCATCGGCCTCTGCTAAAAGACAATCGGTACGGTTGAAGCACTCGTTGGGCATCGAGGTAGCGAAAAGTAACTTCGTGACGTTCAGCCACTGCTTGCAAAAGGTTGGCCACCCGATCATCACCAATCAATTGTGCCACCGGTGCGGGGCGGTCTTCGCCGCCTGGGTCGCCGCCCAATGGCCAGAGTGGGTCAGCACGCAACCGCACCAGGTTGGCTGCCACGTGGAGAGCCGACAGTTCATCGGGGGCCAGGTCGGGGCCTTGGCCAGAAAACGATTCTTGGCGAATGCGGTAGCCCCCTTTAGCCCCTTCGCTTCGCAGTATTTCCTCGTATTCAATGGGGATACCGAGGGCCTTTAGTTCATCTTTGTCACGCTCGAAGGCTCGCCGAGCAGTATCTGGATCGTCTGAGTAGGCCCCTTGCATACGTTCAAAAAGTTCTTCTCGAGGCAACGGACGGTTGGTATTCAACAAAGCGGCAACCAAGTTCAGCAGCCGTTCAAGTTTGCTCATTTTTCTACTTTAGGCCTCGTCGGGGGCGCCTGCTCATAACGAATCAATGAGTTTATTAACCCGCTCGTCGTCGGAGCGAAATGGGTCCTTACACAGCACCGTGCGCTGCGCTTCATCGTTGAGTTTTAGGTGAACCCAGTCCACGGTGTAGTCGCGTCGTTGTTCCTTGGCCCGGCGAATAAACTCGCCGCGCAGACGAGCCCGAGTGGTTTGTGGCGCCATCTCCACCGCTTGAGTAATTACCTCGTCGGTAAGCATCCGCTCCATCATTTGCCGATCTTCCAACCGGTAGTAAAGGCCCCGGCGACGGGTGACCTCATGGTATTGGAGGTCCATTAAAGCCACCTTGGCGTCGGCCAAAGGCAGCCCGTGGCGTTCTCGGTAGCGCTCAATCAGCAAATATTTGGCCACCCAGTCGCACTCTTTTTCTAGGCTCAAGGGGTCAACTTCAATAGCGGTTAGGCAGTGCTCCCACATGGCGAGGGCTTCTGTTTCTTCGTCGTTCATGTCGTGGTGTTCGCTAAAACGAATAGCTCGGTCTAAGAACTCTCGCTGGATATCTAGCGCCCTCAACTCACGGCCGTTGGCTAAACGCACCGTCCGCTGACAGGTGATGTCGTGGCTTATTTCTCGAATAGCGCGAATAGGGTTTTCTAAAGTCATGTCGCGCATAACTACCGCCGGGTCTTCCAACATGCGCAAAATTAACCCGCAGGTAGCCACTTTTAAAAAACCCGCATATTCGCTCATGTTGGAGTCACCGACAATCACATGAAGCCGTCGATAAAGGGCGGCATCGGCATGGGGTTCGTCACGCGAATTAATGATGGGACGCGATCGTGTGGTGGCACTTGACATGTCTTCCCACACGTGGTCGGCGCGCTGGCTTAAGCAGTACATAGCGCCCTGAGCCGTTTGCAATACTTTTCCGGCGCCGGCAAAGATTTGTCGACTCACCAAAAAAGGAATAAGTACTTGGCTGTACCGCTTGGGGTCTTCTTCTCGAGGGGTCAAATAGTTTTCGTGGCAGCCGTAAGAGTTCCCTGCGGAGTCGGTGTTGTTGCGAAAAAGATGAATGTCGCCTTCGATGCCTTCTTCGTGAAGTTTTTCTTCGGCGCTTTGTAAAAGTTGTTCCAAAATCCGCTCCCCCGCTTTGTCGTGAGCGATTGCTTCGCGCACCGAGTCGCATTCTGGGGTGGCGTACTCGGGGTGCGAACCAACATCAAGATAAAGACGTGACCCATTGGCCAAAAACACGTTGGAGCTTTTCCCCCAAGAAACCACGCGACGAAAAAGGTACCGGGCTACTTCATCGGGGCTGAGGCGGCGCTGGCCATCTAGGGTGCAGGTGATGCCGTATTCGGTTTCAATGCCGTAAATGCGGCGCTGCATAAGGCCTAGGCTTCGCCAAGTAATGCCACGAGCGATGCGCCTTCGATGCGGCGAAAGGCTCGACGCCCGTTGTGGCGGGCTAAAACTGCTACTTCAAGGTCGTCGGCTTCCAGCGTTCGGTCGGGGCCCGCTAACGCAGCAACCGCTTGTTGCAAAGTAGAATCTAGCGGTGCTTCTGCTTGCCATGTCTCTTCCATACGGCTTCGAATCACTTCAGCCTCTCCGCCAGTCACTACGAAAGATCGTGTGTCCATCACCGTCCCATCGTAAAGCAGATGGAAAATCTGATCTCCGCATGGCTCTTCACCCATTTCGGCCACCAGGAGTTCTACCTCTAAAGGCTTCATTTCGTGGGTGAAGTATTGGCCGAGGGTTTGGGCGTACTGGTTCGCTAGCCAGCGGGCATCGACATCTTGGCGACTAAAGGAGTACCCCTTGAGGTCTGCGTGACGCACTCCGGCAACCCGCATTTGATCAAACTCGTTGTATTTTCCAACTCCGATGAAACCAATGCGGTCATAGATTTCGCTGACCTTGCGCAAAGTGTTGGAGGGGTTTTCGGCACAAAGCAAAACCCCGTCAGCGTAGGTTGCTCCTACGGCGGCGCGGCCACGGGCGATTCCTTTGCGGGCATAATCTGCCCGGTCTTTCATTACCTGTTCTGGCGAAACATACATCGGCATGTTCATGCGACACCTCCATTCAGGTTGGCCAGAATCGCTCCGGTACGAGTAGCAATTTCTTCATTGGGGATACGGGAAAAACCGTCTTTTGTGATAGCCGCCACCACGGGGTAAATGCCACGAATGGGGTCTGGGCCTCCCGTTGCGCTGTCTTCGTCGGCGGCATGAAAGAGCGATTCGATAGCCAAGTCAACGGCTTCACTTTGTTTTAGGTTTCCGTTGTGGCGGAGTTTTATCACGGTACCGGCATGCAAACTGCCCGAACCGGAGGCTCCGTAGTCTCGTTCTTCGTAGCGGCCGCCGGTTATGTCGTATTGAAAGAGTCGGCCTTTTTCTTGTTGACTGTCGTACCCGGCAAACAGTGGCACCACCCCAAGGCCTTGCATGGCCGCCGGAAGATTGTTACGAACCATTTGACTAAGTTGGTTCGCTTTCCCTTCGAGGCTCAGTGGGTTGCCTTCTACTTTTTCGTAGTGTTCGAGTTGCAACTGGAAGAGGCGCACCATTTCCATGGCCGGTCCAGCGGCCCCGGCGATCGCTACACCAGAAAGCCCGTCGGCCGGAAAAACTTTTTCAATATTTCGATGACTAATGAGGTGCCCAGAAGTAGCTCGGCGATCCCCGGCCATCACAACCCCATCGTCGCTGCGAATGGCCACCACCGTGGTGGCGTGAGTTATTTGCGTCGGGTCTAAAGCAGTACCACCCAACTCAGGCTGGCGTTTGAGGGTGCGTAGCAATTCGACAAAATCTGGGCCAGGGTCATCGGATGAGGCAAAGAAAGGAAGGGTCACGGGTTGGAGAGTATCTGCCTTCTCGAGGCGTCTACTCGCCGCCTTTCTGTACATAACTTTTTACAAACTCTTCAGCATTGCTTTCGAGCACTTCATCGATTTCGTCAAGGAGGTCGTCCAGCTCAGCCTTTAGATGCACTCCTTGTTCCCCGGAAGCCCCGGGAGTGGCGTCTTCTTGTTCAAAGTCTTCTCGCGAGGTTGCCGCGTTTTTCCGTTGTTGTTCTTGTTCGGGCATCTTTTCTCTCCTCGTCTGTTGACTTGAGACTAGACCGGGTCGCTTGCTTTTAGGTGGTCAAGTAGTTCAATTACGGTAGCGCATTGATCCAATATCGAGCCCACATGTTTTTCGGTACCTCGAGTGGGTTCCATCATGGGGATCCGTTGCAAGTTTGTTTGGCCGGTTTCGAAGACCAGCGAATCCCAATTGGCGGCCACCACTTGGTCTGGCCATTTCTCAAGACATCGGCCGCGAAAATACGCTCTGGTTTCTTTTGGGGGTTTCTCCATGGCTGCAGCCACTTGTCGCTCATCCACCAAAGTTTCGGCTCCCAAACGGGCAAAAAGCGAACGATCGGGCCGCAAATCGTGGTATTGCAAATCAACGGCGGCCAGACGTATGTCGCCGGCGGACAAAGCTTTCCGTTCTTGATAGGCCGTAAGCAAATGCTGCTTGGTGACCCAATCCACTACCCCGATGAGAGGCGAGTGCTCACTTTGCTCCAATGCCGTAAGCACTTGAAGCCAGCGTTCCATGACCAATTCGGCGGTGGCTCCACCTACTTTTTTGCTACCAAAACGCTCAAGATATTTAACAGCTTTTTCGTAGTAACTCCATTGCAAAGAAAGCGCAGTAGCAGAGGAACCGTCATCCAACAAAAGCGGCTGACGCAAGGTGAGGTCGAAAGAAACCTGTTGCAGGGCTCGTACCGGGTCGGCAAATCGAACCCCCTGTTCAAGCATTCCTTCTTCAACCATGGCCAAGACCAGCGTCGTGGTTCCGAGTTTTAAAAAGGTCGCAACCTGGCAAAGGTTGGCGTCGCCCACGATGACGTGCAAGCGCCGGTAGCGCAAGGGGTCGGCGTGGGGTTCATCACGGGTATTAATTATGGGCCGCTTAAGGGTTGTTTCTAGCCCGACTGGTTCTTCAAAAAAATCTGCACGTTGAGTGATTTGAAATGGCACTTGGCGTCGGCTGCTGCCGGGCATTTCGCACCCAACTTTTCCTGCTCCAGTAAATATTTGTCGACTCACGAAGTGGGTAGTGGCATGCAACACTACTTGTTCAAAAGGCACCGCCCGGTCTACTAAATAGTTTTCGTGACACCCATAACTGTTGCCTTTTCCATCTGAGTTATTCTTATAGACCACCAACTCTTGCCCCTCGGGGAGTACTTCTTTTGCGGCTTCCATAGAGGCCACCATGATGTGATCAGCAGCTTGGTCATAGAGAACCGCACTAAGGGCATCAGCACATTCTGGGGAGCTCATTTCGGGGTGAGCGTGGTCAACGTAATAGCGTGCCCCATTGGTTAGCACCGCATTCACCATGTGCATTTCAATGGCCGGCGCTCGCCCATCGGCCGTTATAAAACCACGGGCATCGTGGTCGGGGCTTTCAGAAACAAAATCCCAACCAGGGCGTGGAGCATTGGGGCCTCGAGAGGCCGCCGATACCTGGTCAAGGTAAGCGTTGATGAGTAATGCCGAAGCACTAATCGGGTCGGGGTCAGGCACCCCGCGATGAACGATCCCGTATTCGGTTTCTAATCCTAGGATTTTGTCAACAGACATAGTGAAGCAAGCCGAGGCCTACAGGTATTGACCGGTGGTTACCCCGTCGATGGCCCGGCCGCCACCTTCGCTTTGATGCTCGGTAATCAAAGTGCGTACGTAAACGATGCGTTCGCCTTTTTTACCAGACACTTTGGCCCAATCATCTGGGTTGGTGGTGTTGGGGAGGTCCTCGTGTTCTTTAAATTCTTGACGGACCGCTTGGGTTAAATCATCAGTATGGATACCTAAAAACCCACCGGCCAGTTGACGCTTTATGGCTAGCGCTTTGGCTCGGCGCACAATGTTTTCCACCATGGCGCCCGAGGAAAAGTCTCGGAAGTAGAGAATTTCTTTGTCACCATTTTGGTAGGTAACTTCTAAAAAGCGGTTGCTCTCGTCCGTGCCATACATGACTTCTACGGTTTTTTCAATCATGGCTAAGACCGTTTTGTTGCGGTCTCCCCCGCCGAGGGTTTCAAGCAACTCTTCGGCCAATGGGAGCTCAGGCACCAGGTAGCGAGCGAAAATACGTGAAGCTGCCATTTCGTCGGGCCGGTCAATACGTATTTTTACGTCGAGTCGGCCGGGCCGCAAAATGGCCGGATCAATAAGATCTTCGCGGTTAGATGCACCAATGACAATGACATTGCTTAGCGTTTCCACGCCGTCGATTTCTGCCAATAACTGTGGCACGATGGTGGATTCCATATCCGAGCTAATCCCGGTACCTCGGGTGCGGAACAAAGATTCCATTTCGTCGAAAAAAACAATGACCGGCCAGCCTTGTTCAGATTTTTCTCGGGCTCGTTCAAAAATTAGGCGAATTTGCCGCTCGGTTTCGCCCACATACTTGTTGAGCAACTCCGGGCCTTTGATGTTGAGGAAATAACTCCGAGCGTTTTCGTCTCCCGAAACCTCGCTCACTTTGCGGGCCAACGAGTTGGCCACTGCCTTAGCAATTAACGTTTTTCCACACCCTGGGGGCCCGTAAAGCAAAATCCCTTTGGGGGCATGAAGTTCGTATTCGGCAAAAAGTTCTTTATGAAGGAATGGCAGTTCTACCGCATCTATTATTTTTTCTATTTGTTGATCCAAACCACCGACGTCTTCATAGGTCACGTCCGGTACTTCTTCTAAAATTAGAGCTTCTACTTCGGCTCGCGGCAAGCGTTCCAGCAACAATCCTGCTCGTGCGTCTACCAATACCGAGTCACCACTGCGAAGTTTGGGGGCCAGCGGGCTCAACAAAGCGGCGGTCAACTCCACTACTTGTTCTTCGTCGCCGCGCCCCACCACTACCACCCGGGACCCATCGGGTAAAGACTCTTTGACGGTCATGACCTCACCCAAGGAAGGCGGGCGGCATGCCATGATCACACTCATGCTCTCGTTGAGCACAACTTCTTGACCGACCGAAATAGTGGCCGAGAGTTCCGGCGTGATCCCGACCCGCATTTTGCGGTTGGCGGCTTGCACATCAACCGTGGCGTCATCGTTAAGGGCTACCACCGTGCCGTAGGCCGACGGCGGCTGGGTCAGTTGCTCTACTTCTTGACGAAGATCACCGATACGTTTTCGAGCCGCCTCTAACGTGGCATCCAGTTTTTGGTTGCGCTGCATGGCTTTTTTAAAGTCTTGCTGAGCGTGACGCAACTCAGCCTCTAATACGCCGATGCGTTCGGGGGCATCAATCAAACGGCGGCGGAGGTCAGCCAACTCATTTTGCAGCGTCAATATTTGGGCTGTCAGGTCTTGTTTTTCTTGGTGGTCCATATGGCTGCTCCGCTTTTTGATGCTTGCGCTTTAGATGACCTTACTCCGCAAACGACGCAGTACAGAAATCCCTTTTATCTGTAAGATTTTCTTGACCGCTCTGCGTCTATCTTCGCTCTTTCCTTGGCTAGGCTGTTGCCCAAGTGACGCAAATAGCGTCTCCCCATTACGAGAGGAACCCTTCCCTTATGAAGGTCTGGATTGATCAAGATCTCTGCACCGGTGACGGACTCTGCGAAGAGATCGCACCCGCCGTTTTTGCTATGCTTGACGATGGTTTGGCATACGTAAAAGAAGGCGACAAGATTTTTAGCGAACCCGGTGGCCCCGAAGGTTTAGCCGAGTTGCCTGAAGATCAACTTGAAGCCACCATTGAGTCTGCTGAAGAATGCCCAGGCGAGTGCATTTTCATCGAAGTTGACTGAGTAAAAGTTTTTTGCAAGGTGAGGGGCTTCGGCCCCTCATTTTTGCGTTTCGGGCTAAGAGCGGCAGGGTCCGGGGCCACTAGGTTCTTCAGTTAACGCTGCAAGCAAGTTTCGCAGTTCGGTTATCTGCACGGCATAACCCGCCGCTTCGACCCCAACGGTAGAAGAAAACACCACCCCAGACACTTCGCCGTTTTCGTTTATCAAGGCAGACCCAGAGTGTCCTTGGTCAATGTTTATCGCCACCTGTAGTGCGTCTCGCCCTGTGGCTTCTTGGCCGTAGATATCGTTACCGGTGGCCCGAACGTGTTGGACAATACGACCAGGTCGCCACTGGGCTTCGCCCTTTATGTCGAAACCCACCAGCGCCACCAGTTGGCCGTCTTGTGCTTCCCGTAAGGCCAAACCGCTAGGCGGCGGGTTCGGTATCTGCAACAAGGCCAGGTCGCTTACCGGGTCGAAAGCCACCACGGTGGCTACTTGGGTCTCTGTCTCACCACCCACCGTTACTTTGGGTTGGTCAACTCCCGCCACCACGTGGGCGTTGGTAACCAAGAGGCCGTCCTCTAAAAAGAAACCGGACCCTCGCTGGGCACGAGCGCACCCCAATCCCCAAATACTGGCCGTTGACCCATGGGTTTGGGCAATAACATCCATTGAGAAAAGTGCTGCCTGGGGAATCTCCACGGAAAAGGCGGGGCCAATTTGCGGCTCGTCTTGTGCAACGGGTGCGTTTGAACAAGCCGACATAATCGATACAAAAACGACCGACCACCAACGTCCTTTAACCATGGTTAAGAAGGAAGCATCCGGGCATGGGTTAGAAACGCCGTGTGGGCCACCATTCGGTGATCCGGCCGAACCGCCGGTGGCTCAATATGCCAGGTTCGGTTCAGCACCTCGACGGTTTCAGCAAAAGCAAAACCATGTTCGGTCAAGGCCTCACGAAAGGTAACGGCCTGAACGATGCTTGGGGTATAGGCCAAAATGATGCCGCCGGGGCGCAAGGCCTTAACGGCATGAGGCACCACCTGCCAAGGTTCTGGGAGGTCCAAGATCACCCGATCCAAGTTGGTTTCGGCGATGCCTTCGTAGACATCGCCGATGGTGATTTTATAGCGCTCCATCACTTCGGTACCTAAAACTGCGGTCACGTTTTCTTTAGCCCGTTGGGCAAAATCTTCGCGAATCTCATAACCCACGATGTCTACTCCGGCTCGCAGCATGGTCATAGACAATGCCCCAGATCCGATGCCCGACTCCAAGACACGCGCCCCGGGGAACAAATCAGCCATCATCAATATTGGGCCAAGATCTTTGGGGTAAATGACTTGTGCCCCACGGGGCATTTTCAAAATAAAATCCGACATGGTGGGCCGCACCGCTAAAAAGTTCTCGCCTCGGCTGGACCGACACCCGGTGCCGTCGAGGTTGCCAATTAAATCGTCGTGACTAACCACCCCGGTATGCGAGTGAAACTCACCGCCGCTTTCCAAGGTAATGAGGTAGCGCCGTTTTTTTCGGTCGATCAGCAACACGTGGTCACCGATGCTGTAGTGATCGTTCATAAAGAGGTGGGTTCCTTTTTTGCGGTGGGCCCGAGTTTTACCGGGACGTCCTGGGTAGCTCGTTCTACGAGGCGACAAAAAGCGCAAACTTCGCTACTGCAGGGCGCTCCGCAGGCCGTGCAGGGTCTAAGTGCTGGCCGGTCGTCAATCGTTTCGTCTTCTGCTGAAGCAAACCGGTCTACCGCACGGGCCAAAAACCCCGCATAAAAGTCATGTTTGCTGCCCGGCGATTGCGCTTCTAAGAGGTTCAACACCTCTTTGTATCCGAGGTGCTTGTTGCCTACTGCTTTGGGGCATTCATCAACGATGTAGTCGATGCCCGTTAACACGCAGTAGGCGGCCATCTCTCGTTCTCCCAAACGGACCAACGGCTTTACCTTGCGGGGAAAACCATGGCCAGCCGGCAGTACTGGTTTTTGTCGACCCAAATAGTCGCTTTGCCAACGCAAGGTGTTGCCTAACAAAACAGCTGCTTCATCATCGAGGTTATGGCCGGTCACCACCACGTCGTAGCCGCCTTCGGTGGCTGCTTGGTCAAAAAGGTGGCGCTTGCTTAAGCCGCAGGCGCTACAGGGGGTTCGTTTGGCTGCTCGGGAGCCAGAAGGAATGTCGTACCCGTATTCCGTGGGGAGGTCAATAATTCGCAAATTGACGTCTCGGGATTCTACGAATTTTTCTACGTAGGTCACTGACTGCTCAGAGTATTCTCCGATACCCAAACCGATGTAAAGCCCATCAACTTGGTAACCCATATCGAGCAAAATGTCCCAAAGAGCCAGCGAATCTTTCCCGCCGGATACGGCAATTAATATGCGGTCTTCGGGAGCAAACATGTCATGTTCGGCAATGGCTTTAGCGACTTGGTCCCGACACAAGCGTAAAAAATGTTCAATACAAAAATTTGCGTTATGGCGCCGAAGGTCAATAACTGCGGGCTCTCGACAGACCCGGCATTTCACGAGTTGCCCCCAGAAATTACCGAACGGATCTCAATATGGTCTTCGTGGGCCAGCATGGCGTCTCCCGGAACCAGGGTGCCGTCCCGGATGACCAGCACCGACTCACGGTTGAGTTCCAAGCGATTCAAAAGAGCCACCACCGACATTGTTCCCTTAAATTCAAGCGTGCGGTTGGGGTTGCGTAGTTCTACCTTCATGGGCTGTTTTCCTCTTTTGCGGCGGGGGCCCTATGGCGAATTTCTAGTGTTTCCCCGGCTTTCAATTTTTCAGAAAAAAGCACCGGCCCACTCCCCCGTTTGCTGGTTCGCCCCACAAACCGTAAAACGCTGGCCACCAAAAAAACCGCTTGCCAGCCGCGATGGCCGCCCATCAGACCTCGCCGCACTCCAGTGCGCAGCAGTCCACTCAAAGAAAAACGCATGATTAAAGGCGACGAATCTCAACCGTGGTCGAGGCAATGCGCCCCACCCGTCGCCCCAAAAAATATGCAACGGCGACCACTGCTACACCAAGCATTACTGCTCCGGCCAACAGCGACGTTCGGTGCTCATCAAGGCTTTTCAAAGGGCCACCGGCTGTCCGCCGAAGTTCCTCTTCGAGGTCTTCCGGAGTGATTTTCTCAGCCATCAAGTCCTCTTTCGCCACCAATCCGGCTCAAAACTAAAGCGGTCATGCAACTCAATGCTCCCGCCATCATCAGGTAAGGAAGCCACGACCACCATCCCGCAAAGAAATTAACCTCTTGAAGCCCCCGCAAACCGCCGATTGCTAAAAGGACTAAACCCAACCCGGCAAAAAGAGCACTTAAAACGCCGTTAATCAGAAAACGACCCGAGGCACGCAGAGGGTCCACCGTTTCTTGACGCAAATAGCGCCCCAGAAGGTCAATCAGTTCACCTGATTCTCGTTTGCGTCCCATGATTGCTCCACGCTATCCAAACGAGGGGTGGCCCGTTGATCTGACCTTTAGGAAACTAAAACCGGAAATGGTTCCAACAAAGCCACTGGGGGGCCCGAGGGGAAGGCCACCAGGTCCAAAACGATTTGATCGTGAAGTTGGCGAAGGTTTCCTGGAAGCGGATCGGCGTTGCTGATCAAAGCAAAGGTCAAGGTTCGACCTTCTAATGTTTCGACCACTCCGGCCAAACTGACGACATCAAGCAAGGTGCCGGTTTTTGCTCGCACCCGGCCTTCGCCCGATGAGCCCACCAAGCGGTTACGCATGGTGCCGGTAGAGCCGGCAAGAGCCAAACCGCTACGAAGATCCGTGGCATCCCAGTCGTCGGTGTCGCCCAGCAGGTCAACCAAAAGAGAACAGGTGACAAGATTTCCGGAGTCAAGGCCGGACCCGTCAGCGGCCACTATTTCTTGTAAGAATATTTCCTCTAAGGCAACGCTCATTTCTTGAAGACCTCGCTCGGTGGTGCCATGCCCAACAGAAAAACCAGCCAGAGCTTTCACCAACAACTCAGCGGTGGTGTTATCGCTGGCCTGCAACATTTGCGTTACCAAGGTTGCCATGGGGGGTGAATCTATAGAGGCCAATTCAACCAAAGCATCTTCGGGAGCAGAGCCAGAAGCGGCCCACTGATAAATACTTAATGAACGCTCTTCGAGTAAATCGTCGAAGAGCGCCGCCGCAAACGCCGCAGGATCTTCGGCGCCAGTGTTCAATGCATTAGCCGTATTTTCACTATCCCAACGAGAGAAACCATCATTGACCGATAACGCACTAAGCGGGCCAGATTGGTTTTGGGCGCCGGCCCGAAAACGCTCTGGCCAGGTGGCCACCCAGCGCAGGTCATCAAAGTAACTTTCATCGCCAATGACCGCTCCGGTAATGGTGTTAACATCTGCGGCGGCAATCTGATCGGCCAGCAAGTTCAGGTCGGTGTAAGGCAGTTGAGTCGAAAAACGGTCAGCGTAATCGGCGGTCATGAGCAATGGATCACCGGCACCCACTAGCCAGATATTTCCATCCAGCACCCCATCGACGGGGCCATTTTGTGCCATAACTCGTGTGGTGAAAACATAGTCAGGGCCCATCACAGCCAAAGCGGCGGCGGCCGTTAACAACTTTTGAGTGCTGGCCGGCACCAAGGGCAAATCTGCTTGATGGTCATAACGGGTTTCTGAATTTTCGTTTACCACTAAGCAACTTCCCGCCGGAAGCACTGCTACTGCTTCGTCCAAAGAGGCCACCAGTCGACGCTGCGCTTCCGGGCCTTGAAGCACCTCCGGTAATCGGCGACCCGAGAGCAACGGTGTAGACAGGCGAGGGGCCGCCGCCTCAACAGTCAGCGGAGGGCGGTTTGTGTCAACATCGGTGGCCCGGGACTGCAAAAAAGCACCCACAGCCACCAAGGCGAACACTAGGGGGAAAAATAATCTTGAGACCACGGTGGCATATTAGAGGCTACGCCAGCCTCTGCGGGTGCAGTGCCGTAGTTTTGTGCGCTATTGCCCGTAAGGTCGTTTCTCACCGCCCCTTCAGTAGCCAGCAACAAGCGAAGTATTTATGTCCTATTCCGTAGCTCTTTCTGAACACCCTGACCCCGGGGTGGCCACCGGCGAAGCCGTGGGTCAGATTTTGGAAACCTTTTCCACGCCACCCGATGTGGTTTTACTTTGGGTCACCGAACCCTTTGCCGCCCACCTAAAAAGTATTGCTGACACCGTTCAGCAGTTACTGAAAACTCCTTGCTTGATGGGGGTAGTAGCCGAGACCGTCTTGGCAAATCATCAAGAAGTTTCTGGCACCCCAGCCGTTTTGCTTTGGGCCGGGCACACCGAAACGGCCCGTCCTTTTTCCTTGCACCCCGGAGACTTGCTTCCTGAAAGCCAACACGACGGTGATGCGCTACTCCTCTTTTACGACACAGATTTTCCCAACATGGCTGACCTTTTAGACGACCACCCTTCCTACGACTGGATAACCGGCGGGTCCAGTTCGGCACAACAATGCTCACTTATCCTCAACGGACAACTACAGACCAGTGGAGCGGTGGGTCTCATATTTCCCAGCGGTTCCGTTAACATTCCCCGCTTGACTACCGCTTGTCGGCCTATCGGCGAACCATTTATTATCACCCAGCGAAACGGCGACCTTATTGAACTGTTGGGGGGCCAACCAGCAATGGAAAGGCTCAACGCTGCTCGGGGTTCGCTTTCCGAAAAAGACCAAACCCTCTTACGGCGTAGATTATTTATCGGACAAGTAGAGCGTGAAAACAAAAGCGACTTCCAAGCTGGCGACTTTCTTATCCAACCAGTTATCGGCCAACAACAAAACACCGGAGCGGTGGCCATTGCTCATTCCATAGAAACCGGAGCCACGGTTCAGTTTCAAATAAGCGACCCAGAAGTGGCTATTCAACAAACAGAAGAAAAGTACCGCCACTGGGAGGCCGACTCTTTGTTGTGTTTCGTTTCGAAACACCGAGGGAACGACTTGTTTGACGAAGAAGGTAAAGAAGCGGAACTCCTCTTGGAGGCTCTTGACTTTCCGACAATCGCCGGGATGTATTGCACCAGCGAAATAGGCATTACGGCAACCTTTGGTGCGTTGCACTACTGCTCAACTTCCACACTGCTCTTTAGCGCACTTGAATAATACCCGACCAACCGGTGCCGGGGGGATAGGGTGGCTGCTGTCTTTCCCCTCAACGAAAAGTTTTTCTTATGAGCAACCTGGACCTTGAAAAAGAAGCAGTAAACGTGGTACGTGCCTTGGGTATGGATGGGCCGCATGCGGCTCGTTCTGGACACCAAGGAACAGCCATGGCCTTAGCGCCTTTGGCTCACGTTTTATGGACCAGGGTCTTAAACTACGACGCCACGGACCCCGCTTGGCCCGACCGGGATCGCTTTATTTTGTCTCCCGGGCATGCCTCAATGTTGTTGTACTCCATGCTTCACCTCACGGGCTACGGCTTAACTCTCGATGACCTTAAGGATTTCCGCCAATGGGATTCAGCAACCCCCGGCCACCCCGAGGTCGGACACACTGCAGGGGTCGAAGTAACCACCGGACCGTTGGGTCAAGGGTTCACCAATGCAGTCGGTATGGCTATAGCGGAACGCAACTTGCGGGCACGTTTCGGGTCAGAACTTTGCGACCATTTCACTTACGTTATTTGCGGTGATGGCGACCTGGCAGAGGGGATAAGCCACGAAGCCGCCTCGCTGGCCGGGCACCAGGGTTTGGGGCGACTTATTGCCGTTTACGACGACAACCACATCACCATCGACGGGCCCACCGAAATTGCTCTTTCCGACGACGCCCCAACCCGCTTTGCCGCCTACGGGTGGGAAGTCATAGACCTCGGTGAAGCAGCTGAAGATCTAGACGCCATGGAAGCGGCGTTGCAATCCGCGAAACAAAGCACCGACCGCCCGACACTTATTGTGCTGCGCTCACATATTGGTGCCCCTTCACCGGAGGCTGATACCTCGGGTGTACACGGGTACGCCTTAACCGATGAGGGCATCGCAGAAACTAAACGACGCTTGGGGTTGCCCGAGGATCAAGCCTTCTACGTGCCGGATGATGTCCTGGACTTTTACCGAAAGACTGGCCAACGCGGACAGCAATCTCGCCAAGAATGGGAAGACCGCTACCGCAATTACTCCGGGGACCGTGCTGCTTGGGATGCGGGCCAAGACGGAACCGGTCTCGACGATTGGAACAACGAACTTCCCCGCTGGTCGCCGGGTGATTCTGTGGCCACCCGTAAAGCCTCCAACGAATGTTTACAAGCCTTATTAGATGTTGTGCCCGGCCTTATCGGCGGTGGCGCTGACCTGACCGGCAATACCGGTACCACCATTAAAGGCCACGGGGTGCAGAGCAGCGAATGCCCAGAAGGCCGCCAAATTTACTTTGGGGTACGCGAACACGCTATGGGGGCTATCTGCAATGGCTTGGCTTTGCACGGCGGGTTTGTTCCCGTCAACGGTACTTTTTTAGTCTTCAGCGATTACATGCGAGGTGCGGTGCGTTTAGCAGCACTGACCCAGGCGAAAAACATTTTTGTTTGGAGTCACGACTCGGTCGGCGTGGGCGAAGACGGCCCCACTCACCAACCGATTGAACACGTGGCTTCCTTGCGGACCATGCCCGGTTTGCGGGTCTTGCGCCCTGCTGATGCCAACGAGACCGCCGCCGCTTGGCAACTCGCTATCCAAGGGCCCGGGCCTTCAGCGCTCATCTTGACTCGCCAAAACGTGCCGGTACTTGAAGGAACGGATGACCGCTCCAAGGTGGCTCGCGGTGCTTATGTCTTAAGCGATGCTGCTGAACGTCCTGACATCATTTTGATGGCAACCGGCAGCGAAGTTTCTTTAATTGTCGAGGCGGCAGAGACCTTACGGGGCGAAGGCTTGGCCGTACGGGTGGTTTCTATGCCCTCCATGGATCTCTTCGCGGCACAAGATGCTGCTTACCGTGAAGAAATTTTACCCTCCGGTGTACCGGCGGTCTCTATCGAAGCGGGCAGCACCATGGGTTGGCATCGTTGGGCCGACCTCCCTCTTGGTATTGATCGCTTTGGGGCTTCCGCCCCCGGCGACGAGGTTATGGCCCGCTTGGGAATGACCGCCGAAGCTGTGGTAACTGCCGCCCATCAACTCGTTAACCGTTAGGAACCCCATGAGCCGACTCCATGACCTTTTCGAACAACAGGGACAAAGCCCCTGGTTGGATAATTTGCGCCGATCGTGGGTGGCCTCCGGTGAATTGCAGAAATGGGTAGACGGCGGGGTGCGCGGCATCACTTCTAATCCTTCCATTTTTGAAAAAGCCATGACCGGCACCGATGCCTACGACGAACAACTACAAGAACTCAAAGCAGCCGGGGCTTCCATAGAGGAAAGCTACTGGGCTTTAGTGGTCAGCGACATAGAGGGTGCGCTTGGCGTTTTGCGCCCCCTTTACGAATCCAGCGACGGCGTGGACGGCTTTGTTTCAGTAGAGGTTGACCCCACCTTGGCTCCCGACACTGAAGGCACCATTGCCGCAGCCCGAGCATTGCATCAGCGCATAGACCAACCCAATGTTTACATTAAGATTCCGGCCACTCAAGCAGGCATCCCGGCCATTGAGCAAATGATTGCCGAAGGCCGCAGCGTAAACGTGACTTTGATTTTTTCTCTTTCTCGCTATCAAGCAGTCATGGAGGCTTACCTGTCGGGTCTTGAGCGTTGCCCTGGTGACCTTTCGGCGGTTTCTTCGGTGGCTTCTTTTTTCATTAGCCGTACCGAAACTGAAGTAGATAATCGTTTAGATGCTTTGGGCACTCCGGAAGCAACTGCGTTGAAAGGCCAGGGCGCCGTCGCTCAGGGGCAAGCGGCCTACCACTTGTTTTTAGAAACGTTTACTGGCCCTCGTTGGGAAGCCTTGGTGGATCGAGGGGCCAAGGTTCAGCGTCCGCTATGGGCATCAACCTCCACCAAAAACCCCGACTATCCCGACACACTGTACGTAGATGCCCTCATTGGCCCCGACACAGTAAACACACTTCCCGATAACACATTGGTCGCTTTTGCCGACCACGGCACGGTGGCTCGCACCGTGGATGCCGACCCAGGGCATGCCCATCAGGTGCTGGCCAAATTAGAAGCTTTAGGGGTGAACATGGAAGACGTTTCACAAGTGCTCGAAGATGAAGGGGTGGCCGCCTTCGTGAAATCATTCGACGATTTACTCGCCAACTTGGCTGAAAAGGTCGCTACTTTTTAATCTTTGCCTAGTCCGTTTCTTTTTGCTACGGACTGCTACATTGTGGCCATGCCAAGCCACGCAACCGTTACTTCCCCTACCGCTACTTGTTCGCTAGCCGCCACCTTGGAGGCCATCGGCGACCGATGGACCCTGCTTATATTACGAGATCTCTTTCGCGGTGTACGGCGCTTTGAGGACCTCCAAAGAGACCTCGGCATCGCCCGTAATCTTTTGAGCAACCGGCTAAACAAACTCATCGACCATGAAATCGTTGAACGACAGCCCTACCAGCAGCGCCCGGTTCGCCACCAATACCTTCTTACCGCTAAGGGCCGAGACCTCTCCCCCGCCCTCATTGCCCTCATGCACTGGGGAGACACCTGGTACGCCGAAGAAGGACCCCCGACGCTGCTGGTACACCAAACCTGCGGCACCCCACTAGACCAAACGGTGCACTGCTCTCATTGCCATCAAGACATAGCCGCTCAACAAATTGCTAGCCGTCCCGGCCCCGGCCATACCCCGCACCAAAGGAACACCCCATGACCTCATTCCCCACCGGCCCAGAGCTTTTTTCTTTAGCCCGCCAACGCCGTCAAAAACAGTTCGGGAACCGTATTACTTTTAGCCCTAAAGTTTTTATTCCCCTCACCATGTTGTGCCAAGACCGCTGCGGTTACTGCACCTTTGCCCAACCACCGGCTCGCCTTGAAGCGCCCTATCTTTCGCCAGAGCAGGTGCTTGATATTGCCCGCCAGGGTGCGCTAATGGGTTGCCACGAGGCCCTCTTTACCTTGGGTGAGCGCCCAGAGTTGCGCTACCCCCTAGCCGCCGACTGGCTCAAAGAACACGGGTACACCTCCACCATTGACTACTTGGCGGCCATGGCCCAACTGGTTCTCGACGAGACCGGGCTCCTCCCCCACGCCAATGCCGGCGCCTTGAACCAGGATGAACTACAGCAACTCCGTTCTGTCTCTCCCTCGCAAGGGATGATGGTTGAGTCGCTGGTCCCCGACTTAGATTGCCACCGGGGTGCCCCAGATAAAGACCCAGCCCGCCGACTAGCCACCTTGGAGGCAGCCGGCCGTTTAGCCATTCCTTTCACTACCGGTATTTTGGTGGGGATCGGCGAAGAACGCCTCGACCGCATTGCTGCTCTGGAAGCCATCGCTGCTGCGCATCTTCGCTACGGCCACATCCAAGAAGTAATCGTGCAAAACTTTTTACCCAAGGCAGGCACAGCCATGCACCAGTCTCCACCTTGCCCGGTGGATGAATTTCTGGAAGCCATAGCTTTAGCGCGCTTAATCCTTCCCCCCGAAGTCCACGTGCAGGCTCCGCCAAATTTGTCTGACGACTTTGGCCTGTTGCTTGATGCAGGCCTTGATGACTGGGGCGGGGTCTCCCCAGTTACCGCCGACCATGTGAACCCGGAACGCCCTTGGCCATCACTAGACAGCCTGCGCCAAGCCACCGAAGATCGAGGCTTAGCACTCGCCCCTCGGCTTACCGCCCACCCCGAGTTTGTTACCGACCCAGACCGTTGGTTTGATACTGCTTTACATTTCTCAATCATGGACCGTTCAGACAGCGAGGGCTTAGCCCGCGACGACCCTGGAGCCTTTTTTCCCGAGCGCTTTGAAGCGGGCCCTGAACCAGACAGCGAAATGCAAGCCATTGGCGAACCCTCAACGGGTTGGTACTCCGGGGTGCCGGTTGCCCCTCTTACCTTGGTACCGGCTCCCCATAAAATCACCGGCCACCTTCGAGAAGTCCTCGACGGGGTCCTCGCAGGACAAGAAGTGGGTGCCCCCGAAATGACGGCACTGTTTGCCGCTCGCGGCCCACAAGTAGCGGCCGTGGCCGAAGTAGCCGACCAGTTGCGTAAAGACACCGTGGGTGATGCCGTAACTTGGGTCGCCAATCGAAACATCAACTACACCAACGTATGCACCTACAAATGTCGTTTTTGTGGTTTTTCGAAAGGTCCTTTGTCGCTGAACTTAAGGGGCCGGCCTTACCTCCTGGAATTTGACGAAATTGCCCAACGGGCTGCGGACGCCGCTCGCATGGGGGCCACGGAGGTTTGCCTTCAGGGGGGCATCCACCCAGACTTTGACGGCGACTATTACATCGACGTGACCCGTGCCGTTTGCCAAGCTGTCCCCGATATGCATGTTCACGGCTTTACTGCATTAGAGGTCACAGTAGGGGCGCAACGTTTAGGGCAACCCCTCGCTGAATACCTTGAACGCATTATGGAAGCTGGGTTAAAAACACTGCCCGGCACTGCAGCAGAAATTCTTTGCGACGAGGTACGGGCTGATCTTTGCCCCGACAAAATCAATACCGAAGAATGGCTCGAGGCTCATCGCACGGCCCATCAGGTGGGTTTGCGCTCCAACATCACCATCATGTTTGGCTCTATTGAGCGCCCCGAACATTGGGTGCGCCACTTGTTACTGTGCCGAGATCTGCAAAAAGAGACCGGCGGGTTCACCGAGTTTGTGGGCCTTCCATTTGTCCACATGGCGTCGCCCATTTATTTACAACACCGTTCTCGCCGCGGGCCTACCTTTCGAGAGACCTTGCTTATGCACGCCGTGGCTCGTATCACCTACCACGGTTTAATTGATAACATTCAAGCCTCCTGGGTGAAGATTGGTTTTGATGGGGTGCGCCAACTACTTCAGTCGGGGGCCAACGACGTGGGGGGCACCCTTATTGATGAAAGCATCTCCCGGGCCGCTGGCGCCGACCACGGCCAGCAGGTCACCGAGATTGACTTGAGTCGCCTAGTGGAGCCGTTGGGGCGCCCTCTGCAGCAGCGCACCACGCTGTACAAACCAGTAACCAGAGACACCCGCCTTACGGTAAATCGCGCCGATGACGGCCGGGTGTTAATACCAGTGGTCGGTGCTTGAAACAATCAGCGCCTAGTGTTGCCCCATGAGTTTGCGAAACTACCGAACCGGCCATGACCAGATAGATCAGGAAATACTGGAGTTCGTGGAGGCCGTCCCGAGTGAGAACCGGGACCTCATCGCAGAAATCTTGGTCACCGCTTTTCGTCTCGGAAACGAAAACGCTGACCGAGGTGAATTAAAACTGGTCAACAATGCCTTAAAAGAACTACGGCATGCTTTTCACGTTTTTTCGCCCTATCGAGACCAACGAAAAGCTACCTTGTTTGGCTCGGCCCGTATTGAAAAAGGTGACCCCACTTACCAAAGTGCCCGCTTGTTTGGTGCCGAAATGGTTAAACGAGATTGGATGGTCATGACGGGCGCCGGGCCAGGGATTATGGCCGCCGGTTTAGAAGGGGCAGGTACAGAAAATTCTTTCGGCATCAACATCGATTTACCTTTCGAGAACACCGCTAACTCCTTCATCGCCGATGACCCCAAGTTGATTAACTTTAAATATTTTTTTACCCGCAAGGTCACCTTCATGAAGGAATCCCATGGTTACGCATTGCTCCCTGGTGGGTTTGGCACCATGGACGAGGCCTTCGAACTCTTAACTCTTATGCAAACCGGAAAATCTCCCATTAGTCCGGTTGTTCTTTTGGACCCCCCGGGCAGCACCTACTGGGAACGTTGGGTGGACTTCATACGCACCGAACTACTCGAAGGTCAACTTATAAGCGAAAATGACCTGGCTTTTATCCATGTCACCAGCGACCCGGCGCAAGCCGCCGACCATCTTTGCCATTTTTATTCCACTTTTCATTCGATCCGTTTCGTGGCCGGGCGATTGGTTCTCCGCTTAAATCGGCCCGTTGAAGACGCCGAGCTTTCTTCCTTAAATTCAGAATTTGGCGACCTGCTAGAAAGCGGAAACATCGAGCGCATCGAAGCCACCAGCGCCGAGTTAAGCGATGACGACCAGGTGAACTTGCACCGTTTGGCTTTGCGCTACCACCGTGCTGGTCAATCTAGGGTCCGCTTGTTAATCGATGCCCTAAACGACTACCCCAGTTAAAAAACGTCTTGGCCAGATGGGTCCAGAAGTATGGCGGCTTTCTCTACTGCTCGCCGAGCACGGGTTAGGCGCTTTTCCAAAGGGGTAGTTTTCTGCCGACCCTCTTCAAGGGAATCACGGAGGTCCGCAAGGGCCAGATCGGCGATCTCTTCGGAAATAGCCATAAGACGATTACTTATTTCTTGATACTGGTCGCTCATGTTCCGGGCTCCTGAGGGTCAACGATTGCTTCTGCCAACAACTCTAGAGGATGCCGGACCTTGGCCCCCGCCGCTCCAAGATGTAAAGCACAGCCTGGGTTTGCACTCACTACCTCGTGGTTGCCGGCCCGGGCAATGGCTTCCATTTTACGTTCCCGTACCCCTTGGGCTAACTCAGGGTGCACCAGAGAAAAGGATCCACCGGCCCCGCAGCAGAGGCCCTCATCGTCGAGTTCCACTAATTCGGCCACCGGAGCCAGTACGACACGAACTGCTTCATGGCATTGCTGAGCATGGCGAAGATGGCAGGGGTCTTGAACAATTACCGGCGGCCGCTGAGTTTCCTTAAGGGGGATTTTTGCCAAACGTTCTGGATGCTTAGCGAGCCACTCTTGTACATCAAAAACTCTTTCGGCAAATTCTTGGGCTTGCTCGGTCCCCAAGAGGTGTCCATAATTTTTTAGGGCAGCCCCGCACCCCGCCGCATCGACCAAAATCGGGTGCTCGCCGGGTAGCGAATCCATCACCCGCTGTGCTCGTTGTTGAGCTTGGTCGGTCAAACCGGCGTGCTCATGGAGCGCTCCACAGCAACCGGTTGCTGTCCCAGAAAGCATCACCGCGGTACCACTAGCTTGTAGAACTTTTTCGGCCGCTCGATGCACCTCGGGCATCCACGTGTCCATGACACACCCCGTGAACAGCACTACTTCGCCGGTTGCGGTAGCGGTGGACTTCGGGCGCCGCAAAGGGATTTTTTTTGGCCACAGCGAAGAGTTGCGGGACAGGAGGCCCAGGCGCTGCACAACGGCCATCGCTCTACTCCCCCACACAAGCAATCGGGGATGTTTAAGAACCCAAAGCCCGGCCCGGAGTTTGTGTCCCGGTGTGCGCTGTTGCGCCATAGCGGTTTTGGTGCCAGAAATAAGCGACCCGTACTTCACCCCAGAAGGGCACGCAGTTTCGCAGCCCAAACACTGGATACAAGTATCCAGAGAGTCGAACCATTCTTGGTCCATGGTGAGCGTTCCCTCTTCAACGGCACGCATCAAGTTGATCCGACCCCGAGGCGAGTAGCGTTCATCGAGACTCACTCGGTAAGTCGGGCAATGCGGCAAGCAGAGGCCACACGAAACACAGACCGCTAGTTCGTCTGGGTCAAGGCCCAAAGGCAAGTTCATGTGGACATCCGTTGCGGGTTACGGCCCGGGTTTAGCCGGCCTTCTGGGTCAAATTGGTGGCGAAGTCGATCCACCACCCGTTGAACCCCGGGGGTGGTTTCCGGTGCTTCTGCCGGCTGCGGCCCGTAAAGAACTGAAGAACCTACATCAGCGACAGTGCCATTTTTTAGTGGACCACCATTCAAGCGTTGTCGGTGTGGCGGTAGCACCATGGGGCACAGGTCGCTGCTCGTTTCTAGGCCTAGTGCGTGGAGTTTCTGTGCTTGTTTTTCTACATCTTCTTGGTAGCCCTCAAGGCAAACCGCAGTTTGCTTTCCATCCCACAAGATGGTGGCCGGGCGATAAATTTCGGTTAAGAAACATTCAGGTTTAGTTGGCCCGCTTAACCACATGGTTATTTCGGGCCGAGGCCGGGTACGTAAAATTACGCTACCGAAAAAACCCAGGGTGCCCAGCGAGCCCACCAACAATCGGCAGAGGTCGTAACCGGTGACGTTTTTTACGGTTGGCCCCCCGGCTTTTATTAATTCGCCTTGAGCATCGACGTAGTTGGCTTGCAGCAAGACATCCCGGGCGGAACCTATGCGGCGGCGGCGCAGGCTGTCGTGACCCACCGCTAAGGCTCCCCCTACGGTGGCTCCCGGAGGCCCGGCAAGAGCGACTTCTTGGCCGTGTTCAGCTAGCGCTTCATCGAGCATGTCTAGCGGCGTACCGGCGCCCAGGCTAACCGTCATCTCGGAGGGGTCCAGTGCCTCAATACCTTGGGGTGCGGTTATCAACCGTGCTTGGGGGTCTATTGAACCGCCGAGGTGCCACCGGGTGCGTCCACCTACAACCGCTACCGGTCCGTGGGGGCCCACTGATTGGCGAAATTCTTCAAGAGCGTTCATACCCATGTGCCCTCTGGTGGCTTGTCCATATGGTTTATTTCGGCGCAACTTGACCCACCGGGCAACACTTTATGAGGGTTTGCCCGTTCATCGGGGTCAAAGGTGTGGCGTAATTTTGCTTGGGCGTCCAAATCATTTTCGCTAAAGAGGCGATCCATAAAGCGGCGTTTTTCTAAACCAATACCGTGTTCTCCAGAGAGCACTCCTCCCGCATCTAATGAGGTTTGCACGATCTCTTCTCCAGCGGCCAGCACCCGGTCCATGATGCCCTCTTCTTGAGGATCAAAGATCAACAACGGATGTAAGTTTCCGTCCCCGGCGTGAAATACGTTCATGACTAACAGGTCATAGCGTTCCGCTGTTTCATATACCTTGTTAATGACCTCGGTGAGTTTGGTACGAGGAATCACCGTGTCATGCAAGTAATAGCCGGGTTTTACTTGGGCTATGGCTCCGAAAGCATTTTTGCGGCCTTTCCAAATCCGCGCTCGTTCTTCCTCGTCGGCCGCTACCCGCACCGTCCGGGTTCCACACGCCAAAGCAATTTCTGTGATTCGCTCTACTTCGTGTTCGACGCCATCTATTAGGCCATCTACTTCAACAATTAAAACGGCGGCCGCATCTTGTGGGTAACCGACTTTTATGAATTTTTCGACCACTTCGATAACTTTTTGATCCATCATTTCTATCGCGGCTGGAACAATCCCTGCCCCGATGATTGCGCTAACCGTGTCGGCTGCTGTGCCCACGTCTTGGTAATCCAGCAGCATGGTACGTACCGCTGGCGGGTCGGGAGTAAGCCGGACTGCTACCCGGGTAGCAACCCCCAATGTTCCTTCACCGCCCACGAAAGCTCCACGTAGGTCGTAACCGCCGGCGGGGCCTTCAGGGTCGCCAAAAACCGCTACCGAGGCATCAGGCAACACCACTTCTACGGCTAAAATATGGGCGCTAGTAACCCCGTAGGCCAAGCAATGGGGGCCCCCAGAATTGTTGGCCACATTGCCTCCGATGGTGCATGATTGCTGACTTGAGGGGTCGGGAGCAAAGTGCAATCCAGTGCCCAACAGGTAACGGGAGAGGTCAAGGTTGATCACCCCGGGTTCCACCCAAGCAAACTGTTTTTGTTTATCAACTTCGAGTATTTTGTTCATTCGGGTGGTGACGATCATCACTGGGTCATCGCAAGGAATAGCCCCGCCGGCAAGCCCGGTACCTGCCCCCCGAGGCACAAAGGACCGGTTATGGTTTACCGCCGCTTGCACGCAGGCCACTACTTGTTCCGTGGTTTCGGGGAAACAAACTGGCCCTGGTTGCCCGCCCGGAAATACCGAGCTGTCTCTGCTGTACAAAAGTTGGGCCGCTCCCCCAAAAGAAACGCTTTTCGGCCCGAGCGCTTCCCGTAACTCTGCGAGTAGTTGATCTGGCACAATTTTCTTTCTGTTTGGTCGCTACTTATTGTGCCACAGTGAGTTACTTTGGTGGCCGTTGGGCACATAGCCGTGTATTAGCGGCATGGACCCGGTAGGAAAGGTAACCGTGAATCGTTTCCGTACCATAGCCACTCGTGGCGATACCCCTGTCTTGGCTTTAGCCATGTTGACTGGGTTATTGGTGGCATTTATTATTGCGGGCTTTGAGACGCTTACCGACACAATTCTGCTGGCCGAAGTGGAGCGTTGGCCTCTTTGGCAAATAATGATTGCTCCCGGGTTAGGTCTTTTGGCGGCCGGACTCATTCTTCGTTACCTCGGTCGTAACTCTTCGTCGGGCACTTCTGATGAGTTTATTCGTGCCTTCCATGAACGAAATCCCCGACTCCCGTTTCGGGACCTTCCCGCTAAGTTGCTGGCCGGGGTAGTCACCATTGGCATGGGCGGGGCGCTCGGCCTTGAAGGGCCCTCCATCTATGCTGGAGCCACCGTTGGCCTTTCGGTTCGTGATCGTTTTAGTAACTGGTTGCGTCGCGAAGATGTCCGAGTTTTGCTAACCGCCGGGGCCGCCGCCGGAGTAGCAGCGGTTTTTAAGGCCCCCGCCACTGGGGTGCTTTTCGCTTTGGAAGCCCCGTACCGAGATGACGTAAACCGACGAGCTTTGTTGCCCTCATTGCTCGCAGCCGCCACCAGTTACGTCACCTACATTAACTTGATTGGCCACGACGCTGCCGTGCCATTCTTAGATGACCCGCACTTTCGTTTAGGTGCCGACAGCAGCCAGATGTGGTTTACCGCCGATGACCTCAACGCCATGTTTAGCGGGGTAGGTACGAGCGACATGCTGGGCGCCTTGATCATTGGGGTGGGCGCAGGGTTAGGTGGACGCTCTATGGCTTGGCTCGTTCGCTGGGCAAAGACCCAGTCGAAATCAATTGACTTTCTGCCTCGAGTATTGGCCGGCGGCGTCGTATTAGCGTTACTGGCGCTGTGGTCTGACCTTATGTTTGATGCCCCACTGAGCATCGGCCCTGGCCAAGCAGCGATGGCTTGGGTGGTTCGCCCTGATAACGGTTTAGGCCTCATTGCGTTACTTTTTGGTATCCGTTTAGCTGCCACTATTGTCACCTTGAGCGCAGGCGGGGTAGGCGGCCTTTTTATTCCTTTAGCGGTCCAAGGAGTAATTCTTGGGCAATTTACTGGCCAGATTTTGGGTGCCGATCGACCCGGCCTTTACCCCACTTTGGGTTTGGCGGCTTTTTTGGGTGCCGGGTACAAGGCACCTATCGCTGCCGTAATGTTTGTGGCTGAATCGACCGGAGGTTCTTTTGTGGTGCCGGCTTTGATTGCTGCAGCAGTAAGTCAGGTGGTGGCGGGCAAGTCTTCGGTAGCTGATCATCAGCACAGCACTCGTTTAGGCCACTTGGAGCGACGCTTTACTTTGCCCATTACCTCGGCTTTAACTACTGATGTCATGACCGTGCCCCCTGATGCCACCACTTCTGAATTTGTTTATCTCCATGTTTTGGGGCGACGGGAGCGCTCAGTGCCGGTGGTAGACGGCGGCCACTATCTGGGAATGATCAGCCTGTCTGACCTTTCTGAAGTAGACCGGTCGCTTTGGGACGAAACACCCGTTTCAGGACTGGTACGCGCTGACCTTCCGGCGGCGCGCCCATCTTGGTCACTGCGTGATGCCATCGTGGCTATGGAAGGTGCCCACGTCGATGTGCTGGCCGTAGTAGACGACGAGCAGGGTTTCATCGGGGTTATTTACGAAAATGATATTTTAAAACTTGACGAAATTTTAGAAGAAACCGGCGGATAACCGCAGGTAGTTTTAAGCGGTTTCTTCCTCGTCAAATTCCTCAGCCCAGGCGTCATGCGCTGGGGAGGCTGGTTTATCTTCGTCGGGGTCCAAACTGTCAAAGATGGAATCCAAATCAAGATCATCATTTCGTTTAAGCGCTCGCGCTTCTTCAAATCGGCGATGCCGGCCTTTTTTCACGGCGTCACTCCCACTGCTAGTCCAAACAAGTAATACGCCACTCTAGCCAGCCTGACCGCTCTCGGGGGCGCATTTATTAACCTTTGCGCTCTTCTAAGAGCAAGCCGCCGTCTTTGTCAAACGAAAGTGCCGCTTTGCCGGCCAGCAAGTCAGCTACTGGGCCGCCAATTATTTCGTGGCGCCACCCGGTGCGCATCCGAGCGTCATCTTCGCCGCGCACCAACGCTTCGATGTCGGCACGTGTTCCGAGCAACGTGGGGTCTAAGTCGAATTGGCGAGCTGCCTGACTTACCCAAGCAGAAACCAGCGTTACACCCGCCCGTAAATCTCGGCTGTCTTCTTTTTTACGACGGTCTGGTTTTGGCAACGGCGGCAAATTGGCAGCATCTTCGAGGGCCCGCAAAATGCCTTCGGCCATAGCAGCTTTGGTGTGGCGTCCATCAACCCCACGTATTTTGCGTAGAGCGTCGATATTTTTAGGTGCCTGCTGGGCTATGGAAACCACGGCCAAGTCAGGGAGCAGTCTGCGCACGGGTACGTCTTGGCGGGCCGCTTCGCTCTCTCGCCAGGCCGCTAAAGAACGAGCGTTGTTTCGGGCAGAGCCTTTGAGATGGCGGGCTTCTTTTATTCGTTTCCAAGAATCATCGGGGTTGCGACGACCGCGTTCTCTTTCAAGCAGTAAATCACATTCATCTTGCGCCCAAGTTAGGCGTCCGAGTTCGGTCAATTGAGCGATTAGCCGGTCGTAAATCTCCAAAAGGTACAGCACATCTGCTACCGCATAGTTGCATTGTGAGTCGCTTAAGGGCCGAGCCAACCAATCGGTTAGTCGGTCCCCTTTGGCGAGTTCTATGCCCAGTTCTCTTTCATGCAGGGCCGACAGGGAGGGGGTGGACATACCAATAAAGCCAGCCGCTACCTGAGTGTCAAAAAGGTGCCGAGGCATGGTTGCACAAAGGCGGTCGAATACTTCAAGGTCTTGACCGGCGGCGTGCATAACAATGATCACTTCGCTGTCCAGCAGTGAAGAAAACCCTTGGAGGTCGAGAGGCAACGGGTCAACGAGGGCCAAACCATCGGACCAGGCGATTTGAATTAAACCAGTTTGCGGAAAATAGGTACGTTCTCGATGGAACTCTGTGTCAATAGCGACCCGCTCTTGTGCACACAAGGTCACCAGCAGAGCATCAAGACCTGCTTGGTCGTCGATGTATTGGTAATCCGCCGAGGGTTGCTGGGCCGAGTTTGAAGAGTTTTCACTCTTTCGGCGTCTCAGCGTTCTGCTCCGGTGGGACCACTTAGGTGCTCGTACCCTGCCTTTAGCCAAGCATCGGTTCCCCCCGTTACGTTTATGGCTTGTACACCTTGTTGCGCATAAAATTCGGCGGCCATTTGGCTTCGGCCTCCCTTTGCGCAGATCACATAAACGGGGCCATCGGTCGGCACCTCTTCTAAACGGTCTGGAACGCTGCTTAGGGGAATCGAAACTGCTTGAGGTACTCGGGCCGTTGTGTGTTCTTCCGGGTCGCGTACGTCAATTAGCAAAGCGCCTTCGTTTATCACGTTAGAAAGTTCATTCACGCTGATTTGTGGGACATCCATCTTTTTTCTCCAAAACTTTTTTCTCATAATTTATCCAAACTTACTTAATGCGACCGCCGTACTTTACCGTCTTCGCCGGGCACCGCGAGAAGATCGCTGGGTTGGTCTAAATCTTTATAAAAATCGGCGCCGTCTCGTTTAATGGTGGTCACCGGAAAGCCGTGTACTGCTCGAAATGGGGCTCGTTCACCCGAAGTAAATGCTTTTTCTAAGTAAGGCAAAGCTTCGGGGGGCCAACATGCATGCATCCACTGGCGCCGCCCTTGTACTTCGGGCACCACCACGGTGTGGGGAAATGCCTTCGCTTGTTTTATAAGCGTTGCGATTTCATTTTCATTGGCAAACGGTAGGTCGCAAGCTAAAACTATGACCGCACACTTTTGTTCTTTAAAGAAATGCAAAGCGGAAAGAATCCCGCCGAGGGGCCCTTGGTGGGGCCAGAGATCAGGAACTATTTGGTGGCCAGTTTTTTTTAAGAGCGCTGCGGAACCCCCAATTATGACTGTTGAGGCAACCCCCGCCTTCTCCAGAGCCGTGAGTGGCTTTTCAATGAGGAAGCCCCCCTCAATCAGCATGGTGGCTTTATCAACCCCCATGCGGCGGCTCTCTCCCCCAGCCAAAACAGCTGCCGCTACCTGATGGGCTTTTTCCATAGGCCTCAGGTTAGTGGGTGAGCAGACTTTGCTCGCTTAAGAACTAACCTTCTGTTTATGCTTGACCTTTCTTCCATTCTTTCCGCCCTTTTAGATCTTCCTGAAATGGTGGAGTTCCCTTCATGGGCCAACCCCGAGGTTCTTGCCGGGCTAAGCCTCGGCGTGATGGCCGCGCTATTGGTCGGGGCCTGGTTTGTTTTCCGCATGGTCCGCATGTTGGTGGTGCGGGTCTTGGTGGTGGCTTTAGCCGTTTTGCTCAGCTTGTCGTTGTGGGACCAGCGGGCACAACTCGGAACTTGTGCAGATGAATGCCAATGCACACTCTTTGGGCAGGCCGTTCAGATTCCCATTGACCGCAACCCCCGTTGCCTAGGTTCCTAGACAGTATTTATTCTGCGGCCGGCACGATCTGAATTCGTAAAACATTGGTGGAACGTGACGATTCGCTAGTTCCTGCTAATACCGCCACTAGTTCCCCTTCTTGAAGATCTCCGCTGTCTCGCGCTAAACACACTGCAGCCATGATCCGCCCCTCGATGGCTCCCTCGGTAGGTAAGAGCCGGGGCTCAGTACCCCAACTCAACGAAAGCTGACCTACCGTATTTTCGTTGGCGCTGTAACCCAAGATGCGTGCCTTAGGGCGAAAGCGAGCCATAGAGCGAACGGTAAAACCAGAACCAGAGATGCACAGAATTGTTTTTATGCCCAATTCATTAACAGCCCGGGCGGTAGCCAAAGTCATGGCATCGGTAATAGAGGTTTCTGGCACCTTGCGATCGGTGAGGCGAATTTCTGCAAGATCGTCGGCCCAACTCCGGTGGTCAAAGGCCAGGTCAGCATGGTCCACGATGCGGGCCATGGTGGCAATGACGTTTACCGGGTCCACGCCAATTGCTGTTTCTCCGGAGAGCATGACGGCACTCGAACCATCCCATACGGCGTTGGCCACATCAGAAACTTCTGCCCGAGTTGGTTCAGGGTTTTCGATCATGGTTTCCAGCATTTGGGTGGCTGTGATAGCGGGCCGCCCCGAAGAGATGCATTCTCGAATAATGTGTTTTTGTATGCTGGGCAGGCCTTCTATGCCGCATTCCAAACCTAAGTCGCCGCGAGCGACCATGACGGCGCCGGAAGCTTCAATAATTTCTGGCAGGTTTTTTATTGCTTCAGCGGTCTCAATTTTTGCTATCACCAGCGGCCCTTCGGGGTGACTCGGAGTGCCAACACGCACCAAGTCGGCGGCGCTGCGTACAAAAGATACGGCCAGCATGTCAACTTTGAGAGCGGCGAAACGTTCTACAGCGACCATGTCTTCGGGCGTGGGGGTGGCCAGAGAGAGCCGTTCCGCAGGAATATGGATTCCTGGACGGCCCGAAAGCGTCCCTCCGTGTGCTACCTCGGCGTTCAGTTGATCGTCGGTGGCATCTAAAATCTTTACCATCACTCGGCCGTCGCCAATGCTCACTACGTCACCAGGGTCAATGTCGCTAATCAGCCCGGCGTAATCAACCTCTACGTTTTGCGCAGTGCTGGCGTGGTTGCCTACCCGAAGGGTCAATTTGCTGCCCTCGGCAAAAGTTACCGGCTCTTGGCCAAAGTTTGCCGAACGAACTTTAGGGCCGGGCAGATCAATTAAAATACCTACCGGCGTTTTCTCTTCGGCCGCAATGCGACGAATGAGTTCCACCCGTTCTTGAGCCTCATCATGTGATCCGTGGGCGAGCCCGAGGCGAGCAATGTTCATGCCGGCTTGAATCATTTGGCGCAAAACTGGTTCCGAGTCAGATGCAGGGCCAATGGTGGCGATTATTTTTGTTCGTCTTGTCACCCTGTCACGCTACCGTGCCAAAGGGCGGCGGCTATGGTTTAGGGGTGACTGTTTTGCATCCTTTTCTCGATCACCCCAGGCCATTGGCTTTTGCTCACCGCGGGGGTGCCGGGGACTGGCCAGAAAACACTATGCCGGCCTTTAATCACGCTGCTGAGTTGGGTTATCGCTACATTGAAACTGATGTCCATGTCACGGCCGATGGGGTGGTGGTGGCCTTTCACGATGATCGTCTTGATCGGGTTACTGACCGAGAAGGCTTGATTGCTGAACTTTCGTGGGAACAAGTCCAAACCGCTCGGGTAGATGGGCGGGAGCCCATTGTCTTATTTTCGACGCTGCTGACCGAATTTCCGCAAATGCGTATCAACATCGATCCCAAAGACGATGCGGTGGTGGAGCCTCTTGCTGCTTTACTGAGCGACCATGACGCATTGGACCGGGTCTGCGTTGGGGCTTTTTCTGATCGCCGCATAAACCAGTTGCGCACCCTGTTGGGGCCAGGATTGTGTACTTCTGCGGGGCCGTTAGGGGTTGCACGATTTCGTTCTGCGGGGTTTGGGTTACCTTTTTCTTCGCCAGACTTTCAGTGTTTACAGGTACCGGTCAGCATGAGGGGCGTTCGTTTGGTGGATAAACGGTTGGTGGATTCCGCCCATCGTCAAGGGCTTCAGGTCCATGTCTGGACTATTGATGAGGCCGCAGAGATGGAGCGTCTTTTAGCTTTAGGGGTAGATGGCATCATGACCGACCGTCTTTCGGTACTCAAACAGGTATTAGTTGGTCAAGGGCTTTGGGAGTAATCGTCAATTTTGCTGTTCCTGCTGCCAGACTCTTCTTTATGATAACTCTTGACTCATTTCGCATTTTTCTTCATGTTTTGGCCGTTTGCGGTTGGGTGGGGGGCCAGCTTTTAATGGTTGCGTTGGTTCCGCTCTTACGCAGCATTAGCCCCGAAGCCCCACGGTTGGCCGCCGCCCGGTTTGGCCGCTTTGCTTGGACGTTCTTAGCCCTCGCTCTTTTTACCGGCATATGGAACTTACTAGCTGTTGATTTGGGCACCCGTGACTCTTCGTACCATGTGGCCTTATTGTTGAAACTTCTGTTGGTTGGCGTTTCTGGCGCTTCAGCAGCAGCCCATAGTGCAACCAACTCAGTGGCGGTGCGAGCCATTACTGGAGCGCTGGGTTTGTTGACCGCTTTGGGAGCGCTTTTTGCCGGTGCTGTTTTGGTTGCTTAGCGTTGTGCCGGTTCGCTCAACCGCTACCCTTGTCCTTTAGCCCAACCCGCTGCGATGAACCCGCCCTTAGGGGCGGGTTCTTCTGTTTTTACGGTCGGATTTGACACAAAATGTGGAAAGCATGTGGACAACTAACACTTCTTCTGGGGAAATACACGAATCTTCTGGGGAATACTCCTTTTTAGGTTGAATCGGTACCTAAAAACCTGCATGATGTCTTCACGCCGAACTTGGCGTGGGGATCGGATCCTTAGGAACCGGCAAACCACCCCCGAAGATGAGTGCAAGCTCGCCTTCGGCGGAGGATCGCCGAATCCTTTTGGTGAAGCCCTCATAAAAAGTTCGGGGAGGACCGTGACCACGCTGAACTCGCAAGAGAACAGTTGGGTTGGCCGCAAACACCGAGGTGTTGCTGCTGGAAGGATCGCTCCAACCTCCGGGTTGAAGCGCTAACACCAGCAACACATTTCAATCGTGTTGACGTCGACCTGGTTGCCCAACTACCGCAAGGTGGTTTGACAACCAGCAAGACCCAGCATTGATGTGTTAGGTGCGTCAGGTTCTTTAGGAGTCTCCGGACAACTAAAGAACTCGGCAAGCTTGACTCCCCCGGGAGTCGGTGGTTGATCGGACCAGAGCAAGAGACCGCAAGGGATCAAGCTCCTGGTTCAAACGGATTCCACCTTTCGAGGTGGTTTCAGTTTCAAGGCCTTCACCTTTCGAGGCGAAGACCGCAGTGGCCACGAGACGATGGAGCGGCTCCGAAGAGTTGACCGGTTTTCCGGGAGGCTACTCGGGGCCGTTTCCGCGTTTACTCACCTTGTGACACCAACTTCGATAAGCCACCCTAAGGAACATAGATTCCGAGAGAAGCGGCAGCGGTCAAACAAACCAAGCCGGCCAACGAAGCTGCTGGAATGACTCGTTGGAGTCGCCGATTTTCCATGAGAAAAGCTAAAGCAATCACCAAAGGAAACGCACTCATGGCGTAGCGTTCCAAACTATTTATATTCTCGGCAGCCAGAGCTACCAGCAATACAGACCCCGCATAGGCCCCATAAACCATGGGCATTTTTTTAACCACCACCGCCAAAAGAGCCAAAAAAATCAAAGCGGTTACCAAATGAAATGCGTCAGGGTCTTTATCCCACAGGTCGCCGAACCCTTGACCAAGTCGACTAAACGGATCAACAAAACCTCCTCGTAGCGTGCGCTGGACCGTCACCGGCAACCAAGGCTCACCGGTGGAGGAGTACGCCCACCACAAATACGCACTCACTCCCAAAGGGGCACCCAGGAGGGCTGCTATTTTAGCTAACCAAGGTCCACGGCGGCCCGCCTTAAAGAGCGAAATAGCCACCGCAAAAACCACCAAGACGCCGGTAGGTCGGGTCAAACCAGCGGCAAAGAACAAAGCAGCTGTCCCCCACCAATTTCTCTTTCGCAAAGCAAGGAGACCAGCGATAACAAAAACTAAAAACAAACTTTCGGCATATCCCCAAACCAGAACGAACCCGGTGGGAAAAAAGGCCATGAGCCAAATAGTTCGACCGGCTAAACGGTGGCCCATATTTTCCCCTATAACCAGTTGATAAAGCAAAAAAAGCATCAAAAGCGAAGCCCCGTTGCTTACCAATAACAGCGACCACTGAGCATCTCCCGGGAGAAACACATGGACTGCTCGCCCGAGCAATACGTATCCGGGGAAGAACCGAAACCCCTCAGCGACACCAAGGTCGTAGCCGTCGACCAGCAACGAGCGATACCAACCGGCGTCCCAAGATTGAAACCGTTGCCTTACGAATTCTGCCCGCTCCTCTGGAGCAAAAATGTTAACCAAAACCATGGTGAACCCGACCACCAACCGGGCCGCCAGCCAAGCGGGAACGACCGCACGAATAGCAGTACGAGAAAATATTTTGTTCATTCTCTAGCCGCCAAAACGCGTTAAGTTCGCCGAATTATAAAAACGATCACCGTCTGCATTAATCATGCGCCCCGACTCGCTACTACCTTCAGCCAGTGCCCTATGGAGTTGGCCACATTGGCTTCCAAAAGTGGCGTACCCATCTACCCAAACCAGCCAAATGCCATGATTGGCACCAGCCATGGCCAAAATTTCATCAGCCTTTTCGCCCACTTCGGTCGCCGCATTTCTTTTGGCGTAATCGCTCCAGTTGACCGTTTTTCCGGTGTCCAGCGTTGGGTAGGCCAGCAACTCAAATGATTCACCCAAGAGTCGGTTTCCCGCCGGCGCAAGTTGATCGGGGCAAAATACCACCAGGTCTCCCGGCTGGCCTTCTTGATTTATGAGCTGCGCCACTTCTCCGAGTTGCGTTCGGTCACGTGAAAGCTCGCGTGCTACCGATACTCCAGAAAGCAACGCCAAAGCCACCAAGACCGCTAACCCATAATGACGAGGCAATCGAGCAAGACCCACGCCCGCCGCCGCCACCAAGGGAACAAAAGCAAAAACTGCGTAACGACCTTGAAAAGCCGAACCCATAAGAAGGCTAACCGTCATCCCGAGCCCCATGGTGGCCACGCCGACCCCCACCGCTACTCGCAACCACAGTAAATCGGTGAGTCCTAAAACCAAGACCTGCCCGTTGAAGGGCCGCGACCATACCCCTAACGAAACAAGAACTATAAACAAGACCGCCACCAAAAGGGCCTCCGAGCCTCGCCCTCCCCCGTAGGCCTCTAGGGCCAACGCGGCGACCACCGAAGGGCGCGGTGCCGGCGACCATGGGGTACCGGTATGAGCCAGTTGCGTGAAAAAAGTTGGGAGCCACAAAAGAAACGGCAGCGCCCCTAGGCCCATAGCCAAGAGCAAGCGTCGGGCCTTTTTACGATTGTTTAGGTCTTTTGCCAAGAGTAAAAAGACCAGCCCTGCCCCGAGCACCGCCAGTAAAAAAAGTGACCAATAATGGGTGTAAATTAACGCCGTAGTGACCGCAACAACCCCCGCCAGTCGGCGCCGGGTCGGTTCTATCCAGGCGAACCCAAAAGCCCCATGCCCCAGCAGCAACAAGAACACCAACAGGGCATACATGCGCACTTCGGTGGCGTAACGAATAGCGAACGGACTGCTTGCCAACACACCCACCATCATCAAGGCCGTCCAACGGTCCTCTGCTTTCCGAAGCAAAAACCCAGCCGCAACGAGAGAAAGCACCGAGATCACCCCAGAAAGAGCGCGCACCGCTTCATCTGACCCGCCAAAGATTTTGGTCCACCCCATGAGGAGCAAATAGTAAAACGGAGGGTGACCGTCATGGCGTAAACCTTCGAAAAGTTCAGCGAGGCCTTCACTAGCCAAAGCCGCTGAAATCGCTTCATCTAACCAGAGCGGCGTTCCTGCATAAAACCTAAGGATCACCCCAACCAGCACAATGAGCCCGACCAACAAACGGGCAGGCATTATCCACTCCGTGGCGGCATCTTGCTTTCTCTTGCTAAGCACAGAAAGTAAGAGTACTCCTCAGCCTTCTCTGGGTGGGTATGCTCGCTCAACTCTTTACTTTGAGGTATCCATGACTGAGCGAACTCCCACAGCCCCCGAGCCTTGGCAACCGGTAATTATCGGTGCCGGTCCTGCCGGACTTACCGCTGCTTACAAAATAGGCCAAGCCGGGCTAACCGCAACTGTTCTAGAATCTGACCCGGTAGTGGGCGGAATCAGCCGAACTGTCGAACGTGACGGATGGCGATTCGACATTGGCGGTCACCGGTTTTTCACTAAGGTTTCCGTGGTTTCAGAACTTTGGCACGAGATTCTCGACGATGACGATTTTTTACTACGCCCTCGAATGAGCCGCATTTACTATCAAGGCAAATTCTACGACTATCCATTAAAAGCCAGTAACGCTCTTCGGAATCTGGGAATCTGGGAATCGGCTCGTTGCGTACTTTCTTACGTTTGGGTTCGCCTGCACCCACCAAAAGACCTCACAAACTTTGAAGGCTGGGTAGCGAGCAGGTTTGGCTGGCGCCTTTATCGCAAGTTTTTTAAAACCTATACCGAAAAAGTATGGGGCGTCCCGGCACACCAGTTGCAAGCCGACTGGGCCGCTCAGCGTATTAAAAACTTGTCACTATTTAGTGCCGTGATGAATTCACTCATGCCAAAGCGCAACCAAAAAGAAATCACCAGCCTTATCGAAGAGTTTGAATACCCTCGCTTTGGCCCCGGCATGATGTGGGAAAAATGCCATCAACTGGTTACCGATCAGGGCAGCAAGGTGCACCTAGAACACCACGTGACCCGTATCGAACACGCTGAAGGCCGTGCAACTTCGGTGCAGAGCACGGGGCCTTCGGGGCCTTTAACTTTTCCGGCTAGTGCCATCATTTCTTCTATGCCGCTCCCCCACTTACTCAAAGCCATGGACCCTCCTGTTCCCGCCGAAGTGCAACAGGCCGCCGATTCGCTAACTTTTCGCGACTTTCTTACCGTGGCCTTAATCGTTCCCGCCGAGGAAGGGTTTGAGGACAACTGGATCTACATCCATTCTCCAGATGTTGAGGTAGGACGCGTGCAAAACTTCGGCCAATGGTCACCGCACATGGTCAAAGAAGGCCGTACATGTTTAGGACTGGAGTACTTCGTCACAGAAGGAGACCACTTATGGGAAGCCAGCGATGAAGACTTAATTGCCCAAGCCACCAACGAGCTGGCTGTGTTGGACCTCGTCGACCCAGCCCTGGTGCAAGGTGGCCACGTGGTGCGCATGCCAAGGGCTTACCCAATGTATGACGCTGCTTATCGAGCCAACGTGGAGGTGCTCCGCCAGTGGCTCACCCAACACGCCAGCAACGTTCACCCAGTGGGGCGCAACGGAATGCATCGATACAACAACCAAGACCACTCCATGTTGACCGCCATGTTGACGGTAGAAAATTTGCTCGGTGCCGATCACGACGTGTGGCAGGTCAACGTCGAAGAGGACTACCACGAAGAAACCATCTCAACCTGACCGCAACACCGCCGTAACGCGAACGAAACACGAAATACTTGGTTTCACGCAGCGTGACCAACCGACTACGGGATGGGTGATGGTCCCTGTACAACCACCAATTACCCATCTACCGTTTAGTGATTACTCGGACAGGTCAATTCCGGCTTGACCGAGCTAACCATATAAAGGGGATACATCATTATGATGGCAACAATTCTCGGTCTGATCATTCTTGCAATGGTCTTCCAGGGCGTCATGGCAGTAATCGACAGCATTTTAGATATGGCTGGCGTAAACGGAATGCTTAAGGGCCTTCCAATCGTTGGAACAAACCTGAACCTCATTTGGGCTTACCTGTTCGTAATGCTTTCCGAGGTAGGTGCACTCGGTTACGGCGGAGTTGAAATCGCTCAATTGGGTGAATTCGGGACCGACGTAGCTACAGCAATCGCCATTGTGGCATTTATCCCTGTCAAAGACGCAGCAATTAGCGCTCTTGGCAAGGGTCTCGCCCGCGGCTAGTTCGTTTTTCGCAAAACCCCCTGCTGCTTTCGGGCGGCAGGGGGTTTTGTGCTTTCCAACCAAGAAAAGACTGTGCCCGGTAGCGTCTCCTCCATGACTAAAGAAACATTAATTCTCGGTGTTGACCTCGACGGTGTTTGCGGCGACTACACCACCGCTTTTCGCTCTGTGGTGGCCCAAGAACTCAACGTTGACCCGGCCAGCCTCCCCGATCAACGAGGTTGGGATTTTGCCGAATGGAACCTCACCGGAGACCAATTTAAAGAACTCCACCATTTAGCGGTTAACGAACATCGCATGTTGCGCTCCATGCCCGTTTTCGAGAATGCTTCCGAGGTGCTCTGGCGCCTCTCTGACGCCGGAGTGTGGATACGCATCATTACCCATCGCCTTTACGTCAATTGGGGGCACGCCACGGCCGTCACCGACACGGTGGAATGGCTTGACCAATCACGAATTCCCTACCGGGATATTTGTTTCTTGGGAGACAAACCAGAGATAGAGGCCGATATTTATATTGATGATGCAGCTCACAACGTAAACGGATTACGTGACTCTGGGAACACCGTCATTGTCTTCGATGCTCCCTACAACCAAAAACTGGCCGGGCCGCGGGTAACAAACTGGCTGGAATGCGAGCAAACAATCCTCACCTTGGCATCTGAAATGGGTTTCGCCCTGCAACCCGAACTACCAGGACTTGATCCTGGCCATGCCCGTTTAGAAGAGCACTAGTCGGCAAAAGCAGCTTGGGCCACTTCGAGATCTTCTCGACTGGTAACCCCGGTCCATTTTTCTTTCGACCGCACCACTAACACTTCAAGAAGTCCTTCGGCCCGCTGTTGATCGAGCGCTTCGGGAAGCAAGAACTCGGCGGACGGGTCATCACTATTTTGGGCGTAAAACGAAGCCCACTGCCCGGCTAAACGATCCACTGCTTCTCCGCTTAGCCCCCACAAATTCATAGAGACCGGCGCATCAGCCGGCAATTCTCCCGAGGGATCATCGGCCAAAATACGGTCCCCTTCAGCGCGAATCCCGTGTGTCTCTACCAACTCTTCTAAACATCCTTGAGAAATCTGGCAGACCCCTCGAGAAACCGAACCTGTAGCAGACAAGGTGCGCCCCAACTCGAAAGCAACCAACACCGCACAATTGCCTTCCGTGCCTTCGAGTGCTTTAACTGCCTGAGCGATACCGGTAGATCCATAATGGTCATCGGCATTAACCACCACCACAGGTCCGGTTAACGCACTTGTGGCACTCAACACGGCGTGTCCGGTGCCCCAAGGTTTAGCTCGGGTCGGCCCAAAGGTATCTTGATGCACGATAGTGGCCGGAAAATCCTCACCATGTTGAGCAGTTAGGTGGGATCGGAGTGGTTCTTGAAGGTCAGTACGGGCCACGATTACCACTTGCCCGAGCCCCAAGTCACGAGCATCATTTATGGCGTAGTCCAAAAAAGCTTCTCCGTTGGGCCCTACTGCCACCAGTTGTTTGTCGCCCCCAAAGCGCGAACCCAAACCGCCGGCCATGATGAGCAAGGAGATTTCTTGGCGATCTACGGTCATTTAAACTATTTCTGCGTCGTCTATGAATAAAAAGTACCCAGCGACCCTACCGTCCCGCACTCCCCCTCCAGACCCCCTCATCGAATTCCCCGTCATGATGGCTCTGAGACCACATGACGCGGATGGTCTCTCTCAAGCCGTGCCAGCCCCGCTAACCTAAGTAGCGCTGACTACACCACTGTGGGAGAGCTTCGGAATACTGAAGCGCCGAAGGAGCAACCGCCCTCGGAAACTCTCAGGCAACCGGACCGCAGTGGCCGGCACTCTGGAGAGTGGTCGTTTGACGACCCACCGACGGGGCAAGCTGCAGGTTTCTGCAGTCCATCTCTCAGGTTTCGGACAGAGGAGGGTGCGTTACCCCTATCCGTACGTACCCATACCTCTGAGGAACCGATGACCAAAACGTCTTTTCGCCCATTAGAAGAACTCTTTAACCCAGGCGAGTTTGTGCCGCGCCATGTTGGCCCTGACTTGTCCGATCGCCAGCACATGCTTGAAACCATTGGCATGAGTTCGCTTCAAGAACTCATTGACCAAACGGTGCCCTCTTCAATTCGATCTACAACGCCTCTAAACCTTCCCGGGCCTGTTTCAGAAGCCGAGACGCTGCGCAGACTTCGAGCCTTAGCAGACAAAAATACTGTCTTTACCAGTTGCCTCGGGGCAGGCTGGTACGACACCCTTACTCCTTCGGTCATTGTACGCAATGTGCTCGAAAGCCCAGGCTGGTACACCGCGTACACCCCCTACCAGCCAGAGATTTCTCAGGGCCGCCTAGAAGTTTTATTAGCTTTTCAAAGCATGGTTGCTGACCTCACCGGCATGGAAATAGCCAACGCTTCTCTTCTCGATGAGTCCACCGCTGGTGCCGAAGCCATGGCGCTTCTGCACCGCTCCGGACGTGGCAAAGGGGATACTTTTTTCATTGACGAACAGTGCCACCCCCAGACCGTTGATGTGCTGCGTACTCGGGCCACTCCTTTAGGATTAAATATTTTGGTGGGCGATCCGTGGGAAGATCCCATCGTTGATGGATGCTTCGGGGTGTTGGTCCAATACCCCGGCGGAAATGGTCATCTTCGTGACCTCTCCCCCGTTGTTGAACGCTTTCATGAAAATGGAGCGGGGGTAGCCGTAGCCGCCGACTTGCTCTCCCTTTGTTTAATCACGCCGCCGGGAGAGTTAGGCGTTGACGTAGTGGTGGGTTCCACTCAACGATTTGGTGTTCCCATGGGTTTCGGTGGCCCGCACGCTGGGTTTATGTCCGTGAACCAAAAACACCAAAGAATGCTTCCCGGCCGGTTAGTGGGGACATCCGTTGACGTTAATGGCCAACCAGCGCAACGCTTGGCTTTGCAAACCCGCGAGCAACACATTCGTCGAGAACGAGCCACCTCAAACATTTGTACGGCTCAAGTGCTCTTAGCCATCGTGGCTGCGCTGTACGCCGCTTATCACGGGCCAGAAGGCCTCAAGCGCATTGCCCAGCGAGTGCACCGCTTGACGGCGGTTACGGTGGCCGGCCTCGCCCAACACGGCTTTCGCTCGACCGCTGAGACATTTTTTGATACCGCAACCATCCATGCTCCCGGTCAAGCCGAACAAATTGTCGAAGCGGCACGCCAACGGCAAGTAAACCTTCGCCTGGTTGATCAAGACCATCTGGCATTTAGCCTGGATGAAACCACCAGCAGCGAAGTAGTCGAAACCATTTGGGAAGCCTTTGGGCTTTCTGGTCTCTCGGTGGCTGAACTTGACGCCTCAACTTCTGACGGCATCCCGTCATCGTTGCAACGAACGTCAGATTTTTGCCAGGCCGCTTGTTTTTCAGAGCATCAGAGCGAAACCGAAATGTTGCGTTGGCTCCGGCGTTTATCGGACCGCGACCTCGCTTTAGACCGCACCATGATTCCTTTGGGGTCCTGCACCATGAAACTCAACGCAACAACCGAAATGATGCCGATTACCTGGCCGGGGTTTTCTGGCCTGCACCCCTATGCCCCCGCCGATCAGGTGGTGGGCTACCACGAGTTGATTACTGACCTTGAGCAGATGCTGGTGGAAATTACTGGATACGCCGCCGTCTCTTTACAGCCCAATGCTGGCTCACAAGGCGAGTTGGCCGGTTTGCTGGCCATTCAGGCATGGCATGCCCAGCAAGGCCACCCAGAGCGCACCATTTGCCTAATACCCGCTTCGGCACATGGCACCAATGCGGCCAGCGCTGTCATGGCGGGCCTCAAGGTGGTCGTGGTGGACTGCGACGGTCAAGGAAACGTCGACCTTGAGCATTTAGACAAACTCGCGACCCTCCATGCCGAGTATCTCTCTACGTTTATGATCACCTACCCGTCGACCCATGGGGTCTTCGAACCAGAGATCACACAAATTTGCGCCAGGGTACATGATGCCGGTGGCCAAGTTTATTTAGATGGCGCCAACCTCAACGCCATGGTTGGTTTAGCCCGCCCGGGTCGCTTTGGCGCTGATGTTTCACATCTCAACTTGCATAAAACTTTTTGTATCCCTCATGGCGGTGGCGGCCCCGGAGTTGGGCCCATCGGAGTGGGCGCCCACTTGGCGCCCTTTCTGCCCAACCACCCGGTGATCAAGGCTGCCGGCCCCGAAACCGGCGTCGGGGCTATTTCTGCTGCTCCTTGGGGCTCTGCTGGGGTGTTGCCCATCACCTGGGCCTACATCACCTTGATGGGCGGCACCGGGCTTACCGAAGCATCAGAGATAGCGATTTTGTCGGCCAACTACATAGCCGCCCGGTTAAGCGATGATTTTCCCGTTCTTTACCGGGGCGAAAATTCTTTAGTGGCCCATGAATGCATCTTGGATACCCGGTGGGTCAAAGAGGCTGGGATTTCTGCCGATGATCTTTGCAAACGGCTTATCGATTACGGCTTTCATGCCCCGACCGTTTCTTTCCCGGTAGTGGGAACCCTCATGGTGGAACCCACCGAGTCGGAAAGTTTGGCCACGCTTGATTCTTTCTGCGACGCCATGCTGGCCATCGCCCAAGAGGTCCGGCAATTGGCTCAAGGCGATTGGCCAGTTGACAACAATCCGCTAGTTAACGCCCCGCATACCGCTCAAGATCTCGCAGGGTCGTGGGACCGCCCCTACTCGCGAGAACTAGCGGCTTATCCGCTTCCTCAATTACGAAACGACAAGTATTGGCCTCCGGTGGGACGCATAGACGCCGCTTTCGGCGATAAAAACTTGGTTTGTGCTTGCCCTTCCCTTGATGATTATCGATAGGCGCCGTAGAGAGGGAAGAGAACCTCTGCGGTTAGGGTTCCCTCTTACCTAAGCCTCGTTCGGAGAAACCATGCCTCATCATGATCTACTAATAATCGGTGCCGGTTCTGGCAACTCAGTCACGGGTGGCGATCACCGCCACTGGGACGTAGCTATTGCCGAGCCATGGGTTTTTGGCGGCACCTGCTTGAATCGTGGGTGCATTCCATCAAAAATGTTTGTCCATACCGCTGACCGGGCTTACCAGGCACAAAACAGTGCAGGTTTCGGGCTCAAAACTTCTTTTGACGGAGCGGACTGGCCGGCCATTCGAGACCGCGTGTTTGGCCGCATCGATCCTATTGCCGAAAGCGGGTTGGCCTACCGGGAATCCTTAGCCAACACCACGGTGTACCCCCACTCTGCCCGCTTCGTCGGCGAGCGGATGGTCGAGATCAACGGCCAAACGGTTACCGCTGATCGCATCGTTTTAGCGGCCGGAGCCCGACCGGTTATCCCTGAGGTGCCAGGCTTAGCGCAAAGCCCTTACGTCACCTCAGATTCGGTCATGCGTTTAGACGAGCTACCCCAACACCTCGTTATTTTGGGCGGCGGGTTTATTGCCGTAGAAATGGCGCATGTTTTTGCTGCTTTGGGCAGCAAGGTGACCATGGTAAACCGTAGCCATCATTTACTGCGTGAAATGGATACCGCTATTTCGGAACGTATTACCGAAATCTATGGCCAACGCATGGACCTCGTCATGGGGGTAACCGTCGATGCCGTGCGCCACGAAAAAGACTTCACCCTTGATCTGTCTGATGGCTCAACCCTGGTCGCTGACCAACTTTTGGTGGCTACCGGGCGGCAACCCAACAGCGATGCTCTGGACGTGACTGCCGGCGGCATAACCGTCAATGAGCGAGGTCACGTGGTTACCGACGAGCATTTGCAAACCGTGGTACCCAATGTTTGGGCTTTGGGCGACATCACCAACCCTGTTCAGCTGAAGCATCTAGCCAACGCCGACGCCAAGGTGGTTTTGCATAATCTCACTTACCCCGAGGATCTTCATTCGGTGGACCGTTCGCTAGCCCCTTATGCAGTTTTCGGCCACCCGCAGATTGCCACCATCGGCGCCAACCAGCGCGACCTTGATGCTCAGGGCATCCCTTATTTGGTCGCCCAACGCAATTACGCCGATACTGCGTATGGGTGGGCTATGGAAGACACCACCGGTTTTGTCAAACTTTTGGCCGACCCTAAAAGCCGGTTGCTGCTGGGGGCTCATTTGATTGGGCCTCATGCTCCGACGCTTATTCAACAACTTATTCAAGGCATGGCTTTCGGACAAACAGTTGACGAAATGGCTGCCGGACAGTTTTATATTCACCCCGCTATGCCAGAAGTCGTTGAACAAGCCTTGCTGGAGTTTTAGTTTCTCTGATTTCTGGGCCAAACTCTTCCCAAGGGAGAAACCATGAAAAATCTTGAAGGCAAAGTAGCGGTAATAACGGGGGGCGCTTCGGGCTTAGGCCGGGCGTTCGCTCAGCGGTTCGCGGCCCAGGGCATGAAGTTGGCTTTAGCCGACATCGAAGAGCCAGTACTTGACGCCACGGTGGCCGAACTTCGAGCTTCAGGTGCTGAGGTCATTGGCGTCCCTTGCGATGTTTCAGATCAAGCCTCGGTACAAAATTTTCACCAACAGGTCATGGAAACTTACGGGACAGCCCACGTGCTGTGCCTCAACGCTGGGGTAGCCGGCGGTGGCACTATCGCTGAGTTAACGGCGGCACAATGGGACTGGGTCCTGGGGGTCAACCTTTACGGCATCATTTACGGTTTAGAAGCTTTTTTACCAGGCTTGTTGGCTCAAGACGACGGCCATGTGGTGCTTACCGCTTCGGTTGCTGGCCACACTTCGTATGCCGGTATGGCGCCCTACAACGCTTCCAAACATGCCACGGTGACCATCGCGGAAACCTTGTTTGCTGAGTTACGTCAAGAAGATTCAGCGGTGGGAGTTTCTTGCCTTTGTCCGGGGTTTGTTGCCACTAATATTTTCGTTTCTGACCGCAACCAGCCCGAGGAACTTACCGAAGCTCTCGCTGAGCCACCTTCCGAAGAAGACGCAACACGTCGAGCTGCCATCATGGAATACATGCAGGCCAATGCGTTGCGCCCCGAAACGGTGGCCGATTTAGTACACGATGCGGTAATGGACAAAAAGTTTTGGATCTTCACCGACGAAGAACATCTCGCTACCATCGCTACTCGTCACGAAGAAATTCGTCACCAAAGCAGCCCGACTGCCGAAGCAATCTTTGACAATATTTAATCGTCCGTAGTGCCGACTGCTGCTTGGGCAGTTTCTTTGGCCCAGCGGTAATCAGTTTTTCCATTCGGACTGCGTTCAATGCGTTCTACTACCACAATGCGTTTTGGTACTTTGAAACCGGCCAAGGTGGAGCGAACTTCTTGTCGCAAAATACTTTCTGAGTCTCCACTTTGGAGAGCATTAGCCTCTAGTTCCACTACGGCGGTTACCGCTTGGCCCCAACGTTCGTCATCGAGGCCCACCACGTTGCAATCGCGTACGGCGGGCAATGCTTTGAGGGCTTCTTCTACTTCTTCGGGGTAAACCTTTTCTCCGCCAGTGTTAATGCAGGCCGATCCCCTTCCCAACAGGGTGATGGTGCCTTCTTCATCAACGGTGGCGTAGTCCCCGGGTATAGACCAGCGGCGCCCGTTTACTGTCGGAAATGCTTTTTCAGTTTTTTCTGGATCTTTGTAGTAGCCCTGCGGCAAGGGGAACCCCAAAGCCAGTTGACCTTTTTCGCCGGAGCCCGGCACCACTTCTTTTCCTTGGTCGTTAAATACTCGGGTGTGTTCTCCTAAGGAAAATTTTGCCGTGCCCGACCGCTGAGCGGACCGTGAACTGACTTGGGCGGCCATACCGGTTCCTTCGCTGGAGCCGAGGGTGTCAACCACCAAAAGATCTACGTGCGCCAAGAGGCGTTCTTTGACCGGAGCACTAAACATCACGCCAGAAGAAAGAACCATACGCAGAGACGAGAGATCCCGCGGCTCTCCCCTGTCTTGAGTTTTATCTAAAGCGTCAACCATGGGCTTGGCGAAAGCATCGCCGACGATGCTGACCATGGTGATTCTTTCTTGCTCAATGGTGTCCCAAAGCTCATTGGCATCAAATGAACGCTCGGTCAGCGTAGTAAGTGATCCCCCGTGGCTGAGGGTGGCCAGTCCGCTGAGGCCGGAGGTTCCATGCATGAGCGGGGCGGCACAGAGTTGACGTATTTCTTTTCCTTGGCTGGCCACCCGTAAGGCAATTTCGGCGGCTTCCTTTGGGGTAACAGGAGGAAGTGTTTTGTAAGGGCGGAAGGTGGCGGTCATCGACCCCCACAGGTTGCTGTGGTTCCACATGACAGCTTTGGGCATGCCGGTGGTGCCGCCGGTGTAAAGAAACCAGAGGTCTTCACCGGTGCGTTCGATGCGTTGCATCGGGGTTGCTTGTACCGCTTGTTCATAAGAAACGGCCCATTCTGGGCAGGTTTCTCCACCTACTTGAATAGCTACTTTTAGTTGCGGGCAGTGGCGGCGAGCTGCTTCTACATGCTCCACGAGGGTGTGATCAAAAAAAAGTGCCTCAGCATCGGCGTTGTTTAATATGTAGGCCAACTCTTCTTCGAGGTAGCGATAGTTGACGTTGGCGGGCACGGCCCGTACTTTGAACGCTGCGTATTGGGCTTCAGAATATTCAACGCCGTTGTAAAGGTAGAGCGCTACTTTGGCATCGGGGCCCAGGCCGTGACTTTCCATGGTGGCGGCCAGAGCGGCCGCTCGCTGGTCAAACTTGCTCCAGGAGGTGTGTTCCCCTGCTGCGGTAAGGGCAGTATTGTCGCCAATGGTGTCGGCAATTGCTTCCCAAGCACTGGCTATGTTTAGGGTCGTTTCAGGCATCTCTTAAAATTAGCAGTTCCAGGCAAAATAAAGAAACCGGCAGCGGGCGCCGTCTGCCCTATGCTCGCCTTTGTGAGCAGCTCATTTGGACATCTTTTCCGTATCGCTACTTGGGGCGAGAGCCACGGTGGTGGCGTCGGAGTGGTTATTGACGGTTGTCCGCCGCGCCTAGACCTCTCGGTGGACCATCTGCAAGCCGATTTAGATCGCCGACGTCCTGGGCAAAGCCGGCTCACTACACAACGCCAAGAAGCCGACGAGGCAGAGATTCTTTCCGGGGTTTTTGAGGGCCGTACGCTCGGCACCCCCATTGCTGTTTTGGTACGCAACACCGATGCGCGCCCTGCGGCCTACGACCACCTAAAAGACGTTTACCGTCCCTCCCACGCCGACTTCACCTATGAAGCCAAATATGGCTTACGAAATTGGGAAGGCGGAGGGCGCTCCAGCGCTCGCGAAACCATTGGTCGAGTAGCCGCTGGTGCGATCGCCCGCCAGTTGCTCGCCCAAGCCTGTGGCATTGAAGTCCTCGCGTGGGTTTCTCAGGTGCACACCATTGGTTCCACTGTTGATTCTTCAACGGTCACTTTGGCCGACGTCGAGGCCGACCCCACTCGCTGCCCCGACCCTGAAGCGGCGGCCGCCATGACTACGGCTATCGAGGACGCACGGCGGCGAGGTGACTCGTTGGGAGGCATCGTTACTTGCGTGGCCCGCCAGGTACCCGTCGGGTTGGGTGAACCAGTTTTCGACCGTCTTGAGGCAGACCTGGCTAAGGGCATGCTTTCTTTGCCGGCTTCAAAAGGTTTTGATATTGGCAGCGGTTTTGCGGGCGCCGCCATGACGGGGTTAACCCACAACGATGCCTTCAGCCCCGGGCCAGACGGTCCGACTACCGACACCAACCATTCGGGCGGCGTTCAGGGCGGTATCTCTAATGGGGCCGACCTGTGTTTCCGTGTGGCATTTAAACCGACCGCTACTATTTCTTCGGCCCAAAAAACTGTTAACACCGACAATCAGCCGGTGACATTAGAAGCCAAAGGGCGCCATGACCCTTGTGTGCTCCCCCGCGCCGTTCCTTTGGTGGAGGCCATGGCCTTGTTGACTTTGGCTGACCATTGGCTCCGCCAACAAGCCGTTGACGTTCTCAATGCCGACTAAGTAACTTCCGGCTCCTACACTGCGCTTCTACCCAAGGAGCAACCATGGCCATTCCTCCCGGCGCCGGCAGCAAACCGTATTACTATGAGCCTCCTTCTTTCGCTTCGGTGGAAGAAGAGCGAGCGCACCGCAAAGAACGTTTAGCGGCTGCTTTTCGCATTTTCGGCAAATTTGGTTTCAGCGAAGGGGTAGCGGGCCACATTACGGTACGCGACCCAGAACAAACCGATGCCTTTTGGGTAAACGCTTTAGGCCAACCATTTTCTGATATTTCTGTTTCGGACTTGCTTTTGGTTTCCCATACCGGGGAAATTCTGGAAGGCAACTACGCAGTTAACGCTGCTGCTTTTGCTATTCACTCTGGTATTCACATGAATTGCCCCGAGGTCGTAGCGGCTGCTCACTCTCATTCACTTTATGGAAAGGCTTGGTCCTCGTTGGGTCGCATGCTGGACCCGATTACTCAAGACGCTTGTATTTTTTACGGCAACCACGTACTTTTTGATGACTACACCGGGGTGGTTACCGACCCTTCAGAAGGCGCCCGCATTGCCGAATCTTTAGGCAGCAGCAAAGCAGCGATCCTTCGCAACCACGGGCTGTTGACAGTCGGGGGCAGCGTTGACGAGGCTGTCTGGTTGTTCGTCACCATGGAACGCACCTGCCAAGCCCAATTGTTGGCCGAAGCTGCAGGTACTCCGGTGGTGTTGGATCACGCCACGGCAGAACACACGCACAAATACGTGGGGAACGATTTCTCCAGTTGGTTTAGCGGACAGCCATTATTTGAGCAGATTCTGCGTGAACACCCTGAGCTTAAAAACTAGTTAGCCCACGAAGGGAAGCTTTACGATCTGTGCCGGCACCTCGGTACCGCGTTGGTCGATGGCCACCGTTACTCCGGGGAGTAGGTGCGGCCCCAAGAACGCCAGGGCGATTCCGTGGCCCAGGATTGGCGAAAAATTGCCGCTCGTTAGGGTGGCTATCGCTTCTCCGTCTTTAAGCACGGTTTGGCCTTCTCGAGGAGGCCGGCGTCCTTCAACGGTTAACCCGCGGAGCCGTTTTTCCAAGCCGCTTTCTTGCGCTGCCAATAGCGCCTCTCTGCCGATGAACGCCTCTTTATCCCAGCCCACTACCCAACCCAGGCCGGCATCAAGCGGTGTTATTCCTGGGCCCAATTCGTGGCCGTGCAGAGGGAGGCCTGCTTCGAGGCGCAACGTATCGCGAGCCCCGAGGCCTGCTGGGTCGCAACCGGCTTCCACCAATGCTGCCCAAAGGCTTTCTGCTGCTGCTTGAGGAACAGCAATTTCGACTCCTTGTTCACCGGTGTAACCGGTACCTGCCACCAACAATTGGTGCCCTTGCCAGGCAATTTCTTTAACTCGAAAGCGGCCTACTTGGGCTGCTTCGGCTGACACGGTGGCCAAACGCTGTTTAGCCTCGGGGCCTTGCACGGCCAACAAAGCCCGTTCCGGGCGGCGGTCAACGCTTTGGGAGAGGGCCGCCGTTACGCCGGCCGCATTTGCGGCGTTTGGAAGCACCCAAAATCGTTCGGGCTCTATCCACCAAACAATGATGTCGTCGACCACCGAAGCGTCTCGGGAGTCGAGCAGATGGGTGTACTGCGCTTTGCCCGGAGCAATGCGCCGAAGATCGTTGGAAAGCGCATGCTGCAATTGGTCAAAAGCTTTTGGCCCGATGAGTTCTAGCGACCCCAAATGGCTCACATCAAAAAGCGCTGCTTGGTTGCGGCAGGCCAAATGTTCGGCAAGGGTTCCCGTCGGGTACGAAACTGGCATGTCCCAGCCACCGAAGGGCACCATGCGGGCTCCGGCCGCTCGATGCTGGGCATCAAGTAAAGATTTTTTTAACTCGCCCATACCGTTCTTATGCGGCGTGCCGAGAAAAGAGCCGCGCTACATCACGTTGATAAAGAATACGGATCTCGATATCTGGGCGTTGTTCTCGCAATTGGCGAATCTTACGATTTTTTCGGGTAACCAATGGTTGGCGCATGGTCGTGACTTCAAGGTAAATGTCATGGTCCGGCAAGTAAAAGTCTGGGGTAAATGCCGAAGTCGGTAGGCCGTCGGGGCCTTCCGCCAGGACGAATGTTTTGGGCTCGTATTCCCAAGCGATGCCGTAAAAGTCAAACAGTTCCGCTATGCGTTGTTCTGACTCGTGGGCAAACTCCGCCGTATCTTGTGGTGGATGGAGTTGTTGCACTTTATTCATGTGGGCCTCGGTGCTTATTCGCCGACCACCTGTTGAAGATCTTTGTCGTCTTCGGCTCGTCGCCCCTGAGGGTAGAGTTCGATAATTTTGGTATCAACTTCTTCTTTTACTCCGGCCAACGGCAAAATGTTCAACACCCCTTGGCCGTTGCGCAGCAAATCAATGATTTCTTCACCGCTGCGTACCATGACCGAGCGGTTGCCGCTGATCACTAAGTTCACTTGGGTTACGTCTTCATCAAGGTTTTCAGAAAGGTAGGCGAATACTTCTCTCACCAACTCGAGGCGAATACCGGCATCAAGGAGGGTCTTTACTGCTTTGAGCTCTAAGAGATCTCGGTAGGAGTAGCGACGACGACTCCCGGAACCAGAGGCATCGGCCAGCGAAGGGCGAATAAGGTCAGTACGTGCCCAGTAGTCCAATTGGCGGTAGGTGATGCCGACAATTTCCGCTGTTTTTTTCCCGGTGTAGCCTTCGCTTGCTTCGGTGACCGTCATGGTTTCCCTCGTTTGCTGGTGGCTGGGTTGGCTTGCGCGGCCCAGATCACAGGGGCGTAGTTACGTCACTGTGACTTCCTAACAGGGTACGCGATACAGCCACCAAGTTCAACTCTTTGCTCATTGCCCCGCTGTTGGGCTTGGCCGAGGCGGCCGGTTAACTGGGTTCTGGGTCTCCGCCGGCAAAATCGTCGGGGCTCACGTTGTCAAGAAATGCCCGGAACTCTTCGACTTCTTCTTCCGATTGGCCGGCGTCGTCGTCTTCGGAGAGGTACCCCGCTTGATCCAAGACTTTTTCTTCAACATAAATTTCGCCGTTGCTACGCACTGCAAGAGCCAATGCATCGGAAGGCCGACATTGCACGACTTCGACGCCTACCGGCCCGCGAAAATAGATTTCGGCGAAAAAGGTTTTTTCTTGCAAGTCGGTAATCACCACTCGTTCAACTTGCCAACCAAAGGTCTCCACCATAGATGCCAACAAGTCGTGGGTCATGGGGCGGGGCGGCCGTTGGTCAGCGAGGGCCAGGCCAATAGCTGTGGCTTCGGGGCGGCCAATAAAAATGGGAAGCAAACGTTCGCCTTCTTCTTCACGCAAAAGAACCACCGGCGCGTTAGTGGGCAGTACTTCTTGCACGTTAATGATTTTCATTTTGATCACGGCGTTACCTCAACTGCTGCGTGTCGCTGACTTAAGGCATACACCTCAGCACAGATTTCGTCAGGGTTGGCTTCTAAATCTTTTAAGGGAACCGTGACCAGGTCAGGAAGATTACGGAACCGTCCGAGGTGATCCAGGCCATACCCCACCACAAACGAGGAGTCCAAGGGAAAGCCCACATGGTGCAAGGTAGCCGGCAACACTCGGCGTTCCGCCCGGTCAAACATGGTGCAAACACGTATTTCTCCGGGGTTGCGATCTTTAAGATGGCGGAGTAAAAAATCTAATCGCATCCCGGTATCAACAAGATCTTCCACCAAAACCACTTGGCGTCCTGTTATGTCCATTTCGATATCTCGAGTAAGGCGCACCCGCCCGCTATCGCGAGCAAACCCACTAAGGGCCAAAAATTCTAGCTCCACTGGCATATCGATAGAACGCACCAGGTCGGCCATAAACGGCAGGCATCCCTTCAGCACCCCGACAATCAATGCACCTTCGTCAAGCACTTCGGTTAGTTCTTCCCCAAGCGCAAATGCTCGTTTGGCCAGCGATGACCGGTTATGCAACATTGTTGCCGTCATGGCCTACCAAGTTTCCCTAAGGAGCGGCGCAACATAATCTCGCGTAACCGAGAGCCTGCTTCAGTTAGTTCATCAAGCTGTCCTTGTACGGCGGCTTGGGTTTTTTGGTCGTCGCGTAGTCGAGGAAGCAGCACCTGTTCGAACACCCCTGCTTCGCGTTGGGCCGCCACCAGATACATGCGAAGGTGCCGTATATCAAAACCTAAACCCAGAAACCGTGAAGCAAGTTTGGCTACCAGAAGGGCATCATCATCAAATACCGTTGCTGAACCTGCTTGGTGTCCGACCACTAAACCCATGCGTTCGAGCTCTTCCACTACCGAAGGGTCAACGCCCACTGCCTGGGCCAACTCTTCGCGACTGACGCTGACCGACCCCACCAAAGGCCCGTGGCGTGCTCGCTCCCGAAAGGGCTCCACATCCGCTGGGTCTGCTTCTTCGGGGCCGTCGGGTATTTCGCCGCCCGCTTCATCAAGCAGTTGACGAATGATCTTAAGTGGCAAAAAATGTTCGCGTTGTTGGCGTAAAATCCAACGAAGTCGCACCACATCCCCACCGGAAAACTGGCGGTAGCCGGAAGGTGTCCGTTCGGGGTCAAGTAGACCTTGAGCTTCCAAAAAACGGATTTTTGAAACCGTTATGTCAGGAAACTCTTCTTCCAACCCGGCCAATACTTCACCGATAGAAAGCGCTCCCGCACCTTTGCCCGCTTCTCCGCTGGCTACTTGATTACCGCTCATTGTTGCTAGTTCGCCGTGCCGTGAAAGAAAACCAGTCGAAAGCGCCCGACCTGGAGTTCATCTCCGTCATGAAGTTCCGCCGACTCAATACGAACTCGGTTTACATAGGTCCCGTTCAACGAGCCAGCGTCGGCGACCACATAATGGTCACCGGTTCGTTTTACCTCAGCGTGTTGACGCGATACCGAAACATCATCAAGGAAAATCCCGGCATCTCCATGACGCCCCAGCGTGGTGACTTCTGCCTCCAACCCATAGCGGGCGCCCGCCTTGGGGCCAGATTCAATAACAAAAAGGCCGCAATTTAGAGGGAATCTGGCCCGATCTTGTTCATGAGGAAGCATTTCCGAGAGTTCAAATACGTCTGTTTTTTCTTCTCTAGATTCGGCCATGGGTTGGCCACACGATGGGCAAAAACGCGCCGATCGGTCGTCTTGGTTACCACAACCAGAACAAACGACCGTAGCCATCGTTTATCCTTGCCCCTCAAGCAACTCTTGATAGGCCTCAGCATCAAGTAACGCTTCATACTCCACGGGGTCGGTTCCTTCGAGTTCGCAGATCCACCCTTCGCCATAGGCATCACTATTTACCAACTCAGGGGTGTCTTCCAAAGCATCGTTGGTGGCCACCACGGTGCCAGAAAGCGGAGCAAAAAGTTCTGAAACCGATTTTGTTGATTCGACTTCGCCAAAAACTGAACCTGCCGCAACGTGATCTCCAACTTGAGGAAGGTCGACATAGACCACATCGCCTAAGGCATCTTGGGCATAATCGGTAATACCGATTCGGGTTTTACCGTCAACGACCGCTACCCACTCATGATCCGACGAATACTTGAGTTCTGCTGGAATGTTCATACCAAGAACCTACAAGATAGAGCAGAGTAAAGTGGGGCTCTCCCCCACCCAACTCACTTGTTGGCTCGGCCGTCTCTCAAAGCTTGCTGGGCTTCCGGCAGGTAACCTGCCGCCGACCACCAGGCAATCACCAAGCCCGGAATACCAAATATCCAAGCAGCTACCGCAAACCATTCATGGGCAAAGGCCGTTGATTGGCCAGCCAAAAAACAGGGGAACGCCCAAAGTAAAGAAAACGTCGCAGTTTTTCCCCACCAAGTGACTTCAATTCTCCGTGCCCCCAGGGCCGCTAAAACTAGCGCTCCTAGCCCCACCAAGCCTTCTCTGATTAAGGCCGCAACTGCAAACCACCAGGGCACCGACCCATCAATAATAAGCGAAAAAGCGGCCACCAAGAGAAGCAAGCGATCAGCGGTGGGGTCCAATATTTTTCCCAAATCGGTAACTTGATTGAAGCGGCGGGCAAACCAACCATCTACCCAGTCGGTGGCCCCCAAAGCTCCCAGCAGCAAAGCAGCGTCGGTCCGGTTACTTCCACCGAAAAGCATCCAAACGAACAACGGGATGCACGCCAAGCGAGTCAAACTAATCAAGTTGGGTATCGTTGCAATAGCAGCCCAACCAGTTCGCGGTGTTGTTGTTTCCTCTGGCACGCTGACAGCCTACGATTTATCTGTATCCGTAACTCCCTAAAGCAAGGATGAACCATGGCTTCAATATTTACTCGCATCATGAAAGGCGAAATACCGGGTCGACTGGTTTGGGAGGACGACCTCTGTGTCGCCATGGTAGATATACGCCCACTGAATCGTGGGCATGTGTTGGTTATTCCGCGTAAAGAAGTTGACCCCTGGACAGAACTGCTCCCGTCCACTGCTAGTCACCTAATGGCGGTGGCTCACCGAGTGGCACAAGCGCAACAAACTCTTTTTTCACCGCGACGGGTTGGTTTAATGATCGCCGGATTCGAAGTACCGCACACCCACCTGCACTGCGTGCCGTTGGACTCTATGGTTCATTTAGATTTTTCTCTGGCGCAATTGGGCGACCCTGACGACCTTGATCAGGTGGCGCAACTCTTACGAGAAGCGCTCAACTAGCTTTCAGAGTGGCGTACGAACACTCGAATACCTTCGTCGGTAAAAGTTTCATCAAAGCCTAAAACTCGCAAAGCCTCACCGAATACTTTTCTATCTGGTACCGGCCATCGGGTCGCCTGCCCATCAAAAACCACGACATCGATACCCGCAACCATGTCTTCCGATGGCAGATACGGGCCGCCCGAAGTGTCTCTTAACGGGAGGGAGCGAATTGTTTCACGTTCGGCCACCAAGTTGAATATCGCCGGGTGTGCCAACACCCGGTCGTAGTCATCAATTTCGTTGATGGCCTCAAAACGGGCAAGGTCAGCGGCATCGCGTTCGCCCCAATTCCAAGGTTCTTCATAAGGCGACGATGCGGCTTCTCGCACAAAAAACATGGTGGCGGTGAGGGCCAGCACTGCCAGTACCCGGCGATCCACCAAAACTCGTCGCACCCCGGGTTGGCCGATGCGCATCAACGCATAGGTCGCCGCAATAAAAACAAAGGGAAGGATTGCCACGTCTTGTTCGGGGTTCCCACGGCCACCAGAAGAAACATCGGCCAAGAGAAAAAAGGCCAACAGTGGTAAAACCGGAGCGACATAGCGCATCCTTACCAAGGGTAAGAAAAGAACCGGGGCCACCAAAAGCATGACTTTCTCAAAACTGGAGCGTTCAAACAAATCGCCCAGCACTACCAAGGGGTGGACAAGTATTCCGCCTATCACCCCGAAAACCCCGTCGCCGTAAGCCGCAAACTCAACCAGATGGGGGTACTCGCCCAAGCCCATAAGCGGCTGAATGAAAAACCCCATGATGAGAAACCAAAGCAGACCAAAGGACGCCAGAAACCAACCAGGGTTTCGGCGTTCTTCGCCAACAAAAACAAGACCCAGCGCCATGACTGCGAGACCAAGATCGGAGCGCGCCACCACCACCAAAAAGGCCAGCAGCGACACCACCCACCAGCGTTCTTTTTGCCCCTGTAGATAAGCGGCTAACAATGCCGGCAGAGCGAAGGCTTCTGGGTGAAAACCTGCCAAGTTAAGGTTTTGTACCGATGGGTGAAAAAAATAAGCCGCCACGAGGGCCCCGGCCGCTCCGATGCGTAGGTTCCCGGGTTGACGGGTAATTCTCCAGAGCGGCACCACCGCCAAAGCCAGAGCAAAGGCCTGCAGCACCAGCATGGTTTCGGCAGGAGGAAACAACCGGGTCAACCAAATTATTGGGACAAAAATAAAAGCTGCCTGCACCGCGAAAAGGTTCATACCAAAATCAGAGATTTGAGGGGCCATCCCATTTTCCAAGAGGTGCAGTGCTTGCAGGTAGTGCCCCAAGTCTTGCGGGAGGCCAAGGTCGTGCAGGCGGGTTAAGGCCAAGAAAGAAAAAACTAGCCAAGCTAAAGCAGCTAAAAACCACGGGAAGTAGCGGTCCACTCGAGGGCTTTCCAAACGGGCCTGGCCGCGCAGCATGGCCATGTCCATCCGGCGTCGCACGGTATGGACCCGGGTCACCACATGTTCGCCGGTCCAGTCAATGGCGCGAACTGCTCGATCTCGAGATGCGTTTACCACGGCTCTAGCGTACCCCTATTTCTCAACTTGCTCCGTTAAACAGGCCACGGGGCTACAACAACAAGCATTCTCCGAAGCCTCCTGCTCCCAAACGAACCAGAATGGTGTCGCCCTTTTCCCCGTGGTAAGAAGGAACCACCACGTCGCCTTGTTCAGTATCTACAGAAATCGTGCCTCGCAAAGCCAGAGTTTCCCAATTTTCATGATGACTTTCGAGCCCCACCCTTACCGCTTCTGGCCAACTGGTACCGCCTTCAACCAGCGACACTTCCCCTTGGGGAATGCCCAGAGAAAGAATGAGCACAGTGTCACCTTGGCAAGCAACGGTGGCCAAACGGCCCGGCAAGTTGTCTGGGCAGACTCCGGGTGCCGTCTCGTAGGTCACCACGTCAAAGGGGCGTAAGCGATTATCGACTACCGAAACTCTTACGCAGGCTTCATCCATCCATCCCGAAGGGCCCACCAAAGCAACCTGGCCTCCTCGGTGACGAAAAATAGTGGCAGAAATTTCCCCAGGGGCATGCGAGAGCAACCCCTCCGGCACCTCGGTGCGTACCCGTTCTTCGACTGAACCTTCACCGGCCACCACGGCGACCACGGTGTTAAGCGAAGCAACTAACTCAGGAAGAGCAATCGGCAAACCAAGGGCAAGTTCTTCCTGGCCATCCTGGTCATCTGGGCTACTGCCGCTACCGGTTAGCCACAAAGCTTGTTCTGAGCGGTCCACTATGCCCTCTTCGAACAAGGTGCGCACAAATAAGCCACCGGTTATTAAGAGAACGACCGTGGCCGCCATGCCAAGAACTCGGCGACGGAACGCTACTTTGATTGACTTACTTATGGCCGCCTCGTCACGGCGTTCAGCCCGCGAACGTGGCCCGAAAGACTCAGCGCTGTCTCCCCCACTTAGTAACAGCGTCCAAGTAGCCAATGTTTCGTCGGGAAAGCGCACTGCTAAAGCAGCAAAGGTTTCTTCTTGTTCTGGTCCGAAAAGTAAAAGCAAGTCGTTGTCTCGTGCCAACTCCACGGGGTCGGCATGGTGAATTAACTTTCGATCGCCGGCCAGACGAATCAGAAACTCTCGAATCTTTCGGTCTGCTTCTGCTTCGCTCCACCGCCCTCCCGCTTCGACCTGTAACCCTTCTAGGGGGTTTCCTTCGGTTCCTGAACGTTGAAAAAAAGTGACCCGCCGACGCCGATGTTCTTCGGGGACCACGGTTCCCGAAGAAGATTTTTCTAAGTTGTCTTCCGTTTCATCGGGGTCAACCGTTGGTTTCTCGTCGCTCACCCTAGGGAGGTTAGACACTGGCATGACCGGAAACAGGCATAGCGCCCCCACCTGACCTTCAGAAGCCTCTACGCTCTTTAAGTGGCTTCTCGTTCATTGTTTTTCTCTGCGTCATTTAGTTGTCTTGTATTTTTATTTGCGGTGGCTTGTTCTTTTCCTGAACCTCGGACTTCTCCGCCTTCGTTGGTTTCAACAACGACCGATTCAACGTCAAACACTCTTGCACCCATCACTCTTCCTTCCCGGCCGCCATCGAGCCAGATCGGGTTGCCTCCGGTTTTTTCGTTTGAATCAACTATTGATCGGGAGCAACCGTTTCGCTCTCTTCAGCATTTTTGTCAACCCAAACAGGCCCTTGAGCAAATAAACGATGAACCGTGGACGCTGGTGGTTCTTCAGCCCGAACAAGACGCTCTTAAAGATTTCGGTTTCTCTGCAACTCCTTCTGCTTCTCTTTCGCCTTTTGTTGATGCGCTCAATCGTTGCGGAGGTGTCTCTGGTCGGCCCTTGCGCTTAGAAGTCATTGAGGTGTCGGTGTTAGCCCAGCCCTCTCCCTCGCTCCATGAACTCCAAGATGCTGCTTGTTTAGATACATCACGTTTTTCGCCTGTTGTGGTTATTGATGCTTTCGGATTTCAAAACGCCGGCACCCGCTGTGCTGAACTTCTTTTAGATACCGTGGTCATTGCCGCACGAGGAAGCGCCCCCGCAACCGGGATTTTGCTGAGCGACGCACCGCTCGACGAAGACCTTCTCCACGAAACAGCACTCACCGTGGCCCAATGGGATCCTTCGGGTGAGGCTGAAGTGATGGTCGTTGCCCCCGATCAACCTGTATTGGCCGATTTGATAAACCGTGAACTCGTTGAGCCTCTTCGCTCGCTGGGCTTCTCTTTGCGTGTGGTGTCTTACGCCTGCCAAGGCGGCTCCCTGTGTTCAGGCCAAGCAAAATTAGCGACTGCGGCAATAGCGCTTGATAAACCCACCTTGGTGCTGCCTATTTTAGATGCGCTTTCTTTTCCGGCTTTTTTGCGTGAGCTAAACCAGTTGCCTGAACCACCAGCATTAATACTTAGCGGGGTTGGCGACCCTTTACGTTTTATTGATGCATCGCTGCTTCCCGCCGAGTCAGCAGTTCTTAATTTTTCTTGGCCAAAGGACGCAAACCAAGCGCTTACCCCCTTTGATACTTTGTGCTTGAAAATTGCCGACCAAGACCTTGAATCGTTTGGATCAGCACAAGGAAATGCTTGGGTAAAAAGCTGCGCCATGGTGCGTTGGGTGGCCCGTCTGATCGACGCAGCAGGCCCAGAAAGCTCACCCGAGGAGCGCCAATTTGCTGCTTTGGCGTTAGGTCCCGTAGATGCTCTTGGCATGCTCCCGGGGTGGTTTTCTTCTGATCATCGTGGGCGACCTGAGGTTATTACCACAACTCTTTTGCCGTCCCTCGCTGGTTAGGGACGCACTTCGTAATACAGGTTCGTCGGATCGTCAAAATCATGCATGGTAAAACGGCTAAAGCCCGCTTCGGCAGTCATTTGCTTAGCCATTTTGGGGTTGAACCCCATGGTGCCCAGCCCTACCGCATCGGGAGCCGACATGGCAGATTGTAAACAGGACCCCACTGAGGTGGCGTACATCATGGCCAACATGGGGTTTTTTAAGTTATCTACCCAACGAGGGCTGGATTTTATGTCTTTGATGATCCAGGTTCCGTCGTCGCCTATGGCTTGGCGAATGGCCGCCATAGTGAGGTCAGGGCGTGGCATGTCGTGGATGCAATCGAAGGTAATAATTAAGTCAACGTCGCCGGTTGGTGGCAGGTCTTCGCCGCCCGCCAAATGTAATTCAACGTTGGTGTGGTCTTTTAAGCGTTCGGTGGCCAAAGCTATTGCCCCTTCCGAAGGGTCGTATCCGGCAAAGGTGGAGGCCGGAAACTTCTGGGCTAGCAGGTCAATAGCCATGCCTCCCCCGCACCCCACATCAATGACCCGAGCGCCGGCCGTTAGCTTCTCTACGAGACCTTCTAGGGCAGGAACAATGGTGGGGACCAAGAGCGCTTGGGTCATGGGGCCCAAGATTCCTTCGATGTGTTCGGCCGACTGGTCGCCTAACCCGTCGTAGTCCAGTCCTAAACCGGTACGAAAAGCATCGGCGATGCCGTCAACTACTTCGGGAGTACGCAGTACCGCAAAGGCTCCGGCGGCGAAGGCTGGTGAGTCGCTGCGGGCCAGCACGGCGGCCGCTTCGGGCTCCAGTAAAAAAGTTTCGCCGTCTTCGCTGAGCATAAGTTGCGCTGCTGCTTGGCTGCGGAGCCATTCCAAAAGCCAGCGTTCATGCAAGCCGGTGGATTCGGCGAGATCCGCAGCCGTTACCGGCCCGGCTCCGTCGAGGGCTTGGTAGAGGCCGAGTCGGTGGCCGAGGTGAACCATCAAGGTGACCGCTTCGCCTTGCTTGTATCCCCAAGCAGTGATGACGTATTTTCCTACCCGGTCAGGGTCGAGGGCTGGTTCTGTGTTCATGTTTTTCTCCGAATCCAAATAGTGCCGTCTTTTTCTTGACACGGCCACACTTCAATATCACCTTTGCGGTCTCGACGCCCAGCCATGCTGGTTTTCCACCCTTCACCGTTGGGGGTAAACCGCCAGTGGTGGGTGAGGCAAACGATTTCTTCGCCGTCCACTGCGCCTTCTCCGGCGAGGTGAGTCCATTGGTGGGGGCACCGGGCGGCCATCACGCAGGGGGTGCCTTGGGCCGTACGCCATACCACAAGATCTTCGCCGTCTATTGCTGCTTCAACGATTTGCCCGGGGGCCAAATTTTCGCTGGTTACGGCTATCCACTCGTTAGATGAAGAACCGGTTGGTCCGGCCATCTTCTTAGACGTCCAGGTAGCGGGTTACGGCTACTGCTGAGCCGAGCATGCCCACGGTGCCACCGATAAGCAGCAACCAAATGCTGGTATCCCACACAAAGCCTTCGGGCACCGCGAAGCCACGAAACAACGGGACGGCATCAGATTCTTGGAAAAAGGCCAATACTTGTTTATCTACAATAAACAAGGCCGGTATGGCCAAGGCGGCCCCTAAGAGCCCATGAATGGTCCCTTCCAACATGAAAGGTATGCGGATAAACCAGTTGGTGGCCCCCACCAGTTTCATTACTTCGATTTCTTGGCGACGAGCGCCAATGGCCGTAAACACTGTGTTGAGGATTAACAAAGCGGAGACGGCAACGAGAACAACGGCCGCTACGAGGAGGGCTTGGCTTACCCGGGTGGAAAAATCATCAATTTGTCTAATGGCTTCGGTGGCCGTCGCTACTTCTTTAACTCCAGGTTGACTGGCGAACTGATCGGCCAACTCTGAGACGTTGGCCGCCGAGGGGTCAGAGGGAACGATGCGGTACGACGGAGGCATGACCGATGGTGACACGCTGTTTATGAGATCTGGCTTGTCGGCGAAGAGGTTACGAAACTCTTCGTAGGCATCTTCTTGATCGATGTAGTTGTAACTGGCTATTACTGGACTGTTGTCTAGTACCTCGCGTATAGCCAGGTCTTGATCTTCGGCGGCATCGGCGTTCATGAAAACAATGAACTCCACGCCTTCTTGAAATTGGGCGGTGGCTCGTTCAGCGCCTTCGCGTACCAGCAACGAAGCCCCAACCAAAGCCAGGGAGATGGCCACGGTAAAAATGGCCGCCATGGTCAGGCTCAGATTACGCCAAATGCTAGAAAAGGTTTCGCGGAAGTAATACCAAAGTCGATACATGAGTCAGTCCCTCAGTCGTAAATTCCGCGAGATTCGTCACGAACCACCACACCGCGGTCGAGTTCAATTACTCGGCGTTGCATGGAGTCCACAATGCTCCGGTCATGGGTGGCCATAATTACCGTGGTTCCGCGGCGATTGATGAGATCCAGAAGTTTCATTATCCCTACCGAGGTTGAGGGGTCAAGGTTGCCGGTGGGTTCATCGGCCAGCATGATTTCTGGGCGGTTGGCGAATGCTCGAGCAATGGAGACTCTTTGTTGCTCGCCGCCGGAGAGTTGGTTGGGGAACCGCTCAGCTTTTTGCGTTAGCCCTACCAGGTCCAAGATTGCCGGGACATTTTTTCGGATGACTGGGCGAGATTGCCCAATTACTTCAAGAGCAAAAGCCACGTTTTCAAATACGGTTTTTTTGTGCAGGAGTTTGTAGTCCTGAAATACACAACCCATGCTGCGGCGGAAATGGGGCACGCTCCAGGAGCGGAGTTTGCTGAGGTCTTTTCCAGAGACCCAAATTTTCCCTGAGTCGGGGACTTCCTCGCGATTCAGCAACCGAAGAAAAGTGGACTTCCCCGAGCCGGACTGGCCGACCAGAAAGACAAACTCGCCGCGTTGGATCTCTGCCGTGACTTCTCGTAAAGCGGTCACGTCTCCTTTATAAACTTTGGTGACGTTTTCGAGTCGAATCATGATTTGGTCAGATCAGCATTTTGTTGGTGAGGCACGAAGGGCACGGTACCAGAACCAACCCCGCGGATCGTGGCGCGTAGCCCCGCACCATTAATTAGCCGCTCGAGCCCAACGCAGGTAGGACTCCATAAAACCGTCGAGGTTGCCGTCTAGCACTCCTTCAACGTCCCCAATTTCGTGTTCGGTGCGTAAGTCTTTGACCATTTGATATGGCTGCAAAACGTAGGAGCGTATTTGACTACCGAAATCAACGTTGCGTTGCTCTCCGCCGAGGGCCGCCATTTCTTCGTTACGTTTTTGCCGTTCAAGATCTAAAAGTTTGGCTGCCAACATTTGCATCGCTCGGTCTTTATTTTGGTGCTGGCTGCGTTCGTTTTGGCACGAGGTGACTACCCCGGTGGGAAGGTGAGTGATCCGAACCGCTGAGTCGGTGACGTTGATGTGCTGACCGCCGGCCCCGGAGGCTCGGAAAGTATCAATACGGAGGTCGCCTTCGTCAATTTCTACTTGATCGGTAACCGCTTCAAAAAATGGCACCACGTAGAGCGAGGCGAAGGCGGTCTGGCGTTTTGATTCTTTATTAAAGGGCGAGATACGTACCAGTCGGTGTACCCCGCGTTCTCCTTGGAGTAGGCCGAAGGCATGACGGCCTCGCACAATAAATTCTACTGAAGACAACCCAGCCTCGGTGCCCTCTGAGTAGGACTCTAACTCGATGCTGAAGCCACGTTTTTCGGCCCATCGGGAGTACATGCGTAATAGCATTTCTGCCCAGTCTTGGGCATCGGTGCCCCCGGCCCCGGACTGTATATGGCAGACGGCATCGCTCTCGTCGTATTCTCCAGAGAACAGCGAACGTAACTCCAGAGCCGAAAAACGGTCTTGCAGGTCGGCCACCGTTGTTTTTATTTCTTCGTCAAGCGATGCGTCTGCTTCTTCGGTCGCCATGAGAGCCAGGGTCTCTGCTTCCTCTATAGCTTCGCTGAGGCTGGCAAAAAGGTCGAGGTCCTCCACCACGGCGGCGAGATCTTTTTGTACTTGTCGTCCCCGGTTTTGGTCGTTCCATAAATCGGGGTCAGCCATTTCGGTTTCTAACGCTTGACGGCTTTCGGCTTGTTCACCAATATGTAAATACTTGTTGGCTTCATCAAGGCGAGCCCGTAAAGCCCCGAGGGGTTCGGTGAAATCTTCCATGTTCTTATTGCCCGTGGCAGTGTTTGAACTTGCGTCCTGAGTCGCAGGGGCACAGGGCGTTTCGTGGGGTGGATTCCCATTCGGTGTTGACTTTTTGAACCTTGGGTTGCGGCGTAGATTCTTTTACTTGTGTAGGAGCGCCCGCTGCTGCGGCTACCGCTGCGGCTCCCAATACGGGGCCTTCGGGGCCGCTGGTTACCACATCGGAGGGTGATGTTGCTTCGTCAGCCAAAGCTACTTTTATGCGCATCACGTAACGCACGAAGTCTTCGCCGATCAGTTCGGTGAGTTGGCCAAAAAGTTCAAACCCCTCGCGTTGCCATTCGGTGGTTGGGTCACGTTGCCCGATGGCTCGGAGGTGAATACCTTCTCGCAGGTGGTCCATTTCTTGAAGATGCTCACGCCATCGTTGATCGATGATGCGCAGCATGACTTGGCGTTCGACCTCTCGATAGGTTTCGGTGCCTAATTCTTCTTCCCGCTCTTGGTAAACCTGTTGTGCTTCGTCAAAAAGTAGTTCAGTAAGTTCGCCGATTGTCCCGGCTGCTCCCATATCGGTGGCGGCCAGAGAGGTAGCCCAGTAGCCGTCGATGCCCACGTGTAGCCCTTCGAGGTCCCACTGTTCGGGGTGTTCACCAGTGCAGTAGGTGCTAATTTCTTTTTCTATAACTCCGGCCAGTTGGGTAACCACTTCTTCACTCAGGTCAGCACCCGAGAGCACCTGGTCTCGGCGGCGGTAAATCACTTTGCGCTGTTCGTTCATCACCTCGTCGTATTTGAGAACATTTTTGCGTACTTCAGCGTTTTTTTGTTCAACAGTGGTTTGGGCGCGTTCTATTGCTTTGGAAACCATTCCTGATTCGATGGGAACATCTTCGGGTAAGGCGCGATCCATCAGTCGGCTTAATGCACCGGAGGCAAAAAGGCGCATGAGGTCATCGTCAAGCGAAAGGTAGAACCGGCTCGCTCCGGGATCCCCTTGGCGTCCGCAACGGCCCCGCAACTGGTTATCTATGCGCCGTGATTCGTGGCGTCCGGTACCTAATACATAAAGCCCGCCGGCTTCACGCACTCGCTCTCCTTCTGCGTCGCATTCTGTTGTAAATTTTTCCGTGAGTTTCGCTACTTGTTTTAGACCTTGCTCAGATTCGGGTTCTAGGCCTTCGGCCCGCGCTGCACGTTCGGCCAAGTTAACGGGGTTGCCACCTAACAAAATGTCTACACCGCGACCAGCCATGTTGGTGGCTACGGTGACCGCTCCGCTTCGACCGGCTTGGGCGATGACGTCGGCTTCACGGAAGTGCTGTTTGGCGTTAAGTACTTCGTGGCCAATGCCTCGTTTTTCAAGTTCGCGAGAAAGTTTTTCTGACTTCTCCACGGATACTGTCCCCACCAGGACGGGTTGGCCACCCTCTGAGCGGGTGACAATATCGTCAATCACCGCATTGAACTTTCCTTCTTCGGTTTTGTAAACGAGGTCGCTCCCGTCCAAGCGGGCGATGGGCCGGTTGGTGGGCACCGATACCACTTGCAAGCCGTAAATTCCAGCCAGTTCGGCAGCTTCTGTTTCGGCTGTTCCGGTCATTCCAGCAAGTTTTTCATAGAGACGGAAATAGTTTTGCAGGGTAATGGTGGCCAGCGTTTGGTTTTCTTCTTTAATGGAAACGCCTTCTTTGGCTTCTACCGCTTGGTGGATTCCGTCTGACCAACGGCGGCCTTCTAACACTCGCCCGGTGAACTCATCGACAATGCGTACTTCTCCTTCAGCCACGATGTAGTCACGGTCTCGGAGGTACATTTCTTTGGCTCGCAAAGCAACTTGAAACTGGTGCACCAAGTTCGCTGATACTTGGTCGTAGAGGTTTTCTACCCCTAAGATTTTTTCAACAGCGTGCACCCCTTCTTCGGTGGGGGCCACAATACGTTTTTCTTCGTCGTAGTCGTAGTGAACGTCGCGTTGAAGGCCTTTGACTACGCCGGCGAAACGTTGATAAAGGGCCACGGCGTCGCTTAGCCGGCCACTGATGATCAGGGGGGTACGGGCTTCATCAATCAGGATGGAGTCCACCTCATCAACGATGCAAAAAGCGTGGCCTCGTTGAGCTTTGAGGCTTTCCCCGAGGGCCATGTTGTCGCGAAGGTAGTCGAAGCCCAACTCGTTATTGGTGCCGTAAGTAATGTCGGCGGCATAGGCGGCACGTTTTTCGGCGGGGTCTCTTACTGCTGGAACCACCAAACCCACGTCGAGACCCAACCAACGGTGGATTTGTCCCATCCATTCGGCGTCTCGGGTGGCTAAATAATCGTTCACTGTGCAGAGGTGAACCCCTTTGCCGCCTAGCCCATTGAGGTAAGCGGGCAACGTAGAGACCAGGGTTTTTCCTTCTCCGGTACGCATTTCGGCTACCCACCCGAGGTGCAGGGCCATGCCTCCCATGAGTTGCACGTCGTAATGACGTTGCCCGATGACTCGCCAGCTGGCTTCACGCACCACAGCAAATGATTCGACCAATAGATCGTCGAGGTCTTCTCCTTGGGTAAGCCGTTGACGAAACTCACCGGTTTTGGCTCGTAGCGCATCGTCAGAGAGTGCTTTGGTTTCTGCTTCCATGGCGCTTATGTCTGGAACGATGGCCTGTAGTGCTTTAAGTTTTTTTCCTTCGCCACTGCGCAGGACTCGCGAAAATGCTCCCATAGTGTCTGAGTTTACCTTCTCTGTCTTGCGGGTTAGGCGGCAGCCGGGTGATAAAGCAAGCCCAGCTCGTCAAGTCGTGGAGCGGCGGCCTCTACAGTGGTCCCCAAAATAGCCGCCAAGGCTTGTAGGTCGTCGCCTCGAATGGTCAGAACTCTTCCGTTGAAGTCTTGGCGTTTGACTTGAATGATGGTGAGGTAGCGGTTAATCATTTCGGCTTCTGGTCCGATTGCTTTGGTCAACTGGGTGAGGTCCATGATTATTTTTTGGCCCGGCACCCAGGTGGGAACTACTTCAATGGGTGCGGAAATTCCGAGATCCGTTTCGCCCTCTATGGGCAAAAGTTGGTCTACCGGCACACTATAAAAACGGGCTAAACGTTGCAAGCGAGGAACGGAGATGGCTCGTTCGCCTCGCTCGTAAGCCCCCAATACTGAGGCTTTGAATTCAGCTTCCGAACGTGCTTCAACGTCGTGTAAAGAAAGCCGCTGCTGGCGGCGGATCACTCGAATACGCTCGCCAACTTTGCGACGGTATTGAGTATCGATTTCGTCAGGCATTGTGTTCTGCTTCCTTTTACTAGATCGTTTTGGTCGAGACTCAAGGGCAAGGCACCACACGGCGCGTGGTCGTTGAGGGATGAGCGTAGCGCCCAATGCGGTGGAGCGCAATTTTTGAAATAACTCCTTAAAGCCGCAGGTCAGTAGGGTTTTATACTCCTTGCAGTATTCGTTAAAGAGAAATCAGCATTGCTTAAGATGCCACGCAGTGCGTTCAACGCAAAGCGGAACGTACACGGTTAAGGAACCCTTCGCCAGGTGGGGAAACCTCTTCTTGTCGCTCTTCGGCGAACTTTCTGAGCAAGGTTTCTTGCTCTTCGGTTAAAGAAAGTGGCGTATCGACGGTGATCTCGATAAGCAGGTCTCCCCTGCCCCGCCCGTTGACATGGGGAACCCCTTTGCCTCGTAGGCGAATTATTTTTCCAGTTTGCGTTCCTGCAGCGATAGTTAACGTTTCTTCCCCGTCAAGTGTTTCGTAAGGCATGGCCACCCCGAACACTGCTTGTGTTACCGGCAGGTGCAGGCGATGTACCAGGTCGTACCCGTGGCGCTCAAATATTGGGTGGTCTTCTACACGTAACCGCACATAGAGGTCGCCTGCCGGGCCGCCTCGAGGGCCCACGGCGCCGCGGCCAGTTAAGCGCAAACTGGCTCCTTCGTCTACGCCGGCCTGCACATCAATGGTGTAACTGGCTTCTTCAATGTTGCGTCCTTCGCCGGAACATTCTTGGCACGGTTTAGTAATAGTGGTGCCGTCCCCATTGCAGGTGGGGCATAAAGTGTTTGAAACCATCTGGCCTAAAATTGATTGGCGCACCCGTTGCACTTGCCCCACCCCGTCGCAGGTGTGGCAGGTAACGGCTTCGCTTCCCGGAGCTGCCCCGGTGGCTTCGCAGGTTTGACAAGCCACTGCGGTGCGCACCTCAATGGTGGCTTCGCTGCCAAACACTGCTTCTTCAAAGGAGAGAGTGAGCACCGTTTCGAGGTCTTCGCCACTAGCCACTCGAGGTCCGTTTTGTTGACCCCCAAAGAACGAATTAAATATGTCACCGAACCCGCCGAAGGGGTCGCCGGCGGGCGCTCCTTGACCGGTGTGGCCGAAGCGGTCGTAGTTCTTGCGGCGTTCTGGGTCGGAGAGCACTTCGTAGGCGGCGGCAATCTCTTTAAAGTTGCTTTCGGCCTCTGGATCGTCGGGGTTGGCATCCGGGTGGTACCGGCGGGCCAGCCCTCGGTATGAGGATTTCAGTTCGGAGGCCGAAACATCGCGTTCAACTTCGAGTACTTCGTATAAATCTTTCGCCATCTGTTAGCCCTCGGTTATGCGTTGCCCAAGTTGGCGCCCCACTACCGCCACGGTAGCGAGAGCTTGGGGATAGTTCATATGGGTGGGGCCGAGTACCGCAATAGACCCGGCCCGTTCGCCTTCTACTTCGTAGGGGGCTACCACTAGGGCGCATTCCGCAAGAGGTTCTACCCCGGTTTCGCTGCCGATGGCTACGGTGAGCCCCCGGTCAATGACGTCACGGATCAAACTCACCACGACGAATTGTCGTTCCAACACTGTTAAGACTTGTTGAATGCGCTCCACGCTGTGAAAAGAGGCAGCAACTTGCGAGGTGCCGCCCACGAATGCTTGATCGAGGACTTCTGGCCGGGCACCCAACACGATCATCACCGCAGCCAATACCTGATCTACCGCTACATCACCAGAGAGAGGGGCGGCCGGCACGTCTGAAGATCGGCGACCGATGAGTGCGGCAGAAAGGTGGGCGCTGGCTACAGCAACGGTGGATTCAACGGCCTCGGTGACTAATTCCACCACATGTTTTTCTAATGACCCGTTGGCCATAACCAAAACTAGCAACGTCACTTGGGCGCTTAGAGACACCAATTGCACGGAGCGAACTTCTTGATGGTGGCGGTCGGGGGCGATTACCACCGCAGCGGTTCCGGTGAGATCGGCCAGCAGGGTGCTGGTATCGCTAAGCATTTGTTCAAGTTCGTTATAGGAGCGGGCAAAAAATGCTGATACTTGTTCTCGATCGCTGGCCTCTAGGGGGCCGGGGCGGTCAAGTTGGTCAACGAAGAATCGGTAAGCCTTATCGGTGGGTATGCGGCCCGCCGAGGTGTGGGGCTTCACGAGGTAGCCTTGTTCTTCGAGATGCACCAGTTCGTTGCGCACAGTGGCCGAAGAAACGTCAACACCGGGGGCGCTAGAGATGTGCCTAGACCCCACAGGGACCGCTGTTTCAATGTATTCGGCCACCACGGCACTCAAGATGGCGGCTTTGCGGTCTTCGAGCATGGGGTGATGCTACCGCCCTGCTACGGAGGGCGTAACTAATGTGGCGCTTTAGTCGTCGAGGCGAAGTGCCGACACGAAGGCTTCCTGAGGGACTTCGACTCGTCCGATGGATTTCATTTTTCGTTTTCCGACTTTTTGTTTTTCTAAAAGCTTGCGTTTACGGGTGATGTCTCCGCCGTAAAGTTTCGCCGTTACATCTTTTCGGAAAGCTCGCACGGTTTCTCGGGCGATGATGCGCCCCCCAATAGCCGCTTGGATAGGCACTTCGAATTGTTGCCGCGGAATGAGTTCTTTGAGTTTTGCGGCCATCCGCCGCCCGTAAGAATCTGCGGAGCTTCGATGCACGATCATGGAAAAAGCGTCCACCGTTTCGCCGTGAAGCAAGATGTCTACCCGTACCAGGTCTGAGGCGCGATAGCCCTCGGGGTCGTAATCCAAACTGGCGTAGCCCTGGGTGCGGCTTTTCATTTGGTCAAAGAAATCAATGACTACTTCGGCGAGGGGAAGGTGGTAACTCAGTTCTACGCGTTGGGGCGAAAGGTAGGTCATTGATTCCAACTCGCCTCGTCGCTCTTGGCAAAGCTCCATAAGCGCACCGGTGTATTCCGATGGGGTAATAATCTTTGCGGCCAGCCATGGTTCGTTTATGCGTTCAATTTCTACGGCCGAAGGCAGGTCGCAGGGGTTATCTACTTCGAGCTTTTCTCCGGTAGTTAATTCGATTTGGTACTCCACCGAAGGGGCGGTGGTTATGAGGCTGAGATTGAATTCGCGTTCTAGGCGTTCTCGTACAATCTCCATGTGTAGGAGGCCCAGGAACCCGCACCGGAAGCCGAAACCTAAAGCTCCAGAAGTTTCTGGCTGATAGGTAAAGCTGGAGTCATTGAGGCGAAGTTTTTCTAAAGCGTCGCGCAGGTCGTTGAATTCGTCGCCGTCTATGGGGTAAAGACCGCTGAAGACCATGGGTTGGGGCTCGCGGTAACCTTGAAGGGCTTCTTGAGCTCCCCGACGGTTGCTGGTTACTGTTTCGCCGGAGCGTGCTTCGCCCACGTCTTTTACTCCGGCCAGAAGGTACCCCACTTCACCGGGCCCTAATTCGTCTACTGGGGTCAGATTGGGGCGCCGGACGCCGATTTCGTCTACATCATGCACCGCTCCGGCTTGCATGAAACGCACTTGGGTTTTAGGAGTAAGCGTGCCGTTAACTACTCGGATAGAAGAAACAACCCCTCGGTATTGATCGAAGTGACTGTCGAAAACAAGTGCTTGCAGCGGGGCATCGGGGTCACCCACCGGAGGCGGGGTGCGGTCCACCACGGCATCAAGGAGTTCTTTTACCCCTTCTCCGGTTTTTGCGCTGATCAGCAATATTTCTTCGGCGGGGATACCTAGAACAGATTCGATTTCTTCGGCGTAGCGTTCGGGTTCGGCTGCTGGGAGATCAATTTTGTTGAGGGCGGCCACGATCTCTAAATCGTTTTCTAAAGCTAGATAGCAGTTGGCTAGGGTTTGTGCTTCGATGCCTTGGGCGGCATCAACAATCAGTATCACCCCTTCGCAGGCGGCCAGCGAGCGACTGACCTCGTAGCCGAAGTCCACGTGTCCGGGAGTGTCGATCAGGTTGATCACGGCGTTATTCCAGTCCAGGCGCACGCTTTGCAACTTGATGGTAATGCCCCGCTCACGTTCAATATCCATGGAGTCCAAGTATTGGGCTCGCATTTCTCGGGGGTCTACTGCTCCGCAGAGTTCTAACATGCGATCAGCCAGCGTGGACTTACCGTGATCAATATGCGCAATAATCGAGGTGTTGCGTAAGCGTGATAAGTCCATTGTGGGCTGACCGTAGCGCCGGTTCTGGGTTGGTGGACGCACTTGAGCAGAGAAGTCGGTTTAAGACCGTATTTTTCTTCGCTGGGCGGTAGCATTGTGGGCTGTTCGTTAAGTTTTATTAACGGCGAGGTCTTTTGACTTCATGTCCCAAATATTTTCTCATAGAGGTACGTGCCCCCGTGGCCAACATTAAAAGCCAAATTAAACGAAACCGTCAAACCGAAAAACAACGCTCGCGTAACCGCATGGTGCGCACCGAGTTGCGTACCCGCACTAAGGCTGCTTTGGCCGCTGCGGAAAACGGTACTGACCGTGACCAAGTCCTCTTGTTGGCTATGCGTCGCATCGACACGGCAGCTGCTAAAGGTGTGATTCACGCCAACACTGCGGCTCGTCAAAAGTCTCGCTTGCAAAAACGTTTCGACGCACAAAGCGTTTAACGGTTTTTTATCGGCGGGCCAGTGAGGCCAGTCGAGCTACTAATACTTCGGTCACCAACTCTGGGGGCCATGCGGTACGACCTTTGAGGTCTAAGTCGGCGACAGCCAAGAGTTTGATGGCCTTGCCTGCTCCACCGGTGCCAAGCCTTCGGCTTACTTGTAAAGCTTTTTTTGCCGGAAACCCTTTGATACCTAAGGCTTCACTGGCCGCGTTTTCGGTGGTTATCCCCGAGCCGTCGAGGCGCAAAAGTCGACCGTAGTGGGCGTGGAGAGCGCTAACAATGGCTAGAGGGTGCCGGTCTCCTGATTCTTGCATTCGCTGGAGTCGGTCTAAGGATTTTGCTACGTCACCGGCATCTATGGCATCGGTGAGGTCCCAGGGGGCGACTCCCCCGGCTTGCCCTAAATAGGGTTCTACGTCGGCGGCGCTGAGTTCTTTTTCGGTGCCGAACACTGCTTCGAGTGTGGTGAGTAAAGCCACCACGCGGGTGCGTTGTTCGCCGATGCGCTGGGCAATGGTATTGCGGGCCGAGCGGTCGAAGCGGAGGTCAGCGGCGTCGAATCGTTTTTGTAACCATTGGTCGGCTTCTTTTCCTCTACCCACTGAGCAGTGTTGGGTGGCTCCTCCGGCTTTTTCGATGGCTTCTTTTAACGATTTTGGCGGGGCGCTGAGTTTTTGCTGGGTGGGGTTTTCGCCTTTTTCCCACACCAAAATGAGCCGGGTGGTCGGGAGAGGGTCAGCGAGGTATTCCACAATGGGGGCCACCAGGTCTTTGGTGCTGAAACGTCCACTGTGGCGGGCTACCACGACCCGTCGTTCGGTCAAAAAAGGCGGGGTTTGTGCGGCATCAACCAGGCGGGCTGACGAGTATTCATTTTCTATTAGGTAAGCGGTTTCGTTGAGTTCTTCGAGGGCCAGCGAGCGGTCTTGTCCGTCGAGCGCTTTTTCTATAAGGGAGCGCAGTGCTTCGTTGATCAGCGTGGGGTCGTCGCCGGTGAGCAGAACAATCGGGTTTTTCATGTGCTTCCTTTTTCGCCGTGGGCTAAGACTGCTGCCATCATGTCACTTACCCGCCGGGCGCCTTGTACATCGTGGGCTCGCAGGATGCGACAGCCTAAGGAAATACCCAGAGCGTGAGCGGCCCAGGAGGCTTCTTTTCGCTGGTCTACTTTGGTACCTACCAGTTCACCAATGAACCCTTTGTTGGAAGCCGAAAGAAACACCGCATAGCCCAAGTCGGTCAGGTCGTCGCTGTGGCGCAGGAGTTCGGCCGACATGGCAGGGGTTTTTCCGAGGTCTAGGCCGGCGTCGATCATGATCCGTTCGGCGGGGATGCCGGCCGCTAACGCCCATTGGGCACGAGTAGCAAGATACTCGGTTACCTCGGTGCGTACGTTTTGGTAGCGAGGCTGCGGGTCGGGAATGCGCGGCCCGAGGCGCACTTGGGTGGCCACTACCGAGGCTCGATGTTTGACACAGGCCGGAAGAAACGTCGGGTCGGCAAACCCGCTGATGTCGTTGCCGATGCAAGCTCCGGCGGCAAACGCTGCGTCGGCTACCGCACCTCGCCAAGTGTCTACGGACAGCGGCAGGTCGAAACGAGTGACCAGGGCTTCGATAGCCGGGATGACTCGGTCAAGTTCCTCGGCTTCGGTTACTTCGGGGCCGGGTCCGGCTTTTACCCCACCCACGTCAAGAAAATCTGCACCGTCGTTGACCTGTTTTTCGGCTAAGGCCAGAAAGTCGTCAAATGACCAGTAGCGGCCTTGGTCATAAAATGAGTCAGGGGTGCGGTTCAAAATGCCCATGACTAAAGCCCGATGGGTTATGTCAAAAGTATGGTCGGACCCTAAACAAAGTTGCACCCTCAGGACGCTACACGGCGGCTACCCCGGTGGGCGGTTCTGCTACCCAACGGGGCGCACCAAAAGGTGGCCACTTTGTTGGTCTACCTGCCATTGTTGCTGGCCGGCCATTACTACCGTTCCAGAGTCGGGAACCACTGCCGGTTGAGGCCCGCGAGGCGCCCAAATAACTACGTCGTCAAAGCGCTGGGCAAGCGCGGTTAGCACTGCTTGGTCCACGGCGTTGCGAAAGATCAAGAGTTCTGGGGCCACTATTTGGTGGCGGCGCAGGCGCCCTAAAAGTTCTTCGGCTCCGTAGTGATCATCAACTACCACGAGTTTTCCGGCAGAAGCCACCCGCAATCCGTCGGAAACTTCAGTGACTGGTGACCGCAAAAAAGTGGCCCCACCAACCAGCAGCAGAGCCAGCAGCACGGCACTTAAAGCGCTGCGCGCTGCGGTGAGGTTTTCTCGGTGGCTGGCACCGGCGGCCAGAAATACCAGCCCCACCAGCAGTAACGCTCCCCCGGTAGGCAAGGCGGCGAAGGGCCGTTCCCCTACTTGGGCCGCTACTCCGGAAATCCAGCGCAACCCCAGGGAGCTCGGAAAATGCAGCACCGTTGCTAACGGTGGGCCGATCACCCCGGCCACCAGCCCGGCGGTGATTCCCCAAATCATTAGCAGGCCAGCCACCGGGGCGGCCAGCAAGTTGGCTGGTAGGGCCGCTACCGGTACGGGCCCGAACCACACCAACAGCAGCGGGGTGACCGCCGATTGGGCGGCCAGGGTGACCGCCAAACTGTTGGCCACCGTACGGGGCCCCGGAAAAGCCCGGGCCAACGGGCCGGCTAAAAGCAAAATACCTCCAGAGGCGGCCACCGAAAGTTGAAAAGCGGCCCGATAAAGCAGCAGAGGGTCAACTAGCAGCAAGGCAATAGTGGTGACGCCCAAAAGTCGTAGCCCCATGATGGGGCGGCCGGCCCCAAGGGCCAAGGCGCTGCCCCCGGCCATCACCGTGGCTCGCAATACCGAAGGTTCAAACCTGGTCAGTAGAGCGAAAAATATTAACAAGAGAAGGGTTAGCGGTAGTCGGCTTCGTGTGCGCAAACGATTCAGCAAAGGGCTTGCCGCCGTTAACACAAAAGCCACGTTTTGACCCGAAACGGCCAAAAGATGGCCAAGCCCGGCGGCCCGAAAATCATCAGAAATAGCGGGACCTTGAAAACGATCGTCGCCGATGGTTAACCCATTGAGCAGAGCCGCTTGTTTTGGCCGAAGCACGGCAGTACCACGGGCCAAGATTCTTCGTACTCCGTTGGCCAAACGGTACGGCCACCAGGCTTGTTGTACCGGCCCGAGTTCGTCAACTCGAAGCGTTCCCACCACGTGGCGGGTGCGTTGCCATTGCCGCGGAGCAGTGCGTACCTGCCCCGAGAGTTCTAAACGCTGCCCAGCCAAAAGCGCAGTGATGCCGTTTTGGGTGGGGGTAAAGGTGGCGTCGTACCGTTTTTCATCAATCCGAACTTCAACCCGCCACCCGCCTCCGATGCGTTCGGTGGGGTCGCTCATGAGTTGCGCCATACCGGATACCGGCCCCAACTGCGGGTTGGCCGTGGCTTGCCAAGCCAGGCCGCCGAAGTGGCAGGCCACGGCTCCCAACAGGAGCATGCCCACCCACCGCCGGTGGCCGCCCAGGATCAGCCAACTGAGAGACAGACCAAACAAAATGCCCGACCATGCAATGCCCAACGGTTGGGCCAGCCACGCCCCCGCCATGACCCAAAGAAGGGCAAGGGCCACCGTCATGGAGCACTTATTTGTAACCGAAAGCCGGCCAACTTGGCGGGGCCGATGCCTGTCACGTTGAGCAAGTCGTCTATGGAGGTAAAGGCTCCTTGGTTTTCTCGGTGGGCCACAATGGAAGCGGCCAGCGACGGGCCTATCCCGGTGAGTTGCTCTAACTGGGCGGCCGAGGCCTGGTTAATGTTCAACGGCTGATTATTGGCTGCTTCATTTTCTGCGGGATCGCTAGGTTCGCTTTGGCTGGGCACCCAAATGCGTTGCCCATCGGTGAGCCGAGAAGCCAAGTTGAGTTGGTTGGGTAAAGCCTCTGGGGCAGGCCCACCTGCTGCGTCGAGCGCATCGGCTATTCGTGCCGTGTTTTCCAGATGGTAAAGCCCGGGCGAAATAACTGCCCCGGCCACGTGCACCACGACCAGGCTGGGCATGGTGCTGGTGGAGGGAGCCACCGTTACGAAAGGCAGCGAGGCCACGGGGCTCTCGTCTTTTTTCCCCCAAGAGAGCGCAGTAATCGCTAAGGCGATAAGCAAGACCACTACCGCGAGCAAAATCCGTCTCGGGTTTACTGGGTGTTCAAAAAGGTAATCGTCTATTCGGCGGCGCAGCGGGCTGGCCGGTTCGGCATCAATGACGGGCATGGGCCCACTTCCAGTTCTTTAAACATCAGAGGGGGAAAGTGGGTGCGGCCGGTAGGGCCAGCATTTATTAGGGGTTTAGTACAGGGAAGAGGTGAGCTTTTTTCGCCACCCCGTGGTGCGGGGGTCGTCGGGGCCCAATACCTCGAGAAGGTCTATGAACGCTTGGCGGGCTTCTTCGTCGTCTTTGACTTGGGTAAGCAGTTCGGCGAGGCGCGCTTCTATATCGTCAACTTGTTCTACCCGGGCCAGTGCGGCCAGGCGGCGGGCTTCGGGGGTTTCTGGTATGCGGGCCAACAGGGTCGTTGCTTCTTCTCGGTCGCCTTCGTTGCTACGTTCAATAAGCAGGGCGGCGAGCGCTAATACACCTTCAAGGTGGTCGGCTGTTTCTTCTAAGAGGGAACGCAACGAGGCTTCGTCACCAGCGGCTAAACGGTGATCAACGGGCGGGGCCGGTTCTTCACCAAGCAATTTGCTCACAAACTGGCGTACAAAGTCTTCGCCTTGGGCGCCCATAAAAGAGTCAACCGGTTTACCCTCGACAATGGCGTGGACAGCAGGTATGGATTGCGCCTGGAAGGCTTGAGCCAAACCTGGATTTTCGTCAACATTTACCTTGGCCAGCACTACCCGGCCGCCGGTTTCCCCAATAACTTTTTCCAAGATGGGGCCCAGTGATTTGCACGGCTCGCACCATGGTGCCCACAGGTCCACCACCACTGGTGTGGTAGCGGAGCGGTTAATTACTTCAGTTTCAAAGGTGGCGTCGGTGACGTCCATGCGGGTCCTCATGCAGTAGCGGCAGAAATATTACAGGGAAAGAACTTGTGGTCTCAGGGTAGGGAGGCCGAGCCCTTCCTCCACTACTCTGCAGGCATGAATGATGTTCCCGGCATAAATGCTTCAAATTTGCAGCAATGGTTCGAAAGTAAGGTCGGCGGTCTTGGCGGCCCGTTGACTTACACCCCCTTCACCGGTGGGCACTCCAACCTGACCTACCGAGTAACAGACCCCACCGGTCGACGCTGGGTACTACGCCGGCCACCCTTGGGCAATGTTTTAGCCACCGCCCACGACATGAGCCGCGAACACCGCATCATCAGCGCACTAGCCGACAGTGGCGTACCTGTGCCAGGAATCATCGGCCTTTGCCAAGACCCCGAGGTCAACGATGCCCCGTTCTACGTTATGGACTTCGTACCCGGAGTTATTTTGCGATCCCGCTCAGAAGCCGAAGAGCACTCAATCGAAGCCCGACAAAAAATGGGTCACTCTCTTATACAAACGTTGGCCCGTATTCATTCCGTAGACGTTGAGGCCGTAGGGCTCGGAGGCCTTGCCCGTCAAGGGGGGTACATAGAACGCCAGTTAAAGCGTTGGCAACGCCAATTTGTTGACGCCACAAGCCGAGACATCCCTCAAGTCTTAGCTGTTCATGACACTTTGGCGGCCCGCATTCCGAAACAACAAGGGGTGAGTTTAGTGCACGGCGATTATCGCCTAGACAACTGCATGATGAACCCCGAGGGGCCGGTCGCTGCCGTATTGGACTGGGAAATATCCACTCTCGGTGATGCGTTAGCCGACGTAGGCGGCATTATCTCTTCCATTACTGACCAGGTTTCTGGGGCCAATGATTTGGCTAGCCGTTCTGAGGGTTTCCCTACTGCTGATGAGATTCGCGAGATTTACGGCACGTTTAGCGACCGTAACCTTGAGCACTTGGATTTCTATGTGGCCTTCAACTATTGGCGCATGACTTGCATCATTGAAGGGGTTTACTCTCGGTACGTAGCCGGCGTCATGGGAGAAATAGATGATGCAACAGTGAAGGCCTTTGGGGAACGGGTAGTCGTTTTAGCTGACTTGGCCGCCGAAACTGCTGCCACTTTGCCATGAACTTAAACAGCGGCCCCATGTATGACTTACATGATGTTCCTTTGCTGGGCGACACCGTGTTGGTGGTGTCTTTAGCAGGCTGGGTAGATGCTGCGCAGTCCAGCGCCGAAGCCACCAAGCAGCTTTTGCGTGATCCTGATAAACGTTTGATGGCTCGTTTCAATACTGATCGGTTGCTTGACCAACGAGCTCGCCGACCGATTTTAAAACTGGTAGATGGGGTTACCCAAAGTTTGACTTGGCCTGCGCTGGAAATGCAGCTCCTATCTACGGAGGCCGACCGCTCGGTATTGTTGCTCCATGGGCCAGAGCCTGACCACGAGTGGAAGTCTTTTGCTCAGTCGGTGGTGGAGCTTGCCCAGCAGTTCAATGTTTCTTTAGTGGTGGGCTTGGGGGCGTTTCCGGCGGCTGTCCCCCACACTCGTCCCACTCGGTTGTCTTGCACGGCCAGCACGCCTGCTTTGGCTGAGCGTTTATCTTTTGTCACCTCAACTTTGGAGGTGCCGGCGGGCGCTCAGGCGGTTATCGAGGTCGCCGCAGCGGCCGCCGGTATCCCTGCCGTGGGCATTTGGGCTCAGGTGCCCCATTATTTGGCCGCCATGAGTTTTCCTCCGGCTAGCGAAGCCTTGTTGGAAGGCCTCAGCGATTTGACGGAGGTAGCTTTTTCTTTGGGTTCCTTGCCAGAAAAGTCTTTAGCAGCACGCAGTCGTTTAGATGAGTTGATAACCCAAAACCCAGAACATGTCACCATGCTAGAAACGCTCGAACAGGCTTACGACGATCTGCACGATGACCGAGGCCAACTCCCTTCCGGCGACGAACTCGCTGCCGAACTCGAACGCTTCCTCCGCGACCAATAATCACCTTCTAAAAAAACGCAGTCACGTGGGGTTTTATCCCGCATGACCACGGAAGAAAAAATGAGGGGTTAGATCACTACGTTTACTAAGCGGGGGGCGCGGATGATTACTTTGCGGGGGGCGGCGCCGGCGAGTTGGGCGGCTACTTTTGGAGTGGCCAGAGCAAGAGACTCAGCGGTTGCGTCGTTGATGTCGGCTGGCACTTCAAGGCGTTCACGGACTTTGCCGTTTATTTGTACCACCATGGTCACCGTGTCATCCACCAGTTTTTCGGGGTCGGCTACTGGCCATGCTTCAAGATGGATGTGGCCATCGTTGCGTTGTTGCCATAGTTCGGCGCAAATATGTGGAGCGGCCGGAGCCATAACCAGCAGCAAGGCGTCTACCGCTGCTTCCAAGGTTGGGCCGTGTGCTCCTTCGTCGGTTTGAATCCAGCGATACAAGCTGTTGGTGAACTCCATGAAACCAGCCACCGCAGTGTTGTATGACCAGCGTTCGTACTCGTCGGTAATTCGGGCCACCAAACGGTGGGTGGCTTTTTCAATTTCTCGATCGGCGGCCGTCGTTTCGCCTTCGCGTCGCGGACCAGGCAGCGAGTTGGTGGAAAGCGCTAAGCGCCACACTCGTCCCAAAAACTTTGCGCAGCCATCTATACCGAGGTCTTCCCAATCCACATCTTCTTGTGGCGGTTTGACTTGCAGGTGAGCCAGGCGCAAGGCGTCAGCGCCTTGGTCATCCAAAATGCCTTCCGGGGCCACCAAGTTGCCTTTGGATTTTGACATTTTGGTGCCGCCCAAGCGGATCATCCCTTGGGTAAAGAGGCGTTTGAACGGCTCCCGCAATTCTTTAGGTACCACACCTAAGTCGGCCAGTGCTTTGGTAAAGAACCGGGCGTACATGAGGTGCAAAATGGCGTGCTCTACGCCGCCGATGTATTGGTCTATTGGCAACCAACGTTTCATGGCTTCTTTGTCGAAGGGAACTTCTTCATTCCATGGGTCGGTGAAACGCATGAAATACCAAGAGGAGTCCACGAAAGTGTCCATGGTGTCGGTTTCTCGACGGGCCGGGCCCGCACACTTGGGACACGAAGCGTTGAGGAACTCATCATGGGTGGTCAACGGGGAGCGTCCAGTGGGCATGAACTCCACATCGTCAGGCAAATCCACCGGAAGTTGATCGAGGGGCACCGGTTGTTCTCCGCATTCGTCACAGAACACGATGGGTATAGGGCACCCCCAGTAACGCTGGCGAGATAACAACCAGTCACGTAACCGGTAGTTGATTTTGGCTTGGCCTAAGCCTTGGTCGGTAATCCATTTACCAGCCGCCTTTTTGGCTTCGGCCATACTCATACCGTTAAGGAAACCGCTGTTTACGGCCGGGCCGTCCTCGGTGAAAGCTTCGCCAGAAAAATCAGCCGGTGGTTCCACCGTACGCAAAATTTCGCACCCATGGGCTTTGGCGAAATCCCAGTCTCGTTGGTCTTGGCCCGGTACCGCCATGATGGCGCCGGTGCCGTAGGTCATCAACACGTAGTCAGCCAAAAATACCGGTATGGCTTGCCCAGTAAATGGGTTGATCACCGAACCGCCGGTGGCCACGCCGCGTTTGTCTAAAGCCCCTTCGCTGCTCAGTCGATCAATGTCCGAGAGGCCGACTACCGATGCGCAAAAATCTTCTACTTCTTGGCGTTGCTCATCGCTGGTGAACTCGTCTACCCGTGGGTGTTCGGGGGAAAGTACGGCGAAAGTCATGCCGAAGCCAGTGTCGGGCCGGGTGGTAAACACCGCAAGGGGGTCTACATCGTTTCGGGCGTTTCCGTCGGCGTCGGCTAACGGCAGGCCAAACTCCACTCCTTCGGAGCGACCGATCCAGTTGCGTTGCATAACCTTGACCTTGTTGGGCCAATCCACTAACTCCAGGTCATCGAGAAGCTCTTGTGCATAGTCGGTGATGCGGTAGAACCATTGTTCCATGTCTCGGCGGTCCACTAAATCGCCGGAGCGTTCGCAGGTCCCGTCGGCCAGCACTTGTTCGTTGGCCAGCACGGTTTGGCAGCCGGGGCACCAATTGACCGGGGCTTCGGCCCGGTACACCAAACCAGCTTCGTAGAACTTTAAGAATATCCATTGCGTCCAGCGCATGTATTTAGGGTCATGGCTACGCACCATGCGGCGCCAGTCGTAGACCGCTCCGATACGGCGCAGCGAAGCGGAGAGGGCTTCGACGTTGGTGTCGGTGTGTTGACGAGGATGGGTGCCGGTTTTAATGGCGGCGTTTTCGGCCGGCAACCCGAAGGAGTCGAAACCGATGGGAGAAAGCACGCCGTCGCCTTGCATGGTTCGGTAGCGCACCAACAAATCGCCCATGGTGTAGTTGCGTACGTGCCCCATGTGGGCCGGGCCGCTGGGGTACGGGTACATAGACAGTACGTAGTACGGCGGGCGAGGGTCGTCGTTTTCAATTTGGTAGGTGCCCTCGTCGAGCCAGCGTTGCTGCCAGTGGGCTTCTATTGCTTGGGGGTCGTATTGCGTAGACATCTTGATCAAGGCTAGCGACCTCTGGTGGGCGGGCGAGGGTTCTAACCATTCTTAAAAAGAGAATTTACCGGGCCCCTTCTGTTCTCAGTAGCAGACCCCGCTGGTAACCTGTGTCCTTCGCGGGGCTATAGCTCAGTTGGCAGAGCGCTTCCATGGCATGGAAGAGGTCGAGGGTTCAATTCCCTCTAGCTCCACGCATTTCCGCAGGTCGTTGGCCTGGGGTGTCTGGTTTTCGTCACAGACTTTAGACTCTGTTGATGCCTCCCCTCTCTCCTAAGTCGTCTTTTTCTGGTTGGCGTATTCTGGTTTTTGCCACCATTGCTTTAGGCCTTACCGGGCCGGGCCAAACCATCGGGGTCAGTGTTTTTATTGATCACTTTGCCGAAGATCTCAACCTTTCAAAAAACGCTATTGCTGGTGGTTACGCCATCGGTACCTTGTGCGGCGCTCTAGCCATGCCCACGGTGGGCCGCTGGATTGACCGCTACGGCGTCCGCCGGGCCATGACCATCATCTCCATCTTGTTTGCCGGAGCACTTTTTTACATGTCGGGGGTGCAAGGAATAATTAGCCTCACCATCGGCTTTTGGTTTATCCGCATGCTCGGCCAAGGCAGCCTTTCGCTGGTCAGCAATGTGGCTGTTTCTCTCTGGTTCGAACAACGCCGCGGCTTAGCCCTAGGGCTCACCATGACCATTTCTTCAGCCATTGTGGCCATGGTTCCGGTGGGTTTGAGTTTTACTATTGCCCAATGGGGGTGGCGTACCGCTTGGATTGTTTCGGCCAGCACGGTGGCCATGGTGGTTATACCCCTCGCTTGGTTCGGCATCATTGACCGCCCCTCCAGCGTGGGTCAGCACCCCGATGGCCTTGACCCGCACCCTGATCCACAAAAAAGAGCCGCAGTGCGTCCCAGCATGGACCGTTCTGCGGCCCTGCGAACTCGTGCTTTTTGGGTGTTGGCAGCCGCATCGGGGGGCTCTGCAATGCTCAGCACTGGGCTGAACTTTCACCAAATTTCTTTGCTGGGCGAGAGCGGGTTTAGTCAGACTGAAGCAGCCATCATGTTTCTCCCCCAGGTAATCGGCACTTCGGTGGGTTCTCCAGTTATGGGCGTGGCTCTAGACAAAATTGGTGCCCGGTTTGCTCCGCTGGTTGCATTGCTGCTGTTGAGCGTCACCTTGTTGCTCGCTAGCCAAGTTTCTACTTTGCCTGCGGTCATTTGTTACGCCGTGATCTTTGGTCTTATGTCGGGGACCATGCGCACGCTAGGTGCCGCTTTGGTTCCGAAATGGTTCGGCCTTGACCATATTGGGTCCATCCAGGGAGCCTTAATGTTTATCGGAGTGCTGGCATCGGCGGCTGGGCCCATTGCTTTTTCGGTGACTGCTTCAGCCACCGGGTCATTTCGGTCCACGGCTTTGTTGTGGGCGGCGTTGCCGCTGTTGGGCGCCGTTTTTGCTGCCACTAACCGCCCGTCAAGACATGTTGGGGTTAGCTAGGCGAGGTGTCGGAGCGCCAATCGATGGTTGGCCGATCGCCCCATAAACGTTCAAGGTCGTAAAAGGCCCGTGCTTGTTCGTCAAACACGTGAACCAGGAAACCGCCGAAGTCCATTAATATCCAGGTTTGTTCATCATCGGTGCCGCGACCTTCGACGGCCCGTGGCTGGGGGCCATCGAGGATGGTGAGTTGTTCTTCTATTTCGTCGACTATGGCCCGTACTTGGCGCCGGTTTCCTCCACTGGTCACCACAAAGAGGTCGGTTACGCCCATGACATCGCCTACGTCTATGAGTACGGTGTCGCGCCCCAACTTGTCGTCGGCGGCCCGGGCAGCTTGCACCGCCCAGCGTTGTATACCGGCAGAAGTGTCGTAGTTTTCTTGGGAACTTGGAGAAGTTTTCATCGGAGACAACGCTAACCGGTTAAACCAACAAAGTCGGCGCCAATCAGCACTGTTATTTCTGCTGCGGGACTGGCAAATGCGTCGTACTCCGCTGGTATCCCAAGCGATTGGGCCATGGTTTCTGCTTCGACAGCCGCCGAAGGGTCGCGGTAAGTGACCGTTGATTCGGCCACATCGAAGTTTGCGTGGTTGCCGACCACAATTATTTCACCGCCGGCCGCTACTACCCGTTGGCGTGCTACGGGGTCGATGGTGAAGTCACCGGTTCCGTTGATGAGTCGCACGCTTATCCGGTCGCCGGGATGAGCGGAAATAGGAAACGGGAACATTTCTACAACAAGATGCGCTAAGAGGTCTGCTTCAACATAGAGGCCGTCGTCGGCTTCGCTGACCGTCAACGAAACTACTGATTGATTTCCCGTAGCAACCACTGCCAAGAGTTCCACTACGTCGAGGTCGAGGGCTGGCAGTTTGTCGAGCGGGCTTTCACCTTCAGAGAGTTTTGTCATCCACGAAGACCAAAAGGCTTGACTTAGAGCCAGGTCTGTTGTTCCAGAAAGCCCTTCAGAGAAGTCTAAAAATTCGACAGTTTGGTTGGGCAAAATGGTTGTGTTTCCCGCCGGGAATTGCACAACTTTATCTCCCGCTTCGTTTTCGCTGGTCAATGGGGCATCAATCGAGACGGATACTCCCCCGATTGGCCCGGTTAAACCAGCCCAACGACTTTCGGTTAGCAACACTTCTTGAGTGAACCCAACATTTAAGAGACTCACCATGGCTTCGGTAAGAAGTTCTTTCCCACCTTCGTGGTAGAGGGCGGCGAGATCACAGGGTGCTGCAGAGCAACCGCCGGCTACTCGTAGGTGAGGTGGCACGACCAGTATTGATCCTCCCCCATTTTCTCGGTCAGCGACCGTAGCTACGGCGAGGTCCACCAGGTCTTCGTTTTTGTTTTCGGTGATGATCAGCATGGACCAGGTTTGTTCAACGAATGCTTCGAACCCCAGCGAGGTGGGGTCGGTCTGTGCGGTGCGAATTTCTCCGTCTTGGCTGTCTAAAAGCTCATGGGCACTTTCGATGAGCAGCATGGCCGACCAACCCATGGCTGCCACCAGAGCGATAGGGAACAACCAACGCCACCCGTGCGAAGCCCGCGGCGCAGGGCTTTTGCGGCGAAAACGTTGCGGCATTTCGTTTGTGGTGGGCTCGGTCATGAATGCAACTCGCCCGAGTAGAGCCCATGTTTTTTAATGTAGTCAGCGACTGCGATGGGGACCATGGCCGTTATGTCGTTTCCTGCTCGGCCTCGTAAACGCACTTCGGTGCCTGCTATGTCTGGGGTGGCGGCTATCAGACGTTGAAAATCCCAGCCTTCGGGCGGCACGGCTTGGGGGTATCCTGGTCGATCCATAACCACGATTGTGGCACGTTGGCGTACTGCCTTTGCTTCTATCCAAGTATTGAGTTCTGGAGCCACATCGCCGCCTATGAGTAAGAATAGTTCTGCTTCGGGAAATCGGTTCGCCATTTCTGTCAAAGTAGCAGCCGTGTAGGTTGGCCCACCTCGATTGATTTCTGAGGGGTCGGCGTGTAGCCCGTCTCGGTTGGCTACTGCTTGTTCGACCATGGCGAGCCGATGATGGGCGGCGGTTATTTCTTGCCCTGCTTCAGTTTTTTGCCACGGGTCGTTGGCTACTACCAGTAAGACTTGGTCAAGAACCAGTTGTTCTTGGGCCGCCAATGCAGCAGCCAGATGACCCAGATGTGGTGGGTCGAAGGTGCCGCCTAAGATGCCGATCCGGCGGTTGCTTGATTGGTTCACAAAAGAATCTTAGCCGAAAATCCTTGATTCGGGGAGCACAGAGACAAAGAAATACCCCTCTGACCTGCGCTTTTAGCTCGTGTGTCAGACGACACAGAATTAGCTCTTCCCTTAAGGCCAAATTTGTGCTTAAGTTGTCTATCGGCAAGGAAGCTACAAAAACAACCCCGTAGGGGTAACTAGGCATCCGCCACCTTTCCCTAGTATCAAATAATGCCTTCGGCGCGTCGCCGAAGCTAAACAGAGTGTGAGAAACAAATGAGTGATTCAGTAGGACAATACCTAAACGAAATCGGCATGGTGCCGTTGCTTGACGCACAAAAAGAGCGTGAGCTTTCCAAGATAATCGAGGCTGGTGCAGCCGCTCGGGCCGCCAAAGAAGAAGGCGAAACTGGTCGAGAGTTTGATCGGGCCATCCGTAAGGCTGCCCAAGCCAAAGATCGCTTTATTCGCTCCAACCTTCGGTTGGTAGTTAGCGTGGCTCGCCGCTACCCCTTGCCTCCCGGTATGGAACTCCTTGACCTTATTCAAGAAGGCAACTTGGGTCTCGAACATGCTGTCGACAAGTTTGATTGGCGTAAGGGTTTCAAGTTCTCCACGTACGCTACTTTTTGGATTCGACAAGCTATTGGCCGTGCGTTGGATCAAAAAGCCAGTTTGGTTCGTTTACCTGGTGACCGTTCGGCCAGCTTGCGTGCCGCTTTGCGAGCAGTTTCCGGCAACGGAGACGAACTCGACGAAGAGCATGCTCGTTTGCACCGTTTGACCACCCCTACTTCGTTGGATCGCACCATTGGTGACGATGACAGCAACGAGTTGGTTGACCTTCTTCCTGATTCCAAGCCAGGGCCCGAAGCTTTGGTTATGGCTCAGGCCGAAAACGACATGGCCACTGGCTTACTTGACGTTTTGGACCACCGTGCTCGTTTTGCGGTGGAACAACGTTTTGGTTTAACCGATGGTCGGAAGCGTTCTTACCGTGAAGTGGGCGAGAACCTTGGCGTTACCGCAGAAGCTGCCCGTCGTTTGGTTAAGCGTGCGGTAAACACCGTGCGCGACCGAGCCGGCGAAGTTATCGACGCTGCCTAGTTTTCGTAAGAAAACAATCAGACCATAAAACTCGTTAGGGCACAGCCCGTCAAAGCCGTAGGCTGTTCTTTGTGACAACCTCATCTTCGACCTCTTCTTCAACTGATGCCACTTGGGCACCCGATTCTTGGCGTGGCCGAGTGGCTTTACAACAGCCCAATTGGCCCGATGCATCGCAACATGGGGCGGCTTTGGACGAATTACGTTCTTTCCCTCCCCTGGTTTTTGCGGGCGAGGGGCGTGACTTAACTCAAAGTTTGGCGGCGGTTTGCCGCGGCGAAGCTTTTCTGTTGCAGGCCGGCGACTGTGCGGAATCTTTTGATACTTCTGCTGACTCTATTCGTGACCGTCTGCGGGTAATTTTGCAAATGGCCGTGGTGTTGACTTATTTCACTGGGGTACCGGTAGTCAAGGTGGGGCGTATCGCTGGCCAGTTCGCTAAGCCGCGTTCCAGTGATACCGAAACAATTGATGGCGTTGAGTTACCTTCATTTCGTGGGCACATTGTTAACGACATTGGCTTTTCTCCTGACGACCGTTCTCCGAACCCCCAACGTTTGGTTACTGCATACAACCGTGCCGCCTCAACACTTAATCTGCTTCGAGCGTTCACCAAAGGCGGGTTCGCTAACCTTTCTGAAGTTCACCGTTGGAACCGTGAGTTTGTAGCCGAGAGTCCCGCTGGCCAACGCTACGAGGCGCTGGCCGATGAGATTGAGCGGGCCGTACAGTTCATGGAGGCCTGCGGCATTTCTTCTGATACTTTGTCCGAGCTTCGCCAGGTAGATTTTTACACCAGCCACGAGGCTTTGCTGCTGGACTACGAAGAAGCCTTAACTCGGCAGGATTCCTTAACCGGCGATTGGTACGACTGCTCAGCCCACATGTTGTGGATTGGCGAACGGACCCGTCAACTTGATGGCGCTCACGTTGAGTTTCTGCGTGGTGTCCGCAACCCCCTGGGTTGCAAAATCGGCCCCACGGCTACCCCACAAGAAGTTCTCGACCTCTGCCAGGCGCTAAACCCAGAAAAAGAACCAGGCCGCCTGTCTTTAATCGTGCGTATGGGTGCCAACCAAATTATTGACAAATTGCCTCCGCTGCTCGATGCGGTAAAAGAGTCCGGACACCCGGTGGTGTGGGTTTGCGACCCCATGCATGGTAATACTTTTACGGCAGAAGGCGGGCACAAAACTCGCCACTTCGAAGATGTACTAGCTGAAGTTTCAGGCTTTTTTGCGGTACATCGTTCGATAGGCACCCACCCGGGGGGCGTGCATTTAGAGCTCACCGGTGACGACGTTACCGAATGCCTTGGTGGCGGTTCGGTGGTCGAACAAGGTGATCTCGGCACTCGATACGAATCTATGTGCGACCCTCGCTTGAACGGTGGCCAAAGCGTGGATCTGGCTTTCCGCTTGGCTGAACTGCTGCGCAAAGGGCAGAGCGAAGCCTAAAGCTAAATGAGTTTTTCTACAAAGCTTTCTAGTTGCCGCAGGTTCCGTACTTCGTAGCAGCCATCAGCGTGAGTAGCGTATTCGCCCACGATGGAATCCCCGGTGTCCCAGTAAGCCCGTGGTTCGGGGTTTAGCCAAAATACTTTGCGGGCTTTGTGCTGCATTTCTTTGATGATCCAAGATTGCGATGCATGGTAGTTGTTGCGGGCATCACCCAGAATCAACACGGTGGTTTTTGGCCCCACATCTTTGCCATAGCGTTCCCAAAATATGTCGAAGGCGTGGCCATAGTCGGAGTGCCCGTCTACCCACACCACGTCAGCTTCGGTGTTTACCCGGTGCACGGCGTGGCCGATGTCTTCGGTTCCTTCAAAAAATTTGGTTACTTCGTCTAGACCATCGATGAAGACAAACGATCTTACTTTAGAGAACTGATTACTTATGGCGTACACCAAGTGCAAGGTGAAACGAGCAAAGGAAGCTACCGAGCCTGAAATGTCGGCGATGACCATCATTTCTGGTTTGGCCGGCCGGGGAAAACGGAACTTTGGTTCGGCAGGCACCCCGCCATAACTCAGGGAATGGCGAATGGTGTTGCGGAAGTCCAGGGCTCCTTTGCGCCCGTGGCGGCGTTTACGCGCTAAGCGAACGGCCAACTTGCGGGTTAGGGGGTAAATGGCTTTGCGCAGGTCGGCCATTTCTTCGCGTGAAGCGTGCATGAAGTCCACGTCTTCGGGTAATGGTTTACGCAAGGTGCGGGCCATCGCTTCTACTCCCCGGTCGGCCACCAGACGTCGGCGAATTTCTGCTTCTACTTCTGCTTTAAGTTTTTCGATGCGGTCGGCGAATTCATCGCGCTCTAACCGCTCTTCAAATTTGGTCAAGGGTTGGGGCGCCTGGTCTTGAGCGGATTCCATGAGCCGGTCCAACATCGAATCCAACTCGAGATTTCTTAGCGTCCGGTACAGGTAGTACGTGCCCCCCACCGGCCGTCCGGGTTCCATCCCGGCGAATCTTTTTACGGCTTGGCGGGCCAAGGCGGTCATCATGGCGCCGTCGCCGTTCATGAGGGCTTTGAAAAGCATTTCGGCGAGTTGTTCAGGGGTGAGGGATTGCCCTCCTCCCCCACCGCCTTGGGCTTGGCCCTCTCCCGGGAGTGAACTTTGTTCGCCATCTGGGTCACCATCGCTGGCTTCGCCTTCACCGACCAACTCGTATTCTGGGCCTCGCAAGGTGAAATAAACTTCAAAAACTATTTCAAAGGCTTTCCAGTGGGCATAATTTTTAACCAAAGTGGCACCGAGTGCGTATTTGAATGCTTCCCGGTCCTCTATAGGAATGTGGGTGACCGCTTCCATGGCGTCAAGGTTTTCTGTCAAACTAACCGGCAGACCAGCGGCCCGGAGTTCCACAATGAAACCCCCGAGGAGGTCCAACAATGGGGTGTCGGCTTGGGGGTCAGCTAAAGCCACGGCGGGTTTTTAGCTTTCAGTTTCGTCGAGCCCGTCGGGGGCTTCAGAAAACTCTTTAACGGCTTTGTCGATGTCGGTGCGGTACTTGAGTAAAATGTTGGCTGTTTCCGTAGCGGTCTGGGCATCTACTTTGTCGATACCCATCAGCACCAGGGTGCGGGCCCAATCAATAGTTTCTGACACCGAAGGGGATTTTTTCAAATCCAGTTGACGTATCGAACGCACAATACGTGCTACTTGATCAGCAAGGTTTTCGTCAATCCCTGGCACTTTGTTCAAGACGATTTCTCGTTCTCGTTCAAGATCGGGGTAGTCGATGTAAAGAAACAGGCAGCGACGCTTTAAGGCTTCCGAGAGTTCGCGGGTGGCGTTAGAGGTTAAGAAAACCAGTGGTATTTGTCGAGCCTTCACCGTGCCGAGCTCTGGTATAGAGACTTGATATTCGGAGAGTATTTCCAAAAGCAGCGCTTCTGTTTCGACCTCTACCCGGTCTACTTCGTCGATCAGCAGAACTACGGGATCTTCGGCCCGTATGGCTTCCAACAACGGCCGGGTTAGCAAAAACTCTTCTGAGAACAAGTCATCTTCGATCTCGTCCCAGTTACTGCCACCGCCTTCAGTTTGAATACGCAGCAATTGCTTTTTGTAGTTCCATTCGTAGAGCGCTTTTGACTCATCGAGACCTTCGTAGCATTGCAGACGAATTAACCGTGCCCCGATCATTTCGGCCACACTTTTCGCTAACTGCGTTTTTCCGGTGCCGGCGGGACCTTCAACCAAAATTGGTTTCCCGAGGCGGTCGGCTAAGTAGACGATTCCGGCTATGCCATCGTCGGCTAAATAGTTGGCTTCTGCGAGGGCACCACGCACCCCAGCGACATCTTCAAATCGGTTATCCATAGCCCACAGCGTATCTAACAAGCCGGCCGGGCTTGCTATTGGACACCTTTAAGAACGCGTTTGTCCCGTCCCATGGATTATGTATTTTTCGGTAGTTAACTGGGGAAGCCCCATGGGCCCTCGGGCGTGAAGTTTTTGGGTACTGATGCCGATTTCTGCGCCGAAGCCGAACTCTTCGCCATCTACGAATCGTGTTGATGCGTTCACTACCACGGCCGCCGCATCTATTTCTTGGGTAAATCGGTCGGCGGCTGTTTGGTCGGCGGTGATGATGGCTTCGCTGTGGCCCGTCCCGTAGGTGTTTATGTGCGCAATAGCTGCCGATAATTCGTCGACTATTTTTATAGAAATTTTGAGATCTAAAAATTCTTTGCCAAAGTCCTCTTCAGCGGCTGGGCCGATGCTGGGCGAGATCCTCTGCGCAGCGGCATCGCCGACCAGCGTTACCCCATTTAAGGCATCGACGACGAGGGGAAGAAACTGTTCTGCTACTTTTTGGTGCACCACTAAGCTTTCGGCTGCGTTGCACACTGATGGTCGCTGCATTTTGGCGTTCACTAGAATTTTCGTCGCCATAGCCAGGTCGGCGTCTTGGTCAACATAGATGTGGCAGTTGCCATCGCCATCAATGACGTAGGGAACGGTGGCATGGTCCAGAATCGATTGAATAAGTGAGGGCCCTCCCCGAGGTATAAGACAGTCGATGGTCCCTCTTTGTTGCATAAAGGTCACCGCCGCTTCTCGGCTTGTTTCTTCGACCAGCACCATAGCGTCGGGGGTGATCCCGGCTTGTTGCAGGCCACGGCGAATAACTTTAGCCAGCGCCATATTGGAGGCAAAAGCTCCAGAAGAGCCACGCAAAAAGGCGGCATTGCCCGCTTTGAAACACAAACCAAAGGCGTCACTAGTCACGTTGGGTCGATTCTCGTAGATAACCCCCACTACGCCAAGCGGAACCCTTATTTTGGTGAAAGATAAACCATTGGGGCGTGTCCATTGGGCGGTGATTTCCCCCACCGGGTCAGCCAGGTCGGCTACTTGCTCGAGCCCTTGAGCCATGGCGGCAATTTTTTCAGGGGTCAAACGCAAACGATCAATCACCGTTGCCACAACCCCTTCGGCCTCCACCCGAGCAATATCTTCTGCATTGGCTAATAAAATTTCTTCGGTGGCTGCCACTAACTCTTGGGCCACTAAACGGAGTGCCTGGTTTTTTTCGCCGGTGCTGAGCGCCGCTACGTGAGGGGCGGCGGCTTTTACCTTTTGTGCCAAGTCGGCGACCGAGGTTGCAACGGTGGTCATTGGTTCAGACTATCGCTGCGTAGCGGCAACTACCGGTGCCCGTCAAGTACTAACCTGCCACCTGTGCCTTCCTCTGCGAATTCTTCACCGCTGCCCTCTTCGGGTGTCCCGCGTGGAGCCTCAGCGGTGGCGGCCGGCATTTTCTTGTCTCGCTTAGCAGGCTTGGTACGCGAATCTTTACTACGTTCTGTGTTGGCTTTAGGCCCGGCGGCCGATGCCTTTGCGGCGGCTTTACGCATCCCAAATATTTTGCAAAACCTTTTAGGCGAGGGCTCTCTCTCCGCCTCTTTTATTCCTGTTTATAGCCGCTTGCTAAGTGAGGAAAAAGAAGAAGAAGCCGCTCGAGTGGCCGGTGCAGTAGCTGGTTTGTTGTCGGCGCTTGCTGGGGTTTTTGCCGTGATAGCCATTTTTGCGGCTCGCCCTTTGACCGCTTTGTTGACCCCGGGTTTTTCTGGTCAACGCTTTGAGCTAACCGTTGACCTCATGCGTATTACTACTGCCGGGGCAGGCATTTTGGTGGTTTCGGCGTGGTGCCTTGGGGTGTTAAACAGCCACCGACAGTTCTTTTTGTCTTACGTTGCTCCAGTATTTTGGAACATTGCACAGATCGCCGTTTTGATGGCCGCTTTATTCGGTGGTTGGAACCCCGTTGATGCGGCCACTGGGGTTGCTTGGGGGTTGGTAGCAGGCGGCCTCTTACAGTTTGGGGTTCAAGCAATCGCCGTGCGCCGGCTTTTGCCCGGGTTGCGCCCCACCTTCCACCATCGCTTGCCTGGGGTAGCCGAAGTTCGTCGGCGTTTTTTGCCCGCCGTTGCCGGTCGCGGAGTGGTGCAGCTTTCTGCCTACCTTGATCTCATTTTGGCATCTTTTCTGGCTACCGGAGCGTTGGCGGCTTTGATGTCTGCTCAGGTTCTTTACCTGTTGCCCATCAGCCTGTTTGCCATGAGCGTGGCGGCCGCTGAGTTACCAGAGATGTCGCGTACCGAAGATCAATCTGTACTTATTTCTCGCTTAGATACTTCGTTGCGCCGCACCTCATTTTTTGTTGTTTTTAGTGCAGTGGCGTACCTCAGCGTGGGGGAACAGATTGTTAATGCACTGTTTGGGTGGGGAGCATTTTCGGCCGACGATGCGCGGTTAGTTTGGTTGGTTTTGGGGGCTTATTCCTTGGGTTTGCCCGCTATTGCTGTTTCCCGTCAGTTGCAAAATACTTGTTATGCCTTGGGTAATACCAGTGGCCCGGCGCGCATTGCTGGCCTTCGGGTAGGTGTCTCGGCGGTCATTGGTTTAGCTTTGATGTTTCCGCTCGACAACTTCGCCATCATGGGAGGCGCTTTTGTGAGCAGCCAGCCTTCTGGCCCACATCTTGGAGCGGTGGGGTTGGCTTTGGGTTCGGCGGTGGCGGCTTTTGTCGAAGTAATCTTTTTAGTTCGTTTGGTCCGGGGGTCGTTGCCTGCTTTGCCAGCAGTTTCGCTCATCTTTATGCGTTTAGCGCCGGCTGCCGCTTTAGCTTTTGTGGTGGCCGCCGGGTTAAAGCTATGGCTGCTTGACCTACCTGCTTTACTGGCTGCCCCACTGATTGTGGGCCTCACTGGTTTTCTTTACACGGTGATGGCTCAACGCTCTGGGGTCGCCGAGGCCCATTTAATTCTTGGCCCGGTACGGCGCCGCATCTGGCGAAGTTAGTTAGGCAAAACCACTAAATCATCGGCGTGTACTACTTCGGGTGAAACCCCAGCATTCAAGTCAGTGGTCCGTGTCCCCATGGAGTCACGCAAGGTTGTGGCATTCTGACGTACTAAACCTTTGGCGAAAATCATTTGATTTTCGTCGGCAATTTCTACTGCTTGACCAATTTCGAAGTCGCCTTCGACCCCGACTACCCCTGCGGGCAGCAAAGACACTCGACGCTCTTCGAGGACTTTACGGGCCCCGGCATCTACGGTAATGCGGCCGGAGGACCCCACGGCAAAGGCAATCCACAGGCGGCGGGCTCCGAGGCGGTTGGGACGGGCATGCACTGTGGTACCGATACCAGTTTTTTCTGCTAAAGCATCGGCTAAGACTTGTGGGCGATGAGCGTGGGCGATCACCGTACGCACCCCAGACCAAGACGCTATTTTTGCCGCTGCGAGTTTTGAGGCCATTCCTCCACTGCCATGCAAAGAACCGCTTCCTCCGGCCAACTGCTCAAGGTCCTGGTCTACCTTGACGATTTCTTCTATGAGCGAGGCTTGAGGGTCAAGTCGGGGGTCGGCGGAAAGCACCCCTTCAATATCGGTCAGCAGCACCAATAAGTCAGCGTCCACCAGGTGCGCTACCAGGGCAGCGATCCTGTCGTTGTCGCCCCAACGAATTTCATCGTCGGCTACCGCATCGTTTTCGTTGACGATAGGCACGGCACCTAGTTCGAGTAGGCGGGTCAGGGTTGATCGTGCGTGCAGGTATTGCGTTCGTAGAAAAAAATCTAAGGGGGTTAAGAGAACTTGACCGGCCAGCAACCCGTGGCTACTGAGCGCATTTTGGTACGTGCCGATTAGTTTTCCTTGGCCGACTGCAGAAACTGCTTGCAATGTTTGAGCATCTTTGGGGCGGGCCGAGCCGCTTAAACCGAGGGCGGGAAGCCCGGCGGCGATAGCCCCCGAGGTAACTACTACCACTTGATGGCCCTCTGCTTTGAGGCCTGCTACTTCGTCGCACAGGGCATTTATCCGGTTTTGGTCAATCGTTCCGTCAGCGGTGGTGATAGAGGACGTGCCGACTTTAACTACCACGGTTTTTTGCATGGCGTTGGCAGCCTTAGCCTCGGTCATATTGAAATTCTAATCGTCCAATACGTACCTTTTCGCCGTCTTTTACGCCGGAGCGAGCGAGCGCTCGATCAACCCCCATGGATTTAAGTTTGTCATGAATGTAATTCAGGGCATCTGCGTTGGTCAGGTCGTTGAGATTAACGGTGCGCGCCACGTCTCGGTCGAATACTTCCCACATACCATCTTCAGCCCGGGCAACTACTACGTCTTCAGGGGCGGGGCGGTGAACGACCGTTGGTGGACGTTGAGGAAGCGAGTTACGGGCTTCTTCTACCAAGTCAGCCAAACGGTGCAGCAAAGTGTCAAGCCCTTCACCGGTAAAGGCAGAAAGCCGGTCACCAGCGAACTCAACCTCTCCCGCAACATCGGAACGCGACCCCACCACGAGCCGGGGACGGGTCAAAAGTTCCGGGCGGTAGGCGCCCAGTTCTTGTTCAAGAATTTGAAGTTGCTCAGCCGGTGGGTGCAGTGCTCCGGGGGCTAAGTCCAACATGATGAGAAGCACACGGGCTCGTTCAATGTGGCGCAAGAAGCGATAGCCCAAACCTTTGCCGTCACTGGCCCCCTCTATAAGCCCAGGGATGTCGGCGATGACGAAATCGGCACGCCCGGGGGGTCGAACCACGCCCAGGTTGGGTTCGAGGGTAGTAAAGGGGTAATCGGCAATACGGGGACGGGCTGCCGACACCCGGGCAATGAGCGTACTTTTTCCTACGTTGGGAAAACCAACGAGCGCCACATCGGCCAAGAGTTTTAATTCCAGGGTTAGCCAGTGTTCTTCACCATCTTCCCCTTGTTCGGCAAATGTAGGGGCACGACGGCGGTTGCTGAGAAACTTGGCGTTTCCTTTGCCACCTCGTCCGGCCCGCACCGCTTTCCAGCGGTCTCCGCTGCTCACCAGGTCGCAGAGTATTTCTCGGGTGTAAAGGTCATAGACAGTGGTGCCTTCCGGCACTTTAATTATTAGGTCTTCGGCATTTTTCCCGTGGCGTTTTTGCCCCGAACCGTGGGTGCCGCTTTTTGCTCGCCGATGTGGATGATCACGAAAAGCTAAGAGAGAGGCCACGTTGTGGTCGGCTTCAAGCCAAATGGTTCCGCCATCGCCGCCGTCACCGCCATCGGGGCCGCCTAAAGGCACGTGCGCTTCTCGGCGAAAGGAAACCGAGCCCGCTCCCCCGTCGCCCGCTTGGAGGTTGAGACCACATTCATCGACAAACTGAGACATACCGATAATCCTACTCTTGGTCAACCGCCGCCGGTCTCGTTATTTCAGGTTCCTTGGTTTCCCCGGTCGGACCTTGGCCAGTGCCAGTAACTGAAAAAGCCCTGACCGAAGCCAGGACTTTTTCTCTCGTTCTTGTTTTGCTGGCTAATAAGCCTGCAGTATTAGTCAACCAGGATGTCGACCAGTTTGCGGCCGCCGCGGCGACCAAATTTTACTACTCCGTCAGCGGTGGCAAACAAGGTGTCGTCCTTGCCGCGACCGACGTTGCTGCCGGGGTGAAACTTGGTGCCTCGTTGGCGCACGATGATTGATCCAGCGGTTACTTCACCACCGTCGTAAACCTTGACGCCCAAGCGTTGTGCGTTGGAGTCCCGGCCGTTGCGGCTTGAACCGCCACCTTTGGTCTTTGACATCTCTTAACCCCTTGTGATTGCGGTGATTTCGATTTCAGCCAAGTGCTGACGATGCCCCCAGCGGCGACGCTGGTTGCTCTTGTTCTTGTAGGTGAAGCCACGAATCTTTGGACCGGAAGCATCGCCCACAATGCGGGCGGTGACTTTGGCGCTGGCCAAAGCTTCTGGGGTGGCTAAAGTGTCGTCACCGTCCACCACCATGATTGGGGTGAGTTCAACGTCGGTACCTAAGTCCCCGAGGCGCTCTACCACAACTCGTTGGCCTTCTTCGACTCGATATTGCTTTCCGCCTGTGGCGATTACTGCATACATAGTGACTCCAGACTATCCTTTTTATATCCCGTCGCCACCACAGCGCAGGACGTATTTTTTTTGCTTTTTGCGGTCATCGGGCACCCTTACTACCGGAACCCAACAAGGTTTCGTCTAAAAGGTGTCCGCGGCCTTCGCAATCTTGACAGGCCGTGGTGAAAGCTTCCAACAATCCTTCACCGATGCGTTTGCGGGTCATCTCGACTAAGCCCAGTTCAGAAATATCGAATACCTGGTTGCGGGTTTTATCTCGAGACAGGGCATCACGCAGGGTGGTGGCTACTGCTTCTCGGTTGGACCGAACTTCCATGTCAACAAAGTCAATAACGATGATGCCACCGATGTCTCGTAAACGAAGTTGTTGCGCTACCTCTTCGGCTGCTTCTAAGTTGTTGCGGAAAACAGTTTCTTCAAGGCTTGATTTGCCCACGTTTTTTCCGGTGTTCACATCGATCACGGTGAGCGCTTCGGTGTGTTCAATAATTAGCGAGCCGCCAGAAGGCAGCCAAACCTTACGATCTAAGGCTTTGCGCAGTTGTTCGTGTATGTGTTGGCGTTCGAACAATGGCAAGTTTTCGTTCTTGGGATCGTAGAACTGGATGCGATCAACCAGTGCCGGGTTTACCCCTTCTACGTAAGTGCGCACTCGTTCGTACATTTCTTGGTCGTCGATAAGCACTGAGCGAAAGTCTTTGTTGAACTCTTCACGGATAAAACGGAAGGCCAATTCAGGTTCGCGGTACAACAAGGCTGGTGCATTGGATTTTTTAGCCAAAGCTTCGATGTCGTTCCATTGTTGCACTAACCGAGTGACATCACGTTCGAGTTCTTCGTCGGTAATGTTTTCGGCTGCGGTGCGCACGATGATGCCGTGTTGTTCTGGTTTTACTCGATCCAAAATGCGGCGCAACCGTTTGCGTTCTACCTCTGGCAGTCGTTTAGAAATTCCGTAGGTACTGCTGTTGGGCACCAGAACCACGAAACGCCCGGGAAGGGAAACCTCTTGGGTGAGGCGCGCTCCTTTGTGAGCAATGGGGTTTTTAGAAACCTGGCACACGATGACTTGTTTAGCGTTCAGCACTTGTTCAATACGAGGGCGGCTTTTTCCGCCCACATCTTTGGGGTCAAACTGCAGGTCGCCTCGATAGAGCACCGCATTTTTTGGCGTGCCGATATCTACGAATGCTGCTTCCATACCAGGAAGTACGTTTTGTACTTTGCCCAGATATACGTTGCCGTGTATTTCAGCTACGTCGTCGGAGGGGCGAGACAGGTAGTGCTCAATAAGCACCCGGCCTTCTAGTACCGCTACTTGGGTGCTGCCTCCAGCGACGCTGACACACATGGTGTAACGACCGATGGGTTTACCTCGCCGTTCGCGACCGCGACGGCGTTTAAGGGTTTCTTCATCGAGTTCTAGCGGGCCGTCGTCGGTGACCGCTTCAACAGGGTTGTTGCCGTTTTGCGACGACCCTCCCCCGCTGCGGCCCTTATTGCGGCCTCCGCGACGACGTCGACGTTTGCGACTGCCCTCGTTTTTAGATTGCCCGTCTGCCTCAGCATTATTTTCTGGAGCAGGCCGGCTGTCGCCGACTTGCGGTTGACCGACTGGAGCAGGCCGGCTGTCGCCGACCTTGGGCTTATCTACGGGGTCAGTTGACCCCTGGTTGGTTTGGCCTGTCTGAACAGGCGCGTCCGTTGGTTCGGACATTGGTTGATTCCCTTCTCGTCACGTCCGCCAAGGTGGCGAACGGGGCAGGGCCGGCGTTTACCGACAGCGGTTCGACGCGTTCGTCGCCCTGCAACATCCATTGATTCATTCTGCACACGTACCGTGCCTTTAGCGGCGGATCGGAGACCGCCAGAAACTCTGACGGTCGAAGTGCTCGAGGTTGGGTACCGAGTTCAGCTAAAAGCCTTACTCCGTGATCCGTAGCCTCGACGACTTGTATAAAGAGTATCTGCTGGCGGAGGTCTTCCACGACCACTTTGCCTTTACGTTCTCTTTCCACCACAATTTCTTCAGCCCCCAGCACCGAGTCAACCCAATCTTGAGCGCTCGAAATATCAAGATCATCGATATCAAAGCGCCAAGTGCAGGAGCGAACAGATTGTTGTAGCGATTCGTCTTTGCGGCTAGCCGCCGCTATTGCTTGCACTTCAAGACCTACGGGCAGCGTAATGTTTAGTTGTTCTTTAATTTTTAGCGCACCCTCTGCGGTGAGTTCTTCATCGGTCACTAATTCGATTTCTAAGTATTCGGCCAACGATTCGTGCCCGTTGGACAGGGCGAGGCCAAAAGAAAGCTTGGGCCGTGGGGAGAAACCTTCGCTGTAAGCCACTTCGATTCTGGCTTTACGTAGGGTGCGTTCCCAAATGCGGGCCACGTCACGGTGACTGGTGAAACGTATTTTTCCTAATTTTGAAAAACGTACCCGTATCCGGGTCATGATTTCAGGCCAGAGAGTTGCACCGGTACTGCTCCCCCGTTACTGGGTTGGCCGGTGCCTTGGCTGCCCCCGGCCGGAGGCACAGCGGAGGCCACTACGTGTTCGATGCCGTATCCAGTACAAGCGCCACAGTCGTAGCAGGGTGTCCAGCGGCAGTCTTCGAGGCCTACTTCGTTGAGGGCATCTCTCCATTCTTGCCACAAGAAGTCTTTGTGAAGACCCGCTGAGAGGTGATCCCAGGGCATTATTTCGTCTTCGGTGCGGTGCCGGTAAACGTACCCTTCAAAAGATAAACCGTGACGTTCCAGAGCTTCGGTCCATAAAGAAACGTCAAAGTGTTCGCTCCACTCTTGAAACACGCCCCCCGCTCGCCATACGTCTTCGATGACTGGCCCTAAGCGTCGGTCGCCACGACTCATGAGGCCTTCCACCACGGTGGCTCGCGAGTCATGCCATTTCATTTGAACGTTGTGGGACTTTTTAGCATCATCGCGTAGCAAATATATTTTGCGGCGAAGTTCTTCTTCGGTGTTTTGCCCGAACCATTGAAATGGAGTAAAGGGTTTCGGCACAAAACCGCCAATAGACACCGTTACCGAAGGGCTCCGTTGATGAGTTTTGCCCATCTCCACGCATTTCCTCGCCATCTCCATGATGGCCAACGTGTCTTCGTCGGTTTCGGTAGGAAGCCCGGTTAAGAAATACAATTTCATGCGCCGCCAGCCTTGCGAGTAGGCGGATTCCACGGCACTGTAAAGGTCGTCTTCGCTGATCAACTTGTTAATCACCTGACGCATACGCCACGAACCTGCTTCGGGGGCGAAGGTCAAACCGGTGCGGCGAGCCCGCTGTAACTCTGCGGCGATGCCTACCGTAAAGGCGTCGACGCGAAGGCTGGGCAGAGATACCGAGACTTGCCCACAATCTGCATCGTTCACGGTGGCTGCTACCACTTCTTCAATTCCGCTGAAGTCTGCGGTACTGAGCGAGGTCAACGCCACCTCGTCATACCCGGTGCGCTGCAAACCGTTGGTGATCATGGTGCGCACTTGGTCGGCGGGGCGTTCGCGAACCGGTCGGGTGATCATGCCGGCTTGGCAAAAACGGCACCCTCTGGTGCAGCCACGAAACACTTCGACGTTTAAACGATCGTGGACTACTTCGGTGAGTGGCACCAACTGGTTTTTGGGGTACGGCCAATCGGCGAGGTCAGCCACCGTGCGCTTCTCGACCACCTCGGGGGCTTCAGGCCAGCAAGGTTCAACACCGGAAATCACTTGACCGTCGTAAGACACCGTGTAGGCCGCAGGCACGTACACCCCTTCTATGCCGGCCAACGCTCGTAGCGCTCCTTCGCGTGAGGTGCGTCCTGAAGCTTTCCAACCGGTCACCACTTCGGTAATTTCGGAAACTACTTCTTCGCCGTCTCCGAGCACTGCGGCGTCAATAAAATCTGCAATGGGTTCCGGGTTGTAGGTGCAGTGTCCGCCCACGATCACCAGGGGGTCTTCGGGCCGTCGGTCGGCGGAGCGAATGGGCACCCCAGCCAAATCTAAGCATTCTAAAAGATTGGTGTACACCAGTTCTGCCGAAAGGTTGAAGGCCAACACATCGAAGTCGGCGGCTGGGCGATGGGTATCTACCGAAAAGAGTGGTAGCCGGTTGTTGCGGAGGACCCCGGCCATATCGGTCCATGGGGCGTAGGAGCGTTCCGCTACGGCGTCGGGGCGTTCGTTCAGAATTTCGTAAAGTATTTGTAGCCCTTGATTGGGCAAGCCGACTTCGTAGGTGTCGGGGTAGATGAGCAGCCATGCTGCTTTATCGGGGCGGTGTTTGGGGGTTACGGCACCGTCTTCACAACCGATGTAGCGGGCCGGTTTTTGCACCTGGTCCAAAAGAACCTCAAGTTGTGGCCATAGTGAGGTCATAAGTTGCTCATACTACCGCAGGAGTACACGTGGGGTGGCCAGTTATTAACCGCTTGGTTTAGAAAGTGCTGGAATAGCGGTAGTCGTGGCGGCGCATGTGCACGCTTTGTACGAGCCCCAAGGCCAAAAAAGTACTGAGCACTGATGACCCGCCGTAACTCACTAGCGGCAAAGGAATACCGGTTATGGGCATGATTCCGATAGCCATACCCACGCTTTGAAAAATTTGGAACAGGATCATTGAGAACACGCCGGCCGAAAGCAACCGCCCGAAGCGATCGTCGGCGATTTGTCCGATACGCCAGATACGCACCAGCAGCAAAGCCATAAGCCCCAACACGACCACGCTGCCCACGAAGCCGGTTTCTTCACCGATCACCGTAAAAATAAAGTCGGTTTGTTGTTCAGGTACGAGGTCGGAGTTGTTTTGGGTTCCTTGAAATAAGCCTTTTCCGGTGAGTCCGCCGTTGCCAATAGCGATTTGTGCTTGTTCTAAGTTGTAGCGGGCACCGGAGTTTGATTCACCGTCGATGAAGACCAGCAAGCGATCCACTTGGTAACTCGCTAAGCGGTCTGATTGCAATACGACTACTGTTCCGGTTATCGCCAAAAGCGCCAATATAAAAAGGTGTCGCCCTTTTACTCCGGCCACCATGGTCATTCCGGCCGTTATGGCGCCGTAAACCAGCACCGTTCCTAAGTCGGGTTGTTTCAAAATAATGAGGGTGGGTAGAGCGACCATGGCGAGCCCGACTAGTAGTCGCTGGGCATTGACGGTTTCTACCGAACCGAACCAAGCGGCCAACACCACGATGACCACCAGTTTGCCGAATTCGGAGGGCTGTAGTTGATAGCCGGCAAATTGGAACCAAGCGCGTGCGCCTTTGACTTCTACGCCAGCCACTAAAACTGCTACTAAAAGAAATATCAGCCCGCCATAGAGGGCTACCGCCATGCGTTGGGCGAACCGGTGGCCTATCCATGCGGTAATAAACATGGCAACCAGCCCTATAAGCACAAAAGTAAGGTGCCGCTCCAGATAGCGGGTTTGGGCGGGAAGAAGTTCGGTTGCTGGGCCCCGAGTCGCCGAGTAGACCATGATTACTCCCACCGCAGAAATCAGGGCAGCAAAAATTGGCAGCAAATAGTCAACATGACGCAACATGGTTGGTCGATTTTCTTGAGGCAACCGGGGGCTGGTCATGAGGTTCCTCCGGCGAGTTCGCCGTAGGCCAATAGCAGAGCCTGGCATTCGATGAGCATGCCACGTACCCGTACTTTCCCGTCGGCGTCAATGATCGGGCCGGTTTCTGAGTCGGTAGCAGACCGTGACCCTTCAAGTTGTGAGAGACGGTCGCTGTTCATCCATTCTTGCCAGTTCAGGCACAGCGGAAGTGCCGCCGCTTGGGCATAACTTTCGGCAGCCGTTGGTGCTACGGCCACCGCATCGGTAAGTAGTTGATTGAGGATCCGTGAAACCAAGGGGGCGGCCACTCGGCTACCGAAGCCTGCTTCTTCTAAAATGGCCACGATGACATAGGACGGGTTCTCGGCTGGCCCAAAGGCTGCAAAGAGCGAGGTGTCGGCTTTGCCGCGCACTTCGGCGGTTCCGGTTTTTGCCGCTACCGGGAATTCTTCTAGGGGGAAATATGTTCCGCCGGTAGAGCGCCCATTAAAGGCCTCGTAAGCGGTGCCGTCTTCGTCGCTGGTTACCCCGGTTAACCCAGCGAGCGCTCGCACGCGAAATTCGGGGTCTATCTCGACACTGCCCATGGCCCGTGGGCCAAAGGTTCGCATCATGTCGCCTTCTTGGGTGGTTACTTCTTCCGCAATATTGGGCGACCAGATGGTGCCGTTGTTGGCGAAGGTGGCGTAAGCGTTGGCGAGTTGTAGGGGGGTGACCAAAACCCCGCCTTGTCCGATGGCGGTGTTGACGTTGTCTCCGGGGTACCAGCGAGCACTAGGGAAAGCTACCGGATTGGCGTCGTGGCGATCTTGGCGTTTGTCTGGAGTGGGCAAAAACCCGTCTTGTTCAAAGGGCAAGGCGATTCCGGTTTCGAAGCCCATGCCGTATTCTTCTGCCGTGTCTTGTATAGCTGTTTCGTTGTGTTGAGCGTTGATGTAAATAGATTCGCCAATGATGTAAAAGTACACATCGCTCGACACGGTAAAGGCGCGCACTAAATCTACTTGCGGGTAAGGGGCGGAGCCTGCATTGCGAAACATGCAACCTCCGGCCGAGGCCGAATCGTCGGTGTCTCCGACGCAACTTTGCAGACGGTAGTAGCCGGGGTCGTCCCAAGGTTCGTCCGCTGGTTTGACCATGCCCACACCAAAGACTTCTTCGTGCCATGCGGCATGGGCGGTGAAGAGTTTAAAGGTAGATCCGGGGGCGTATTCGCCTTGAATAGCTCGGTTAAACATGGGCAGATCGTTGAGCGGGTCGTTGAGGGCCTCCCACTGGTCTCGGCTAAACCCCCCTATGGATTCGTTGGGGTCGAAGGTGGGGTAGGAAGCCATGGCCACCACATCGCCGTCGGTGGGGTCAAGAATAACCACCGCTCCGCCCGGTACTTCAAACTCTGGGGGGTCCTCTTCGGCATCTTTTTCTTTGATGGGAGCCACCAAGCGTTGCGCATAAATTGTTCGCTCCAACTCGCTTTCCGCTAAGTACTGCACATTGATATCTAGGGTGAGGCGCACATCATCGCCGGGGATGGGGGCAATAAAGAGTTCTTCTCGTTCTCGTACTATTTGCCCCAAGCGGTCTACTTCTACGATGCGCCGGCCTGCTACCCCACGTAAGTCGTTTTCGAACATCAGTTCAATGCCAGCTTTGCCTATTTCGTCGCGCAGACTGTAGGCCTTATTCTCTGGAGGTCTTCGGCTGGCATACTCGCCACCGTTGATGGGCCCCACCCACCCCAAAATGTGGCTGGCGAGGTCGCCATAGAGGTAGGCCCGGACTGTACTATCTACTACCTTTACTCCAGGGAATTCGTTGGGGCGTTCGCCAAAATAAATCAAGAGTTCTTCGTCGACATCTACGGCAACGGGCACGTCGTCGTAGCGTCCAAATGAGGAATCGTTTAGCGAGCGTTCGATATCGGTGACCTTAAGCAAGAGCCCGGAACTGTTTACCTCTTGCGCTATTTCTGTCAGCATGGTTTGGCGTTGTTCGCCGGTCAGGTCGGCATCGTCCAGCGAGCGTCGGTTGATGGTCACCATGGTGGTCAAACGGTTTCCGACCAAGGTGCGTCCTTCAACGTCAAGGATGCGACCTCGTAGGGCGGGCACACGTATTTCTCTTAAAATATTAGTTTGGGCCACTACCGCTGCTTCTTCTCCGGTCAGAACCTGCAAAAACCAAAGACGGGCGGTGAGCGCAGCAAAAAGCGAGAAGGCCACCACGGCCAAGATGCGCATGCGGTAGCGACTGTTGGTATCCATTAGTTTCTTTGTGGGCTACGGAGTTCGATTTCCCCGGCCACCACCCCGTCAACTGACCAGCGAATAACTTCGTTAACTGGTTTGGCTATCAGGGCGGTCAAAAACCCGGCCAACATTGCCCGTTCGCTGAGCGTTTCGAACGATATCGCTATTTGGCCAAAGAGGAGCCCCGCTATGGATACCAAAGCGCTTCCCGAGGCCACTACCAGTGCCAGGCCCAGGCCGTTTAACGCCGGGCTTGCCCCGACCGTGCGGTCTTCAAGGCTGCTTACTGCGAGGGCAAGCGGGGCATAAATTAGGGCGTGTATCCCAAAAGGTGCACCGGTGAGAGCATCTTGAATGAGGCTGGCCGCCAAGCCCACCCATGCGCCTCGTTCGGGGCCCCCATGAAAAGCTACTAATACGGTAACCAGCAACAAGAGTTCTACCGATACCCCGAGAAAGCGAAATTCGGCCAGCACAGTGGCTTGCAGTAACCCGGCGGTCAACAGAATTAGAGTAAAACGCAGGCGGGTGGTCATTAGTTATCTTCGCCATTGTTGATGACCACATTAAGAAAACTCAGGTTCTCTAAACTGGCCGCCAACTCGACCCGGATTGAGCGTTCGTACTCGGCGTAATTGTCGGGGACGGTAACTCTTCCAACGGGAATGTCAGCAGGGAAACGGCTTCTTCCTCCAGCAGTAACTACTACTTCGTTGAGGACAATTACCGCGTCGAGGCGTACTCCTGCTTCTATGCGAAGTTCATGGCCACCGGTGCCGCTGGCTAGTCCTTCATCTTGAGATTCGACCAAGCGCACGCCGACGGAAAAATCTGGGTGAGTGGCCAGTATCACTACTGAGCGTTCTCGATCTACCTGAGCAAGGCGCCCCACCAAGCCAGCACCGGTTACTACCGCTTGGCCTTCTCGGAGGCCATCGTCGCTGCCTTTGTCTATTTCTACGAGGTGGGTGCCGAAGTTGCCGGGTGGGGTGCCCAAGATGCGGGCGATAACGGTGTCAAGGTCGGTGTAGGCGATATCAATTTCGCCCAGCAAGCGTTCGAGAAGTTCGCGGTCTGCTTCGTCGCTCAGCACGAGCCCTCTGACTCGTGCTAATTCTTTGGCCAAACGTTCATTTTCTGCTTCTAACGAACCGTAGTTAAAAATACCTGACAAAGCATTTTGCAGAGGGTCGGTGCCTCGGTCTACCAGTGTGCGCACCGGGCTAATGATGTCACGCACCCCTTGTTGGAAAGCATCGAGGGGTTGGGCGCCGCGTATCTGCAAGGTGAGCAGGGTCAGCGCGGCGGCCAATATTATGAGCAGAGTGTGGCGAGGCCGTTCGGCAGGCCGGGGGGCCGCCATGGGTTATTCCATTCCGTCGCCGAAGACGGTGTCGCCGTAAGCATCAAGGTGGTCTAAGGCCATACCGGCGCCGATCACCACGGAGAGCAGTGGGTCGGGGGCGAGCCATACTGGCATGCCGGTTTCGGCACGAAGACGTTCGGGTAGCCCTACCAGTAGCGAACCGCCGCCGGCCAGGGTTATACCGCGTTCCATAATGTCCGCAGAAAGTTCCGGTGGAGTCTGGTCAAGGGTGGCCTTTACCGTGTCAATAATGGTCGCTACGGGTTCTTCCATAGCTTCGCGAATCTCGTTGGTACTGATGACCACGGTACGAGGGAGTCCAGTTACTAGGTCTCGTCCGCGAAATTCTGCTCGTTGTTCTTCAATTAGTGGAACTGCTGATCCGAGTCCTATTTTGAGTTCTTCTACGGTGCGAGCTCCGGCGTCCACTCCGTATTCTTTTTTTAGGTATTGGCGGATGGCTTCGTCGAGTTCGTCGCCCCCGATGCGGGAAGTTTGTGTTGCCACTACCCCACCGAGTGAGATGACGGCGACTTCGGTGGTGCCGCCGCCGATGTCAACAATCATTGATCCGGTGGGTTCGGCCACGGGTAACCCGGCGCCGATGGCTGCGGCCATGGGTTCTTCAATGATGTAGGCCGGGGGTCGGGCACCGGCGTATTCAGCGACTTCTTGTACGGCTCGACGTTCTACCCCGGTAACGCCGGAAGGCACGCAGATAACCATGCGAGGTTTTGACCATTTGCTTTGGTGTACCGTTTGGATGAAGTAACGAAGCATTTTTTCGCAGACTTCGAAGTCGGCGATTACCCCGTCTTTTAAAGGCCTGGTGGCTTGAATGTGGCTGGGGGTGCGACCAATCATGCGTTTGGCTTCGGCGCCCACGGCGAGTGGGGTGCCGTCCATAATGTTGATAGCTACCACGGAGGGTTCGTCGAGTACTACCCCTTCGCCGCGTACATAAATAACGGTGTTTGCTGTGCCGAGATCAACGGCAATGTCGCGGCTCCCTAGCCGTGCCCCTTTGCTTTTTCGTTGATGTCGTGAGGCCATGCGCCGCAGTCCGTTTCGTCAAATAATTTTGGAGCGACGGTACGGTTTTTTACCGTACAACTTTTGCTCTATCTGACTGGCAACTGTAACCGGCTTTTCAGCGCTTTGCCACTCTCGGCGCATGGTTGACCACAATAAGAGAGGAGGCATGGTGAGGTTCACCGATTCTCTACAAATTCGGGAAGAAAATACCTATTTCTCGCTCAGCAGAAGCCGTTGAATCCGACCCATGCACCAGGTTTTCGGTCATTAATAAACCAAAGTCGCCACGAATGGTCCCGGGGGCTGCTTGGCAAGGATTGGTGGTACCCATCATGGAGCGCACCACGGCGTAAGTATCTTCCGGGCCTTCAAGCACCAAAACCATGGCTGGCGACCGCGACATGAAGGACACTAAATCATCGAAGAATGGTTTTCCGGCGTGTTCTTCGTAGTGGCGGCCCAACGTTTCGTGATCCAACGTACGCAATTCGGCGGCTACTACCGTCAAGCCTTTGCGCTCAAAACGGTTAATGATTTCCCCGACTAAGCCACGTTCTACGGCATCGGGTTTACAAATGACAAAGGTTTTTTCCATGTCGGTCAGGCTACGACCAAAGGCCCGCATCCCGACAACGATTTCGGCAATTATTCCGCTTCGGCTAGCACCTGTCGAGCCGCCGACAGCACATAGAAAGAGCCGGTAACCAAAACCAAATCGTCTTCGTCGCTTAGCGCTAAAGCCCGCCGAACGGCCTCGTGGCTGTCAACCACCACTTCAACGTCTATGCCTTGAGCCGAAACCAAACGAGCCAACGCCTCGGCATCTATCGCTCTTTCCGATGGCGCAGTACAACAAATCACCAACTCGGGGTGCAGCGCAGCCAGTTCGGCCACCACCTCGGCGGGTTCCCGTGGGCCTAAAACCCCCAGCACTACGGTGCGGCGCACTCCCCCAAATACTTCGGGCACCGAAGCCACCAAGGCCCGCATAGCCGGCGGATTGTGCGCCCCGTCAAGGATCACCAGCGGAAGGGCTGCAGCAACTTCAAGACGCCCCGGCAATGCCACGGCGGCCAAGCCTTCTCTCACTACCTCGCCTTCGAGGGCAGACCCTAAAAAAGATTCAGCAGTAGCCAAGGCCAGGGCAGCATTGTCTGCTTGATGATCACCAAACAACCCTAAGAAAATTTCGTCGTGGGTTCCTTCTTTGGTCCAGAGATCTACTGCTTGACCACCTACTGCGGGGCTAGTTGCGGTTACCCCAAAAGATTCGCCTTGCGTAAGTAATGGTTCTGGGTTTTCAGCCACAAACAAATCAAGCACATCTACTGAGGTTTCGCCCAACACCAACGGCCGGTGCGCCTCAATAATCCCTGCTTTTTCTTCTGCTATGGCTCGTCGCCACCCCTCTTGGCCATCGGTGTGGTCTCGCCCAATGTTGGTAATCACCGCCACTTCGCCGTTAAGAACATTGGTGGCATCGAAGCGGCCCAACAAACCAACTTCAACAATGGCCACATCTACCGCTTCGTTGGCAAACCACAAAAAAGCTGCGGCAGTAAGCAATTCAAAGTACGAAGGTGGCACGGGAGCGCTTTGGGCAAAAAGTTCTATCTGGCCTACTAATTCACCGAAGTCTTCTTCGGAGATCATTTTGCCATCAATGCGTAAGCGTTCTCGAATGGTGTCCACATGGGGGCTGGCGTACACCCCGACCCGCAAACCGGCGGCCTGCAAAAGTGAAGCCGTGATAGCCGAAACTGAACCTTTGCCGTTGGTGCCGGTTACCTGGATGCTGCGAAAGTCTTGCTGCGGATCGCCCATGCATTGCATTAAGCCTTCCATGGATTCAAGGCTTAACCCGTGAATACGGCCTGCAGTGGCCTCAAGGTTTATGTGGCGATCCAAAAACCGCAGTGCGGCGGTGTAGTCCACGAAACTGGTTAAGAAGCGGCGCGTTTGGGCGAAGACCCACGGCTAATCAACGTAGGAGCGGTACGTTCGGCCACGCAATCTGCATCAACCACTACTTCTTCAACGTCGCTACCGCCGGGTAGTTCGTACATGGTGCCCAGTAGGACCTCTTCTAAGATGGACCGCAGCCCGCGAGCACCGGTGCCGCGTTCTAAGGCTTGTTCAGCAATGGTCGTTAGGGCTTCGTCGGTAAAGGTCAACGTCACGTCTTCAAAAGCAAAGATGCGCTGATACTGCTTAACTAAGGCGTTGCGTGGTTCGGTCAATATTTTTATCAGCGCATCAGTTTCAAGTTGGTTGACCGTACCTACTACCGGAAGGCGGCCAATAAATTCGGGAATCAACCCGAACTTAGTGAGGTCTTCGGGACGCACCGAAGCGAACAACCCGCCTAAGTCTTTTTCGTTGGGTGAGCGCACGTCGGCACCGAAACCCACGCCGCTGCCCCCTATTCGTGCTTCGACCACATCTTCTAACCCGGCAAAAGCTCCTCCGCAGATAAACAGGATGTTGGTGGTGTCGATTTGCATGAATTCTTGGTGAGGGTGTTTGCGGCCGCCCTGGGGTGGCACTGAGGCCACGGCGCCTTCAAGAATTTTGAGCAGCGCTTGTTGCACCCCTTCGCCGGAAACATCTCGGGTGATTGACGGGTTTTCGCTTTTGCGAGCGATTTTGTCTATCTCATCTATGTAGATGATGCCAGTTTCGGCTCGTTTAATATCTTGGTCGGCTGATTGAATGAGTTTGAGCAAAATGTTTTCAACATCTTCGCCCACATAGCCTGCTTCGGTTAATGCGGTGGCGTCGGCTATAGCGAAGGGCACGTCAAGCATGCGAGCCAGCGTTTGGGCCATGAGGGTTTTTCCGCAGCCGGTGGGGCCGATAAGCAAAATATTTGATTTGGCCAGTTCTACGTCTTCGCCGTTTTTGTCCCCTACTTGGATTCGTTTGTAGTGGTTATAAACGGCGACCGAAAGTATCTTTTTGGCTTGTTCTTGGCCCACGATGTAATCATCTAAAAAGGCGTTGATTTCCCGAGGGCGAGGTAGTTTGTCCAGCGTTACTTCACTGGGTTCAGAGAGTTCTTCTTCAATGATCTCGTTACAGAGGTCAATGCATTCGTCACAAATGTAAACGCCGGGCCCGGCAATTAGTTTTTTCACCAACTTTTGCGTTTTGCCGCAAAAAGAGCATTTGAGGAGTTCTCCTCCTTCACCAAATTTGGCCACCGGTCCCCCTTTCGCTTACTTGTTGATTTTCGCTTGCGCTTTCGGTTGATTAGTCAACCGCTGAGATGGCCCCCGTGTTGTCCACGATGGACCGCTCGTTGATCACCTCATCAATAATGCCATACTCTTTGGCCTCAGCAGCGGTCAATACAAAGTCGCGGTCGGTGTCTTGGTGAATGCGTTCCACATCTTGGCCGGTGTGTCGAGCCAAAATTTCTTCGAGTTGCTCTTTTAAACGTTGGATTTCTTTAGCGGCCAACTCAATATCGGTGGCTTGGCCTTGTGCGCCGGCGTAAGGCTGGTGAATGAGCACCCGGGCATGTGGCAAAGCAAGTCGCTTGCCAGGGGTTCCGGCGGCCAGAAGCACGGCAGCTGCTGAGGCTGCTTGGCCAAAGCAAATGGTTGTGATGTCCGGGCGAATGTATTGCATGGTGTCGTAGATAGCGAACAATCCGTTGATGTCGCCCCCCGGTGAGTTGATGTAGAGGCTGATGTCTCGATCTGGGTTTTCTGATTCCAGGTGTAACAGTTGCGCACACACCAGGTTGGCGATGGTGTCATCAATGGGTGTCCCGATGAAGATGATGTTTTCTTTTAGTAGGCGGGAATACAGGTCGTAGGCCCGTTCACCACGATTGGTTTGTTCCACCACGGTGGGTACCAAATAGTTTTCGATCTTCAAGTCTGCCAAGCTCATTGGTTGTCTTCTTCCTCTGCTTCGCCTTCATCTGCGGCTTCTTCGTCGGCCGTTGCGTTGGTTTCAACGAGTTCTTCGACCTCGGGGGGCTCAAGGTCGGCTCGGTTGATGGCCGTACCGTCTTCATCAACTATTTCGGCTCGTCCGTAGAGCCATTCGATGGCTGCTTGTTTACCGAGGTCGGCTTCCAAATCAATCATGCGCCCCGATGAAGTCAAAACTTCTCGAGCGTCTTCGGCGTCGCTGCCCATTTGGGTGGCCAGTAGAGCGAAGTATTCGTCGAATTTTTCTTCGTCGGGTTCGAGCCCCTCGGCGGCTACCACGCAACGCAAGGCGAGGTCTACTTTGACTGAGAGATCAGCTCCTTCTGAAAAGCTTTCACGCAGGGTGGCGACGTCTTGCCCGATCGCTTCGAGGTAGCGCTCCAAGTCCATGCCTTGTGACTGCAAACGCATGGCCATGTCTTGCAAACGATTAGTTACTTCGGTTTCAATTAAAGAGGCTGGTGGGTCAAGGGTGACCAATTCTCCCAAAGCTTGCGCCATGAGGTCTCGGGCCTGCGAAGCAGCTTGCGAGCGTTTCATGTCGGTGATGCGTTTCTTGGTGTCCTCGCGGAGTTCGTCGGCTGTGGCAAATTCCGAAGCCTGAGCGGCGAACTCGTCGTCTACTTCAGGCAACACCCGTTCTTGTACTTTTTTTACTTCGATGCTGAAGTTCAACTTGCCATCTTCGTCGGGGTCGGGATGGTCGGCGTCGAAGGTCACGGTCTCGCCACTAGAGGCGCCGCGGAGGTTTTCGTCGATTTCTGGTACTACTGCTCCGGCCCCTACTTCGTAGAGGTAGTCGCTGGTGGTGAGGCCTTCTACTGCTTCGCCGTCGTGGGTGCCATCAATGTCGATGGTGACTTGGTCACCGTCTTCAACCGGGCGGTCGACGTCTTCGAGAGTAGAAAATTGTTGCCGCAAAGCATCGATTTGTTGATCAACGTCTTCGTCGCTGGCCAGCGGGTTGGGGATTTCTACCCGGAGGCTTTGGTAGTCGGTAACCGTTACTTTTGGTCGCACCGGCACCATGGCGGTAAAAGTCAGGGCACCGCCGCTTTCGCCACCGGTAACTTCAAACTGAGGCGAGTCAATAGCGTCAATTTGGTGTTCGATGAGCGCCTTTACATAATGCTCGGGTACCGCATCTTGAATAGCTTCTTGGCGGCCAGCGTCGACTCCTAAGCGTGCTTCCAAGATTTTGCGGGGCGCTTTGCCGGGGCGAAAGCCAGGAAGCCTCACCTCTTTGGCGATGCGCCGAAAGGCTACGTCTACCGCTTTGTCGAATTCTTTTTCGTCGACGGCCACGCTGAGCTTTACTCGGTCGCCATCCAATATTTCACGGGTGCTGTTCACAATGAACGGAGCCTACCGGACTCTCTGGCTGCTCCCCGCACGATTTTGGTGAGGTTTTTCTCTTTTTTAGAAGCTCAGGCCAGAGCGTCCACTACCACGGCGATGTCTTCTTTGGTGGTTAGTGGGTTAATGATGCATAACCGTAAAACGGTTTCCTCGTCCACCTTGGTGGGTACCACCAAAGCGATCTCTCGGGCCAGCAGATCGTCGGACCATTCCTGGTACTGCTCGGCATTCCAACCGGTTCGGCGAAAGACCAGCACGGAAAGCGAAGGCGGGCACACCATCTCTAAATACGGGGCTGCTTGGATTAACTGGTGGGCTTGTTGGCTTACCTTCAAAGTAGTTTCAATGGCTTCTTCATAAGCGTCGGTGCCATGAACGGCCAGCGAAAACCAAAAAGGCAGACCTCGGGGGCGGCGGGTCAGGTGAATAGCGAGGTCGCTGGGGTTCCATTCGTCCCGGAGGGCTATGGCGTCAAGGTAACTGGCTTTTTGCGTGTGGGCTCGGCGAGCCAACTCGGGGTTGCGATAAAGCAGGGCGGCGCAGTCAAAGGGGGCGTAGAGCCATTTGTGGGGGTCGATGGTTAGCGAGTCGCAAAGTTCTATTCCAGCAAATTGGGGCCGTACCGATGGCGCTGCGAGGGCTGCCCCGCCGTAAGCGGCGTCAATGTGAAACCACAGGTCAAGGTCTTGGGCGGCAGCACCTATTTCTTCTAAGGCATCGATGACCCCCAGATTGGTGGTTCCGGCGGTGGCGACTACAGCAAAAATTTCGGTGCCCTCAAGGCAGTTTTGGTAGGCCTCTCGCACAGCGGCGCCCCGCAAGCGTTGTTGGTCATCTACCGGCACGGAGATGATTTCGACATCCATGGCCATGGATGCGGAAGCCACCGAAGAGTGGGCGCTGTCGGCCACCAGCATGGCCCAACGGCCCGGGCGTCCTTGGCCAGCATCTTGACGTTTTTGGTTAGCGGTGTAGCGGGCCGCTACGAGGGCCGACAGGTTTGCCATGGTTCCGCCCGAAACAAAACAGCCGCCCGCTTCTTCGGGTAGGCCAGCCAGGTCGGACAGCCAACGTAGGGCTTGGTTTTCGGCGTAGATCAACCCGGCACCGTCGAGCCATGATGACCCACACATTGATGACGAGCCCACCACCAGGTCGAACACGGCGGCAGTTTTGCTGGGTGCACCGGGCACGTACGACAAATATCGAGGGTGGTCGGCCGACAAACTGGCCGGGGCGAGGTGTTCGGCGTAGACCTCAAGGGCAGCGTTGCCTCCCATGCCTTGCGGGGTGATGGTTTGGCCCACTCGGTCAAAAAGTTCGCCGGCAGTCATCGGGCCGTCGAGCGGTGGTTGGTTCTTAATACGGTCTAGGGCGTAACGAAAAACCGACCAAATCAACTCATCAGTTTCGGCGTCAAATTCATGCAAGCTCATAGTGCAGAACTGTAGTGGTCAAAGCAATGCCTCAAGCAGCGTTTTCTTGCGCTAGCATCAGCGCCGTCGTGGGTGTAGTTCAACGGCTAGAACCTCAGCCTTCCAAGCTGATGATGCGAGTTCGATTCTCGTCACCCGCTCCAAGCATCAATTCAACTCGTCAGTTATGGCATCAACCAATGGCCACATGATGGGGTCGGCCAAGTACGACGGCGCTTCGGGGGCCGAAGCAAACCGCGCAATGAGTAACTCTTTTTCAGGGTCGAGATAAAGCATTTGCCCGTGGGCCCCTCGGGCAGTAGGGCAAACACGACCTTGATGGTGGCGCATCCACCATTGCGAACGGTACGACCACCCCGACAACTCGGGGTAGTCCCCTTGGGCAAAGGTTTCTTGGTCGCCGCCACACAAGATGTTTTTTACCGCAGCAGTCGGCACCACTTGACGACCGGCTACTTGGCCACCGTTGAGCATCAGCACCCCAAAACGCACAAAGTCGCGCAGGGTCGCCGCAGCAGTGGTTTCGGCTCCACTGTCATCGACCATGTAGAGCCAGTCGTGTTCGGCCCCGAGGTGTTGCCAGACAAGGTCAGAAGCCAAAGCGGTCAGGTCTCGGCCGGCGGCTCGCCGCACCAGCCAACCCAAAACAAAAATGTTGGGCTCCCGGTAAGCAAAAGCTTCCCCATGGGCGCCATCTTTTTTAACCGTAGGCAGGTAGTCGGCAATGATTGCTGGGTCGCCAGATTGCCGAGGCGCCATACCAGTGGAGCGCATAAACCTCCACACGTCAGAGTCTGGGTCGAGGTAGTCCTCGTAAAAATGCATGCTGACCACCATGTCCATAACTTGACGGACGGTGGCGTCCCCCCAAGCAGAATCAGCTAACTCGGGCACCAACGCAGGCACCAGATCTTGGTCGTTGAGGACGCCGTCAGCGATCAGGCATTCGGCTACCAAGCCCACCATGGACTTGTTGCAGGACATCAAAAGATGACGTAGGTGGGGGCCACTTTCGTTGAAATATTGTTCGAAAACTAAGTTTCCTTGGTGGTAGATGGCCAAAGCGTCGGTGTGGATAGCGGCCAACGCTTCAGACCAAGAGTGCTCTTGTCCTTCCCCATCGGTAATGCGTAGATGTGAAAAATCATGGGGATGAGCCCCCAACGGGCGACAGGCTCCGCTGCCCCGCCATACCTCTTTGGTGGGCACCAACTGCTCCATGTGGTTAAAACTCCACTGGGTGCGCGGCCAAGCGTAATAACTGCCGTCTGCGAAGCGCACGGTTTTTTCCGGTGGTGGCGGAAAGCCCTGCATCCAGCCACCGGCCTGTTGGGACGGCTCTGGGTTTTGATTCTGCATGGCCCGTACCTTAGTCTGGGCAACACTTAGCCTTCCCACTCAACTTCTTAGGAGCCTCATGACTCAAGACATCGCTCTCCGATTACCAGAGCTTTTTGCACTCCGTGGTAAAGAAATAGGGGCCAGCGACTGGAAACTCATTGATCAGAAGGCCATCGACCAGTTTTCTGCCTTAACGGGCGATGCCGGGCCCATTCATAACGACCCAGAGCTGGCCAAAGAGGTTGCCCCTTTTGGGGGCACCATCGTGCAGGGCTTCATGATGTTGTCTTGTCTTACCGGTTTTGCAAAAAACCTTAACCTTCCTCAGCACGGGGTGGCTTTTCGTTTGAATTACGGTTTTGACCGGGTGCGCATTATTGCCCCGGTCCCGGTGGATAGCCGCATACGAGGGCGCTTTTTCTTAGCAGACATTACAGCCCGAGGCGACCAAGCGGCCTTGATGACCATTAAGGCCACCGTGGAAGTTGAGGGTTCCGAAACCCCCGCTTTGGTGGCCGATTGGTTGGGTTATCTACAATTTGCCCCGGAAGATTCTTAAATGCCCGACACCCTGTTGCCGGTTCTTGACCTGATCACCGACCATTTAGATCGTCAGGCGGAGCTTCTTGGCGACCAAGATTTTATGGTATTCCAAGACACTCGTTTGTCGTTTGCCCAAACGAAAGAGTTAGTTGACCAGGCCGCTCGAGCCTTATTGGCAGCCGGCGTGCAAAAACAAGACAGGGTGGCCATGATGAGCAACCCGCGGCCTGAGTTCTTTATTCACTTTTTAGCGGTGACCAGCATTGGCGCTATTTGGGTGGGCTTGAACCCAAAATACACCACCGCCGAACTTGACCACGTGGTCAGCGATGCCGGCCCCTGTTTACTTTTTGGCTTCAACGATGATGCCGGCGACCACAACCGGGAGAAACTCCGAGCACTGGCTCAGGACCATCAAAGCATTCAGAAACTTGTCCTCTTTGATCAGCCCACCAATGACCACAGCACAAATAATTTGGTCACATCTTGGGAAGATTTCTTGCTCGCCGCCAGCACTATTTCTCAAGATGACTTGCTGGCCCGTCGGAACGAAATCAAACCTTTAGACCCGGCATATTTGGTGTATACCTCGGGCAGTACCGGCCGACCCAAGGGGGCGTTGCTGACCCACCGAGGCACCAACTTTTGTCATGTCATCGCCATTGAGCGCAAGGGCCTTGACAAACGTCGCATTATCTGCAACTTCCCTATTAACCATGTGGCAGCCATTGGCGACATCTGCGGCCGTACCTTGGTGGGCGGTGGCACGCTCTTTTTTCAAGAACGCTTCTCCCCCGGCGAAGTACTTTCACTCATGGCCGCCGAGCGCCTCAACACCATGGTCGGAGTGCCCACCATGTTGCAAATGTGTGTGAGCCACCCGGATTTTGCCCAAACTGACCTCACGGCGGTTGACCTCTTGGCTTGGGGCGGGTCGGCCATGCCAGCCGAACTGTTACAAGTGTTAATGGACAAAACCGATTGCACTCGGTGCACCATGGGCTACGGCATGACCGAAACCACCGGTGGGGTGACTTACAGCGGACTACACGACTCCGTTGAGTTGTTGGCCACCACCATCGGCACCCCCGATGAACGCCAACCGCTACGCATCTGGCACCCCGATGGCCGTTTAGCGCGAAGCGGCGAAGCGGGTGAGATCCAAGTCAAAGGAGACTTTACTTTGGTTGGGTATTGGCAACTGCCCGAAGCCACCGAGGCGGCTTTTACCGAGGACGGTTGGTTCCATACCGGCGATCTGGCGGTGGAGCGACCGGATGGAAATTTACAAATCGTGGGCCGCATGAGTGAAATGTTTAAAAGCGGCGGCTACAACGTGTACCCCCGCGAGGTGGAGTTGGCTCTAGAGGAGCACCCAGGCGTGGCCATAGCAGCGGTAATTAGCGTGCCCGACCCGAGGTTCCAAGAGGTCGGCGTGGCTTACGTGGTGGGCGCAGAAACCGGCATACCCTCTGCCGAGGATCTCCGTGATTTTGCCGCCCAGCGTTTAGCGAACTACAAGGTGCCCAAACAAATCTTGTTTCTCGACGAACTGCCGTTACTAGCCGTGGGCAAAGTCGACAAAAAAGCTCTCCGCTCTAACCACTAACCTCCACCACGTTTCCAAATCAAAAATGGGCGCAGCAAGCAAGCGCCCCTACAATCAGCCCGCAGAAACCGGCCAAACCACAAAGACGAGACCGGGCGGGGTGTTGGTAGCGGGTTGGTAGGGTTTCTTGGTGCTTATTGCTCAAATTTCTGATTGCCATATTCAGGCTGATGCCAGCCCGTTAGATGCGTTGGCTAACCCTTCAGTCACCTTGTCTGCGGTGGTTGCAGAACTCAATGCTTTGCCGGTGGCCCCCGATGTGGTGCTGGCAACCGGCGATCTCACCAACGATGGCACCGTCGCTCAATATGCGGAACTCAGCCAATTGTTGGCCAACTTGAACATCCCGCTACTGCCGTTGCCCGGTAATCACGATGACAACGATATTTTCTGCCAGGTTTTCGCCCAGCAACTGCCGACCAGTTTGGCCAACGGGCACTGCAGTTATGTGGTGGATGACTACCCGGTGCGTTTGGTGGGCTTGGACGCTTCGGTCGATGGCCTGCATCATGGGGATTTTAATGATGAGCGGGCCGCATGGCTTGAGGCCACGTTGGCTGAGCAACCCGATCGACCCACCTTAGTTTTTACCCATTTTCCACCCTTTGCTTCGGGCCTGGTCTTCATGGACATTTCTGGATTACGACAAATTGAGCGTTTTCGCCAGGTCATCACGGCACACCCGCAGGTGCGTTTGGTAGTGACCGGGCACTTGCATCGGACGGTAAGCACCACCATCGGCACGGCTGGGGTGGCCGGTTGCCCGTCTACTTTTTTACAATTGGGTTTAGACCTGCGCCCCGGGCGAGGCAGTTTCACCAATGAACCGCCGGGCTACCTATTGCATCGTTGGGCAGGCGATTGTTTTGTCACCCACACGGCCACGGTGTGCGACAAAGACTCTTTTGATCTTTCCGATTTTGCCACCCAAGTCGTTGAGGGCGTCACAGAAAGCAACGACTACCTGCCCGGTCGTTGACGGTCTAGAAAACGGTAAATATCTATGACGTCCACCCCGGGGAAGGGCGTAAAGTCCCGACTGGCGGGCGGCAAGGCAGTGAGCACAAAACTCCGTTCGGCGGCCGAAGGCCACGCTATACTTTCCCACCGTTTGATCATTTCTGGGTTGGCCGCTACATCTTCGCTACGTGCGCTAAGTCGACGCACTGTTTCGCTGCCTCTAAACCAGTGGGCATCGCCGGATTTGCATCCCAAGGTCACGGCATACGGGGTGCGTTCGGTAGCGTTTTCTACGTAGGTCACGCACCAAAATTCACCGGCATCGGTGGCGGTGTATTGGTAATGCAGCACATCGGATGAGGCCCACACTTGGCGCGCTCCCCAGTGGCGGCCCACGCGTTCGCCTTCTAATGCCCCATCGGCGTCGGCGGGAAACTCCATGCCGTCGTTTTCGTAGGCTTTGGTGATGGTGCCTTCAGGGTCAGTACGTAAAAAATGTACCGGTACGCCGAGTTGCGAGGTGGCCAAGTTGGTAAACCGGTGGGCAGCCATTTCGTAAGAAACGTAGTAACGCTCTTTGAGGTCTTCGATAGAGAGGTCACCGTTTTCTTTGGAGACATTAAGAAACGCCAAGGCGGCGGCTTGGGGCACCAGCACGGCGGCAGCAAAGTAGTTGGACTCTATACGTTGGCGAAGGTAGTCCTCGAAGTCGGTGGTATCGGCGTGTTTGAGGGCAAAGTGGCCCAGGGTTTGCAGCACTACGGAGCGGGCCGAGCGGACGCTCAGGTCGTCGCGTTGGGGAATATAAATCACCCGGCGCCGAGTGTCGGTTACCGAGCGGGCAGTCACGGGCATTCCTTTTACTCGGTCGATGGTGAAGCCGTAGTGGGCGGCCAGGTCGGTGATATTTTTTTCTGAGGGTGGCCCTTGCCCGTTGTAGCCCACCGCTTCCAAGCAGGCGGCGGCTTCGGTTTCTATGTGCGGGTAATAGTTGTTGGTGCTGCGCATTTCGGTACGTAAAGACAAGTTGGCGCTTCGTGCTCGGTCCCCTGCTTCTTGGCGAGCCAAGCCGGTGCGGCTTATGGGCTGACTGGGAAGGGCGCGGTACAAGCCGACCAAGGCTTGAAGCACCTCGGTGGTCATGGTGGCACCGGGGCGGAGTTCGGGCAGGCTAAGTTCGTCGCGCCAAGCGCTATTTTGAAAATGATGCAACTCTACTTCTAGTGCTGCTCGAGGGTTAGGTGGGGCCGCACTAAGCAGGTCGGTGGTGCTGCAATTTAGTGCGCTAGCAAGGTTGGCCAGCACTCCGAGTTTGGGCTCAAGGTGCCCATTTTCGAGTTGGCTGAGGTAAGAGGCTGGACGATTAATGGTCTTTCCCAAGGCGATTAGCGTGAGGCCTTGGGCTTTTCGGTGGTGACGTATTTGGTGACCTATCATTTTTAGATCGAATTTTTCGTTGCTCACGACATTCCCTTTCAGAATTTTTACGCTTTTTCTGGTTTTCAACAGGGTAGGCCAACTTTTCAGCATCCCCACTACCACAAAATCTTTAAAACGTTAGATAATTGGCCCATCATGAAGAAGTAACCCACAAGCAGGAAAACCAGACGTGCACAATCAACCCGGTGTCCAGATAGATGATCATCCCCTTGGTGAAGAAATCTTTACCCCGGAGGCCACTGCTTTTGTTGCCGATTTAGTTCGCACCTTCCGGGGCCGCCGTGATGACCTTTTATCGGCTCGTGTGGAGCGTCAAGAGCGCATCAACCAAGGTGAGTTTCCTGACTTCTTACCGGAAACCGCATCGGTGCGATCCGGTGATTGGCAAGCCTCCCCCGAACCAGAACCTTTGATGGACCGTCGGGTCGAAATCACCGGACCCACCGACCGCAAAATGATTATCAACGCCCTGAACTCTGGGGCACGGGTTTTTATGGCCGACTGTGAAGACGCCACCAGCCCCACCTGGGACAACGTGGTATCTGGCCAGGTAAACATTCGTGATGCCTACCGTCGCAACATCACCTTGGACCAAGGTGAAAAGCATTATGAATTGAACGATGAAATCGCCACCTTGTTTGTGCGTTTCCGCGGTTGGCACCTCGACGAACGCCACGTGACCGTTGATGGCATAGCTGCGCCGGCCAGCCTGGTGGACTTCGCTTTAACTTTTTTTCATGGAGCACAAGAGGCCCTCAACCAGGGTGCCGGGCCGTACTACTACCTTCCTAAGTTGGAGGGTCACCTTGAAGCTCGTTTGTGGAACGACGTGTTTAACCATGCGCAAGATGCACTGAATATTCCTCGAGGGTCTATTCGAGCCACTGTGTTGGTTGAAACCATTTTGGCTGCTTTCGAAATGGATGAAATCATTTACGAACTGCGGGAACATTCCGCAGGGCTCAACGCTGGTCGTTGGGACTACATTTTTTCGGTAGCTAAAAAGTTTGCCGCCCACAAGTCTTTTGTGCTGCCCGACCGTAACGATGTTTCAATGACTGCACCTTTTATGCGGGCCTACACCGAGTTGCTCGTTGCTACCTGCCACAAACGTGGGGTCCACGCCATGGGCGGAATGGCGGCGTTCATTCCCAACCGCCACGACCCCGAAGTAACCGAACACGCCATTGCCAAAGTAACGCAAGGCAAAGCGCTTGAAGCGGCAGATGGCTGTGACGGCACTTGGGTGGCCCACCCCGATTTAGTGTCAATCGCTCAAGCAGAGTTTGATGCGGTGCTCCAAGGGGCGGTTCATCAACTGGGCCGCCAACGCCCGGAGGTTTCGATTACCGCCTCCGATTTACTTTCCGTTGACCAAACCGTGGGCTCTATTACCGAAGAAGGTTTGCGCATCAACATTCACGTTGGTTTGCGTTACCTCGCTGGCTGGCTTAATGGTCTGGGTGCGGCGGCTATTCACAACATGATGGAAGATGCTGCGACGGCCGAGATTTGCCGATCGCAAATCTGGCAATGGATTCAACACGGATGCTCACTTGATGACGGCCGTTTGGTTACCCCAGATTTAGTACGAGAACTCGCCGATCAAGAAATGGCCAGCATCGAGGAAACACTGGGGGCAGAAATGTTCGCCAACCTGCCCTTTGGCCAGGCGAAGCAAGTCTTTGAAGATTTGGCTTTGACCGATGACTTTATTGAGTTTCTTACCCTCCCCCTTTACGAACTTCTTGACTGAATTACTTAAGCAACTAATAACTAATAACTAATAACTAATAACTAATAACTAACAACTAATAACTAACAACTAATAACTAATAACTAATAACTAATAACTAATCCAACCAAGGCTCAGGCCTTTAAGAGAGAGAGAACCATGAAAAAGAGTTTTGACCAACAGGTCGAAGAACTAGAAAAAGATTGGGCCGAAAACCCTCGATGGGCAGGCATCCAACGTGACTACTCGGCCGCTGACGTGGTTCGTTTACGTGGTTCCATTACCCCAGAGTGCTCCTTGGCTAAACACGGCGCCGACTTGTTGTGGGAACGCATCAACGACATGGACTACGTCCATGCCTTGGGCGCCATGACCGGTGGGCAAGCCATTGAGTACGTAAAGGCCGGACTGCCTGCTATTTACTTGTCGGGTTGGCAAGTAGCCGGCGACGCCAACTCCTCTGGTGAGGTTTACCCAGATCAAAGCCTTTACCCCGTTAACTCGGTGCCTTTGGTGGTGGAACGCATCAACAACGC
>JAPKBH010000018.1 GCA_028823445.1 Acidimicrobiales bacterium | reverse complement strand
CGGACTTTTTAGTGGGAGCCGCAGCCTTTGGGGGTGGAGCCGGGGGAGCGGGCTTCGGCTAAGGAGGCCCAGAGGTGGGTGGCGGTTACCGGGCCGAGGTGATGTTCGACCACCACGCCTTCGGCGTTGACAATGGCCACCATAGGGACCGCTTCGATGCGGTAACGATCGTGGAGATCTTTGTCTCGCTTGGCTTCAACCTCTTGGACTACCACCTGATTGCTAGCCAGCGGCAAAGCACGAGTTAAAACCCCGGTACACGAATCGCACGTGGCCGACGTAAAGACCGCCACCAACCAAGCGGTCGACGGATCAGAAAAATCAGCACGATCCAACTGCTCTGGCACCGACCAACCTGTACGCACCGGAGCATCCGACGGGCGCCGCTGCAAAAAAGCTGCCGCCAAACCAGCTACCACGGCCACCACAGCCAAAAGGATTAAACGCTCAACCAAGGATCAATCAACCGGCGAAGGCTCAGCCGGCAAAGACTCTTCCGACCCCGCAGAAGCAGGCTGAGCAGCCAAAGCCACCAAACGCTCCACTTCTTGACCAGAAATAGTCTCATGTTCCAACAAAGCCCGAGCCACCAAATTCAAAGCACTACGGTTCTCCGTCAACAAGTCACGACAGCGAGACTCATGGAACACCAAAATGCGGTGCATTTCTTCGTCAATCTCACGAGCTGTGGCATCGCTATAATCACGAGAATTCATCAAATCGTCACCCAAAAACACTTGATTCTGGCTGCCCCAAGCCATCGGTCCGATACGTTCGCTCATACCCCACTCACGAACCATTTTGCGAGCCAACTCCGTGGCGCCTTCCAAATCGTTTTGGGCCCCCGTAGAAATAACCCCAAACTCCAACTCCTCGGCAATGCGCCCGCCCATGCGGACTACCAAAGAATCTTCAATGTAGTCCTGGCGATAAATGTGGCGCTCCTCCTCCGGCAACTGCATGGTCATACCCAAAGCCATGCCGCTGGGAATAATGGTCACCTTGTGCAACGGGTCAGCGGTCGGCAACAGCGCCGCACATAAAGCATGCCCCGCCTCATGAAAAGCAATGGCCTCTTTTTCTGATTCCGTCAAAGCCATCGACTCACGTTTTTGCCCCATAATGGTGCGATCCCGCGCCGCCTCCAGATGCCCCGCAGAAATAGCATCAAAGTTTTCTCGCACCGCAATCAACGCCGCCTCGTTAATAAGATTGGCCAAATCGGCGCCGCTCATGCCCGGCGTGCCCCGAGCCAAAACATCAAGATCTACATCGTCGGCCAACGACTTGCCCTTGGCATGCACCGCCAAAATCGCTCGACGATCCGACAACTCTGGCAACGGCACCACCACCTGGCGGTCAAAACGGCCAGGACGCAGCAACGCCGGATCCAAAATATCCGGGCGGTTAGTGGCCGCCAAAACCACAATGCCTTCGCTGGCTTCAAAGCCATCCATTTCCGACAACATTTGGTTCAACGTTTGCTCACGCTCATCGTGACCGCCGCCCAAACCAGCGCCCCGCTTACGACCCACGGAATCTAATTCGTCGATGAAAATAATCGCTCGCCCCATTTTGCGTGCCGTCTCAAACAAGTCACGCACCCGGCTTGCCCCCACCCCAACAAACATTTCCATAAAGTCCGAACCAGTCACCGACAAAAACGGCACCCCGGCCTCGCCAGCCACCGCACGAGCCAACAACGTCTTACCAGTCCCCGGAGGGCCCACCAACAAAATGCCCTTCGGCACACGAGCACCCACCTCGGCAAACTTCTCCGGCTTCTGCAAAAAGTCCACCACCTCGCGGATTTCCTGCTTCACCCCGTCGTAACCAGCCACATCATCAAACATGGTGCCCGGTTTTTCTGAAGAATACGTTTTGGCTCGCGACCGACCAATAGACATCATGCCGTTCATCTGGCCCTGAGCCCGGCGGTTCATCCACACGAAAAACAAAATAATAAGCCCCACCGGCAACAACAAAGGCAACCAAGTAGCAGCAAAACCAGGCTGGGGAGTCTCGAAAATAACCGAGATTCCGCTATCTGCTAATACCTGACGGTCAACCGCCGAAAGTTCCAACGGGCCAGTAGTAGTAAAAGCCACCCCCTCGGAAGTGCGAATCTCAATGCGACCCGTTTGGTTATCGACCGTTACCTCAGTGACCTCACCATCGGCCACCCGAGCCAAAAACTGGTCATAGGGGAGGGCCTCAAGGTCCTCAGAAGGCTGCAAAAGCGGGTAAAGCAGCGTGGCCGCCAACAAACCCATAAGCATCCAAATGCCCCAACGAGGCCACCCTTTGTTGGCTTTAGAACCCGAAGGTTCTGAAGAAGAAGAAGATTTTTTTGCGCGATCAGCCATCCCCCCATGCTAGAGGAATACAAAGACGTTGCCCCTGCGCCCCCAACCAAGGGTTTCAGGTCGGTAGTGTTCGTGCGGTGAAAACACCCAACACAACTTCCCCCACGCCAGCCTGCCCTTGGCGAGGTATGCACATCGTGTCTGGGCTAATGATCTCCACCTTCGCTGCCCTATTTTTAGGAGGGCTCGTACTGGTAATCGGCGGCTGGGAAACCACTGACACCCTGCCCCTCTGGGCAACTGCCGTCATGCAAATACCCCTCTGGGCAGGCCTGCTCGGTGTGCCCTGGTGGGTGGTGCGGCGCCGCAAACTGTCATGGAAAAACGACCTGGGCTGGCAATTCCAAAAAAAAGATGTGCTTTCCGGTCTCGGCATCGGCGTTTTCGCCCAAGCCGTTTTCGTGCCGCTGGTCTACCTGCCGGTGATGCTTATTAAAGACGACCTTGACATTTCCGGCCCGGCCCGAGAACTGATCAACCGAGCCCAAGGGTTCGACATCATCCTCTTGGTGCTGGTGGTGGTGGTCGGCGCACCAATAATAGAAGAAATCTTTTTTCGCGGCGTAACTCTTCGCTCCTTCGAAAATCGATTCTCCCCCCGCACCGCCCTACTGGCTAGCGCCCTAGTGTTCGGCCTAATCCACTGGCAGCCCCTGCAGTTCCCCGCATTATTCATGTTCGGGCTCGTTGCCGGAAAACTCACCCAAAAAGATGGACGCCTCGGCCGAGCAATTTGGGCCCACGTGGGTTTTAACGCATGGACCGTAGGCATGCTGGTGCTCCTATGACCCGAGAAAGCATCATCGCCGCATTAAAACGCGTCTCGCTCACCGCCTGGGTAACCGGCAGCCTGGTCGCCCTCGCCACATTATTTCTGCTCTGGGTCATGAACCCCAACGGGGTGCTGTTTACGACCACCACCCCCACCGGCGGCGACCTCGGTGCCCACGTTTGGGGCCCGGCGTTTATACGCGACGAGCTCCTGCCCAACTTTCGCCTCACCGGATGGACCCCCGACTGGTACGCCGGGTTTCCGGCCTACCACTTCTACATGGTGGTCCCCATGCTGTTCATCGTGGCCGTCAACGTCGGCCTGGTGCTGCCGCTGGCCGTACCGCTGGTCATGGCCCTAGCCGCCGCCTCCGTGGTCTTAGTACAACGCCGCCCCCAAGCCTGGGCCCCGCTGCTGGGCCTCGCTCTGGCCCTCATGGTTCTGATATGGCCCGTGCACTACGGGCTGGCCTTCAAATTCGTCACCATGATCGGCCTAATAACCATGCCGCTAGCCGGCTGGTTAATGGCCCGCCTGGCCGGACTGCCTTTCCCGGCCCCGGCCCTCATGAGCGCCGCCACTCTGGCCTTCATCTTCGACCGGTCATTTAATATTTTCGGCGGCAACCTTATGTCGACCATGGCCGGCGAATTCGCTTTCGTGCTGGCCACCACCCTGTGCCTGGTGTACCTGGGGCTATTAATCCGCGGCCTCGAAACACAAAAAGGCCGCACCTGGGCCGCCCTCACCCTGGCCCTCGTTGGCCTCTGCCACCTCTTGGTGGCCCTGTTTGCCGTTACCGCAACCGCAGTGGCCCTGGTGGTTTACCCCGGGTGGAAACGCCTGCGCTGGGTAATCACCACCGGCGCCCTCGCCGGGCTACTCTCCGCCTTTTGGGTGCTGCCCTTCTGGTGGCAACGCAACCACCTCAACGACATGGCCTGGGACAAACTGCCCCGCTTCCGCTCCTACCTATGGGACCGCAGCGATCTGGCCGCCGACTTTTTAACCAACGACCCGCCGCTACAACTGGTGCTGGTCTTAGCGGGCATCGGCGCCATCACCTCGCTGATCTTTCGCCGCCGCCTCGGCCTTGTACTAGCGGGCAGCATCGGGGTGCTGGCCCTAGCATTTATCCACCTGCCACCCGGCCGCCTCTACAACGGGCGTATTTTGCCGGCCTACTACCTCAGCGCCTACCTGCTGGCCGCCCTCGGGGTAGCCGAAATACTGCGCCTGGCCGGCCGCGGCCTCGACGGGTTACTGGCCAGACGCCAACAACCCGGAACCATCCTGGTAGCCGTCGGATCCATCGCCGCCACCTTGGGGCTCATCGTGGCTCTCGGCATGCCCCTGCGAGCCTTGCCCCTTGGCAACATGGACGGCAACACCTACCGGTGGATGGGCCTCGAAACCCAACAATTCAACCTGGGCCGCGCCTGGGTTAACTGGAACTTTGCCGGCTACGAAGGTCGCACCGGCGACGCCAACGGCGGAGGCTGGGACGAACACCGGGCCTTGATCTCCACCATGGAAGAGGTAGCCGACCAGCACGGCTGCGGGCGCCTGATGTGGGAATACAGCAGCGACCTGGTGCGCTACGGAACCCCCATGGCCCTCATGCTCATGCCGCACTGGACCGACGGATGCGTCGGCTCCATGGAAGGCCTCTACTTCGAAGCCGCCACCACCACGCCCTATCATTTCATGATGCAATCCGAACTCTCGGTTGGCCCCTCTCGCGCCCAACGCGGCTTGCCCTACCAATCGTTCAACATTAACGACGGGGTTGACCACCTGCAGCAATACGGGGTGCGCTACTACGCCGCCGAATCGCAACGACCAGTCGAAGCAGCCCGCAACCACCCCGACCTCATCGAAGTAGCAACCACTGGCCCCTGGACCATTTTCTTAGTAGCCGACTCGGCTCTGGTGGAACCCATGACCTTGGAGCCCGCCGTGTGGAGCGACGTGACCCACGAAACCTGGCTGGACTCCGCCGCCGACGTCTTTGTCGAAGGTCGAGCGGCCACCGTGCGCACGGTAAACGGCCCCCTGTCCTGGCAACGAGTAACCGCCGAAACGCCCCCCCAGCAACGCCCCCTTGAACCGATAACGGTCAGCAACATAGAGGTCGGCACCGACCAAATCAGCTTCACGGTGGACCAAATAGGGGTACCGGTCATGGTAAAAATCTCTTACTTCCCCAACTGGGAAGCCACCGGCGCCGACGGGCCCTGGCGAGCCACCCCCAACCTCATGGTGGTCATCCCCACCGAAAAAAACGTGACCCTGACCTACGGCCGAACCGGCATAGACAAATTCTCCGGATTCCTTACCTTGCTGGGCATGGTGTTGTTGATAGTTATGTGGCGCCGGCCCGAACCAGAACTCGAACCGTTGCCGCCCACCAAAGCCGACAAAAAACTCGACCAATGGGTAGAAGAACGCCGCCGCCCCAGCCCAGAAACCGAGACAGACGACGAAAACCCCGAACCACCCGAGCCCCGTGAGTAACCGCCTACAGCGCTTCGCCATGGTGGGCTTGTTGGCCACCGTGGTAGACGTGGCCGGCTTCGTGCTGCTCTATAAAGCTGGCTGGCCCCTCGTGTGGGCCGAACTTCTGGTACTCAACGCCGCCGCCCTGGTGGCTTGGACCCTCCACCGCTCGGTCACCCTCTCTGACGACCCTTTTGTTCGCTGGATCGGCTCACCCGCCGTCTTTGGCATCATGGTGGTAACCGCCGGCCTAGTAGACCTCGCCGTAGTAGCCGCCCTCAGCCCACAACGCACCTGGAGCGCCGCACTCTTTGCCAAAATGGTGGCGGTAGCCGCCGCCGCCCTAGTGCGAGCCGCCGCCTACCGCATGGTGGTTTTTCGCATTATCCGCAACGAACAAGACCACCCCGCCAACCGCCCCACGCCACCAGGCCAGTACCGCCTCAGCGTAGTAATCCCCGCTTACCGAGAAGCCGACCGCATCGGCCAAACCATAGAACGAGTACGCAACGAGCTGGGCACAAAAGTGGAGAGCCTCGAGATCATCGTGGTCGACGACGGCTCCGGCGACCACACCCCCCAAGCAGCAGCCAGCGCCAACCAAGTAATCGTGCTCGAAAAAAACCTCGGCAAAGGCGGTGCCCTGCGGGCCGGCGTCGCCGCCGCCCAAGGCCGCACCATAGCTTTTACCGACGCCGACCTGGCCTACGCCCCAACCCAAATAGTTGATCTCTTAACCCAAATAGAAAATGGCCACGACTGGGTAGTAGGCAGCCGCCAACACACCGAAACCCGCACCGTGGTACAAACCGGATGGATGCGCCAAGCCGGCGGCCGGCTCGTCAACCTGGCCACCCACGTGCTGCTGCTAGGCCAATATCGAGACACCCAATGCGGCCTCAAAGCTTTTCGCTCCGACGTGGCCCAAGCACTGTTTGCCTCGTCTACCCTCAACGGCTTCGCCTTCGATATTGAACTCTTTCACCTAGCCGAACGCTGGCGGCTCTCGCTCGCTGAAGTACCGGTAGAGGTCGAACACTCCGAACGCACCACGGTGCGCGCCGCTCGCGACGGCCTGCGCCTGGTGCGAGACATCGCCTTAGTGCGCCGCCAAGCCCGCCAAGGGCGCTACCCGGCCGACCCCGGCCTGCCGCTAAAGTCTGACCACCATGCTTGACCCCGCCGCAATTTTTAAGGCCTACGACGTGCGCGGCCTGGTGCCCGAACAATTCGACGCCCAACTGTCCCAAGCCATCGGCGGTGCCTGGGCCCGCTTAGTGCAACAAAAAGAACCAGACACCACCACGGTCATCGTGGGCCGCGACATGCGCCCCTCGGGCCCAGAAATGGTGGCCGCTTTCACCGATGGAGTCACCGCCCAAGGACTCAACGTGATCGACATTGGCCTGTGTTCTACCGACATGATGTACTTCGCCTCCGGCCACCTAAACCTGCCCGGCACGGTATTTACAGCCAGCCACAACCCAGCCGGCTACAACGGTATTAAATTCTGCCTCTCCGCCGCTCGCCCAGTAGCCCTCGACACCGGCCTCGACCAAGTACGAGACCAAATAAAAGCCGGCGTACCAGTCGGCCCCGGCGGGGGAGAAGTAACCCACCAAGATCTGCTGGCCGCCTTTGCCGACCACGTGTGTTCCTTCGTTGACCTACCCAGCCTGCGGCCCCTAAAAGTCGTCGCCGACACCGCAAACGGTATGGGAGGCTTAGTGGTGCCTGCCGTATTCGCCCACCTGCCTTTTGAACTCGAAGTGCTTTACCCCGAACTCGACGGCACCTTCCCCAACCACCCAGCAGACCCCATACAGCCAGAAAACCTGGTGGCGCTGCAACAACGAGTGTTAGAAACCGGAGCCGACGTGGGCTTAGCTTTCGACGGCGATGCCGACCGGGTATTCCTGATTGACGAAAAAGCTCAACCCATTTCTGGGTCGCTTACCACCGCCTTGGTGGCCCAAAACATGTTGTCTCAAGAACCCGCAGCGGCCATCGTGCACAATTTGATTTGTTCAAAAGTGGTGCCCGAAGTTATTGCCCAAGGCGGCGGGCGAGCGGTACGCACCCGAGTGGGACACTCGTATATAAAAGCCATCATGGCCGAAGAAAACGCTATTTTCGGCGGGGAACACTCCGGCCACTATTATTTTCGGGACAACTTTTTTGCCGACTCTGGGATCATCGCTGCCCTTATAATCTTGCAACAACTCGCCCACACCGACCAACCACTTAGTGCTCTAGTGGCACCCTTCGAGCGTTACGCCGCCTCAGGAGAAATCAACACCCAAGTAGAAAACACGACAGAAGTAATTGACCGAGTGGCCGCCCACTACGCCGACCACCCTCAAGACCGCATGGACGGCCTGACCGTGCAACTCGCTGACTGGTGGTTTAATTTGCGCCCTTCCAACACCGAACCCCTGCTACGGCTTAACCTTGAAGCAAATACCCCGGCCCTGTGTCAACAAGGCATAGACGAAGTACGTCAACTCTTTACCAACCCGCAACCCTAGGAACCCCATGACCCTCGACGCTCGACTCTTAGAAATTCTGGCTTGCCCCCAAGACAAAGGGCCGCTCTACTACTTCGCCGACGAAGACACCCTCTACAACAATCGCCTGCAACGCCGCTACGAAATACGCCAAGACATACCGGTCATGCTGGTTGACGAAGCCCAAGACATAGACGACGCCGAACACACCCGGCTTATGGCCCGTGTAGCCGACGAAGGCTTAGCCCCCACCTTCACTGCCTAACTTCGGCCCCGTGGAACTACTCTCTGGTTTTGTTCAGCACTACCACTGGGGGTCAACCCACGCCCTGGCGGCCCTAGAAAATCGACCGCCGGCCGCCACCCCCGAAGCAGAAAAATGGTTCGGCACCCACCCGGATGGGCCCACCACCCTGGCGACCGACGCCACTACAACTCTGGCCGACGCCGTCTCTCAAGCCAACGAAACCTTGCCCTACCTGGTCAAGTTCCTGGCCGCCGACCAACCGCTCTCGCTACAAACCCACCCCAACGCCGCCCAAGCCGCCGACCCCTCGCTGAACTTCGGCGACCCGCAAGCCAAACCAGAAATCGTTTGCGCCCTCACCCCTTTCGAAGTGCTGTGCGGGTTTCAGCCCCCAAACCAAGCACAAAAAAACGCCGCCGACTACGAACTGCCCCATAAACTGCAAAACCTGTTAAGCCAACCCGACGGGTGCAAAGCAACAGTGGCGGCCGTGCTGGCCAGCACATGGAAAACCGAAACCGCCGCACTCATTGCCCGCTGCAGGCAACGTACCGAGCCCCTCGCCAAAGCCATCCTCGACCTGGCGGCCTTTTACCCAACCGACCCGGCACTGCTGCTGGTTCCGTTAATGGAACACCACATACTGCAACCCGGCCAAGCCCTTTACCTCAGCCCGGGAGTGCTCCACGCTTACCTGGGCGGCTTAGCTCTTGAAACTATGGGCCCCAGCGACAACGTGGTACGAGCCGGATTCACCAGCAAAAAAGTTGACCCGACCACCCTGCTGGCCATCATCGAAACCGCCGAAACCCCCCAAGTGCAAAACCCGGCCAACCCCGTGTACCAATACCAAACCGGCGAAGCATTCACCCTGCAACGCCTGCAACAAACCGAACTGACCGTAGACACCCAACGCAGCGGCGACCTAGTGGTTGCTACTTTCGGTACCACCACCCTGACCGTCAACGGGCAACAATTAGCCCTCACCGCCGGCAACGTGGCCTGGGTACCCCAAAGCGACGGCCCCTACCAACTGGCCACCGATGGAGAAGCGTTCCGGGTAAGCAGTCCCGCTGGTTAGACTGCCCTCGGCTGCATGATTTGGCGTCAGACGACCCCGGCCCGCAAGAACCAATAATCAGCGCAAACCTGCGCACAATATAAGGAGTCGTCATGTCCCTATTAGAAGACAGCAAAATTGCTGACATCAGTCTGCACACCTTTGGCCGGCACGAAATTCGCTTAGCCGAAAACGAAATGCCCGGCCTCATGGCCCTACGGGCCGAATACGAAGATGCCCAACCCCTCGCCGGAGCCCGCATTACCGGTTCGCTGCACATGACCATTCAAACGGCCGTGCTCATTGAAACCCTGGTCTTCCTCGGCGCACAAGTGCGCTGGGCCAGCTGCAATATTTTCTCCACCCAAGACCATGCGGCAGCCGCCGTGCTGGTGGGCCCTCACGGCACCCCAGAAAACCCCGAAGGGGTACCGGTCTACGCTTGGAAAGGCGAGACCCTTGAAGAATACTGGTGGGCCACCACCCAAGTACTCCAATGGCCCGACGGAGCCGGACCCAACCTTATTTTGGACGACGGCGGCGACGCCACCGTGTTGGTGCACAAAGGCGCTGAATACGAAGCAGCAGGGATGGTGCCCGCCACCACCGACGACGACTCAGAAGAATGGGGCATCGTGCTCGACACCCTGCGAGCATCCCTAGCCGAGGACCCCACCCGATGGACCACCATCATGAGCGGCATCCGTGGCGTCTCCGAGGAAACCACCACCGGGGTACATCGCCTCTACCGCATGAAAGAAGCCGGCGAACTGCGTTTCCCGGCCATCAACGTCAACGATGCGGTAACCAAATCAAAATTCGACAATCTCTACGGATGTCGCCACTCACTCATTGATGGCATCAACCGAGCCACCGACGTCATGATCGGCGGCAAAGTCGCTGTAGTTTGCGGCTTCGGCGACGTCGGCAAAGGCTGCGCAGAATCACTCCGCGGCCAAGGCGCCCGGGTCATCGTCACCGAAATTGACCCCATCTGTGCCCTCCAAGCGGCCATGCAAGGCTACGAAGTCAACACCCTCGAACGGGTCATCGACAAAGCAGACATCTTCATTACCACCACCGGCTGCAAAGACATTTTGACCGCCGAACACATGGGAAAAATGAAGCACCAAGCCATCGTGGGCAACATCGGGCACTTCGATAACGAAATCGACATGGCCGGGTTGCAAAAACTTTCCGACGTACAACGCATCACCATCAAACCACAGGTAGATGAGTTCGTTTTCCCCGACGGCCACTCGGTAATCATTTTGTCCGAAGGCCGCTTGTTGAACCTCGGCAACGCCACCGGGCACCCCAGCTTCGTTATGTCAGCCAGCTTCTCTAACCAGGTTCTGGCCCAAATAGAGTTACACGCCAACGCCGAAAGCTACGGAATAGACGTGGTGACCTTGCCTAAACTTTTGGACGAAAAAGTAGCTCGTCTGCACCTCGATGCTCTCGGCGTACGGCTCACCACCATGACCGACGACCAAGCCGAATACCTGGGTGTAAACGTCGACGGCCCCTTCAAGCCAGACCACTACCGGTACTAAAAACTTGGACGAAACAGGGGTTTGCGGTATCGCTGGAGGCAGCGGTGCGGGAAAAACAACCCTCACTCGGGCCTTGGTGAAAGCCTTGGCCCGAGAGGGCCGTACCGCCACCGTGTTGCCTTTCGATAACTATTACCGAGACCTGGCCGACCGGCCCTACCCGGAACGCACCCAAGTCAACTTCGACCACCCCGACTCGTTAGAACACGAGCTCTACCTTGAACACTTAGCGCAACTCCTCAACGGCCAAAGCGTAGAGGTACCTATTTACGACTTCGCCACCCACACCCGCAGCACTCAAGTGTTGGTGGTTGAGCCCCACGAAATAATAATCGCTGAAGGAATACTGCTTTTCGCCGTGCCCGAAGTGCGCCACCAACTGGGGCTCAAAGTGTTCGTGGCCGCCCCACAAAACCTGCGCTACCAGCGGCGCCTAAAACGCGATGTAGAAGAACGAGGCCGCAGCCCCGAAAGTATCCAAAAACAATTCACCACCACCGTGGCCCCCATGCACGACCAATTTGTTGAACCCTTCGCCGCCCAAGCCGACGTGGTGGTCGAAGGCACCGGAGCCATGAAAAAAGCCGTCGAGCAAATAGTGGCGCAACTCGCCCCCAAGGATGTCACACCCCCCAACTAAGTTTTAACCATGAAGCAGAACCAGTGGGCCGTCAAGGTCATCAACCTCTTGCGCAAAACCGGTTGCGCCAACTGCCCGCTGAGTCAAGCCGGGCCCTGCAGCAACTGCCTGGCCTGCCTCGGGCCCGTGCCACTCTTTTTGCCGGCCGCCGACCTCAACGGGTTCACCGCCCTGGCCTCCTACCAAGGCCCGGCCGCCGACTTAGTAAAAGCCATCAAATATAAAGGTCTGCGTTCGCCCATAAAAGCCCTTGGCCAGGCCCTTGCCCAACAAATCCTTGCCCAACAGGTAAGCGCCGACCAGCCCCAACTAGCCACCATGGTCACCTGGGTGCCGGCCTCAACCCGCCACCGCGCCCAACGCGGCGCCGACCACGCAGAACTCTTAGCCCGCTCAGTAGCCCACCACCTCGACCTGCCCGCCCGACGGTTGCTATTGCGCGCCCCCGGGCCAGCCCAACACACCCTGACGGTTACCCAACGGCGCTCCGGACCCACGCTGCGCTCCCGACCCATAAACCCCGACGCCCGAGTGTTGCTCATTGACGACGTGACCACCACCGGTGCTTCGGTACGAACCGCCGCCCGGGCTCTTCGGCGAGCCGGCGCAAAACAAGTAACGGTTGCGGTGGTGGCCGCCACCCCGCCCCGCTACACACCTCGGCGCCCCCGCCCCCTCACCGCCCGTAGCCGATAAAGTCCGTTTTGTGAACCAACCCGCCGAAACCGACGCCCAACAACGCGACTCCCTGCCCGCCGACCTCGACCCCTCAGCACTGGTCGGCCCCTACATTTTCCCCGACAACAACCGGCGCCGCATCCCCGGGATTATTTACCTCGTACTGGCCGCCATCACCGTAGGTGGGGTACTGCTGGCCGACGGATCACCGCTAGTAAACAACGGGCTCCTCCTGGGAAGCGCCGCCCTAGCCTTAGTTGGGCTCTACCACCTGCAAGGCGCCTGGACCCTAAAAGTTGATGACGCCGACGCCCTAGTAGCCGCCAACCGAGCCGTAGGTTTCCCCGTCGGCCACGCCTCAGCCCAAATGGCTTGGCGCGGCCTACGAAGCCGACCCACCTGGCGCATCTTGTTGTATTCCAACGAATCCCCACCCGAAAAACGCGGCCTGGTATTTATCGACGGCGTAGACGGCGAAATCGTGGCCCAATACGTAGAAGAAAACCCCGAAGAATGGGCCAACGAAAGCTAAACAGCCACCGGCCCTAAGCCGCTGCTAGCCTAAAAAACAATGTTAGATGGAACCTGGCGAGGAGCCGTAGACCGTGGGCTAACCCCCATAGGCGAAAGCCTGCGCCGCACCGGCATCAGCGCCGACGTCATCACGGTAATCGGCATCCTCATGTCGGGAGCCGCCGCCGTAGCCATCGGATTAGGCAACCTGCGCTTCGGGTTCCTGTTTCTCGTCTTAACCGGAGTACCCGACGCCCTCGACGGCGCAGTAGCCAAAGCCTCCGGAACCGCCTCTAAACGCGGCGCCTTTTTTGACTCAGTCTCCGACCGCCTAACCGACGCTCTGCTCTTTGGCGGCTTGGCCTGGCACTACGCCGAAACCCAACCCGGGCACATCATGATGCTGCCCGTCGCAGTCATGGCCGCCGCCATGTTGATCTCCTACCAAAGAGCCAAAGCCGAACTCTTGGGCTTTGATGCCAAAGGCGGGCTCATGGAACGCGCCGAGCGGTTCATCGTGCTGGGCATCGGCCTGCTGTTCTCAGAAATACTGTTAGCCACCCTGTGGGTCATGCTGGCCCTCACCCTGTTTACCGCCGGCCAACGCTTTGCCAAAGTATGGAAACAAGCCAGCGCCGAACGAGAAGTACCGGTAAGCGAACGCAGCCAACGCCGGCAACAACGCCGCGACCAGCGCAACTAAACCCGGCACTCTGAACATGGGCGTGCTACCCGTAGCCGCCGGCTACCGAGCCGGGGGAGTAGCCGCACGAGCCCTACCCCGAGGCCTCGGCGGGCAACTGGCCCGAAGCGCCGGGCGCCTAGCAGGCCGCCGCAACAAAGACCGCCGCACCATGGTGGCCCGCCATTTGCGCCGCACTATGAACCCCCGGTTATCTGGAAAAGAACTCAACACCGCCATCGACGAAGTGTTCGCCTCCTACGCCACCTACTGGTTTCAAAGCCTGCGCCTCCCCGGCATGACCCCCCAACAAATACAAGACGGGTTCACCCAAGAGGGCTACCACCACATCGAACAAGCCCTAGCCAGCGGCACCGGACCCATCGTGGCCATGCCCCACCTCGGCGGTTGGGAATGGGCAGCCTTCTGGATGAACCAAGTAGCCGGCGCCTCAGTAAACGTAGTAGTCGAACCCCTCGAACCGCCCGAACTCTTTGAATGGTTCCGCCAATTCCGCGCCTCGCTGGGCATGAACGTCATCCCCCTCGGGCCTCAAGCCGGAACCGAAGTCATGAGCCTCCTACGCAGCGGAAAATCCGTCAGTTTGCTGTGTGATCGCAACCTCGGCGGGGCTGGCGTAGAAGTAGAATTCTTTGGCGAAACCACCCAACTGCCCGCCGGACCAGCCACCCTGGCCCTGCGCACCGGTGCCGCCATAATCCCCACCGCCATCTACATAAAAGGCCAAGGATGCCACGGCGTAGTACAGCCCCCGCTCAACGTCGAACGACAAGGACGACTCCGAGAAGACATCACCCGCATCACCCAAGACCTGGCCCACCGACTCGAAGAACTCATCAGCGCCGCCCCCCAACAATGGCACCTACTGCAACCAAACTGGCCCTCGGACCACCTAGCGCCCGACGGCCAGTAACGTAAAACCATGCGCATCGGAGTAATCAGCCCCTACAGCCTGACCCTGCCCGGCGGGGTACAAGGCCAAGTGCTCGGCTTGGCCCGAGAACTCCGAGCCGCCGGCCACCACGCCCAAGTGCTCGGCCCCTGCGACGGACCACCACCCGACACTGGGGTGATTCCCCTCGGCGACAGTCTGCCCACCTCGGCCAACGGCTCAGTAGCGCCCATCGCCCCCGACGTACCCTGCGCCCTACGCACCATTCAAGCCCTACGCGACAACCAGTTCGATATTTTGCACCTCCACGAACCCATGGCTCCCGGCCCCACCACCACCGCCCTCTTTATGGCCCAAGCCCCCATGGTGGCCACTTTTCATGCCGCCGGAGGAAGCCGCGCCTACGACATACTCAAGCGACCGGTGCGCTGGCTCAGCGGACGCATCGACCGCCGTTTTGCCGTATCCGACGATGCCGCCGAAATGGCCCAGCACTCCCTCGGGCACCAATACGAAGTGCTTTTCAACGGCGTCGAAACCGACCGCTGCGCTGCCGCCCAAGCCTGGGAAACCACCGGCCCCACCGTCTTTTTTGTGGGGCGCCACGAGCCTCGAAAAGGCCTCGACGTATTGCTCGACGCCATGAACGAACTGCCTGCCGACATAACCCTCTGGGTAGCTAGCGACGGCCCCCAAACCGAAGCCCTCAAAGCCCGCTCAGCAGGAGACGCACGCATCAAATGGCTGGGACGCATCAGCGAAGAAGAAAAACTGTCCCGCATGAAAGGCGCCGACATTTTTTGCGCACCCTCGCTGCGCGGCGAATCTTTCGGCGTCGTACTGCTCGAAGGCATGGCCTGTGACACCACAGTGGTAGCCAGCGACATACCGGGTTACGCCAAAGTAGCCCAAGAAGGACAACACGCAGTATTAGTGCCGCCCGGCGACAGCACCGCCCTCGCCACGGCCATCGAAAAAACCCTGCACGACCCGCAACGAGCCGCACAACTGCGAGCCAGCGGCCTGCAACGAGCCCACCAATTCTCCATGAAGCAGCTCGCTCAGCGCTACCTCACCGTTTATCAAGAAGTAATAGACGACGCCTGACCGCCACGAAGGTTCACCTAAGGCGTATCATGCGGGGACACCCTCGTACACAAACTCGGAAAACCACTCATGACTAATAATTTGCGCCGACCCCCGGCCATGCTGATTTTTGCCCTCACCGCCATAGTTGCCGTTTCGGCCGCTCTTTTGGCTGGTGCGCCATCTTGGTTAGCTTTGCTGGCTGGCATCGTTGTGGCGTCATTGGTCATCGTATTTTTAGAAAACCGGGCCCTCGGAAAAGTAAAAACCCTGCTGGGCGGCCAACCCACCTCCGTGCAAGATTTTCCCCGCTTGTACAACATTGTCGACGGGCTTTGCCTCACCCACGGCATAAACCAACCAGAACTCTTGGTCCTCGAAAACAAATCAGTAAACGTCGCCGTGGCCTCCAACCGAAAAGAATCAACCATGGTGATCACCACCGGCGCCCTCGACACTTTAGGGCTCGTTGAACTCGAAGGCCTACTGGCCCACAGTCTGGCTCGCTGCGACGAAACGAAACTGGCCACCCAAACTTGCGAAGTCTTTTGGTGCACCTTCCCCCTCGGCGGAACAAGCAAAGTTAATGAAGAACAGTTTTTACTCACCGACCAAAAGGGAGTAACGCTTACCCGCTTCCCTCCCGGGTTGGCGCTGGCCCTTGAACAAGCCGGAAGCGCCGGTTCATTCATTGAAGGGTCCTCCACCACAGTAAACCTTTGGGTGCTGGACCCCACCGCAGCAATGAACGCTTCGGGCCACCCCAGCGTTGAGTTGCGCTCCGCAGTTTTAGGCGAACTTTAAACATGAAACACCGGGTTGCTCTGCTCGTGCTTTGTGGCATATTGCTGGCGGCCTGCGGTGGCAGCGACGAAGCCACCCCCAACGAATCCACCACCACCGGCCCTCAAATAACCACCACCACGGCCGTTGTAGAGTCCACCACCACCGGCCCTCAAGAAACCACCACCACAGCGTCCGTAGCAACCACCACTACGGCCGACCCCGCATGGACAGGCCCCGTCTACCCGCTCACCGGTTTGCCCGCCATTGACGGCATCCCCGCCGAGCCTGCCATGGTGGTCAAAGTTGGCAACAACAGTGCAAAATCCCGACCCCAATACGGGCTAATGGCCGCCGACATCGTTTACGAAATACTCATCGAAAGCGAAAAAACTCGGTTTATGGCGGTCTTTCATAGCCGCCTACCAGAAATAATTTTGCCCATACGGTCTGCACGATCCAGCGACTTCGACCTCATGGGCAACCTCAATCGGCCCCTTTTTGTCTACTGGGGGGCCAACGATGGGGTAGATGAAGAACGCCGCAGTGCCGAAAACCGAGGCATCTTCGATAGCCGATCAGCCTCCGGACGCGGTAACCAATACTTCACCCGGGTTGAAGGCCGCCCCGCCCCCTACAACGGAATGATTGAACCAGAAGTAATCCTCGGCTCGGCCCCCGACTCCTCCAACGCACCCCACGCAGTCTTTGCCTACGGAGAACTTCCCGCCTCCGCCGTGCCGGCTCTCGGAGTGCAATGGTCAACCCCCAACCGAGATATCGCTTACGTATGGGACGCCGGAATTACTCAATGGTTGCGCTACCAAGACGGTTTCGCCCACCTCGACGAAGTCGGCGCCCCCCTGGCCGTCGACAACGTGCTCGTTCTTTACATCAGTTACCGCATCTCAAACGCTGACTCGAACTCTCCGCAAGCCCTCACCACGGGCTTCGGCGACGGCTGGTTGCTGCGCGACGGCACGGTCACCGGCATCACCTGGCAACGTAATTTCGTGGCCGACCCCTGGACCCTCACCGACGACGGAACCGGACAACCAGTAACCCTTGACCCCGGAACAGCCTGGGTAGCTCTCGCAAAACTCGGACAAGGCAGCATCCTGGGCCCCCAAGAAGTTTCGGCTTTGGTTGACTAAAGCCCAAATTGGCACCGGGAGCAGCAAAACTGCCTCTTAGACTGCAGTCCATGACAGACGTAACACGCCAAACCGGAACCCAACTCGTAAAACGAGGCCTCGCCGAAATGCTCAAAGGTGGGGTAGTCATGGACGTGGTCGACGCCGACCAAGCCCGCATCGCCGAAGACGCCGGAGCAGTAGCCGTTATGGCCCTCGAACGAGTGCCCTCCGATATTCGACGCGACGGCGGCGTAGCCCGCATGTCTGACCCAAAAATGATCGAAGAGATCCAAGCCGCCGTGACCATCCCCGTTATGGCCAAAGTACGCATCGGGCACTTTGCCGAAGCGCAAATCCTGCAAACCCTCAACGTGGACTACATCGACGAAAGCGAAGTACTCACCCCCGCCGACGAAGCGCACCACATCGACAAATGGTCCTTCGACGTGCCATTCGTGTGCGGCGCCACCAACCTCGGCGAAGCGCTCCGACGCATCTCCGAAGGGGCCTGCCTCATTCGCTCCAAAGGCGAAGCCGGCACCGGCAACGTAGTAGAAGCAGTACGCCACATACGCTCCATCACCGGCGACATTCGCCGTATCACCCAAGCCGACAGCGCAGAACTCTTCGAATGGGCCAAACGCTTACAAGCCCCACTGTCCCTCATTCAAGAAATCGCCGAAACCGGCGAACTGCCGGTACCGCTTTTCTGCGCCGGCGGCCTCGCCACCCCCGCCGATGCTTCGCTGGTCATGCAACTGGGCGCCCAATCAGTATTCGTGGGCTCCGGCATTTTCAAAAGCGACGACCCCGCCCCCCGGGCCAGGGCCATCGTGGAAGCCACCACCAACTACACCGACGCCTCAGTAGTAGCCAAAGTAAGCAGCGGCCTCGGTGAAGCCATGCCCGGCCTAGAAATCGAAGGCCTAGAAACCCGCTTGGCCGACCGGGGCTGGTAAACCCCATGAAGGTTGGGGTACTAGCCCTCCAAGGGGCGTTCGCCAGCCACCACGCCGCCTTAACGGCCACCGGCGTCAACCCCACAGAAGTCCGCACCCCTCAAGACCTAGCCGACGTCGACGCCCTGGTCATCCCCGGAGGCGAATCAACCACCATGTTGATGCTGCTGGACTCCTCGCAAATACGCACCCCCCTCGTGGAGCGCATCCAAAACGGGCTTCCGGTATTCGGCACCTGCGCTGGGATGATCCTGCTCAGCACCAACATGGCCGACGGTCGCCCCGACCAACAGCCCTTGGGGCTCATTGACCTTGACGTACGTCGCAACGGCTACGGCCGACAAATCGCATCCTTCGAAGCCGACCTCGACATAAGCGGCCTCGACCACCCCTTTCGCGGGGTGTTCATTCGGGCACCCCTCGCCGAACGAATCGGGCCAAAAGTAGAAGTACTGGCCAGCGTGGACGGTCATGGCGTACTCTGCCAACAAGAAAACATTTTGGTCAGCTCGTTTCACCCCGAACTCACCAACGACCTCCGCCTGCATCAACTCTTTGTCGACCGGGCGTTCGCCGCCCAATGACCTGAAAGGAAAAACATGTCCGGACATTCCAAATGGGCAACCATCAAACACAAAAAAGGCGCCGCCGACCAAAAGCGCGCCAAACTGTTTGCCAAACTCATTAAACAAGTAGAAGTAGCAGCCCGTGCCGGCGGGGGAGACATGGACGCCAACGCCTCGCTGCGCACCATGTTTCAAAAAGCACGCGACTCGTCGGTGCCCCTCGACACCATCGAACGAGCCATCAAACGCGGCACCGGAGAACTCGAAGGCGTCAACTACGAATCCATCACCTACGAAGGGTACGCACCTCACGGGGTAGCGCTCTACGTCGAGACCCTCTCCGACAACCGCAACCGCACCGGGTCAGAAGTGCGCTCCCTGCTCACCAAAAACGGGGGATCCCTCGCTGAACCCGGCTCCGTGGCCTGGCAATTTGAACGCAAAGGCGTCATCATGCTGCCCGGAGCAACCGACGAAGACGAAATCATGATGGTAGCCCTCGACGCCGGCGCCGAAGACCTCGTCGATGACGGCGGCCTGTGGCGCTTAACCTGTGAACCCACCGACCTGCCCGAAGTACGCCTAGCCCTCGAAGAAGCCAGCGTGGCCTTCGACTCAGCCGACGTCACCATGCTGCCCACCTCCACCGTAGACATCGAAAGCGAAGCCGAGGCCCGATCTGTGCTGCGAGTCATCGACCTGCTCGACGACCTCGACGATGTACAAGACGTCTACGCAAACTTTTCTATACGTGACGAAATCTTCGACGCCCTCGCCGAATAACCAAGGTGTTCGTCTTCTGGACACTCATCGGCTAGAGTCGTACATATGTTCGTATTAGGTATTGACCCCGGTTTATCGCGCTGTGGCTACGGCGTTGTAGAAAGCACTGGGAAAAACCTGCGTGCCGTAGCGGCCGGAGTAATTCGCACCCCGCCCGAAATGGATTTAGCTCTGCGCCTGGCAGAACTACAAAAAGAAATCCACGCTCTCATCGCCGACTACCAACCTGAAGAAGTGGCCGTAGAACGCGTGCTCTTCCAAGTAAACGTCAGTTCTGCCATGGCCACCGGACAAGCGGCCGGCGTCACCATGGCCGCCGCCGCATCCACCGGCCTGCCCGTTGCTTTGTACTCGCCCAACGAAGTAAAACTAGCCGTTGCCGGGTGGGGCGGAGCAGACAAACAACAAATGGAACGCATGGTGCAAAGCCAACTGGCTATCACCAAACCCCTGCGTCCGGTGGACGCCGCCGATGCCATAGCGGTCGCTATCTGCCACCTCGCCATGCGGCCCTCCGCCGCCCTTGCTGCCGCCAAAAAACAATGATTGGGTCACTGCGAGGCCTGCTCACCGACCGGCTCAACAAAGGACAGGTCCTTATAGAAGTAGGCGGCGTGGGCTACCGGGTCACCGTCACCCCCACCACCGTAGTAACACTGGGCGAAATCGGCCAAGAAATCTACCTCCACATACACCACCACATTCGAGAAACCGACCAAACCCTCTACGGCTTCACCACCCGACCAGAACGCGTCTGCTTCGAAGCACTCTTATCAGCCCACGGGGTAGGCCCCTCGCTAGCCCTGGCCGTCCTCGGCGTACACGGGCCCAACGCCCTCGCCCAACTCTTGGCTGACGACGACGTGGCCGCCCTCTGCCTCGTCCCCGGCGTCGGCAAAAAAACTGCCACCCGGCTACTCATAGAACTCAAAGGCTCACTCGACCTGCCGGTAGACGGGGTGCTCGACGAAACCGGCAAACCCACCACCGGACGATCGGCCCTCACCGAAGTACACGAAGCACTAAATGGCTTGGGCTACAGCATCGAAGAAATACGTCCCGTGCTGGCCAACCTGGCCGGCGACGACGTGGCCGTCCTATTACGCGAAGCCCTCCAACGATTAGCCCGGGCCTAAGGAACAACATGCGCGAAGAACTCCTCTCCCCAGACCAAGAACCACAAGAAAGAGAAGTAGAAGTCGGCCTACGGCCCCGCAGCCTCAACGAATTTGTGGGACAAAGCGAACTCAAAGGCCACCTCCGCGTCATGTTGGCCGCCGCCCGAGAACGTGAACAACCCGCCGACCACTTTCTTTTCGCCGGCCCCCCCGGGCTAGGAAAAACCACCCTGGCCCACATTGTGGCCACCGAAATGAACGCCGAACTCCACATCACCTCCGGCCCCGCCCTCGAACGCGCCGGTGACCTGGCTGCCATCTTGACCAAACTCGAACCCGGCGACGTGTTGTTCATCGACGAAATCCACCGGCTCAGCCGAGCCGTCGAAGAAGTGCTTTACCCCGCCATGGAAGACTTCGAACTCGACATCATTTTAGGAAAAGGCCCCGCCGCCCGCTCCATACGACTCGAGTTGCCTCGTTTCACCCTGGTCGGGGCCACCACCCGCACCGGGCTAATAACTGGCCCCCTGCGCGACCGCTTCGGCCTCACGGCACGCCTCGAGTACTACGAACCCGAAGACCTGCAATCTATAGTCGAACGAGCAGCCGGCATTCTCGGAGTCAGCATCGACGCAAAGGGAGCAAAAGAAATCGCCCATCGCTCCCGAGGCACCCCCCGCATCGGCAACCGACTCTTGCGTCAAGTACGCGACTTCGCCCAAATAGAACGACCCCAAAGTAAAGGGGTTATTGATGCGGCAATCGCCCACGACGGCCTCGCTTTCTTCGGCGTTGATGAACGAGGACTCGACAAACCCACCCGAGCCATTCTGACCGCCCTCTGCAGCAGTTTCGGCGGAGGACCCGTAGGGCTCAAAACACTGGCCATAAGCGTCAGCGAACCCGACGACACCGTAGAAGACGTCTACGAACCCTTTTTGATTCAACAAGGCCTCTTGCTACGCACCCCCAAAGGCCGCGTCGCTACCCCCGCCGCCTTCGCCCACCTGGGCCTCACCCCGCCAACCGGCGGAAGGTCTACGCTCTTTAGCGACTAGCAGCGTCTGGGCTGCCTAGGCTAAATAACCCATGGGCCCCGACGATTACGCATACCCCCTGCCCGAGGCAGCAATAGCGCAACAACCCCTCGCCGACCGCACCGCGGCCCGACTCCTAGTAGACCTCGGCCACGGGCCCACCCACCACCAAGTCTGCGACCTGCCACAATTCTTAGGCCCCGGAGACCTCCTGGTGGTCAACAACACACGAGTAGTGCCCGCCCGCCTCAAACTAAAAAAAGACAGCGGGGGAGCGGTCGAAGTGCTCTTACTAGAACAACACCAAGAAACCCAATGGGAGGCACTGGTAAAACCCAGCCGACGAGTAGCCCCCGGCACTGTGTTGCACGCCGGGCCCGGCTTAACGGTAACGGTGGGCGAAGACCTCGGCCAAGGACGCCGCCAAGTCACCCTCGACGCCTCCCAAGGGGTCATGGCCGCCCTCAACGAATACGGCGAAATGCCGCTCCCGCCCTACCTCAATACCGTGCTCGAAGAACCCGACCGCTACCAAACGGTGTACGCCGACCGGCCGGCCTCCGCCGCCGCCCCCACCGCCGGGCTACATCTCACCAAAGAACTCCTCAGGAAATGTCAAGAAGCCGGCGCCCAAATAGAAGAACTGGAACTCGTGGTGGGCCTCGACACCTTTCGGCCCGTCATGGTAGACAACCTCGATGACCACCACATGCACTCCGAAGCCTTCGCCGTACCCGAAAAAACCCTCGACGCTTGCCACCAAGCCCGCCGAGTAATCGCCGTCGGCACCACCACGGTACGCGCTTTAGAATCCGCAGCTCGCCAAGGAAACACCGGACGCACCGAACTTTTCATACGGCACCCCTTTGACTTTCAGATCGTTGACCTCATGTTGACCAACTACCATCTGCCCCGGTCCACCCTGCTGGTAATGCTCGAAGCATTCATCGGACCAAAATGGCGCAGCCTCTACGAAATTGCCTTAGAGCAGAACTACCGGTTCTTATCTTTCGGCGATGCCATGCTGGTAGCGAAAAGCCAAGGAGAAAATACCCAGTGAAAGCCGAATTCACCACCAAAGCCACCGACCAAGGGGCCCGCACCGGGCAAGTAAGCGTCGCCGGAGGTAACTTCGCCACCCCCTGTTTCATGCCCGTAGGAACCCGAGGAGCAGTACGCCACCTCTCATCAACAGACCTCAACGACCTCGGCGTTGAAGTAGTACTGGGCAACACCTACCACCTCATGTTGCGTCCCGGAGCCGACATCGTGCGCCAACACGGCGGCCTGGCCGGTTTTGCCGCCTGGGACGGGCTCACCCTCACCGATTCCGGTGGCTACCAAATATTTTCGCTCAAACCCAAAGTCACTGACGACGGGGCAACTTTTCGCTCCACCTACGACGGCTCCACCCACCAACTCACCCCTGAAACCGCGGCCAATATCCAAGCCGACCTGGGAGCCGACATACAAATGGTGCTCGACGTATGCCCCGCCCTGCCGGCCACCGACCGCACCCTGCAAGCCGCCGTAGACCGCACCGCAAAATGGGCCCAACGAGGACGAAACGAGTTCCTCAACCACCCCGACGCCCAACAACGCCAAAGCCAATTCGGCATCGTGCAAGGCGGCACCAACCAAGCCCTACGCATAGAAAGCACCGAACGTACCCTGGAAGTAGGTTTCGACGGCTACGCCGTAGGCGGCCTCAGCGTCGGCGAAGGTCGCAACGAAATGCTCGACCCCCTGTCTGCAGTCACCGAAATGCTGCCCACCAACCGGCCCCGCTACTTCATGGGTTTAGGCGACCCCGCCGGCCTGGTAGAAGTAGTCGGACGAGGCATCGACATGTTCGACTGCGTGCTCCCCACCCGGCATGCCCGACACGGCACCGTGCTCACCACCGCCGGAAAATTCAATCTCCGCAACGCCCGCTTCGCCACCGACCAACTGCCCCTCGACCCCGATTTCCCGGCCAGCCCCGCCGCAAACTGGAGCCGGGCCTACCTGAGGCATTTACTCATGACCGACGAACCCACCGGACGCCGACTCCTCACCCTGCACAACTTGGCCTGGCTTCTGGACTTCGTGGACCGTCTACGGGAATCCATAAACCACGGAGAATTCAACAACTTTCGAAAAGAAACCCTCAAAGTTTGGGGTTAAGGAATAATCGGGGAGAACGCTCGCTTCCGGCGTAGGCTTTCCCGGTCCGCAAATAAGTCAACGCAGAGGATCCCTCATGGAGTTTCTACCCCTCATAGCCATCTTCGCCATCATGTATTTTCTCATGATCCGGCCGCAACAAAAAAAGATGCGCCAACAACGCTCGCTCGTTGATTCGCTTAAAACAGGCGACGAAGTTGTGCTTAACTCCGGCATATTCGGGGTCATCAGTGAAGTAGACGGCGATGTCGTCTGGCTTGAAGTAGCCGGCGACCTCGAACTCAAAGTATTGCGCAGTTCTGTAGAAGGCCGCTTCAACGACGACACAAACGACGACACTGAAGATGAGCCAGAAGCCGACCTTGAAGACGACTCACCAATCGAAAGTTAATCGTTTCCGCTATGCCCTCCCGTCAACGCCTCTATCTCATTGGGATACTGCTGCTTTCCGTAGCCTCACTTTCGCTCACCATGTGGTGGGGAAACGAACCCCTCCTGGGCCTCGATTTGCAAGGCGGGGTCTCGGTGCGCCTCACCGCAGTAGGCGAAGCCGACGAAGAAATGTTGGACCAAGCAGTAGAAGTAATTAGAGCCCGCGTCGACGGCCTCGGAGTAGCCGAACCAGAAATCTCCCGCACCGCCACCGGAGTCATGGTTTCCCTCCCCGGCGTAGACGATCAAACCCGGGCCTTAGAACTGGTCGGCACCACCGCCGAACTCCGCTTCCGGCCCGTCTGCGAAACCCTGCCCGCCGTGGCCGAACAAGCCCCCGTGCTCGCTCAAGGCGACCCCGGAGACGCCCCCGCCTCCTGCTGGCCGGTGCTGACCGGCGAAGTAATTCCCGCCACCGGAGCCAATGGTTTAACCGCCCACGAAGACGACCACGCAGCAGACTTTGTGGTGCTTACCGACGAACTCATGCCCGGAGAAACAATCACCCGACGCCTCGTGCTGGGCCCCACCATCCTCACCGGTGACGGGCTAAGCGACGCCGACGCCGACTTTGTTGACTTCACCTGGCAAGTAAACCTCACCATGAAAGAAGGCGCCACCGGCATCGATGCCTTCAACGCCATCGCCGCCGAATGCTTCGCCGGCACCGCCTACTGCCCCGTACAAAGCGGTTACGGCAACGGCCAAGTAGCACTGGTGCTCGACGGCCAAGTCATCACCGCCCCCCAAATACGCGCCACCTCATTTCAACGCGACGCCATCTTGATTTCCGGTTCATTCGACAAACAAAGCGCCGAAGATACCGCCCTCGCCCTGCGCTACGGAGCGCTGCCCATAGAGTTAGTAGCCGAAAACACTCAACTGGTATCAGCCACCATTGGCGAAGACGCACTCAAAGCCGGCATCATCGCCGGCCTCGTAGGTTTAGCCGCCGTGGCCCTCTTCATCGTGGCCTACTACCGCATATTAGGACTAGTGGCCTTAGCCAGTTTGGCCGTCTCTGGCTCACTGTTGTGGGGAATAATCGCTCACCTCGGCACCCAATCAGGCCTGGCCCTCACCCTGGCCGGCGTAACCGGCATCATCGTGGCCATCGGCGTATCAGTGGACTCCAACGTGGTCTATTTTGAACACCTAAAAGAAGACATACGCGACGGCCGTACCGCCCGATCGTCAGTGGACCGAGCATTCAAAATAGCCTTCTCCACCATCATCAAAGCCAACACCGCATCGCTCATCGGTGCCGGGTTACTCTGGTGGCTCACCGTAGGCGCCGTACGCGGCTTTGCCCTCTACCTTGGCCTGGCCACCATCTTGGACCTCGTAGCCACCAAATTCTTTATGGGCCCCATGATTGACCTTCTGGCCCGCAGCTCATGGTTCAAACACCATCCCCTGCGCTTCGGGCTACCAGCCGACGGGGCAGTAAAAACCATCGGAGAAGCAAAATAATGCGCACCCTCAAGCTTCTGTACGCCGGTGAAGCCCCCATGGACTACCCCCGCTGGTGGCGCCGAGCAGTAGTGGTATCGGCCGCCGCCGTGCTCATAAGTTTGGGTTCAATGGCCTTACAAGGTCTTAACCTCGGAATCGACTTCGAAGGCGGAACCTCGTTTGAAGTGCGCGCCCCCGGAGCCTCAGTAGCCGACGCTCGAGAAGCTATGACCAACTACAACGGCGAAGAAGCCCGCATCCAAACCGTCGACGACCAAGTCATACGAATCCGATCCGAAGTAACCGACCCCGCCCTGGCCGCCGAAATACGCGACCACCTCAACAACAACCTGGGAGCGGTAGAAACCTTCGAACAAGTCGGACCAACTTGGGGCAGCGAAGTCACCAGCAAAGCACTACGCGCCCTCATCACCTTCTTTATTGTGGTCGCCTTCTACATAACCATTCGTCTGGAATGGAAAATGGCCTTGGGTGCATTAGTAGCAGTAGGCCACGACATTCTGGTCAGCATCGGGGTGTACTCGCTCTTCCAGCTCGAAGTAACCCCTGCCACGGTTATCGCCTTTTTGACCATCATGGGCTACTCGCTCTACGACACCATCGTGGTCTACGACAAAGTACGAGAAATCGTGGGCCGCCTCGGCGCCACCGAACGCTACCGCTACGCCGAACTCATGAACCTGGCCCTCAACCGGGTCTCCATGCGTTCACTCAACACCAGTATCACCTCAGCCCTACCAGTCGTTTCGCTCCTGATTGTCGGATCATGGCTGCTGGGAGCCACTAGCCTGCAAGAATTTGCTGTAGCGCTGCTGGTAGGAATCATCGTTGGGTCATACTCGTCACTCTTTCTTGCTTCATCGCTGGTCGCTGCACTAAAAAGCCGTGAACCCCGCTGGCAACAAATAGACACAAAGCTCAACCAAAAAGGGTTAACCAGCGAAGAAACCCGCAGCATCGACCGACGAGACGCAGCATTGCCCGACCCACGAGCCACCAACCGCTCCGCCGGACCAGCCCGCAGCAAACCCGTCGCCACCATGCGTCCCGCCAATGGGGTGCCACCACGGCCCCGCAAAAAACGCCGCAACTAAACCAACCCCCGAGCCTCGCCGGAGGTACCGTGGTGCTATGGAAGCGCTAAGGCAAGGAACCCCTGCATGGTGACCGTGCAACGCGTGCTGCCGTGGCGCCGACGCCCCAAATCGTCCGTAGAAGAAACCTCGGCGCTACTAACCGCCTTTGCTGAGCGCCACCCGCGCCAAAGCACTGATCTTATTGAACGGGCTTACCAAGTCGCCTTAGCCGCCCACCAAGGCCAAACCAGAAAATCTGGCGAACCCTACATTCAGCACCCCATGGCCGTAGCCACCATCGTGGCCCGCCAAGGACTCGACGACGTAACCATCGCCGCGGCATTACTGCACGACGCCGTAGAAGACACCAGTGTCGAACTGGCAGACCTCGAAACCGCATTTGGGGCCGACGTTGCGCTCATCGTTGACGGCGTCACCAAACTCGAACGCCTCCACTTTGACTCAAAAGAAGACCAGCAAGCAGCCAGCATGCGCAAAATGCTGGTGGCCCTAGCCAAAGACCTCCGCGTACTCATCATCAAACTGGCCGACCGCCTGCACAACATGCGCACCCTGGCCGCTCTACCAGAGTTCAAACAACAACGCACCGCACGAGAAACACTCGATATTTACGCTCCATTAGCGCACCGCTTAGGCATGGAAGAAGTCAAGGTGCAGCTCGAAGATTTAGCTTTGGCCACCCTGCACCCCAAGCGGTACAGCCAGATCGATCAAATGGTTTACGAACGGGCACCCGAACGAGACCTCTACCTCACCCAAATGCTCGGCGAAGTCGAAAGCCGCCTCAAAGAACTGGGCATTGAAGCCGAAGTAAGCGGCCGACCAAAACACATGTGGAGCATCTACGAAAAAATGATTGTTAAAGGCCGCTCCTTTGACGAAATCCACGACCTGGTAGGCATTCGCGTCATCGTAGAAAACGTACGCGACTGCTACGCCGCTTTGGGGTCAATTCACGCCGTGTGGAAACCAGTACAGGGCCGTTTCAAAGATTACGTGGCCATGCCAAAGTTCAACCTCTACCAATCGCTCCACACCACGGTGGTAGGGCCCCAAGGTAAACAAGTTGAATTTCAGGTGCGGACCTTCGACATGCATCACCGAGCTGAACACGGAGTAGCCGCTCACTGGGACTACAAAAGCGCCACCCCCAGCGACGAAATGGCCTGGCTAAGCCGCATCGTGGAATGGCAAGAAGAAACCACCGACCCCGGTGCTTTCATGGCCAACCTCAAAACCGATCTCGAACAAGACGAAATATTTATTTTTACCCCTCGGGGGCGAGTAATCACCCTGCCCGGTGGGGCAACCCCCGTAGATTTCGCTTACTCCGTACACACCGAAGTCGGGCACGCCTGCGTCGGGGCTCGAGTAGATGGCCGCTTGATGCCTTTAGAAGCCAAGTTGGTTTCCGGGTCCACCGTAGAAATCGTCACCTCCAAACAGGCCGAAGCCGGCCCATCACGTGACTGGTTGAAGTTCGTCGTCAGCCACCGGGCCGAAAACAAAATCAAACACTGGTTCTCCCGAGAACGCCGCACCGAAGCCATAGAACGCGGCCACGACACATTGGTAGATGAACTCCGCCGCAACCGACTGCCCATAAAACCCACCTTAGAAAGCACCGAACTCGCAGAAGCCGCCGCCACCATGAACTACCTCGATGCGGAAGCCCTATACGCAGCAATCGGCGAAGGACATGTATCGGCAAAATCTTTAGTGCACCAAATTAAAGAAGCACAAGATAACGACGAGTCAGACCAAGCGGCCAACCTACCCATAACGTCCCTGCGAGCCCGCCCACGCCGCAAAGAAGGCGACTCGGTAGGCGTGCACGTCGAAGGCCTTGATGATCTGATGGTGCGCCTCTCTCGCTGCTGCACTCCCGTGCCACCCGACGAAATCATGGGGTTCGTTACCCGAGGACGCGGGGTCACCGTGCACCGCACCGACTGCGCCAACGCTGTTTCATTATCGGCAGACCAGCCGGACCGACTAATTGACGTGGAATGGGACCAGCAAAGCGTGGCTTCATTTATTGCCACCGTAGAAGTAAAAGCTTTGGACCGCCCCTTGTTGCTGCGAGACATCGTCAATGTGCTGGCCGACCACCAAATCAACGTGGTGGGCACCTCAACGGTGACCAGCGAAGCAGACCGAATAGCCCGCCTAAAGTTCGAATTCGAACTCGGTGACCCCGCCCACTTAGACCCGCTAATCCGAATTTTGCGCAACATCGACTCGGTATATGACGTCTACCGAGTAGTGCCCGGCCAAACCACCAACGCCTAACCTGCTTACCTGGGGTCAGACCCGAGGTAAGCAGGTTGAAGTAAACACCCGTGGGGTGGGTGTGGGACGGGTAGCCTTTACCTCGTGGCTTCTCCGACTTTTCGTGCCCCCAAAGGCACCCGTGACATCATGTGGCCCGACGCCGCCCGCTGGCGAGCGTTAGGCCAAGTATTTGCCCAAACCGTAGAAGAAGCGGGCTACACCCAAGTCATTCCACCCATGTTTGAAAACATCGAAGTCTTCAAACGGCTCGGCGACGCCACCGACGTGGTCAGCAAAGAAATGTACGACTTCGAAGATAAAGGCGGCCGTCACATGGCCCTGCGCCCCGAACAAACCGCCTCCATCGTGCGAGCCTTCGTAGAACACCGGCCCCTCATCCCCTGGAAAGCCTGGTACAGCGGACCCAACTTCCGCTATGAACGAGCCCAAAAAGGCCGCTACCGCCAATTTGATCAAGTAGGAATCGAAGCCCTCGGCCCCGAAGACCCTCACCTCGACGTAGAAGTCATCGCCCTCGCCTGGCGCTTCTACCAACGCTTAGGGCTCAGCCAAATCACCCTCATGCTCAACTCCTTAGGCAGCGGCGACGACCGAGAACGATTCATCGAAGCCCTCCAAGCCCACTTTGCCGCCCACCAAAACGAACTCAGCGAAGCATCCCGCACCACCCTGGCCGTCAACCCGCTACGCGTGCTGGACTCCAAACGTGAACAAGACCAGGCCATCATCGACAGCGCACCAAAAATGTTGGACTTCCTCTCACCAGAAGCCGCTGAACACTTTGAAAAAGTGCAACAAGGCCTCGACGCCCTCGACATCCCCTACACCCTGAACCCCCGCCTCGTGCGGGGCTTGGACTACTACGTCCGCACCACCTTCGAGTTCATCTCCGACGCCTTCGATGCCGCCCAAAACGCCGTCGGCGGGGGAGGGCGCTACGACGGCCTCGCCGAAAGCCTCGGCGGCCCCGCCACCCCCGGCGTTGGGTTTGCCCTGGGTGTAGACCGCACCCTGTTGGCCTGCGATGCCGAAGAAACCTTCCCCGGCCCCACCAACGTGGTCGACCTCTTCGTCATAGACACCACCGGAGGACAAGCCGCCCTGGCCCTGACCGCCGCCCTCCATGAAGAAGGCCACCGAGCTGACCGTTCCTGGGACAATCGTTCCATGAAAGCCCAAATGAAAGCCGCCGACCGCAGCGGCGCCCAAATTGCTTTAATAATCGGTGAAGAAGAAGCAGCGTCCGATACCGTCACCGTGCGTGACCTACGAGGTCAAAGCGGACAAACCACCGTCCCCCGCACTCAAGTAAACGAAACCCTCCGAAAGATGATGCGTTGACCACCAACTCTCAGCCCGACTACTCCACCTCTATGCGCACCGACCGGTGCGGCGACCTGCGTCTCGAAGATCAAGGCCGCACCGTCACCCTCTGCGGGTGGGTAGGCCGACGCCGCGAACACGGCGAACACCTGGCCTTTGTTGACCTGCGTGACCGCAGCGGAATCGTCCAAGTAGTAGTCGACGGAGCCGCCGACCTGCGCTCCGAATACGTCATCCAAGTAGAAGGCACAGTCCGCCAACGCCCCAACGACACCGCCAACGCCTCCCTTGCCACCGGCGACATAGAAATAGATGCCCAAAAAGTCACCGTGCTCTCCGCCGCCGAGCCACCACCTTTCCCTCTCGATGACCGCACCGACATTGATGAAACCCTGCGCCTGCGTCACCGCTACGTCGACCTGCGTCGAGCCCGTATGCAACGTAACCTGGCCGTACGTGCCCAAGTCAACAGCGCCGTACGCACCGCCATGGAAGAACAAGGCTTCATCGAAGTCGAAACCCCCATGCTGATCGCCAGCACCCCCGAAGGCGCCCGCGACTTCGTAGTGCCCTCACGCAAAGAACCCGGGTCGTTCTACGCCCTGCCCCAAAGCCCGCAACTCTTCAAACAACTCTGCATGATCGGTGGCGTCGACCGCTACTACCAAATCGCTCGCTGCCTCCGCGACGAAGACCTCCGCGCCGACCGACAGTTTGAGTTCATGCAACTTGACGCCGAAGCCAGCTTCGTAAACCAAGAAGACGTACTGGCCTTCATCTCTTACACCGTGGCCTCAGCCACCGAGTCAGTAACCGGCCAACGCCCCGGAGAAATCCCACAAATCTCCTGGTTAGAAGCCCAAGAACGCTTCGGTAGCGACAAACCCGACACCCGTTTCGGCATGGAACTGGTAGAACTCACCGAAGTATTCGCCGGCACAGAATTCCGGGCCTTTCAAGCCGACTGCATTAAAGGCATCCGCATCCCCGGCGGAGCAGACCTGTCACGCAACCGCCTCGACGACCTGACCGAACAATGCAAACAATGGGGAGCCAAAGGCTTGGTTTGGATGCGAGTAGAAGCCGACGGCCTCAACTCGCCAGTGGCCAAGTTCCTCACCGACAACGAACAAAGCGCTCTACGCCAAACCATGGAAGCCCAAGAAGGCGACCTGCTATTCTTGGTAGCCGACGAACGCCCCGCCGTGCGCCACATTCTGGGCTTGTTACGCATCGAAATGGGCCGCCCCCCAGTAACCGAAGGCGGGCTGAACTTTCTTTGGGTGGTGGACTTCCCCCTCTTCGAAGGCATCGACGAAGCCGGTAACCCCCAACCCGCACACCACCCCTTCACCATGCCCCACGAAGAAGACCTCGAACTCTTAGCCTCCGGCGACCTGCTCAACATACGCTCCCAGGCCTACGACCTCGTGCTCAACGGCTGGGAACTCGGCTCAGGCAGCGTGCGAATTCACCGCGGTGAAATCCAACAACAAATATTTTCTCTGCTAGGCATCAGCCCCGAAGAAGCCCAAGAAAAGTTCGGCTTCCTGCTCGACGCCTTCCGCTACGGCGCACCCCCTCACGCCGGGTTCGCCTTCGGCATGGACCGACTCATTGCCATTTTGGCCGGCGAAGAAAACATACGTGAAGTCATCGCCTACCCCAAAACACAATCCGGCGCCGACCCCTTGACCTCCGCCCCGAACCCCATCGACGACCGGCACCTCGAAGAACTCGGCCTGCGGGTTCTTCCCCCACGGCAATAAGGCACAGGTGGACGAGGACCTCTTTAGCGCAGCGGCCACCGACCGACTGGCCCAACGCTCACCCCTGGCAGCCCGCCTCCGCCCCACCCGCCTCGACCAGGTAGTAGGCCAAGACCACCTGGTAGGCCCCGGAAGCCCCCTACGTTGCCTCATCGAAGCCGACCAACTCTCCTCAGTCATCCTGTGGGGCCCACCGGGCACCGGAAAAACCAGCCTGGCTCGCCTCATCGCCCGAGTAACCACCAAAGAATTCGTTGAACTCTCTGCCGTCAACGCCTCGGTAAAAGACGTACGTCAAACGACCGCCGCCGCCCAAGCCCGGTTAGGTGAACGAGGAACCGGCACCATTTTGTTCCTCGACGAAGTACACCGCTTCAGCAAGTCACAACAAGACGCCTTGCTGCCCTCCGTGGAATCCGGGCTCTTAGTGCTCATCGGCGCCACCACCGAAAACCCGTTTTTTGAAGTCAACCCACCGCTGCTTTCTCGATCCACTCTGTTTCGCCTAGAGCTTCTCACCCCAGAAGCGGTACGCACCCTGCTCGAACGCGGCCTACAAGCCGAAGAAACCACCGCCACCGACGAAGCCCTCGACTTGCTCGCCGACCGAGCCTCCGGCGATGGGCGCCACGCCCTAACCAGCCTCGAAGTGGCCTCCGCCCTGGCCCACGGGCGACAAAGCGAACAAATAGAACTCGTAGACGCCGAAGCAGCCTTAGGCACCAAAGCCCTGCGCTACGGCCGAGACGCCCACTACGACGTCATCAGCGCCTTCATAAAAAGCATCCGCGGTTCCGACGCCGACGCCGGCCTGTACTGGCTGGCTCGCATGCTCGAAGCCGGTGAAGACGCCCGATTTGTGGCCCGACGGTTAGTTATTTTGGCCAGCGAAGACGTAGGCATGGCCGACTCCAACGCCCTCACCGTGGCCATAGCCGCCGCCCGAGCCGTAGAATTCGTCGGCCTGCCAGAAGCCCAACTAAACTTGGCCCACGCCGTGGTGTACCTGGCCACCGCGCCAAAATCCAATCGGATCACCTCAGCAATTTTTGCCGCCCGCAGTGATGCCCGCGCCGCCGGCACCGGCGAAGTACCCCTCCACCTAAGAGACGCCCACTACCAAGGCGCAGCCAGCCTGGGCCACGGCGACGGCTACCAGTACCCCCACAACGACCCCCGGGGATGGGTAGAACAAAACTACCGCCCGCCCGAAGTAGACGACCACACCTACTACGCTCCTTCTGACCACGGATTCGAAGAAGAAGTGGCCCGCCGCATGGCAAAAAACCAAACCGCCCCAAAAGAGGAAAACAAATGAGACGACGAGCACTCTGGCTAATAATGGGTTGG
>JAPKBH010000047.1 GCA_028823445.1 Acidimicrobiales bacterium | reverse complement strand
GCCGCCCTTATGGACGGTTCACAATCCACCGGATACTCATTCGGCGACGAATAAGCATTAGGTAACAACAAGGCCGGGGAGCAGACAACCGTCGCTCCCCGGCCCATTGTTTCCACCTATTCACCTCTCCTTTCTACTACGCTCAACTTCCTGTGAAAATACTCCGCTCCGCTTTCATACCTCTCCTCGCTGTGGCCCTGGCCCTGCTCGCCGGCGCAGCACTTATCGCTCTCTCTGGGGCCAGCCCCGTTGATGCTTACACCGCTCTTTTAGAAGGCTCCTTTCTAGGCACCGACACCGTCCCTTGGACCGAGGCACTCGGCCGCACGCTTGAAAAAGCCACCCCACTGGTTATGGGTGGCTTGGCCGTTGCCTTTGCTTTTAAAGCTGGCTTATTCAACATCGGCGGCCAAGGGCAACTAGTTATTGGCGCCCTCATTGCCGGTGCCGTGGGCTACGGATTCCAAGGGCTTCCCTGGATCGTTCACATGCCTCTTGCTTTATTGGCCGGCTCAATTGCTGGCGGACTCTGGGGAACCATCCCCGGGATTCTTAAAGCCAGTCGGGGCGCTCACGAGGTTATTACCACCATCATGTTGAACTTCGTGGCCATTAACTTGACCGACTGGTTCACTTCGAAAGTTTGGCGCGAACCGGGCCTTCTTGCTCGCACCCCAAAGATTGAGCCCAGTGCCGAAATCCCTCGCTGGGGCGACTTACCCATTGGTTTTTTCGTAGCCGTCGCTTTTGCCTTCCTTATTTGGTATTTACTCCAACGCACCACTTTCGGTTTTGAAATCCGCACCGTAGGGCTCAACCCCAACGCCGCCGAATATTCCGGCATCTCGGCAAAGCGCATCGTGGTGCTCACCATGACCATCAGTGGGTTCTTAGCCGCCATGGGAGGCGCTATCGAAACCTTAGGGGTGGTCGGGCGTTACGAGCCGGGCTTTAACTCTGGTTTAGGCTTCAACGGCATCACCATCGCCTTGCTGGCCCGCACCCACCCGTTAGCGGTCATTCCCGCCGCCGTTTTGATCGGCGCCATGGAAGCCTCAGGAGCCATCATGCAATTCAAGGCCGACGTTTCTCCAGAAATTACCGACATCATTCAGGCCTTAATGTTGCTCTTTGTCGCTACTCCGATTTTGGTGCGCTGGTTCTTTAAAGACAGCCCAGAAAATGATCTTTCGGTGGGCAGCAGTTGGGGGTCCGCATGAGCACAATAACAACCACCCTCTACCAACGCCGTTGGTTGATTTTTACCGTAGTCGCCATCATTGGCTTTACTTTGTTCACCGGAGAGTTCAAAGAGGCACAAACCACGGCCATTTTGGCCTCCACGCTTCGCCAATCGACCCCTCTTCTTTTGGGCGCACTTTGCGGCATGTTGGGCGAACGCTCGGGAGTCATAAACATCGGCATCGAAGGCCAGATGCTCATGTCGGCCTTTACTGGTTTCATGGTGGCCGCCGAAACACAAAACCTTTTACTGGGCGTGTTGGCCGGCATCGCTACTGGCATGTTGATGGGGGCTTCGCTGGCTGGCCTTTCGGTAAGCCTGCAAGGCGACCAGATCATTGCCGGCACAGTCCTCAACATTGCCGCTTTAGGGGTCACCAGTTTCTTTTTCCAGCAGGGATACACCTTGCCCGGAAAAACCCCCATGATTGATCTTTGGTTCTTATCTGACATACCAGTTTTAGGGCGAGTCTTTTTCTCCAACCGCCCCATCACCTACCTTTCCTTGCTACTGGTACCAACAGTCTGGTACGCCCTGTTTCGCACCACCTGGGGGCTACGCACTCGAGCGGTAGGCGAACACCCCAGCGCCGCAGAAACCGTAGGTATTTCCGTAGCCAAAATGCGTTACTTAAACCTTATTCTGGGTGGGGCAATCGCTGGTCTGGCGGGCGCCTACTTAAGCCTTGAAGCAGTGGGTTCGTTTGAGCGCAATATGACCAACGGTAAAGGGTTCGTTGCCTTGGCCGTCATGATCTTTGGCCGATGGAACCCCGTTGGTGCTTGGGGGGCCGCTCTGCTCTTTGGCTACACCAATGCCATCCAAACCCAATTCCAATTTCGTGGTTGGTTCACCGACCACCCACAGTTCGTGGGCATGATTCCTTTTGTTGTAACCATCATTGTCTTAGCCGGCGTTGTCGGTCGGGCCCGACCACCGGCCGCCATTGGGCAGCCCTACTCAAGAGAATGAACGAAAACCAAACAACTCCCGCTATTGAAGCGATCAGCGTCACTAAACGCTTCGGACCCATCGTGGCCAACGAAAATGTAAGTTTCCGCGTTGAAAAAGGGCAAATCCATGCCTTGCTGGGCGAAAACGGAGCCGGCAAAAGCACCCTAGTGAATATTCTATTCGGCCTCTACCACGCTGACCAAGGCGAGATCTACATTGCCGGAGAAAAAGTAGAGATGAACAGCCCACACGACGCCATTGACCGCCACATCGGCATGGTGCATCAACACTTTCAACTGGTACCGGTGCTTTCGGTTACCGAAAACATTGTTTTAGGTCACGAGCCCACCAAGAAACGTGGAATCTTGGATCTTGAAAAGGCCTACGCTGAAGTTGAGGCACTAGGAAAACGCTACGGCCTAGAAGTCGACCCTCGAGCCATTGTTGAGGATCTACCGATTGGCACCCAGCAACGAGTAGAAATTTTGCGCTCCCTTTACCGCAAAGCAGATGTGCTCATTCTTGATGAGCCCACCGCAGTGCTTACTCCTCAGGAGACCGATCACCTACTTGAGGTACTGCGTGGCCTGGCCGCCGAAGGGGTCGCTATCATTTTCATCACCCACAAACTTCGTGAGGTAATGGCCGTAGCCGATCATGTAACGGTCATGCGCCGCGGCAAAGTGGTGGGCGCTATTGACCCCTCCGAGACAGATCAAGCAGGGTTGGCTGAAATGATGGTGGGTCGTTCGGTGGTTTTACGCATCGCTAAGGGCGAAGCAAAGGCGGGCGCCCCCGTGCTTACCATCGATTCGCTCAGCGCTCTTGACGATCGTGCACAAACCGCAGTAGATGGCCTTTGTTTAACCGTTCATGCTGGTGAGATTTTCGGTATCGCCGGGGTGGAAGGCAACGGTCAACGTGAGTTAGTCGAAGCCATCACTGGGCTACGTAAGACAATTTCTGGTTCCATAATGCTTGAAGACACCGAACTGGCCGGAAGTTCTCCACGAGAGATAAGCGAACAAGGCGTAGCACATGTGCCCGAAGATCGAGAAAAACACGGCTTGGTAGGCCCCCATTCGGTAGCCGACAACCTGGTGCTCAACCGCTATTTCAAGGCACCATTCGCTCGCCGTGGTATCCGTCAAACCGGAGCCATCAACGCCGAGGCCCAAAAGCTTGTTGACCAATACGACGTGCGAACTGCCTCTATTAACTCCCCGGTGCGCACCCTCTCCGGCGGCAACAAACAAAAAGTAATTGCGGCCCGAGAGTTATCTCAGAATGCAAAGTTGTTAGTAGCAGCCCAACCCACCCGCGGCATCGACGTGGGAAGCATCGAGTTTGTTCACCAACAACTGGTTGACCAACGCGACGACGGCATTGCCGTTCTTCTCGTTTCGGCCGAACTCGACGAAATAATGAGCCTGTCTGACCGCATTGGGGTCATCTACCAAGGCCGTCTGGTGGCCATCGGCAAAGCTGAAGACTTCACCCGCAACCAGATAGGCCAACTCATGGCCTCAGGAAGCACCGACGCCTAGCGTTTAGTTGTTAAAAGCGGCCGCTATAGACACGTGGTAGGGGGCCCGCAAAATACCCACCTCGGTGATAATGCCGTCTACCAACTCAGCGGGCGTTACGTCAAAAGCAGGGTTGTAAACCTGAGCAGATTCCGGGGTAATAGCGGCTCCACGGTATTGCGCTACTTCGGCGGCTGGGCGCTGTTCGATTTCGATCTCTTGGCCACTGAGTGTGTTGGGGTCAATGGTAGACAACGGTGCCGCCACGTAAAAAGGCACCCCGTGGTGGCGGGCGGCAATGGCCAAGCCATAGGTACCAATTTTGTTGGCAACATCTCCGTTAGCAGCGATGCGGTCCGCTCCCACTACTGCTGCGCCAACGTCGCTGGCTCGCAGCACCGAAGCCGCAGCCCCGTCCACGATCACCGTGCAGTCAATGCCGTCTCGGCCTAACTCAAAAGCGGTTAATCGACCACCTTGAAGTACCGGGCGGGTTTCATCTACCCACACGTGCAGACCAGGATTAGTTTTTTGTGCGGATCGGATGACCCCCAAGGCGGTGCCGTAACCCACGGTGGCCAAAGCCCCTGCGTTGCAGTGAGTTATCACGTTGCTAGCCCCCGCTAACAACTCGGCACCGTTATCGCCAATGGCCTTACAGGTGGCCAAGTCTTCTGCATGAAGCCGTCGAGCACAAGACACCACCGCATCCACCACGGAGGAGCGTTCTCGGGGTGCTTGGTGGGCTTCTCGTAGCACCACTTCAAGAGCCCACGCCAAATTGACCGCCGTGGGCCGGGTGGCGTTGAGTGCCTCCCCTACTTCGGCGAGTTCCGCTAATAAGTCTTCACCCGACACAGCCGTTGATGTTTCTGCAGCCAGCGCCATACCAAAAGCGGCCGCCACCCCAATAGCGGGTGCTCCTCGTACCTCAAGGTCGGCTATTGCTTTTGCCACCCGTTGCCAATTTGTGCAGTGAATATGTTCTTCTTTGGCAGGCAATGCCGCTTGATCTAGCAGGATTACTACCCCATCCACATAGTCCACGGTAAACGGGTTCTGAACTGTGTCGGTCATTTGGGTACCCTCAAGGTATAGAGAAACAAGAATAAATACCGTAACCGACTCTTTGCTCTTATCCCCCAACAATTGGTAGCACTTGTGAAGCATATATTTGATCAGCAAACAGCCCTGATTACTGGCAGCAACGGTGCCATTGGTGCCGCTATTGCCGAACGGCTTCATCAAGGTGGTGCTCGAGTAGTGCTGGCTGTCCATAACAAAACCGACCGAGCCGCTGCTTTAGCTAAAAAAATCGGTGCACCGATGTTAACAGCAGACCTTTCTTGCCCAGAGAGCATCGAGGCTTTGGTCGCCGAAACAATACAAGCAGCAGGGCCACCAACAATTTTGGTCAACAACGCCGCCTTGCAAACCGTTACGCCGTGGACCGATCTTGATGCTGACCGGTGGGATGCCCTCTTGGCCACCAACCTGCGAGCCGCTCACCTGCTCACCCGAGCCGTCGCCCCCCTCATGGCTCAACAAGATGGCGGGGCCGTGGTGAACATTGCCTCTATAGAAGGCCACCAACCCGCCGAAGGCCACGCTCATTATGCAGCCAGCAAAGCTGGGCTGTTGATGGCCACTCGCTCAGCGGCCCTTGAGCTAGGCGCAAAAAATATTCGTGTTAACTCGGTCTCGCCGGGGCTCATTGATGACGGGACGTTGGCCCAGCGTTGGCCCGAGGGGGTGGCTCGCTGGGAGGCCGCTGCTCCCCTGCGTCGTCTGGGCACCCCACAAGATGTGGCCGAAGCCGTGGCCTTTTTGGCGTCGCCTCAAGCGGGATGGGTTACCGGCACCGATCTCGTGGTAGACGGCGGCGTTCTCACTCGACCTACTTGGTAAAACTATTTTCGGGTGAGTTGTTTAATTCGTTCGTCGGCTTGAGGCCAGCCAGAAATAAGTTGACTGGTATCACCAAGGGTAAAACCCTCATCGGTGTAAGGCGGAGCCATAGTGGTGCCCAGCAAGGTCCAGTCGCCTTGGGTAGATGACCCCTGCCATACCCCGGCGGGAACCACCAGTTGTGGTTGTTGACCGGCTAACAAATCGGCTCCTAAGACTGGCTCTCCGCTCGTTCCGTCGGGAAAAAGGAGTAACATTTGCGCCGGCGCTCCTGCGTAATAGTGGTACACCTCATCATTATCCAAACGATGCAATGCTGAAAAATCGCCTTGGCTTAACAAGTAATAAATAGCGCTAGAGCGCTCATCAAGCAGTGTTTGTTTCCAACGACCGCCTTCTTCGGGAAGGGGGACCAAGCCCAAGGCACCAGCTACCGCATCCGCAGTGAGGCTTTGCTTCACGAGGCCGCCAATCGTTGCGCTCGGTGCTGTACCTCAAAACGAGCCTTTTCTTCATCAACGGTAAGCACCTGACCGTTAGCTACTACCGGTTGACCATCTACCCACACATCAGTCACCGATCGGCTTGACCCCGACCAGGCCACGTGAGCCATCAACTCCGCCGTCTCGGTAACCGGCACAAACGCTGGGTGCTCCAAGTCGAGGCGAATAAAATCGGCTGTCATGCCCGAGGCCAAGCTCCCCACCGAGGGTAGCCCCACCGCTTGGGCACTTTCTCGGGTGGCCATAGACAAAGTTTCTTGCGGATTGAGCAACGTGGCATCTAAGCCTGCCACGCGAGCCAAAAACGGGGCAATCTTTACTTCTTCCCAGAGATCAAGCGTGTCGTTCGATGCCGGCCCGTCGGTGCCTAAGGCCACCGTTACCCCAGCTTGGCGAAGAGCGACCAAGGGGGCAATGCCAGAGCCTAGTTTCATATTAGAAAGCGGGCAATGCGCTACCGCTACTTTATGGTCAGCCAAAATTTTGATGTCTTGATCATCTACCCAAACGCAATGGGCGGCCAACACTTGGCCGTCAAATACCCCGTGGCCGGCCAAAGTGCGGACCACGCTTTGGCCATAGCGTTGTTCGAGGTCTTCACTTTCTTGAGCGGTTTCCGCCAAGTGAATATGCAGTACGGTGTTCAGATCACGAGCCAACCCAGCTAACTCAACTACTCGCTCTACCCCAAGATCGTAAGCGGAATGCGGCCCCACGCCTATGGTGATACGGCCCAACGGATCATGGTGCTGGGTGTAAAAGTCGGAAATTTCTTGGCCTCGTTGGGGGCCTGAGTTGTCAGGGTGCAAGGCCGACACCACACCGGGGGTCATAACCAAACGTGCGCCAGATGCCTGCGCGGCGTCCACCAACGCTTCTTCATGTAAATACATTTCACAACTGGTAGTGACCCCTGCTTTAAGCATTTCTGCCGAACCAAGAGTCATCCCCCACCACACGTCTTCGGGCGTCATGTGCCCTTCACGGGGCCACATGGCTTCGGTAAGCCACCGCCACAGGGGTAAACCGTCACCTGCTCCTCGCACTAACGTCATTGGCGTATGCGCATGAGCATTAACCAGGCCCGGCATCAATAGTCCGCCGAGTTTTTTTAGTTCTAGATCTAAAACATCAGGGGCGTTTTCTGGTGACCCCACCCACACGATCTTATTTTCTTCAATGTCCAAGCAACCGGGTGAAAAAACTGTTTCCTGTTCATCGCAGGTCACCACGGTGTCGGCCAAATATCTCGTACGTTTCATTGAGGCAAGACTAGTGGACGCAGCATTTCGCGCCGCACCTTCAAGAGATATCCTTCTTAAAATGCGAAAAGTGGCTCTTTCCGGTATCGTTATCCTTCTAATCCAGGCTATTCACAAGAAAGCCTGTCTCAGTCACCTATTAGGATCCGGAGGGATTCATGAGTAAGAAAATGATGCGTCTGCTTGCTGTGCTGTTGGGCTTTGCCTTGCTAGCTACAGCGTGCGGAAGCGATGACACCAGCACCCCAGCCACCACGGCAGCACCCACCACGGTTGCTTCTGATGATGCGCCGGAAACTACTGAAGCCGAAAGCGGCCTTCCTGACCTTGGTGGCCGTACGGTTACCGTGGCTATTGAAAACGCTTATCTTCCCTTCAACTACATTGATGCCACAACTGGCGAAGCCGGTGGTTGGGATTACGACGCAATTGATGAAATTTGTGCTCGTATTAACTGCACTCCCGACTACCAGGAGTTCGCTTGGGACGGCATGATTATTGCTGTTTCTGAAGGCCTCTTCGACTTGGCCGCCGACGGTATTTCAATTACCGAAGAACGCGCTCAAGTAGTGGACTACTCCATTAGCTACATCAGCACCGACCAAAAGATTTTGGTCGCCAAGGGCAGCACCGAAATCACTTCGAAAGCCGACCTTGCTGCTTCTGACTGCAACGTAGGTTCACAAACCGGTACCACCAACTACGACGTAGCCGTTGAAGTTGTTGGCGAAAACCGCGTGGTGGCCTTCGAACAATTTGGCTTTGCTGTACAAGCACTAATCTCTGGTGACGTGTGTGCCGTAATCATGGATGACGTAGCCGGTAACGGTTACCAAGGCGAAAACCCAGACGACGTTGAATTAGTTGACGAAGTTTTGGCCGCCGACCCATTGGCATTCATTTTCCCTAAGGGCAGCGACCTTGTTGCCGCCTTTGATGCCGCTTTGGAATCCATGATTGCCGACGGCACCTTGGAAAACTTGGCTGCTAAGTACTTCACCGACTCTTTCTCTTTGACCTACGACGACATTGAAGATGGCGTTTACGGTGAAGACGAAGAAGCTGCCGGCGATCACTGCATTGGTTTGGTTACCGATGTGGGTCAAGTTGACGATAAGTCGTTC
>JAPKBH010000046.1 GCA_028823445.1 Acidimicrobiales bacterium | reverse complement strand
AAATGGTGCTGCCCGAAGGTCACCAAACGGGCCACCCGATCTGAGGCGGTTACCAGCACCTGGTCGCCTTCACTAAGCATCGCTTGCTCACGGCCATCCACGTTGCAAGCCGCCGGCCGGTCCCCCAAAACCTCTAAACGAACCTGCGTCTCCGGTGCCAACACCATCGTGCGGTGAAACAACATATGAGCCGACACCGGGGTGACCTGCAGCGAACGATGCGTGGCATCCACAATGGGTCCCTGAGCCGAAAAAGCATAAGCAGTGGACCCAGTAGGGGTGGCCACAATTAACCCATCGGCGGCATACGAAGTAAAGAACTCGCCATCTAGTGATACCCCCACCCGAATAGTCGGCCCGTGGCGTTCTACCACCACCTCATTAAGTGCATGATCGGTAGCCAGCACCACGCCTTCAGCGTTTTGCACCTCAACGCAAAGCATCATGCGGTCTTCTAACCGACAATCGCCGCTCAACGCCTTGCTGATCGCCTCTTGCACCTGGTCTGGTTCGCACGCCGTCAAATAACCCAACTGGCCAAAATTGACCCCCAGCACCGGCACCGGGGCGCCCTTGAGTAAATCTACGGCCCGCAAAATTGACCCGTCGCCGCCCAAACTGACCACCAAAGCTAAGCCTTCGACGTTGTCGCCGTTTAACGGGTGGCGCACCTCGTGGCCTTCGCTAGTTAACCAACTGGCTAAACCGGCGGCCTGGTCAATGGCTTCGTTGCGGTGTTCGTGCACCACCAACCCCACTACAGCCATTAGCGACTCGCCGCTTCTGTTACCAAAGTTTGTGCATCAAACGAAGACGCGGCGCCACCTTTTATTACGTGGATCAAAAACTCTACGTTTCCCTCTGCGCCGGTTATTGGTGACACCATGCCCCCCATGATGGCCGCTCCAGCGCCCCGAACCGACGTTTCGACCTGATTGAGTACTTCCCGCCAGACCTCTGGGTCGGTTATTACCCCTTTTCCGAGGTCTACCTGAGCTTTGTTGGCCTCAAATTGTGGCTTCACCAGCATGACCAACGATGCCTCAGCGGCCACCAAAGCAACCAAATGGCTCATGACGGTACGCAGCGAAATGAACGAAAGGTCGGTCACCAGCAGGTCAAAGGGTGCCCCCAAGGCCACCGGGTCAGCGTGACGAATATTGGTTTGTTCACAAACCGTGACCCGCTCATCGGTGCGCAAACGTTGATGCAACTGGCCACGACCCACATCGAGAGCGGTGACCGTAGCGGCCCCGTGCTGCAACAAACAGTCGGTAAACCCGCCGGTGCTAGAACCAGCGTCGATGGCTCGTAGTCCAGTCGGGTCAAGAGCGAACTCAGCCAGAGCTGCTTCGAGTTTAAGGCCACCTCGACTAACAAACTTAGGTGGCGGGTCCATGACCACCACTGCTTGAGCGGCCTCCACCAACCGGGTGGGTTTATCTGCAGGAGCGCCATCGACCGTTACCCGGCCCGCCTCAATGAACTCTGCCGCTTGATCAAGACTTTCGGCAAGCCGACGCCGCACCATTTCCTGGTCCAGACGGCGACGGGTCACTGCAAATACTCCTCAACCAAAGCCGGCAAATCGGCGTGCACGGTGTCGGGTTGCGGGCTCACCGGCAAATGCGCCTCGGTGGTTACCCCGCTCAGCACCAAAGCAAACTTCCAGTTCAAGGCTTGCGCCAACAAACCATCGGTGTCCGGGCGGTCCCCTACCACAATGCCGTCTGGGCCAGCGGCCTCAAGAACCAAATCACAAATCGCTTGATGAGGCTTGCCAGCCACCTCGGGGATCGCGCCAGTAGCGGCTTCCAAAGCGGCCACGATACTGCCCGCACCGGCACGAATACCATCTTCGGCGGGGTAGGTCACATCGGTATTAGTAGCCAAAAGCCTTGCCCCTCCTAAAACTGCACGAATGCCTGCAGAAAGTCCCCAGTAATCAAAATGCTCATGAAAACCCACCACCACGGTGTCTACCGGACCGTCATCAACCATGACAGCCCCTTTAGCTTCAAGTTCTTCACGGCAACCCGGGCCGCACATCCCCATAATGCGTTCACCGGGTTCAACCATTTGTGCCACCGCCATAGCCGACGAAATGACTCCGCCCCGAGCATCAATGCCGTGGTGAGCTAAGCGGGCCTCTAAATCAACGATCCGACTACCCGAGTTGTTAGTAACAAACAACACCGTTTCACCAGCATCCTGTAATTTGGTTACTGCTTCACCTACCCCGGGGATGCGGTCGGTACCCAACCACACCACTCCGTCAAGATCTAAAGCCCAACCCATAAATGTGGAGAATCAAACTTCCCAAGTGGGTTGCGAGCGCAACAAAGAGGCAATGTCGCCTTTGCCACTCTCGGCAGCAACTTCAGCTACTTGAGAAGCCATAGCCGAACCATATTCCACCCGATGAGCAGCCCGAAATACGCCAATCGGTGTAGGGGTGGTAGGGCCAGCAGCTAAACGAGACAAAGCAAAAGCCGTTGATGGGTCTTGTCGGGTTTCGTCATGTACCAAAAGAGCCTCGAGGCCCACGTCAGCAACATTAGCAATCTCTACCCCACCATCACGCCGCACCACGCCGTACTGGCCTTCACTACCAAATTGGATGCGCTCACCATGCCGCAAGTCAATGAGCATGTCGTCACGAACATCTTTTTTGGTAATGGTGCTAAATGCCCCATCGTTGAACACGTTGCAGTTTTGATACACCTCAACCAGCGAAGCGCCGTCATGTTCATAAGCCCGGCGAAACATTTCTTGCATATGCTTGCGATCCAGGTCATGGGTGCGTGCCACAAAACTTGCTTCTGCACCCAAAGCCAAACTCACCGGGTTAAAGGGCTCAGCGATCAAACCAGCCGGAGACGATTTCGTCACCTTGCCGGCTTCGCTAGTGGGCGAAAACTGGCCTTTGGTCAAGCCGTAAATCTGGTTATTCAACAACAAGATATTGACGTTGATGTTCCGTCGCAAGGCGTGAATCAAATGGTTTCCGCCGATAGAAAGCATGTCGCCATCGCCGCCAATAACCCACACGTCAAGGTCGGGACGGGCCATGGCTAAACCCGTAGCAATAGCGGGCGCCCGGCCATGGATGCTGTGCATGCCATAGGTATTCATGTAATAAGGCAAGCGAGCAGCACACCCGATACCCGAAACAAAAACCGTGTTCTCTCGACGCACTCCAAGATCAGGCATCAGCAACTGTAAGGCGGTGAGGATCGAATAATCCCCGCACCCTGGGCACCAACGTACCTCTTGGTCGCTTTGCCAGTCCGCACGTTTAGTTTCTGGAACAACCTCGTTGTCCATGATGGCGGTCATTGCTGGGCCTCTCCGGTGGTCATTTCGACAATTTTTGTTTCGAGTTCACCAGCGGTGAACGGCTGGCCAGAAACTTTACTAACGGACTTCGCATCCACTAAAAACTCCGCCCGAATCAAGGTAGCGAGTTGCCCCAAGTTCATTTCTGGGATAATCACGTGGGTACGGTTTTGCAGCACCTCGCCCAGGTTCGCCGGGAATGGATTTAAGTGTGTGAGGTGAGCATGAGCGATTCGGTGACCATCTTTACGCAAACGGCCCAAGGCGCTGGTGATAGCCCCCCAAGTTGAACCCCAACCCAAAATTAATACATCAGCATCTGGGTCACCAACTACTTCTAAATCGGGGACTTTAATGCGTTGAATTCGTTCGGCACGAATCTCTACCATTTTGGCGTGGTTTGTTGGGTCGTAGCTGATGTTTCCCGAGCCATCCTCTTTTTCAATGCCACCAATGCGGTGCATCAAGTCTGGAGTGCCGGGAATGGCCATTGAGCGGACCAAATTTTCATCTCGCAGGTACGGCCAATATTCATCTTCGCCATCAGCATTTTTATGGTTAAATTCTGTGGTGTAGGTGACCTTAATAGGGGGCAAAGAATCAACATCAGGTAACCGCCAAGGTTCGGTCCCGTTAGCCAAATAGCCGTCAGAAAGCACCATGACTGGGGTTCGGTGCTCCAAGGCAATACGACAAGCCTCGATAGCAACATCAAAACAATCCACCGAGGTACGGGGTGCCAAGATAGGCATCGGTGACTCTCCATGACGCCCATACATGGCCATCAAGAGGTCAGCGGCCTCTGTTTTAGTGGGTAAACCCGTTGATGGGCCACCGCGTTGGATATTGATTACAATTAATGGAAGTTCCAACGACACCGCAAGCCCTAAGGTCTCACCTTTTAAGGCCACACCCGGCCCGCTGGTCGAGGTAACCCCCAGGTGGCCTCCGTAAGAAGCTCCCAAGGCAGAACCAATAGCAGCAATTTCGTCTTCTGCCTGGAAAGTAGTAACCCCAAAAGCTTTGTGTTTGGCTAACTCGTGCAAGATGTCAGTGGCCGGAGTAATGGGGTACGACCCTAAGAAAATAGGAAGTCCAGAGAGTTGGCCACCAGCTATCAAACCCCACGCAAGAGCGGTGTTTCCATTGACATTGGTGTACGTACCAGACTCCAACGGTGCCGCTTTTACAATCACCCGCTGATCGCCCAGTTCGGCTGTTTCACCATAAATATGGCCTGCCCCAAAAGCAGCTTTATTGGCAGCCACCACCAAATCACGACCACCAAACTTAGCATCGATCCAGTCCATGGTGGGCTTTACCGGTCGGCTGTACATCCAAGAAACTAAGCCCAGAGCAAAAAAGTTTTTCGAACGGTCAGCATCACGAGGTTTTACCCCGAGTTCTTTGCAAGCCTCTTTGGTCAACGAGGTCATGGGTACCGAAATGACCCGAAAACCCTTTAGGTCGTCGCCTTTTTCGAGGGGGTTGTAGTCGTAGCCCGCTTTGGCAAGGTTACGTTCCTCAAAAGTGTCGCGATTAATGATCACCGTGCCGCCCGAGGCCAAACGATCCAAGTCAGACTTCAGGGCCGCGGGGTTCATGGCCACTAAAACATCTGGTGCATCCCCAGGGGTCATGATGTCATGATCAGAAATTTGCACTTGGAAAGCCGAAACGCCAGCCAAAGTGCCGGCCGGGGCGCGAATCTCCGCTGGGTAGTCAGGGAAAGTTGCCAGATCGTTGCCGTGCATAGCGCTCGCGCTAGTGAACCGATCACCGGTAAGTTGCATTCCGTCGCCAGAGTCGCCGGCGAAGCGAATGATTACCCGGTCAACTGCAGGAATCGTCGGCTCCGTTGCCGTTTCGGTCACGTTATTTCCTCCATATCCAGCTTCGTTGCTGGAAGTCTTTTGAATCATTAGTTAACGAACGCCGCCACCATAACCCCGTCAACGACAAGGGGTGACCATAGCGGAACAAAGTTCTGCCTTTTAGGTCACACCCCAAAAGATCTTTGCCTAAGCCAGGGTGATTGAATCGTCCAAATAGACGTCTTGAATAGCGTTGAGCAACTCCACGCCTTCCGCTCGAGGCCGTTGGAACGCTTTACGCCCGCTGATCAAACCGGTGCCGCCTGCTCGCTTGTTTACCACGGCGGTGGTTACCGCTTCGGCCAGGTCGCTGGCTCCGGAGGACGCTCCCCCACTGTTGATCAAACCAATGCGCCCCATGTAGCAGTTCGCTACCTGCCAGCGACAAAGGTCAATCGGGTGGTCGGTGGTGAGGTCGCTGTATACCGCAGCATGGGTTTTACCAAAACCGTCGATTGCGTTGTAGCCACCGTTGTTTTCGGGCAGTTTTTGTTTGATGATGTCCGCTTCGATGGTTACCCCAAGGTGGTTGGCTTGGGCGGTCAGGTCAGCTGAGGCGTGGTAGTCCACTCCGTCAACTTTGAAACCTGAGTTACGCAAGTAGCACCACAACACAGTGAACATACCTAGTTCGTGGGCTCGGGCGAAAGCTTCGCTTACCTCTTGAATCTGGCGGGTTGCTTCGTCGGAACCAAAGTAAATGGTGGCCCCCACGCCGGCGGCTCCAAGGTCAAAGGCTTGGTCGACTGAGCCGTACATGACCTGATCAAACTTGTTGGGGTAGGTCAACATTTCGTTGTGGTTGATTTTTACGATGAACGGGATGCGGTGGGCGTAGCGGCGAGACACCGAAGCCAACACCCCGTAGGTAGAAGCCACGGCGTTACAACCGCCATCAATGGCTAGCTCAACGATATTGGCGGGGTCGAAGTATTCGGGGTTCGGGGCAAAAGAGGCTGCCGCTGAATGCTCAATACCTTGGTCAACGGGAAGGATCGAAACGTAACCAGACCCGCCCAAACGGCCATGATCGTAAAGCGACTGCAAGTTACGCATGACCTGCGGTGAGCGGTCCGAAGGCCCGAACGCTTCGCTGACGTAATCGGGACCGGGTTGGGTGAGGTCAGCGGCTTTGATGCCGGTGGCCACGTGATCCAAAAGGTAGGCGGCGTTGTCGCCTAACAGAGAAGCGGTATCCACTGAGGAACTCCTTGAAATCGTTTGAGGTGAGCTATGCGCTCATCGTCACAGGTTCTTTCCTGCGATGCATTCACCCTAGACGGCGCGCGCCTCGGACAAACCACTTTTGTGAAAAACGACCGTCTTTAACGCAATGCCTTGAGGCGTTGGTCAACATCGGCAAAACCTGGTGCGGAGCGTTGCACCCACACAAAAAGATCACGGGCTCGAGGTATTGAAGCAGATTGTTCGTAAAGGTCAGCCAAGGCGTAAGCCCGGCGCAGATGGTGTTCACGGGCCCGCTTAGGAAAGCTCCACCCTTTTTCCATGAGAGCGACTGCTTCTTTGAGTTTGCCTTGATCGGCCAAGGTGCCGGCAGCCACCAATCGGCCTTCAGTAACTAAAGCCGCCGACGGCGAAGCGTCACGAAGTTCTATCCATAGTTCGTCGACGTCAGCCCACCAACCCAAGGCTCGGTAACAGTCGGCCAGCACGGGGTGTTGCTCGGTGCTGCCAGTTAGTTCACGGAAGCGTTCCATTTTTTTCGCTGCTTCACGCCAACGACCCAGGCGGTACAGGATTAATCCCGACATTTCGACCACTTCGGCAACATCAGGGGCTCGTTCTTCAAGCGAATACAAAGTACGGCGGGCATCGACAAAACGTTCTTCTTGAAAAGCTTCCCCGGCATCCCGTAAACGCTTAGCGGCTCGGCGGCCTGCCTTATCGCCTAACAAACGCACCAACATGGTGTCGCCCTCTGGTAGCCGGCGAGGGGCTTCAGGCAAGGGGCCGCGTTTAACCACCACTGTTCGGTGGGGTCGGCGGATCGGTTTCTTTACTTTAGAAACTGCAGCCTCTGCTTCTTCTTTTACTCGATCCCAGTTGGGGTTTTCTTCTTCTTCATCTTTTTTCGGGCGCCGATTAGCGGTGCGTTCTTTGCGCTCTGGGCTATCTTCGCTTTCCGCTCGTTCTAGCCAGCCGGCTCCGCGTCGAGCAACTCCGCCCCAAGATTTAGGCCCAACTTTATACGGTTCACGAACCCGGCGGCGGTCTTCTCTCGGTTCGCCCTCTCGTTCGGTGCGTCGACGATCTACTGCACTTCGCCCAGCATCACGGTCGTTTCGCCCAGCATCACGGTCGTTGTCTCGACCCCCGCCAGAACGATTTCGCTCATCGGAGCGGCCACGGTTATCTGATCGCTTATCAGAGCGGGCGTCACGTGACGAACGGTCATTGTCTCGACTACCGCCTTTGCCACCAGGACGGTCGTTTCGCCCAGCATCACGGTCGTTGTCTCGACCCCCGCCAGAACGGCGATCATCAGAACGACCAGATCGGTCAGAGGAAGAAGACATAGATCGTAAATCTACCGCGCTGAAGGAGCACTGCGACTACTCTGGTCAGGTGTCACCGCCAAAACCGTAACAACCCCCCCCTCTAGAAACCAAGACACGTGGGGTCTGACCCCACGTGACCACGCCGAAGTGAGAAGCAGGAATGAATAAGGGCTCTTAAGAGGTTGAGTGAGGGTAGTTGGTTTTGCGTTATCGAGAGTTGGGCAACGCAAAGACCCCGTAACGCGAACTAGCAGGACCCGAGGGCCCTGCTAGTTGCTTTAGATTAATCCGGCGACGTCCTACTCTCCCAGGGTTTCTCAACCCAAGTACCATCGGCGCTGGCGGGCTTAACTGCCGTGTTCGGAATGGGAACGGGTGTGTCCCCGCCGCCATCGCCACCGAAATCCTTTGTGCCCTCGTTGCAAAACAACGAGAGCTCGATCAATTTTCAATAGAGGTATCCCCTCTAAGTACTCCACAGCGAACACGAGCATCAACCTCGAAAGTTGATGTAATAACCAAGCCCTCGGCCGATTAGTACCGGTCGGCTGAACACATTACTGTGCTTACACCTCCGGCCTATCAACGTGGTGGTCTGCCACGGGCCTTACCCGGTTTCCCGGTGGGAGATCTCATCTTGAAACAGGCTTCCCACTTAGATGCTTTCAGCGGTTATCCCTTCCGTAGGTCGCCAACCAGCCATGCTCCTGGCGGAACAACTGGCACACGAGAGCTACGTCCATCCCGGTCCTCTCGTACTAGGGACAGCATTTCTCAAATCTCCTCCGGCTGCAGAGGATAGGGACCGAACTGTCTCACGACGTT
>JAPKBH010000045.1 GCA_028823445.1 Acidimicrobiales bacterium | reverse complement strand
CTTCCTCAGCGGCCGGAGCCTCCTCAGTTACTACTTCAGCCGGAACTTCCTCAGCGGCCGGAGCCTCCTCAGTTACTACTTCAGCCGGAACTTCCTCAGCGGCCGGAGCCTCCTCAGTTACTGCTTCAGCCGGAACTTCCTCAGCGGCGGTAGCTACTCGGGCCTCACGCTCAGCGGCGTCGACGGCTGCTTCAGCGCGGGCCACAGCCTGTTCGGCTTCTTTGTCTTCAGCATCTAGCGAAGGGCCGTCATCTTTGCTCTGTTGGCGAGCGTTGGCGATGTATCGGCCTTCTTCGATGGCATCTGAAATCACTCGGCACAACAAGCGGCTGGCCCGGATGGCGTCATCGTTGCCAGGAATAGGGAAATCAATAACGTCAGGATCACAGTCGGTATCCAATACTGCAATAACCGGGATGCCCAATTTGTTTGCTTCGGTAACCGCAATGTGTTCTTTTACGGTGTCCAAAACGAAGATGGCGTCGGGGAGTCGCTCCATGTTGCTGATGCCACCCAAGTTTCGTTCAAGTTTTTCCAACTCACGAGAAAGCATCAACGCTTCTTTTTTGATCATGGCTTCGAATTCGCCGGAGCTGCGCATGCGCTGGTACTCCTGCATTTTTGCCACTCGCTTAGAGATGGTTTGGAAGTTGGTTAACATGCCACCCAACCAACGTTGGTTGACGTAAGGCATACCGCATTTTTCGGCGTAGGAGCGAATGGGGTCTTGGGCTTGGCGTTTGGTGCCCACAAAAAGAACTCGGCCACCGTTAGCTACCAGGTCTCGGGTAAATCCGTAGGCCTTTTCGATGCGCTCCAAGCTTTGTTGAAGGTCAAGGATGTAAATTCCTGAACGTTCGCCGTGAATGAACCGCTGCATTTTCGGGTTCCAACGACTGGTTTGATGACCGAAGTGAACGCCGGCCTCCAACAACTGTTTCATGCTTACGACTGCCATGTCGTGCTTCCTTCCCCAACGGTTCTACTCGCCTCGATCCGGCGCCGTTAAGCGACCGTGGGTGGTCCGAGGTGTTTTAGTTTGTTCGAAACGGGTGTTCCAAACCGACTGACAAGTGTACCGGCTCTCAGAGGCAACGGTGGCAGGTTTCACTGCACTGCTTCTAGGATTCCCCCGCCGGTAATTACGTTATGTATGCGGTCAAAGACAAAAGGAAGCACCGTTTCGAAAACCCGGCGGGCGGCAATTTTGCAAGCGGCCGGTTGGTCGGCTAAAAAAAGTGAGATCTCTCGAGTGGCTGCTGGCGCTTCAGTGATTGCCTCGTGTGGGCGCAAACTATCTACCAAAATGATGGCCGACCGGCCACCTTCCAAAACACTTTGGGCCGGCGGAACCATCAAATCTGTTGTCGCAGCCAACGAAAGCGCCGGAACTTCCGAGGGTATTTTTTGTGCGTTTCCTCGGGCTAGACCCCACAGCACCGGCTCACCCAGCGCAGGAAGACCAAGAACCTCCCCAACCATGTCGGTCTCAGGCAACAAAGAAAAAGCATCCCCGACTTGCGCCAAAGTGGACCCCCGGTGAGGGGTAGCCAAAGTAACCAACCGCACATTGGGAAGCGACCCTTGTTCTTGCAACTGATTGAGGGCTGCTATGGCAACCAGGCCACCCAAAGAGTGGCCATAAATCTCTATGGTGGCGTCAGGGCGCAGGAGCGACACGTTAAAAATAAGTCCAGCGAGCATTTCTCCGCTTCGCTGAACCGCTTGATTGGGAGCGGAGTTGTCGTGGGTGGTCACCAGCAAAGGGTCGTCCCAAGTCACGGCACCGTCAAGCCCCACGGCGGGGGCCCGGCCACCAGCATAAGAAAAACGCACAACATCCGACGAGGCCAAACCGAGCGCTTCGGTGTTTAGCAATGACGGTGGGCCACCAAACGATGTTTGGTTTAGGCCCGGAACCATAATGGCCACCCGGTCGCCGCTAGGCGCTCCAACCTGAACGTCGGCGGCGGTGCAATCAGCGGGGCCTTTGACCGCCACAAACAAATCAACACCAAAGTTTGTCCACGCAATAGCCGTTGATACAGGCTGTTTAATCATCCATTCACCTAGTGAAACGGTCATCGCCGCCGTGCTCACCACCGCTTCGACCGTTCCCCCTGCTTGGCCTTCGACCCAGCCGGCGGCCGCCCCGGCGGCATCCGCCAACCGGCCAAAAAATGAACGTTCGGTACGGCGTCGCGCTTCTCGGGCCGCTGCATCGACCGACGAATCTACATGCGGAGTAAGTTGCGCCCGCAAAGCTGGTTGACGACCCACCACAAGCGACGGGTCAAGGTAGCGACCATGGGGGTCCCTTACCCCAAAATGCAAGCGTTCAGCCGCTTCACCAAGAATCGCTCCTGTGCGCACCGCCTGGCCTTCTGTGACCTGCAGAGAAGCAAGAAACGAATAACTGGTACGCAAGCCATCGGGATGCAAAACAGTGACATGCAGGCTGCCCCCTACCTGACCGGCAAAAATAACTTCTCCATCGGCGGCGGCGTGCACTTCTTCACCGGGAAACGTGGCGTACTCTAACCCTCGGTTTCCGGGCAGCCACGGTCGTTCCGGTAACCGAAATCCATCTACCACTGGCCCCGAAACAGGTGGAGCGTACGTTCCTTCTTCGGGAAAGATGGTGACCGGGGCCACGGTGGTGGTTGTAGTAGCGGCTGGTGAAGCGGAAATTCCCGGGGGCCAAGGCAGCCCGTCCATGGCCGCCGCCGGAGCAACAAGGCCAGCTAAAAGAGCCCAGATTAAAAATACCGTTGGTGAAATAAATAGAACAAAACGCCGCATAGCGCCTCCCGATTTTTTTAAATTAAAGGGGAAGGAAAAAAGTATTTTCACGTCGTGTTAGACATTCGTTCGTAGAAACCTCGTTCAACGGTCACCCAACCTGACCTGACCAGTGCACTTAAAGCGGCAGAAAGATCTACCGGGGAAAGCCCGCAACAGTCGGCCAAGGCATTTAGCGATACTGGTTCCCATCCCATGGCTTCAAGCACTTGTTCTTGTTGGGGGGCCAGCAAAGCTCTAACCGGAGGAGGCGGTGGCTCATCAATGAAAAGGCCGCCCTGCGGAAGTTGTTCTAACAAGTCACTCACTTGGCAAAGGGGGATCGCTCCATCGGCCAAAAGTTGATTAGTGCCTCTTGATGCAGGACTGCGTATAGGGCCGGGGATAGCGAACACCGGGCGCTGTCGTTCGATAGCCGCATCAACGGTGTAAAGCGACCCACCTTTTTCGTGTGACTCAACCACCACTACAGCATCGGCGAGGCCGGCAATAATGCGATTACGAGCCGGAAAACGCCACGGAGCGGGGGTAGTGCCTAATGGGCATTCCGAAACCAAAAGGCCACGCTCAGCAATTTGACGCCAGAGGGCACGATTAGTTTTTGGATAAATCACGTCAAGCCCCGTCGCCACCACGGCAACCGGGGGTTGGCCCTCAGCCTTGACAGCCAATGCACCGGCGTGGGCCGCAGCATCAATACCTAACGCCAACCCAGAAACCACGCTAACTCCCGCAGCGGTCAAGGTCTTGCCTAGTTCATAGGCAACTTCGGTGCCGTAGCGAGTGCATCGGCGGGTGCCCACTATGGCCACCCGAGGAGCGGGAGCCAAAGCCTGAAGGTCTCCCTGAGCAAAGATCACCAACGGTGGGTCGGGGTCATCACGCAAGCAAGCGGGGTACTCCGCATGCCCCCGACCAATCACCTGCACCCCGTGGTTGGTGAGTTGTGACCACAACTCACCAACGGAAAGTTGGCCAGCAGCCTTAGCCCAGGCCGCAGTAAGGGCCAGCAACCGGCCCCCTACCACTGCTTCTACCTCGGGCAGCGGCTTACCTTGCAGGCAGACCTTCCAGGCTTGTTCTGGTTGCCGATCGGCCAGCAACGCCCGCAAGCGAGCCGGACCCATATCGGGCAGGCTGCTTAAGGCGTTGAGCCACGCTTCGTCGGGGAGCGGACTATCCGACGGCATGGCCCACCGGGTGAAACGGGTCGATGCGCAGGCTTAACGCAGTATCAATGAGGTCAGCGTTCAAAGGGCCTTGGTGCCCGCTGAGGTCGCCAATAGTTAACGCCACTTTACGAACCCGATGAAGACCTCGGGCGCTTAAGGTGCCGGCATAAAGCGCTGCTTTGAGCAACTGGGTTGCTTCTTCAGTTAAGGCCGCCGCTTGTTCAACCATGGCCGGGGACAGTTCAGCGTTAGCCACCACCCCACGCTCTTCCGCTCGAAGGCGAGCCGAAATCACCCGCTCAGCCACTTGTTCAGAACTTTCGCCTGGATCACCACTCAAGAGATCCAATGGGTTAGGACGCTGCACATCTACTCGCAAGTCAAAACGATCCAGCAACGGGCCAGAAACACGACGGGCATACCGTGCTCGGGTAGATTCCGGGCAGCGGCACCCACCAGGTGCCCCCGAGCCACCGCAGGGGCAAGGGTTCATGGCTGCCACTAACAACACCTGCGCCGGAAACTCTGCGCTACCAAAAGCTCTGCTCACTCGTACCGTGCCGTCTTCTAACGGCTGGCGCAGGGTGTCGAGCACGCTGGGAGCGAACTCCCCCAACTCGTCAAGAAACAACACCCCTCCGTGAGCCAAGCTGACCTCTCCGGGTCGCATAACCATGCTGCCTCCGCCAACCAAAGCAGCCGCCGACGCCCCGTGATGGGGAGCCCGCCAAGGAGGCCGTCGGAGCAATCCACTGTTGGGAAGCGGCTCTCCGGCCGCCGAACGAATACGTGAAGAAGCAAGGGCTACTGCTTGGGTGAGGTCGGGCAATAAGCCTGGCAAGCGACGAGCCAACATGCTTTTACCCGCACCGGGTGGACCGATCAACAAGAGGTGATGCGCCCCTGCAGCGGCTACCTCAAGCGCAAACCTGGCCATTCGCTGCCCTCGTACTTCTGCAAGGTCGGGGTCGTCTTCTAAACTTTCTTCTTCGGGAATTGACGTCACTACGGGCCATGGTTCATCACCTCGCAGGGCCCGAACCAAACTCCGTAAGTCGGGGACGCAATATAAAATTTCGGGGCCCACCACCGTGGCCTCTGCTTGGTTTCCTAAGGCCACCACTACCCCAGGTTCCTCAATAGCGTCTACTAGGGGAAGTGCCCCGGCTACTGGGCGGAGCGAGCCATCGAGACCCAGTTCGCCTAAAAAAGCCAGCCCTTTGACAAGTTCTGGTTCGATTTCTCCGCAGGCCACAAGCAAACCCACGGCCATGGCCAGGTCAAGCACCGCCCCGGCTTTAGGTACCCCAGTAGGAGCCAAGTTGATAGTTATGCGCTGATTTGGCCACGCCAAACCACTGGACTCGAGCGCGGCACGTACTCGGTCTCGAGCTTCACGACAAGAAGTGTCGGGCAAACCCACCACGTTAAAAGCAGGGAGCCCGTTAGCGACGTGAACCTCAACGGTTACGGGGTGGCCACGTACCCCTAAAAGAGTGGCTGAAGAAATAGCGGCAAGCATGATGCTCCCAAATGTTTTTTAACCAATAACTGGTTAAAGCCGTGGGAGGAGCCATTTGCCGCCGACTCCGAACGCACCTCCGACACTAGACCCCAAGTGAGACAGTCCCACCCAATTCAGCATTTTCTCTTAAATAACCTCACGGATGTAGCGCACCACTGCCTCAATTTCTGCTGCAGAAAAACGGCTACCAAACGACGGCATACCGTTCAATCCTTCGCTCACTACCTGTATTTGGTCAGCAATTTCGGGGTAGCGGTTTTCACTTTCCTTAAGTGCTGGGCCGCGACCACCACCGCCGCCCGCCCCATGACAAGTGACGCAAGCATTCCCCCAAATTTGCCGGCCTTCTTCTAAGACCGAGTCGGCTCCTTCGGGCACTACAGGCGTTTTAAGAGAACAAGCACTTGCCGACAAAACCACACCAAGAAAAAGTGCTGCCAGTTTTTTCAGAGTACGGGTGGATCTCATCAAGAACTGACGATACTGGCACTTATGGGATTCAACCCGAACCGGCCGCATCGATCTCGGCCCAGTGACTTAATTTTTGTGACGGCCTCGGTGGCCGCTGCTTTAGTTTTGTTGATCTGGGTCTTTTTTGGGTAGATGGCATGGAAAACCCAGAAATTCTTGGCGAGTTAGAGGTTCGCTTTATCCAGCCCTATCAGGCCACCAAGGAATATCTTTGCCCAGGGTGCCATCGTGATATACCGGCCGGGCTCGGCCATGTAGTAGTTGTTCCGGTCAAAGCCATCGACCTTCGCCGACACTGGCATCGAGGGTGCTGGGAACGCCGGCGCCCCGGGCGCTAGAACGCTCCTTCGATTCTTTCGAGGTGTCCAGGCAAAATGGCTACCACGTCAAAGCGCATGTTCCCTTTTGCCCAACGGCGGCCTGGGCCTTGCCGCCACACCATTGCTGCTTTACGTAACCGGCGTTGTCGCTGAACCCCTACCGCTTCTGCTGGATGCCCAAAACGAAGCGAGCGGCGAGTTTTGACTTCGCAAAAGACCACCAGATTACCTTTGGCAAGAATAAGATCAATCTCCCCTTCGGGGCAGCGCCAGTTTCGTTCTACGATGCGGAACCCGTCGTTTCGATAAAAACGTTCGGCTCGCCTTTCGCCCCATTCGCCTAAAGCAAGGTGGGGCGCGGCGGTTTGAGTTTTTCTTTTTGAAGACTTGTGGTCGGCCATGGGCCTGACCTTAAAGAATGGGTGTGACAGTCCGGCAAAAGAGGACGGTCACCGCAGCACTACCAGTCGCGCTTTTCCTTAACCTTGGCCCGCTTACCAACACGGTCACGCAAGTAGTAAAGCTTGGCTCGGCGCACATCGCCATGAGTCATCACTTCAATCTTTTCCAAAACTGGAGAGTGCACGGGAAAAGTACGTTCAACACCCACGCTGAAGCTGAGCTTACGCACCGTGAAGGTTTCGCGAATGCCACTACCTTGACGACGGATGACCACGCCTTCATACATCTGAATACGTTGGCGGTTTCCTTCGGTTACCCGAACGTGCACTTTGACGGTGTCCCCAGGGGAAAAGGCGGGGATATCGTCACGGAGGTTTTGTTGATCTACCAGATCGGTGGGCTGCATGGTTCGTTCCTTGAAAAGAAGAAAAGGCCGCTCTTCGGCCGACTCAGAAGTGTAGGGGAAGCGAGGGCATTTTCACCCCTCTTGGCCTTCTTCGGCCGAAAACTCCTCAAGAAGTTTTTTTTCATCATCGTTGAGGCCGCCACGATCGGTTATGAGATCCGGGCGAAGTCTTAGGGTTCGGCTCAGGGCTTGGGCTTTGCGCCAGCGGGCCACACGGCCGTGATCACCCGAGCGCAACACCTCGGGCACCAAGAGTCCGCGAAAATCAGCAGGTCGCGTGTAGTGCGGGTATTCCAGCAATCCAGTACTAAATGATTCATCTTGCGAAGATTCAACATTTCCTAAAACGCCCGGACGCAACCGAGCCACCGCTTCGATGATGACTAAGGCGGCGAGTTCTCCGCCAGCGAGCACATAGTCGCCCAGAGAAATCTCGTCATCGCAGAGGTCGGTACGAATACGTTCGTCTACTCCTTCGTAGCGGCCACAAAGTAACGAAAAGCCGTCGAGGGCGGCCAACTCTTCGGCCACCGATTGATCAAAGGTGCGCCCCCCCGGCCCCAATAGGATCAACGGGCGAGGTGGATCGGCTTGTTCAACGGCAGCAAAAACTGGTTCGGGCATCATGACCATGCCGGCACCTCCCCCAAATGGACTGTCGTCTACGGTGCGATGCGGGTCTTTGGCCTCTGCTCTTAAATCTCGCGAAGTTACTTTGAGTAGTTCAGATTCGGTAGCCCTGCCCAAAATACTTTGATCAACATATTGGTCGATCATTTGGGGAAAGAGGGTAAAAACTTCAATCTGGAGGTTCATTGGTCTTCTTCTGAGTCTTCTAACAAGCCATCAGGAATAGTTACTTCAACGCGAGAGTTGGGTTCAACGTTGCTGGCAAAAACTAAAGGTATTAAACCCCCGTTAGCAAGTTCCAAAAGGTCGCTGGCTGGGTTGGCTAATACGCCAACTACTGGGCCGTGATTTTTCCCATGTTGGTCTACGACTTCTGCCCCAATGATTTCATGAATCCACAAGGTGTCGCCATCTGGGTCTTCGATGGGTGGGGCAGAAAGAACCTTGCCATGTAATGCGTCAGCATCTTCGCGGCTCGATACATCGACGAAGCGAACCAGGTAGCGGTGCTGATGGGAGCGGCTAGCCGCCACCGTCAGTTGCCTTTGGGGGGTAAAAAGAACTGACCCCGGGTTGAGGCGTTCAAGCCGGTCAGAAACGAGGGTGACTACCACCTCGCCGGTTAAACCGTGAGGCCGGTCAATGCGACCGACTTCTAAAAAGTTTGACCTCTCAGGTTTCCCTGATGCCAGGTCAGCCATGATTTTTTCAGTCGACGAAGTCGACGTCGATCTCAGTCTCGTCATGGATGGCTGCGGCACGAACAATGGTACGAATAGCGTTGGCTACTCGGCCACGCTTGCCGATCACTCGACCCATGTCACCATCGGCCACGGTTACCGAGAAGGTACACCGTTCTTCGCCACTGGTTTCGATGTGAACATCATCGGGGCTTTCAACGATTGCTTTAATGAGGTATTCCAAAACGCCTTCTGCGGTTTGCGCTTCAGCACTCATTATTTCTCTTCCTCAGTAACTTCTTCAGCGGCTTCCTCAGCAACTTCTTCAGCGGCTTCCTCAGCAACTTCTTCAGCTACCTCTTC